>DBTN01000017.1:123222-123452 GCA_002307065.1 Akkermansiaceae bacterium UBA1315 | reverse complement strand
TTCGATCCGAACATCCTCACGGTGGCGACCGGGATCGAAGAGCATAATAACTATGCCATCGATTTCATCGAAGCGACTCGCTGGATCAAACAAAACCTTCCCGGGGCGAAAGTTTCCGGAGGGGTTTCTAACATTTCCTTCTCTTTCCGGGGAAACAATGCCGTCCGCGAAGCGATGCATTCGGCGTTTCTCTATCATGCCGGGCAAGCCGGAATGGATATGGGAATCGT
>DBTN01000017.1:122647-122898 GCA_002307065.1 Akkermansiaceae bacterium UBA1315 | reverse complement strand
TCGAAGACGTGCTGCTCAACCGCCGACCGGACTCGACCGAACGCCTGCTGGATTTGGCGGAAAGCTTCAAAAATGTCGGCGGAAAAAAAATCGAGGAAGATCTCTCGTGGCGCGACGCACCGGTTGAAAAGCGCCTCGAACACGCGCTGCTTCGCGGCATCGACAAGTTCATCGACGAAGACACCGAAGAAGCTCGGGTGAAATATTCGCGCCCCTTGAAAGTCATCGAAGGCCCGCTGATGGATGGCATG
>DBTN01000017.1:122123-122399 GCA_002307065.1 Akkermansiaceae bacterium UBA1315 | reverse complement strand
CGAAGGCCCGCTGATGGATGGCATGGCGGTCGTTGGCGATCTGTTCGGCGCGGGGAAAATGTTCCTCCCTCAAGTGGTCAAATCCGCCCGAGTCATGAAAAAGGCGGTCGCTTGGTTGACCCCTTTCATGGAGGCGGACAAAGCCGAATACCTCGCCGGAGACATCGCCGCCATCAAGGAGCAAAACCCGTCGTTCAGCGATGAAGAAGCGCTGCGACTTGCCGAACGAAACCGGTCCGCCGGACGCTTCCTGATCGCCACGGTCAAGGGCGACGT
>DBTN01000017.1:88033-121862 GCA_002307065.1 Akkermansiaceae bacterium UBA1315 | reverse complement strand
GGCGACGTCCACGACATCGGCAAAAACATCGTCGGCGTGGTGCTCGCCTGCAATGGCTTCGAAGTCACCGACATGGGAGTCATGGTTTCCTGCGACAAAATTTTAGCGAAAGCGAAAGAACTCGATGCCGATGTCATCGGACTCTCGGGCCTGATCACGCCGTCGCTTGACGAAATGGTGCATGTCGCGAAAGAAATGGAACGGCTGAAATTCACCGTTCCCTTGCTCATCGGCGGAGCAACCACTTCAGCGGCGCACACCGCGATCAAGATCGCCCAACATTATTCCGGACCGGTTGTCCATGTGCTCGACGCCTCGCGCTCCGTGCCCGTCACCACGTCCCTGCTCTCCGAAGATCAGAGAGCCGGCTTTGTGGCGGAAAATTTGGCGAAGCAACAAAAGCTCCGCGACAACTATCTCGGCGGGCCGAAAAAAGAAACCCTCTCGCTTGCCGAAGCACGCGCCGCCGGACCGAAGTACGATTGGACAAACTATACCCCACCGGTTCCTGCGTTCACCGGCACGAGAGTCATCGATGATCCATCGTTGAGAGAACTCGCAAATTATATCGATTGGACACCCTTTTTCCACGCTTGGGAACTGCGGGGCGTCTGGGACCGGAAAACCGGTGTCTTAAAAACTAAAAACGCCGAAGGCGCCGCCGAAGCCGCCAAGTTATATCAAGACGCGATGGCTTGGGTCGACCGGTTGATCGAGGAAAAACGCTTCGTCGCCCGGGGAATCTACGGATTTTTCCCGGCAAACCAGGACGGCGACGATATCATCGTCTGGACCGATGAAACCCGCTCCTCCGAGCGCTACCGGTTTCACAGCCTCCGCCAACAATTGAAAAAAGATTCGGGAAAACCGAACGTCGCTCTTTCGGATTGGGTCGCTCCGGTGGGGACCGCTGCCGCAAAAGATTACATCGGCGGATTTGTCGTCGGCATCCATGGCGCGGACGAGTTCGCCGCCGAGCTGGACAAACAACACGATCCTTACGGCTCGATCATGGTCAAAGCGATCGCCGACCGGTTTGCCGAAGCTTTCGCCGAGCTGCTTCACCACCGCGCCCGGGTCGATTGGGGCTACGAGACCGAGACCGAGCTCACACACGATCAGCTCATCCACGAAAACTACCAAGGAATCCGCCCGGCTCCCGGATACCCGGCACAACCGGACCACACCGAAAAACCCCCTCTCTTTGAGCTGCTCGGAGCCACGGATGCGACCGGTGTTTATCTCACCGAAAGCTGTGCGATGCACCCGGGCGCGGCAGTCTGTGGCCTCTATTTCTCTCACCCGGAGAGTCACTATTTCGCCCTTTCCGAACTGCAAAAAGACCAAATCGAAGACTATGCCAAACGCAAAGGCATGACTTTGGAGGAAACCGAAAAATGGCTCGGGCCGTGGTTGGGTTACGCGTGAACGGTTATTTCCTCTAGACGAGAATCGAAACCAGTTCCACGGTGCCGTCATTGGATTTATGAAAATGATGACCTCTACCCGTGCCGCACTTGTGGCCCTTTGCTGTTCCAGTTTCGCCCTCGCTGGCGGAGAAGGATGGACTTCCGATTTCACGGCCGCGAAAAAAGAAGCCGCCGAATCGAAAAAGGATCTGCTGATCGACTTCACCGGCTCCGATTGGTGCGGATGGTGCATCAAACTCAACAAGGAAGTCTTCTCTCACCAAGCGTTCAAGGATGGGGTGAAGGATAAATTTGTCCTCGTTGAACTCGATTTCCCCAACGACAAATCCAAACTGTCCGCCGAAACGCAGGCGCAAAACAAACAGCTCAGCGAAGTATACGGCATCGAAGGATTTCCGACGATTCTGCTGACCGACGCTGAAGGCAAACCTTTCGCATCAACCGGTTATCAAGAAGGTGGAGCGGAAAGTTATGTAAAACATCTCGATGAACTGCTGGCGAAAAAAACCGTCCGCGATAACGGATTTAAAGCCGCTTCCGCCCTCGAAGGATCTGACAAAGCAAAAGCGCTAATCGCTATTTTGGACTCACTCGGACTCGACGATTCGGTCACTGCAAAATTTTACCCGGAAGTCATCGAACAAATCCGCGCGGCCGATCCTGAAGACGCAACCGGTTTCGTCAAACGGGCTGCCATTAAGGAAAAAATGGGACGCTTTGAAGATGAGCTAAACAACCGCGCTCAGAAAAAAGATTTCGACGGTGCGTTAAAACTCGTCGATGAAACCCTCAAAGAAGGTGGCTTGCCCCCGGATGAAACTCAGCAAGTCAGCATCACCCGTGCGATGATTTTCGCCGAACAATCCAAATTCGACGAAGCCATGAAAGCGGTGGAAGACGCGCGCGCGATCTCGCCTTCCAGTGAACTCGCGAGCCGTCTTGACGGTTTCATCGCTCAACTGAAGGAAGCCAAAGCTCACGGCACGGAAGGACAAAATCCAAACGAAGACTGATATTTTTTAAACCGACGCGCCGTCCCGATTTCGGGGCGGCGCTTTTTTGTTAGGAAGCCCGAGTCGATTTCTGCACTCTCGCCGCATGCGACTGGCGATCTTTTTTCTGGCACTCGCCGCGGTGGTTCTGGGCAGTTGGTGGCTCTGGGGCGGCGCGTGGGAGAACCGTTTTTCTCTTGAGGGAAGCGTCGCCTGGCTCGAATCCGCCGGGCCATGGGCGTGGGCGGCCGGCATCGGATTGTTGATGGTGGATTTGTTTTTGCCGATCCCAGGCACCGTCGTGATGTCAGCGCTTGGATTTCTTTATGGTGCCATTTGGGGCGGATGTTTCGCGGCGACCGGTTCGTTCCTGGCGGGACTGTGCGGTTATGGATTGGGTCGCCTTTTCGGGGAAAACTTTTCCCGACGCTGGCTGGGAAATGAAGATTTCGAAAAGGGAAAACATCTCTTCTCAAAACGCGGCGGCTGGGTGATCGCGCTTTCACGCGCCCTGCCGATTTTGCCCGAAGTTCTCTCCTGCACCGCCGGATTGGTGCGGATGCCTTTTGGAAAATTTTCCCTGGCGCTGGCGTGCGGCAGCGTGCCAATGGGATTCATTTTCGCGGCAATCGGAGCCATGGGACGTGACACGCCCATGTGGGCGATGCTTTTCAGCTTGCTGTTTCCCGGCCTGCTCTGGCTGCTCGCCCGCCGCTTCCAGCATTAGGCTCTTGAGTCTTTCCCGGGAAATTCGGAGTTTCCGGCGTGCGCATCGAAATCCTCAATACCGGTAGTGAACTTTTGCTCGGAAACACGCTCAACACGCACGGCGCGTGGTTTGGCCGCGAGCTTTTTAAACTGGGCCTGCGCATCGAACGACAAACGACCGTGCCTGATGGAGAAGCGATTCGCGAAGCGCTGTCCGACATCCTTTCCCGCGCCGACGCGGTGATTGTCACCGGAGGCCTCGGCCCAACCAGCGACGACCTGACACGGGAAATCACCGCCGAAGTTCTCGGCGTGGAACTCATGATCGACGAAGCCGCGATGCGATCGATGGAGGCATTTTTCGCGCTGCGCAACAAACCGATGGCGGAATCCAATCGCAAACAAGCGCTCAGCTTGGTCGGCGCGGATGTCCTTCCAAACCCGAACGGAACCGCACCGGGCGTTTACGTGCCGCCTCGCCTGAATGGCCGCTCGAACTGCGCGGTCTTCCTTTTGCCCGGCCCGCCACGCGAACTTTACCCGATGTATCACGCCGAAGTCGCGCCTCGCTTAAAAGCACTAGCCGGTTTGGAAAATCAAAACGACGCCCTTGAACTGAAGCTCACCGGTGTCGGTGAAAGCGAAGTGCAAGACGGAATCGACGCCAAACTTGCACAGATTCCCGGCTTGGAAGTCGGCTACTGCGCGCATATCGGCGAAGTCGACGTGCGGCTCATCGGTGGCGACGATGCCCTTTCCGCTGGCCGGAAAATCGTGCTCGACCGGTTTGCACCGTATCTCGTCAGCGATGATGGATCTTCGATCGAGAAGACGGTCGTTCGTTTACTTCGGGAACAAAACATGACTCTCGCCACAGCGGAAAGCTGCACCGGCGGCCTCATCTCGAACCGGATCACCAACGTTCCCGGTTCCAGCAAAGTGTTCACTCACGGTTTCATCACGTATTCAAACGAAGCCAAACGAGATCTGCTAAACGTCTCGTGGCAGGATATCGAAATGCACGGTGCCGTCAGCGAAATCGTCGCCCGACAAATGGCTGAAGGAGCGCTTTCCGTCAGCAGCGCAAGCATCTCCGTTTCCGTAACCGGTATCGCCGGACCCGATGGTGGAACTCCCGAAAAACCGGTCGGCACCTTATGGATCGGCGTCGCAAGACTCGGTATGGAAACCACCGCCTTCCGCGCGTTTCACCCGAGAAACCGCAAAGACTTCAAACTCGGTGCCAGCCAAACCGCCCTGGATGCGGTGAGGAAAAATCTGCTGGGATGCTAAAGAACTACAGGGATGGACCTGAAATCCCAGTGATCTGTATCATGTGAAAACGATTGTCAGCGATCCGATCTCCATCTCTCATGATCACGCTCCCAACGTCGGATCGTAATCCTTCGGCGCGCGGATGATTTTTTCGATGGCGTGTTTGGTGACGAGATTTCCGGCGCTGGAGCGACCTTTGATTCCGAACTCGGAGAAATGCAGCGGACGGATCAAGTTTCGCATCCGGAGAGCCGACTTGAGATGAACGAGCAACATCTGTGCAGCGCTTTCCTCTTCCGTCTTGTGAACGGCGAAATAGAGAATTCTGGAACCGGGGGTTCCTTTGGTCAGTTCGTATTCCTTATCTCGGGTAATGCCGCCGACGCGGAAACGCTTGGCCAAAATCGCTCCATCACGCCCATCGCGATAAACCATCGAATAAATCAGATCTTCGTCTTTTCTCAAAATCGCGACGCGCAGTGGCCGCTGGCCGACGAAGACTTTTTCGGCGATCTTCATCACCCGCATTTTGCCATCCTGAGTGAACGTGATGATGTCATCTAAAGTGGAACAACGCTCAACCGGTTCTTCCTTTTTCAGTCCGTAACCAGCGAAACCGTTCTTCGCATCGAGGTAGAGCGTTTCTGTTAGAGCGACGACTTGTGTGCGGTCAACCCGATCGAAAGAAAGAATTTCCGTCCGGCGCTCGCGATCTTTGCCATATTTTTTCTGAAGCTCTTCGTACCAGCGGATGGTGTAACGTGTGAGATTGCGGAGATTTTTTTCGGTTTCCTCAATCGATTTTTCGAGGCCGCGAATTTCTTCATCCGCTTTGAACGCATCGAATTTTGAGATCCGCTTGATCTTGATTTCGGTCAACCGGACGATGTCGTCTTGGGTAACTTCGCGTTTCAAAAGCTTTTTAAACGGCTTCAAACCGTCGTCGATCGCTTGGATCACGGCCTCCCAAGTCTCGGCTTCTTCGATGTCGCGGTAGATCCGGTTTTCGATGAAAATTTTCTCCAGCGAGCTGAAATGCCATTTTTCACCAAGCTCACCCAACCGAATTTCCAGTTCGCGTTTTAATAACTCACGCGTTTGGAAGGTCGTACGTCGAAGGATTTCGGAAACGCCGAGGAACTGAGGTTTCCCGTCGACGATCACACAAGCGTTCGGCGAGATACTTAACTCACAATCGGTGAAAGCATATAAGGCGTCGCGGGTATTTTCCGCATCAGCACCGGGTGGAAGATAGACCAAAATATCGGCGTTTGCCGCGGTATTATCTTCAATCTTGGCGATCTTGATTTTCCCTTTGTCCGCCATCGCGACGATCGAATCCATCAACCCGCCGGTCGTCGTACCGAATGGAATTTCGGTGATGCGAAGGATGCCTTTTTTCTCGGTTGAAATCCTCGCGCGGACCCGAACTTTTCCGCCGCGCAGCCCGTCACGGTATTCGTTTGCATCCATGATGCCACCGGTTGGAAAATCCGGCAGCAGCGTAAACGGTTGCTCGCGCAAAACGGCGATCGCCGCTTCAATCAGTTCGTTGAAATTGTGCGGCAGGATTTTGCAGGCAAGACCCACGGCGATGCCTTCGACGCCCTGCGCCAAAAGCAGCGGAAATTTCACCGGCAAGGTGTCCGGCTCCTTGCGTCGCCCGTCGTAACTCGAAAGCCACTCGGTCGTTTTTGGATTAAACACGACGTCGATCGCGAATTTCGTCAGGCGAGCTTCGATGTATCGCGGAGCGGCCGCGCCATCCCCCGTCAATGTGTTTCCCCAGTTTCCCTGAGTATCGATCAGCAATTCCTTTTGCCCGAGCTGAACGATGGCCGCACCGATCGATTGGTCGCCGTGCGGGTGGTAGTTCATCGTATTTCCGACAATGCCGGCCACTTTGTTGTACCGTCCGTCATCGATTTCATCCATTGCGTGGAGAATCCGCCGCTGGACCGGTTTGAGGCCGTCGTAAAGATGCGGAACCGCTCGCTCGAGGATCACGTAGCTGGCGTAGTCGAGGAAATAGTCGGAATACATCGCCCCCAGAGAAGCGTGCTGGTCCGGATCGTGGGTCATGCCGGGGACAATTAGAGAAGCGGAGCGACCGGTGCAAGCGTCTGATGAAACGTTCGCAACATCGGTTTTCCCGGGCTTGCCCTGCGATGCTTCACGACGTAAGAAAAGAAAGCTCGCTCCGTGAAATCCCGCCCATGAAATCATCCGCCGATCCGCAAGTTTCTCGCCGCGACTGGCTGAAAGTTGCCACCCTTGGCAGCGCCGGATCGCTTCTGGGAGTGCCGCAAGTGGCGGCACAACCGGCTGCGAAAGCTGGAAAAAAGGCGCGCGGGGTGATCTTTATGGTTTCCGACGGCATGAGCCCCGGCGTTCTGACTCTGGCGGAATCTTTTTCCCTGCTTGCCCGACAGCGCGGCACTCACTGGTGGAAAACAATCAACCACCCGAACGCTTCACGCGGCTTGATGGATACCGCATCGGCCAATTCGATGGTCACTGATTCGGCCGCCGCGTCGAGCGCCTGGGGCGGCGGTCAACGCGTCAACAACGGCTCGATCAACGTCCTTCCAGACGGCCGACCGCTCACGCCCATCGCCGAAGTTCTCGGAAAAAAAGGCGTGCGAACCGGTTTGGTCAGCACGGCCACGATCACCCACGCGACACCCGCCGGTTTCGCCGCGAGCTGTTCCGAACGCGGCGCTGAAGAAGAAATCGCCGTCCAATATCTCGATCGAGTCGATATTTTGCTGGGCGGCGGTTCCGGATATTTCAGCGCCAGTGAACGACCGGACAAACGCGACCTTTCCGGGGAATTCGCGAAATCCGGCTACGGAATCGTGAGCACTCGCGATGAACTGCTCGCCGCCCGCGAGCCAAAACTCCTCGGAACGTTTTCCCGTGGTCACATGCCATACGCGATCGATCGCGCCGGCGACGCAAAAATGACCGCTCAGGTGCCGACGCTGACCGAAATGGCAACCGCCGCTCTCAACCGGTTTCTTTCCAGTGGAAAACCGTTTTTGTTACAGATCGAAGGTGCACGCATCGATCATGCGGCGCACCGGAACGACATCGGCGCTCTTTTGTGGGATCAACTCGCTTTCGACGACGCACTGGGCGCGGTGCTCACCGCGACCGCTGGCATGGATGACATTCTCATCATCGTGACCAGTGACCACGGCAATGCCAATCCAGGCCTCAACGGCCGAGGACCCGGCTACCAACAAAGCACCCCATCGTTCGCGAAAATCCTCCTTCAAAACGCATCCTTCGAAAGCGTCTTCGCCGACTGGCAAAACCTGAAGGCAAAAAGCGATTTCAGCCAGCTCACCGCTTTGGTGAAAACGCGGATCGGCGTTGAGTTAAAAAAACCGGAAGCCGAAGCATTGATTGAAATATTCGAGAAACGCCCCGTCCTCGAATGGAACGAACAACTCGCCAAACCCGAGGGGCTGTTGGGACAATTTGTCGGAAATCACACCAGCATCGGTTGGACCGGCACCTCACACACATCCGATCCGACGCTGGTCACGGCCCTGGGTCCTCAATCCGACCGGTTTGGCGGAATGGTCATTAACAAAGATATCTTCGGTCATCTCGTCGAACTGCTCGGCTGACCCTCATCCTATTTTCCATGCTCGCATTCTCCTCCTGTTGGAACAACGGTCGCCATTCCGATGGCGAAACCATGATCGAAGAAATCGTCGATTTGGGATTTCATCACATTGAACTTTCGCACGGCATGACCGTCGCAAAAATCCCCGGAATTCGAAAAGCCTACGAGCGCGGGCTGTTCACCTGTTCGGGAGTTCACAATTATTTTCCTTCACCTGTCGAGGTGATGATCGATGCGCCGGACGCCTACGAGTATACGTCGCATCGCGCGTTCGATCGCCAGCGTGCGCTGGAAATGACCTTCAAAAGCTTGGAACTCGCCGCGGAGTTTAAGGCTCACTATCTCGTCCTGCACATGGGATCGGTGCCGATGGATCCGAAAAAATGGACAAAACGCCTGACCGCTCAAGTGACCGAAGGCCATCAGAACGAGCCGGATTACGTAAAGGCGAAAATCGACTTCGTAAAAAAACGCGAAAAACTCGGACCGCTTTATTTTCACCGCGCCATCGAGGCTCTCACAAAGATCGCCGAGCGCGCCGCGGAACTCGGAGTCAAACTCGCCGTGGAATCTCGATCCCGATTTGAAGATATGCCGACCGAACGCGAAATGATGAAATTACAAACCCATTTCGCCGACAATCCGTGGGTCGGCTACTGGCATGATTTCGGTCACGTTCAACTGAAGCACAACCTGGGTCTGTTAGATCACACCGAGTGGCTGGAGAAAGTTTCACCCTACCTCATCGGCGGCCATGTTCACGATGTCGAGTGGCCAGCCCGCGATCACCGAGTGCCGTTTACAGGTGAGCTCGATTACCAACCGCTGCTGGATTTTTTCCCGGAAAATTGCCCGCTCATCTGGGAACTCAGTCCC
This sequence comes from Akkermansiaceae bacterium UBA1315, assembly GCA_002307065.1. GTDB lineage: Bacteria > Verrucomicrobiota > Verrucomicrobiia > Verrucomicrobiales > Akkermansiaceae > Luteolibacter. The sequence continues at coordinate 112,944 of DBTN01000017.1, read as the reverse complement.
ACTCGGCGATCCGAAGAAATCCGCGACTGCCTGAAACTTTGGAAAGAGCGATTTCCAAACCGGTGCTGATGGAGCGTCGATATTCTATCAACTTGATCGTCTGGCGATAGAAACGGGTGACAGAATATCCCTACGAATCGCGCTCTCAAAATGAGCGCGCTCCTCTTTACCCGCCTGTCAGACGTCGATTTGTTTGTCCACGTCTTCGCGAAGGTTTTCGATGATGAAGTCCTGGCGATCGGGTGTGTTCTTGCCCATGTAAAACGCAAGCAACTCCTTCACGCCTTTGCCTTCTTCGTATTCCACAGGATCGAGCCGCATATCCGGTCCGATCATGAATTGAAATTCATCCGGCGAAATTTCCCCAAGGCCTTTGAAGCGGGTGACCTCGGGGTTTTTTCCCAGTTTCGCCATCGCTTTTTTCCGCTCGGATTCGTCGTAACAATAAATCGTTTCTTTTTTATTCCGGACACGGAAAAGCGGCGTCTGAAGAATATACAAATGTCCATCGCGGATCATTTCCGGGAAGAACTGCAAAAAGAAAGTCAGCAACAACAACCGGATGTGCATGCCGTCCACATCGGCATCGGTCGCGATCACCACCCGGTTGTAGCGCAGCGCTTCGATCCCATCTTCGATGTTCAACGCCGCTTGTAACAGGGCGAACTCCTCGTTTTCGTAAACGATTTTCCGTGGCAGACTGAAGGTATTCAATGGCTTTCCGCGAAGCGAAAAGACCGCTTGAGTTTCAACATCGCGACTTTTCGTGATCGAACCGGATGCCGAATCACCCTCGGTAATGAACAACGTCGATTCTTCGCGGCGCTTGTGTTTGCTGTCATAGCGCACCCGGCAATCACGGAGCTTTTTGTTATGCACTTTCGCCTGACGCGAGCGTTCTCGGGCGAGCTTTTGAATTCCTTTGAGATCTTTCCGCTCACGTTCGGCGGCTTGGATTCGTTTCTGAATCGCTTCCGCAGTTTGCGGGTTTTTATGCAGATAGTTATCGAGGCTTTGCTTGAGGAAATTCCCAATAAACGTTCTCAATGATTCGCCTTCCGGCGCGACGGTCGCTGAACCCAGTTTGGTTTTGGTCTGCGATTCGAATACCGGTTCGATGATTCTTACACAAATCGCCGCTTCGATACCGGCACGGATGTCAGCTGGTTCGTACTGTTTTTTATAAAATCCGCGAACCACTTGAACCAAGGCTTCACGGAACGCGGAAAGATGCGTCCCTCCTTGAGAGGTGTTCTGTCCGTTAACGAACGTATAATATTCTTCGCCGCTTTCGACACTATGGGTGAAGGCGATTTCAATATCTTTACCCACCAAATGAATCGGCGGATAAAGCGCCTCATTTTCCATTTCCTCACGCAGGAGGTCGAGCAATCCATCTTTCGAACGGAATTTTTTCCCATTAAACACAACGGTCAGCGCCGGGTTCAAATAGGAATAATACCGGCACATCTTCTCGACGAACGGCTCTTTGAATTTCGACTTCGCCGGGAAAATCGACCGGTCGATCTCAAACGCGAGACGCGTCCCATTCGCTCCGTCGTCGCGTTTCGGATTCTTCATATCGACCGTGAGCTGGCCTTTGGAGAACTCGAGTGCCTTGGTCTGACCCTCACGCCACGCTTGGATTTCAAAAAACGTGGAAAGCGCGTTCACCGCCTTGATGCCAACGCCGTTGAGGCCGACGGATTTTTTGAACGCATCGCTGTCGTATTTCGCGCCCGTGTTGATTTGAGCCGCGCAATCGAAGAGTTTTCCCAAAGGAATCCCGCGCCCGAAGTCGCGCACTTCGACGCGTCCTTCTTCGTCGATGTCGATGCGCACTTCCTTGCCGTGGCCCATGATGTGCTCGTCGATCGAGTTATCGACCGCTTCCTTGAGCAAAATATACAGGCCATCGTCGGGGGAAGATCCATCGCCGAGCTTGCCGATATACATCCCCGGCCGCATGCGGATGTGTTCGCGCCAATCGAGTGATTTGATGTCCGCTTCCGTGTAATCTGCTGCCATAGGGAAAATTGCTGCGCTTTCCTAACCCCGTCATCGCGCGCGCGCAAGACTCGTCAACTCACGGATGCAGCTCAATTTGACCGATGGATTCGTCCGCAGAAATCGGTTCTTCCTCCGGGCGTGGCGGATTTTCCCCTTCCAGAAACCGGTAATGCTCAAGCCCTTCGAAGAACCCGGCAAATCCTGGTTGGCTGGCGTGAAAAATCCGTGGCCGCTGCCTGATCTGCCGCAGCACACGATCGGCATCCGCTGGCAAGGCAGAAAGATTTCTCCCCCGCATCGCCCCGATGTCGTTTCCGTAGCGGCCGAAATAGAAGATCCGGCCCGGCTCAATGCCCCATTTATTTTCGATATACCGTAACGCGACATCTTTGCCGCTGCGAATGGGAACGATGTCGACGTAGGCGCGAGCGGTAACGATGACCTTCGCGGCAATGCCCGCTTCGCGCAATTTCCGCTGCAAGGCCTGACGGCCGGGCGCATATCCCGCATCCATCAGGTAGGAAACTTTGAATCGGTGCTGAAATTCCTCAGCCTGCATGCTCAAGCCGGGCGTCCCTTCCATGGCTTCAAGAATCCCGCTTCGGTTCCATCGCGCCGCAATCTGCAACTGCCATTTTGCATCCTCGATTCCGCGGTGCCCATAACGGATTTCCGCCCCAAGACTGGAAATGATAAATCCCGGCTGCGGCATTCCACACCGCCGAATGACCTCGCAGGCATCGTCGTAAGCCAAACCGGTAGCGACTCCGAAGCCCACCGCCTCGCCATCGAAAAGCCGTCTCCACCGCTCGATCAGTTCTTCCGGTTCGTTCTCGATATCCGGCGGCAGATCCATCACCACCCACCGGTCGTTCGCGACCAGGGCGCCTTGAGATCCGCTGGTTCGGGGCGGCTTGACCGAAGGAAGGATATTCCGGATTTCCTTCAGGTATTGTTTCACGTGAGCCGCCCACGCATAATGTTCGCGGACATTCGCCGCGCCGCGCTGAGAAAGCTCCCGCTGATGCTGCGAATCGGAAAGAATCGCTTCGATCGCTTTGCCCATTTCGACTTCGTTGAGCGGATCGACCAACGTGCCGTTCTCACAATTTGCCAAAATATCGCGTGGCCCCCCGTCGTTCGTCGCCACCAAGGGCAAACCTGCCGCTGCGGCTTCCAAAAGAGTCAGGCCAAAAGGTTCGGTAAATGCGGGATTCACAAAAACTCCGCCCCGCTCTGCCGCCCAGCGATAAAACCCGGCGACTTCGTTCGATTCGTGGCGCTTTGGATAAGCGATGTTTCCATAGAGCCCGGCGTCATCGATTGATCGCAAAAGCTCATTCCAGACCCGACGCGGACCATTCGCCAACTTTGCCAAGGTCTCGCGGTTGCCACCGACGACGATGAGATTGGCATTTTCCCGAAGCCATGGATTCTTTGCAAACGCACGCACCAATCCGGGCAAATTCTTTCTCTCATCAGCCCGAGCAATCGTCAAAACCGGCGGCCGTTTAGGATCTCGCAAAAACACCGACAAACTCTGGTCGACACGTTTCAACACCTCGGGATCTCCCGGCCCATCAAAACGCGATAGATCCACACCTGGTGGAATCACCCGCATCCGGGATTCGGCATATTGGTGATAGATCGAATATTGTTCCTCAACTTCCTGCCGCGTGCTCGTGCAAACCAAGCTCGCCGCATCGAGACTCAACTCTTCCGCCTCGATACGCGCCGCCAGATTATAGCGTTCTTCAACATCTTCCGGTTCGGTTCCGCTATCGAGCAGACGCTGCAATTTTACGCGCCCCAACGAGTGGCCGGTGAACACAAACGGACATCCCAAAACCGCGGCCAAGTGGCGCCCCACATAACCGGCATCCGCATAATGGGCGTGAATCAAATCAGGAACTCGACGTTCCTTGCGAAAATAACTCAACGTGCTGTCGATAAACGCGTCCAGATGTCGCCACAACACCTCCTTGCGCAGATACCGCTTCGGACCGGCATCAATCCGCACGATCTCCGCACCGCCGCCTAGAGATTCCCGTTCCTGCGCATAGTCAGACGAAAGCTTCGGATCGATCACCTTGCGGGTCAGCAGACTGACGCGCTTCACCTGCGGATCCGCTGCGAGGGCTTTCACCAGTTCAAGCACATACAAACATTGCCCACCCGTGTCAGGGTCGCGCCCAAGTTCAAGTTTTTCTCCACGGATCAAACCGTGCAGAGATATATGAACCAGATCCAGAGGTGCGGTCGATTGAGATTTAGTATCAGAACTCATAACGTTATTCAGTCATCCATCACTTCATGATACGCCGAAATAAATTCCGAAGCCGACCACGCCTGGAAGGCTTTCCCCATAGGCCGACCGGTTAAGCCGTGGTACCATTCGTTAAATTCCCATTCCTGATAGATGCCCTGATTGTTTAACTCGGCAAGTTTGAGCAGTTCCTTCCGCGCGATATCTCGCAAGCCCAAGCGGTTGATGAATCGGACCCATTGGCCACCGACCCAACCCCAGATACCTCCATTGTGATAATGATTGGGAAGGTTCAGCAAATTGACGGTATAATAACTTTTCCAATCAGGATCTCCCGCATTTACGACCGGATATAAGTTCCTCACTGGAAATGGCTGATTCACACCGACTCCCCACATGAACCGGAAAGCAATCTTCGCTTTTTCGATATCCAAAACATTGTATAGGAACGCCATGACGTTTCCAGGAATGTCACATCTCCAGTCGAAGGAAAACGGAGTCACCTGAGCCAGAAGATAACGGGAATCTCCGATCGCATGCTGCACTTGGTCGAAGCCCACGGTTCCTTCCGAGCCTGGCAATGCGCCGGTTGTCGGCCAAAAACGTTTGAGAATCGCCTGCTTCACTCGTTCCGCGCGGAGGAAATAACGGCTGGCGGCTGCTTTATCGCCCAGCAATTCCATCATGCGCGCATAACAAACGTTTGCCCGGCACCACAGCACCTCATCATACAAAACATTATAACTGCGATTGAACAAATCCATCCAATCACCCGCCTCCGGAATTTCTAACAGCCCGTCCTGATTGCTATCATGCGCTTCAAGCCAGCGCATCACTTTGGAAATCGGTTCCCGATATTCGCGAAGAAGTTTAATCTCTCGGGTCTTTTCAACAAACGCATGCAACGCGATCACGACCCACATTCCGCTATCGATTGCAGCGATTCCTCCGACTCCCGAGTAATCCGGGACCCCGGTTGCGATATGGACATTCGCCGGCACCTGACCGTTTTCCGCGAGATGGCCCAGCAATGTTTTCAAAGTCGCGCGCTGACAGTCGCGGAAGCGGTCGTCATGAGTCGCGAGACTACCGGTGATCGCCATCGCACCATCCCGCCCCCAGACGCTGTTATAGTTTTCATCGGTGCCAGTCACGGCGTTATCACCGATTGAACACGCGCTGAAACCCATCGGTGTCACGCATTTCTCCAAGGCTTCCAGAGCTTTTTGATAGGCGGTGTGAATGAATGCCTCTTCGCTTCCTTCGGTTCGCACCGGGGTTTCGAAAAGCCGCACGATTTCCGGATCGTGAGGATGATCTTCAATGGAAGTGCCGCATGTCTTAATTCCGTCGAACACTCCATAGTGACACAGGCCTTCCAAGACCCCGGCGGCACAGACCCCATGCGAGCGGTAGGCATCCGCTTCGATTAGTGCATCTAACAACTCAGGCTCCGCGTTTTCCACGGCGATTCCTCGAACACCGGGCAGCAGGAACATGGACGCGTCGTTTCCGGTATCTCCCGCAACGATCACTTCATCCAAACTGATTTCAAGTCGTTCACACAACCAGCCCAGCGAGTTTCCTTTGTTCGCGTGTTTTGGTAAAATATCGAGATCACGGGATGACGAATAAATCACCTGAGCGCCCGCGCCTGCTGCGGCAAGCGCCTTGCGAAGCAAATTGATCTCTTCCCGACTGCGTTCACGCCAAAACCAACTGCATTTCCATTCATGCTGTTGTTCATCCGGCTGGGGTTCAATTCCCTCGAATTCGGAAACCACTTTTTTCACCAAATCCAGATCCCATTTTTCATCCAGGATGGTGGAAAATTCGCGAAGCACCTCGTTCGTCTCCACTTGATGAATGGTCGTTCCCACCCCAGCGATGAAATAGTCCGGAAGGGGCAGGCCTGACTCACGTACGATTCGCCGTGCGTCCTTGAGAAGTCGACCGGTACTATAGACGAGGATTGGACGATCCTTTTTGTCCTGACCGTTCCAAGTTACCACAAAATCCGCCGTTGAATCGGGTTTCCCCAGCAACGTCCCATCCAAGTCCGAACAAAAAAGTCGAACGCCGTGTTTGATATCCATCGTCCTGACCTTGCCACATCAGGGGATTTTCACAAACGGTTTCGACCCGCGCAGGAAATCTAACCGCTCAAAACCGAAAAAAAGCGGCAACCTTCGCAGGTTGCCGCTTGGTAAAAACTCGGAATTGAAACCGAATTACAGACCTTTTTTCACCACGTCGGTGAGAAGGTCGATCACGCGGTTGGAATAACCCCACTCGTTGTCATACCAGCTGACGAGCTTGAAGAACGTCGAGTTCAGTTCGATCGAGGAACCGGCATCGAAGATCGACGAGCGCTTGTCGTGGATGAAGTCGGTCGAAACCACTTCGTCACCGGTGACACCCAGGATGTCCTTGAGGTAGGTGTCCGATGCCTTTTGAAGAGCAGCGGTGATTTCCTTAAGGGAGGTCGGCTTGGTGGTTTTAACGGTGAGATCGACAACCGAAACGGTAGGAGTTGGAACACGGAACGACATACCAGTCAGCTTGCCAGCCACTTCTGGGCAGACGAGTGCGACGGCTTTTGCTGCACCGGTGGTGGAAGGAATGATGTTGATCGCTGCACTGCGGCCACCTTTCCAATCCTTCTTCGAAGGACCGTCGACGGTTTTTTGGGTCGCGGTGTAGGAGTGGATCGTGGTCATCAGACCTTCTTCGATGCCAAAACCTTCTTTGAGAAGAACGTGGACGAGAGGAGCAAGGCAGTTGGTCGTGCAGCTCGCGTTGGAAATGATGTGGTGCTTCGACGGATCGTATTTTTCGTCGTTCACGCCGACCACGAAAGTCGCGTCTTCGCCTTTTGCAGGAGCGGAGATGATAACTTTTTTCGCACCAGCGGTGATGTGACCTTTGGCTTTTTCAGCTTCGGTGAACAAACCGGTCGACTCGATGACGACTTCAACGCCGAGATCTTTCCAAGGAAGACCTTCTGGGCTGCGTGCGCTTACGACTTTGATTTCGTGGCCGTTAACAACGATGATGTCATCTTCTTCGAGCTCAGGGCTCGACTTTTTCGAAGAAACGGTGCCGTTGAATTTGCCCTGCGTGGAGTCATACTTAAGCAGGTAAGCGAGGTTGTCGGCCGGAACGATGTCACCGACGGCGACGACGTTGAAAGTGGTTCCGAGGTGGCCTTGTTCGACGAGAGCACGGAAGACGAGGCGTCCGATGCGGCCGAATCCGTTGATGGCGATGGTAGTTGGCATGACTGTGTTCAGGAGCTTAGGCCGGAACGGACGTTCCGTTCGGCGGCGGAAGTGTGCACTCTGTGGGGAAAGCGTCAACTCCATGAAGTGGAAAAGCGGCACCCATTTCCAATCTGAGATTCGAAAGGGGCGAAATCCCGGCGCACGGCTGCCACAAGCCCACGCGAAAGCCAACGAGCGCCCTCCCGATCTCCTAAAAATGACCGAATTCGCCTACAGGAACAGAAAGCCGAAAAGGAGGAGGAAACTCACCCCGAAACCTGAAAACCGGTTCCGGGGTCGAATCAGAGCGGCGAACTTAAATCGATTTTTCAATCACCGCGTACGCATTGTGATTATGAATCGATTCGAAATTCTCCGCTTCCACCCGGTACCAGACGATGGCGGGGTGGGCGTTGGCGCGAGCGGCGACATTTCTAACGAGATCTTCGACAAAAACCGGATTGTCATAAGCGCGTTCGGTCACGGCCTTTTCATCGGTGCGTTTCAACACACTATAAAGTTCGCAACTGGCAGATTCCTCGGCCATGGCGATCAGATCCTCGATCCAGAGCGGCTCGCTAGAACGAACGGAAAAGGTCACCATCCCCCGCTGATTGTGCGCACCGCGTTCGCTGATCGCCTTTGAACACGGGCAAAGCGTTGCAACCGGCACAAAAACCGTCAGCTCAAAATCGGTTGAACCGTCCGCTGTGACTTCCACCGCGAAACGCACGTCACAATCGATCAAACCCGCTTTGCCGGAAACCGGAGCGACTTTGGATCGGAAAAACGGAAAATGAAATTCAACGTGCGCCTTTTTTCCACCGAGGCGGACGAGCAAGTCACGCGGCAGATCCGCGATCGTCCGCACATCTAAAACACCGCCATCCTGATGAAGCGCTTCGACGAAGCGACTCATGTGCGTGCCTTTCAAATGCGCAGGAAGATCAACCGTCAACGCAACCGTCGCAACGGAGCGTTGGGTGCGATCGTTTTTATCATGAATATCTACCGGGAATCGAAGGCCTTTGATGCCGACTCGGTCGATGGGAATTTGCCGATCATCGGCTTCGTTTTGCGTGTCTTTGAGTTCCAGCATGGTCGCAGGAAAACAAAAAGAGCCCGCCCGGTTTCTCGGACAGGCTCCTTTTAGATAAAAGTAACTCCCGGATTAAGGAAGAAGGCTGATCGCGCGGGATTGCTTGATCGCGCGGGTGATTTTGCGGTGAAGCTTGGCAGAAACACCGGTCACGCGACGAGGAAGGATCTTGCCAGTTTCAGTCGTGAACTTGGTGAGAAGCTCAGGATTGGTGGCGACCACTTGATCGGCAGGGATATCATGCCGGCGGCGCGGCATTTGGCGGTTCGCTTTGCGGAACGCAATACGACGTTGGACAGTTTTAGGCTCGGACATGAGAATTAGCGAAGTTCGCGGTGAAGGGTGCGACGCTTAAGGAAGTGATTGAATTTCACTTTTTCGAGACGACCAGGTGTACGCAGGCTCTTTTTGTTGCGCGTGGTGACGTAACGGGACGTCGGCTTGCCCTCAGCCTTGGCTTCGGTGCATTCAAGAATAATAATGTCGCGTGGCATGGGAAGAAACTTGGGAGGGGGAATTTGTCTTAATCGTCGTCCTCGTCAAGAGAAACCGTATCGGAATCTTCATCATCGGAAGTATTTCCTCCGCTGAAGCCGACTTCATTGGATGGGCGGAAGCGGCGATTGCCGTATTCTTTCTCCCATTGAGCCTGCTCTTCGACGGTCAAACGGGCGAAAGGGATGACTTCGAGACGGGCTTGCGGGATTTTCCGGGAGGAAATTTCGCAGATGCCGTAAGTTCCGGTTTGGATCCGGCGAAGGGCTTGCTCGATTTCATAAAGCGCGTCCTGCTCTTTCGCGAGCACGGACAGAGCGAAATCGCGGTCATACGCGTCGCTTCCCGCATCACCCTGGTGCATTCCGCTGCCGGAAGCTTCGGAACCTTCAGGAGCGTTGCGGATGGTGTCGCGAGTCATTCCGGACATCGCATCATAAAGATTGTCACGCAGATCCAAGAGGCGTTGTTTTTGCTTTTGGATAAATGCAGGGCTGTGGGAACCGTTGGAACCCGCGGCGACCGGCTCACCGGCAGGAGAAGGTGCGGCCTTTGGCGGAACAAAAGGAGGCTTCACGGGCGCAGGCGGCGCGGGAAAATCGACGACGGACGAGCGAGGCTTGACCGGCGCGACCTTTTTCGCGGCAGGCGCAGCAGCAGGAACCACGGCTTTTTTGACGGCCTCGGCCTCGACCGGAGCTTCCGCAACCGGTTTGGCAGGCGCTTTTTCAGCAGCTTCTTTTTTCGGCTTCGCGGAAGAAACCACCTTGGAAGGAGCCGCCTTTTTAGGCGCGGTATCGGCGGAAACTTCAGCGTCGATCACCTCTTTCCCACCGGTTGCCTTTTTGGAAGTGGATGCTTTTTTCGCTTCGGCTGCAGGAGCTTTCGCGGACTTGGACGGGGTAGCCGCCTCATTGGTTGTCGATTTTTTCGCGGCCATATCGCAAATGGTGGTTCGGTTGAAAAAGATTTCCCTCGGCGATTCTGAATAACCGCAAGCGAGGAGAGCGCGGTGGGTTAGCCCCTGAACTTCTCGTCAGCAAGGTGAAAATTCGTTTCTTGCGAAATAAACCGCCAAAACCTTTCCCGCACCGTGCTTGAAATGCGCGACCGGCTCCCTACGCTGTCGCCTTGTCATGCAGCTCAGCACGATTGTCGAAGCCCTACTCATCGCCTCACAAAATCCTCTCACCACGGAGGAGATTGCCCGGTTGGTGCGCGCCCGTGTCGCCGAAGCCGAAGACTTGAGAATCCGCGAAACCGAAGAGGGAAAAGAAAATCCGCCCCTTCCCGAATGGCTCACCGGCCTGGCCGCAATCGGTCCAGAGGAAATCCTCGCCGCAGTCACCGAACTCAACGCCGCCTACGAAGAAACCGGTCGTGCATTCACGATTCTGGAACGCACGAAAGGCTGGAAACTCTACACCCGCATGGAATACGGCGAATTCGTCCGCCAACTTTTCCCGGGCCGCAAACCGGAACGAATGAGCGGCCCGGCGATGGAAACCTTGGCGATCATCGCTTACCGCCAGCCGATTACCAAAGCAGCGATCGAAGCGGTTCGCGGCGTCGCCTGCGATGGCATGCTGCAAAAATTGCTCGATCGCGATCTGATCCGGATCGGCGGTCGCGCGGAACTCCCCGGTCGGCCGCTCCTTTACAGCACGACCGATCTCTTTTTCGAACACTTTGGAATCCGCTCGATCGACGACTTGCCAAACGCGTCGGAACTCCGAAAAGTCAAACTCCCCGAGCCTGAAGCGGCTCAACCGACCGCCGACGCCGAACATCAACTCGCCCTCAGCGCCGTCGGTAGTCCCGCCGCCGCGGAAATCGCCGACCCTGAAACCCCTTCTCAAGCCTAATTTTCCCTGCTGTGAACCTCGACGACATCCGCAAACAGATCGATACGATCGATCAAGACCTCCTCAATCTTCTCTCCCAACGCGCCGACTTGGTCCACGAAGTCGGAGTCGTCAAAAAACGCGACGGCCTGCAAATTTACGCCCCGGAACGCGAAGAATCACTTCTGCGCCGGTTGATCGAAATGAACCAAGGTCGCCTGCCGGAAAAATCGATCCGCGCCATTTACCGCGAAATCATGTCGGCAGCGCTGGCTTTGGAAGACGATCTGAAAATCGCCTATCTCGGACCGGAGGGAACCTGGACCCACCAAGCGGCCATCAAAAAATTCGGACATTCGGTCAACTACGCGCCACAGCCGAATTTCTCGGACGTTTTTGATCAAGTCGCACGTCGAACGGCCAATTACGGCGTGGTGCCGATCGAAAATTCGACCGAAGGCGCGGTTTCACACACGCTCGATCTGTTCGTCGATTCACCGCTTTTCATTTGTGCACAAATTTTGCTTCGCATCGAAAACGGCCTGATGGCGTCGATTCCCAAAAAGGAAATCAAAACGCTTTATTCGCATCCCCAAGTGTTCGGCCAGTGCCGGTCGTGGATTTTGAAAAATTTCCCCGAAGCCGATCTCGTCGAGGTCTCATCGACGACAAAAGCCGCGCAACTCGCCCGCGACAACGCTCATCAAGGTGCCGCCGCACTTGGCGGAGCGCTCGCAGCGGAAATGTACGGCCTGAATTTGCTCGAAGAATCGATCCAAGACCGGGCGACCAACACCACCCGGTTTCTCGTCATCGGCGAAAAACCCTGCCCACCCACCGGCAACGATCGCACCTCGATTCTTTTCGCCATCCATGACCGACCCGGTTCCTTGGTCAACGCGCTGAAATCGTTCGATCAATTCGAAATCAACATGTCGAAAATCGAATCCCGGCCGTCAAAACGGAAAGATTGGGAATACATTTTCTACGTCGACCTCGCTGGCCACTGCGAAGACCCAAAAGTCGCCGACGCCCTCAAGGAACTCGGAAAACATTGCTCATTGGTCAAACTCCTCGGCTCTTATCCAGATGCGGGAGAGTGATTGCCGTCTAAATAATCCTACCAAGGAACAGCCAGTCGGCGTGACATGACTTCACGGGCCAACGGTCCGCAACTCCTTAGCCCACCCCATCGGGCTGGGTAATATGCGTTCTCTATTCGCGGCCCAAAGGGTCGCGAGACCGTAAACAGCCGCCGCCCGTACGGAATTGCCAAACCGGTATCGCCCACCGGTGGTGTGCCATGAATTTCCGGAATGCAATTTCCCAGGCCGCTGGCCTGGGCTAAAGGGTGATGCACCTTTGGCGCATGCAGATAAAGAACCGATATTGCCCCGTTGGCTTACAAGATTGTTTTAACAGATCGACATATCGGTTTCACCCGGGCAAACGGTTCTTCACGGGCCAACGGTCCGCAATTCCTTAGCCCAGCCCATCGGGCTGGGTGAAGTGCATCCGATGAATTTGCGGCCCAACGGGCAGCGAGAGGTGACGACGTCCAATTTTAGAGGAATCCGCAGCCCGGAGTGGCGTCGCGGCCGGATAAAAACGCCAAACCGGTATCGCCCACCGTTGGCGTGCTAGGATTTCGAAGACGGATTTCCCAGGCCGCCGGCCTGGGCAAAGGAATCGCGAACCGTTGGCCCGGCAAACGGGACTTCGCGATCCCTCGGAGATGACGTCTCACGCCGTCGACCGACACGGCTTTCATGAAGATGCCGTACGGTCCGACACCCCAGTCCGACTCACCAATCCGTCCCGAGATTATTCCGACCGGCGATTTCTAGCAGATCTTCGCGCATCGGCCATTCATCGCAGCGTTCGCTCACCGCGTGGCGTTTGCTGGCGCCTTTGAGCGTCATGCAACCGGTGTTATCACCGATCTGCCGAACCGCTTCGACTTCTTCGGCCGTCAGTCGGATATTCGGAAGTTTTGCGAAAGCCTTGATCTTATCTTCGATCAAACGCGCATTTTCGCCGGCTTCCTGAATGAACGTCGGCACGACGCATTCGACCGGTTTCTGGCTGAGATTCCAGATCGATGCAAAATCCAACATGGAAAGTCCGTATTTCTCGGCGATCGGACGCATCCGGTTTGCTTTTTCGATTCCGTTCTCGACCCAACCCGCAGGCCGATAGGTGCGGTGATCCCCCGGTTTAAAGATATGTCCTTCGCCGAGGTCATCGTGAAAGACTCCGCCGTAGTCGACGACACGGGTCATCACTTTCACGCCGTGCTTTTCGCAGCTCGGCAAGGTCAGCCCAACCGGCCATGGCTCAAGCGGATTTAAAATCACCATCGCCCAGTCGATCAGCTCGCCAAAGCGCTCAAGGCAGCCGACAAAGTCCAAGGTAAATCCGTTTGCTGGTCCTGGCGCAATGCCCAATCGGTCGGTCAAACCTTCGTCTTTTGCTTCGCCCAACGCCTTCCAGAGCGCCTCGCTGGTGTAACCAATTTCGTCCGGATTGTGCAGCATCAACAGATCAAACCGGTCGGTCCCGCAGCGTTCGAGGGATTTGCTCGTCGCCGTCCGCACAAAGCTCGCGTAGCCCTCCGGACCGCGCAAAGTCGGATCGGTGAACCGCGGATAACCTTGACTCCCCTGCCGCTGGCCTTCGTAGAAATCGTGGCCGATCATGCCGACCAACGCGTAAGTTTCCCGATCGATTCCACTGAGCGCCTTGCCCAAAAGCTCGTCCGCTTTTCCATTTCCGTAAACATCCGACGTCACAAACGTGCGGATTCCCGCTTCGTAAGCCGTCTCGATACAGCCGATGAAGCGTTCCTCCGAGAGGGTTTCGCCAAAGTGCATGAAGCGGCCGCCGCTCCAGGTTCCGTATGCTGTGGTGGTCAGGTCCATGGTTTTAAAAGTTTCTTGGGAATCTCGTAATCTCGGGGAGCGCGAGGGTCAATCTCAAGCAAATCCCGCGTAGTGATCGATAAAATACGACCCATTACTTGCTCAAAATTTCACCCCGCCCGCGAAACAGAATCGCCACGGTGATGATCGATCCAAGAAAGGAAATCGCATTCAGCCCTGCAACCACTCGCGACGGTTCGACCAGTGCCATCGCACCCGTTGCCCGCGAAAGAAACACCACCGCCAAAACTGCCGTCGTCAAAACCGCGCCCCACCATGCCGGTTTGCGCCGCCGCTCCAGCAGGAACGCCCAAATCAGCGACAATCCGCCAAACGCCGTCCCGCTCGCCGCCAATTGTTTTCCCAACCCGGGCGCAGCGAAAAATCCGACCATGCCGCAGACACACAAAAAGATTCCATATCCCAGCATCCAGCGACCCAAACTTGTCTTCATGCCGCAGTGAAGCGAGCTCACCGCCCGTCCGCACGTAAAAACGCTTCATCTCTTCACTGGTCCGCTTGAAATGCGACTCTCGCCAGTCGAAGCTCGGCCATGCCGGTTTCCTCGCTTCAACCCTTCTTCGATTCGAAGGGCTGGGAACCATTTGATTTTCAAAAAGAAACGTGGGCCGCCTACCTCAAAGGAAAGTCCGGATTGCTCCACGCCCCGACCGGTTTGGGAAAAACCCTCGCCGTTTATCTCGGTCCGCTGGCCGAGGCTCTGGAAGATCCGAAACCGAAAAACACCTGCCAGATCCTCTGGATCACGCCGCTCCGTGCGCTGGCGGTCGACACGCTCCGCGCCCTTCGCGAACCTCTGACCGAACTCGCGCCGCAACTCGAAGCCGAAGCGAAAACCGGTGACACATCGACTTCGCTCCGCGCAAAGCTCCGCAAAAAACTCCCGTTCACCCTCGTCACCACGCCAGAATCGCTGTCGCTGATGCTCACGCACGCGGATTTCGCCGATCAGCTTGCGAATCTCCGCTGCGTGATCGTGGACGAGTGGCACGAACTTCTCGGCACCAAACGCGGCGTCCAGACCGAGCTTTGCCTCGCCCGCTTGCGCGCCTGGTTTCCCAAAATGCGCGTCTGGGGACTTTCCGCGACCCTCGGAAATCTCACCGAAGCCCGCGAAACCCTGCTCGGCTCGGCTTTCAAAAAATCCGTCGAAGTTTCCGCCAATCTCCGAAAGGAAATCGTCATCGAAACGATCATCCCTCAGGAAATCGACCGGTTTCCTTGGTCCGGCCACCTCGGCACACGGCTCGCACCCCAAGTCGTCCGGGAACTCGAAAAAGCCAAAACCACCCTGCTTTTCACCAACACCCGATCGCAAACGGAAATCTGGTTCCAAGCACTGCTCGCCCTCAAACCGGATTGGCACGACCAGCTCGCGATGCACCACGGATCGCTCGACCGCTCGGAACGAGAACTCGCTGAAAACGGACTGCGAACCGGTTCGCTCCGCTGCGTGGTCGCGACGTCCTCGCTCGATCTCGGGGTCGATTTCTCACCGGTCGACCAAGTCATCCAAGTCGGCTCGCCCAAAGGAATTGCCCGGCTTTTGCAACGCGCCGGTCGCTCCGGCCACCAACCGGGGAGCACGTCGCGGATTCTCGGCGTACCGACTCACGCGCTGGAACTCGTCGAATTCGCCGCCGCCCGCGACGCCGCGCTCGAACGTCGCATCGAAGCAAAACCTCCGCTGCAAAAACCGCTCGATTTACTCGTCCAACATCTGATCACCTGCGCGATCGGCGTTCCTTTCAAACCGGAGGAAATGCGACGCGAAATCCAATCGAGCTACGCGTTCCGAAATCTCACCGACGAGGAATGGGACTGGTCAATCGGCTTCATTTCCAACGGCGGCAAAGCCCTCGCCGCTTATCCGCGCTATCACAAAGCTCGCGTCGAAGACGGTCGCTACGTCGTCGATGACAAACGTTTCATCACGCAGCACCGGATGAGCATCGGCACCATCGCCAGCGAATCGACCGTTTCGCTAAAGTTCGCCAGTGGGCGCACACTCGGCTCCGTCGAAGAATCCTTCATCGCCAAAATCCGCCCGGGCAATCATCTGATTTTCGCCGGGAAATTCCTCACACTCGTCCGAATCCACCAACGCGTCGCGACCGTCAAACCCGCCCCCAAAACCGGCAAAGGCCAAATCGCCATCTGGGGCGGCGCAAAAATGCCGCTCTCCACCGAGCTTTCCCACGCCCTTTCCCGCCGACTCAACGGCCACGGTTCTCCCTCTCCGGAAATCGACGCCGTGAAACCGATCCTCGACATCCAGCGAAAATGGTCACGCCTGCCCGACGACGACTCGCTTTTGGTCGAGCACGCTCGAACCCGCGAAGGCGAGCATCTGTATTTTTTCCCATTCGCCGGCCGCCTCGTCCACGAGGGCCTCGCCGCCCTCATCGCGTTTCGAATTTCCCGGCAAACCGGCGAAGCCATCCAAACCAGCCAAAACGATTACGGATTTTCCCTCAACGCCAAACGCGGGCTGAACCTCGACGAAGACAGCATTCGGAAAAATCTCAGCACCGACTCGCTGCTCGAGGATTTGGTCGATTGCATGAACACCGCCGAGCTCTCGCGCCGCCAGTTCCGCGAAATCGCCCGTGTCTCCGGGCTCATCCTCCAAACCCCGCCCGGCCGACCCGACCGATCCCAACGGGAAATTCAATCGAGCGCTTCATTGCTGTTTGAAGTTCTTCAGCGCTACGACGCCGATAACCTGCTGCTGCTTCAGTCCGAACGGGAAATATTGGAGAAACAATTGGAATTTACGCGTCTTAACACGGTTATTCACAGTCTTTCACAACGGCCGATTTTTACGGTCGAAACCGAAAACCTGAGCCCCATGGCGTTTCCCCTGTGGGCCGACCGATTGCAAGCGATCCACCTCGGACCGGATGCCCACACCCGACTTGAAAGCATGCTGGTCCAACTCGAAAAAGCCGCCGGATGAACTTATTCACACTTGAAAAACAAACGTTTTCGCTCTCAACCGAAGGCGCGATTTTAATTCACACCCCGTCCGGACCGGTCTTGGTCGTAGCCGATCTCCATCTCGGAAAATCCGCCACCTTTCGCGCCCGCGGTTTGCCCGTTCCGGAAGGCGACACCGCCCGCGATCTGGGTCGTCTCCTCGAATTGGTGAAAAAAACCGGTGCCTCGCGACTCGTCATCGCTGGCGACCTTTTCCACGCACCCGCCGGAATTACCCCCGAACTCAACTGGTCGCTCCAAACGTTCATCGCCGACCTGCAAATCCCGCTCACCCTGGTCCTCGGCAATCACGACGCAAAAATCCGAAACCTCCCCTCCGGTCTCGTCGCTCAAACGCACTTCGATCTGGAAAATTTCCGCGTCATCCATGATCCCGCCGAAGCCTCGCCCGATCATTTTAACATCGCCGGTCACTGGCATCCGGTGGTGAAAATCCGAGATGGAAAACGCACGTCTCTTCGCCTTCCTTGTTTTCTCTGGCGGAACCGGACGCTCGTTCTCCCGTCGTTCGGCAGCTTCACCGGCGGTGCCATCATCACCCCGGAACCGGGCGATCAATTCTACGTCCAGCTCCGCGACCAAGTTGTCAAACTGCCACCAGAGATCGTCTGACCCAGCACAAGGTTTCGCACCGTTTTTCGACTCTTAAAACGCCAAACCGATCGCGAAATGCAAGGCCCCGGCAGGCTCGTTGGCGTCGCGCGTCAGGTTGTAGCCGTATTCCAAACGAACCGGTCCGATCGGCAAATTCAGGCGCAATCCCAAACCGGCGGCGATTTCCACGTCACTCGCTCCAAAATCATCAAATGCCCGATCCAGCGTCCCCGCATCGACAAATGCCACCGCGCTTACCGGTCCGGAAACGACCCGCGTCAGCTCCGAACTGATTGTCCACGAGGCTTCACCACCGGTTGGATAATCGTCATCTTGCGTCCGGGGGCCCAATTCACGCTCTGGGAAACTGCGGACGCTGCGCGCACCGCCATTAAATAGCCGCAGATCGATCGGAACATCCTCACTATCGCCCGACGGAATGAGGAATCCCATATTTCCCCCCAAAGAAACCCCATACTTTTTATTCAGCTCGTGATACCAACCGCCCGAAATGCCGCCTTTGAGGTAACCCGTCGTATCATCTCCGATCGCTGCGCCAATCTGCAAAGGCATTTTGAGATACCAACCGTTTTTTGGCAAAATCGCATTGTCCCGATAATCAATCGTCTGCGTGAAACTCACCCGGGGATGCGTGAAAACCGTCTCTCCCAGCTCACGCAACGGAATCCCTTCGCCCGTGATATTCACGATCGAATACCCAAACAGCAGATCCGACTTGTAATGTTTCCCGAATTTCCGGGAAAAGACCGTATCCGCGCCCGATTCCAAAGTCGAATAGCCTTCATGCGCGTAAGACAGCGCATACAGACGCGAAGTCATGGAATACTCCGAGCCATAGAGCCAAGGATTCGACAACTTCACCTCGCCCAAAACACCCCGCGCGCTGAGCTCAAAACCGGTTGAAAAACCGACAAGCTCTCCCCACAAATTTCGATCCGTATAGGTCGACCGAAAGAGCGGACCTTCATAACTATCAAATCCAAGTCCTAAGGAAATTTCCTTCGCCCGCGCTTCTTCCAGTCGCAAAGTCGCATCCACCCGATCCTCTCCGACTTCGGTGGTTTCAACATTCGCCGACGAAAATGCCCCGGTTCCCAAAAACTGCCGCAGACGCTCGTTCATCGCCGCTTCATCGTACCAATCGCCCTCCATGTGCTCCACCCGCTGCCGAATGCCCTTCGGATTCGTGCGCTTCAAGCCTTCGATGTGAATCTGATTGAGCCGCACCCGTTTCCCCAGATCAATGGTGAACTCCGGCAAATATCTAGGAGCCTCCAAGGTTCGAATCATCGCAATGTTCGCCTGCGGATAACCCTGCCGGATAAACGCCTCCTGCACGGCCACCCGCATGCCATTCACATTCGCAGTGGTCGCGCGTTTGCCAATGAACGCACTCGCCGCTTCTCGGGATTCTTCGATGCCACGGCCATCCGTGCTGGTGAATTTCGGATTGGCGATGCGGAAAAGCGGACCCTGCTTCACATCGATCACCACATTCACTTCACCCGTCTCCGTCGTCTCGCGATTGGTAAGCACCGCTTCCGCCTGCCAATATCCTGCGGCATTTAAATCCTGGGAAATATAAGACAATCCGGTCTGGATATCTTCCTCCCGAAACGGTTCCGAACCCGAACCAATCGGCCGATCTTTCAGAGCCGGTCTTTTATATAACTTCGAAAGCCGATCCGCATCTTCCTCTTCGATGCCGCGGATCTCCACCGTCCCCAATGAAAGCCGCGTGCCTTCATCAACGGTGAGCAAAATTTCCCGGGAATTCACCACACGAGGCGTCACGCTTACATCGGAATAGCCATCTTTCCGCATCACTTGGGTCAGCAAAAACGCCGCATCATCCGCACGCGAAGCCGACGCCGGATCGCCCTCGACGTGCGCCAACCGGTCACCCATCAATTCGATCAATTGTCCTTCGCTTTTCGACCGCATGCCTTTGATGCGGACACGCGTCTCCGCTGCGGCAATCCATGCCGTGAGCAGCAACACACCCGTGATCCGTAAAAAATTCATCGGAATGAAAGCCTCCATATTCCCAAAATCCGGGTATCTCCATCGGAGCCCATCCCCGCCGAAACATACCAACGATCGGATAGTTTTAAGGTCGCGGTCGAATATTGATCGCTGTCATACGGATCCGCTTCGGCGAGATTGAAGTCGATCCGATCCGCCAATTTCAAAAGCGGCCGCAATTGTTTGGCGAAAGGCACCCGGCCCCGTCGCGCCTCTTCGACCAAAAGTTGCAAAGCTCGCGACGACGCTGCCTGGGTATCTTCCAGCCCCGATGTTGTCGTCCCCGTCGCCAACAACGTCATAATCTCATTTTCCGGCAAGGGTGGGTTGGAAGTCAGCACCAGTTGCGGGTCGGAAAGCTGGCCATAAACATAAACATCCACGCGATACGGCCGGGGCTCCGCGGTTCCCCGAATCTCCAGCGTCGGATTAAATCCACCTTCAGGTGTGAATCTCAAGGTCCCCGATCGAACCAGCAACGTGCTGAACGGCAGCGAAGCCACGCCATTGCGAATCTTGACCTCCCCATTCGGAGCCGGATTTCCAATCGTCCCGCCGATTCTCAAATTCGCAGTCGCTTGACCGGTTCCCAAATTCCCCCGAATCAAAAACGGATCCTCCGTCCGAGCCGTCACATTCAGCGTCCAATTCCGGAATGGCTCCGGAACACCCGAAGTCGGATTTTTCGGAGCATCAACCTTGGGCAGCTCCGCCGCCGCCGGACCGGTGAAAGGTTTGCCAATCGGCAACAACTCGATATCCCGATAAAACAAGCTGTCCACGATTCCCACCGTCCCGGACAACGCCGCGGTCTCAAAAGGTCCCTGCAAACGAAGATCCGCATTCGCGCGCACGATCATCAGATCGTTCCGAATGACGGGCAAATGACTGGCGCGCAAACGCACATTCAGCGCCCCCGGTTTTCGCTCAACCAAAGACAACGTCCCCTCACCCTGCAAAGTTCCCCCCGCGACGGTCGCACGCAGAGTCTTCAGGTTCACCCCGTCCAAAGTCGCATCGACCGCCGCCGCTACGCCGGTGACCGCCGGTAAATCCGCTTTCGTCGAAACAAAACTTCCGTTCGCCAAATCGATCTCTCCCCGAACCTCCGGCGCTCCCAGGGTCCCGGCAACCGCCAGATGACCATTCAAAACCCCCGCGACCTTTTTCGCCCCCGGAACCAACGTGGAAAATCGCGACAAATCCAACCGGGGCAAATCCACCCGCGCCTCAACCGACTCCGCCTGAATCGTTTCCGGAGCAGCCGCCCAATCCGCCGGGCGAAATCCGGTCGTCGCCTTGATCACCGCGGGGGCGAAATCGGGCGTGGTCACCGTCCCATCCACCACCAGCTTCCCATCGCGCCCATCCAAGGAAATCCTCAAATCGGCAGGCGGAACCTTCGTGCTCGTCGGCGATCTCAAATTTAACGCTTCCACCGAAGCCTCGACGACCGGCTTCGCATAAGTGCCGGAAACCTTCAACTTCACCTGACCGGTCGATGCCGGATCGAGTTGCGCCGCCGCGGGCACCCATGGTTTGAGAACTCCCAGCGAAAGCACGCGCGATTCGATCGACACCGCAACCGGTCGCTGATCGGCCGCAAGCGCCTCACGCCATTTCGAAAAATCCTCTGGAACCGGCAAACTCGCCGTCCCGCCCGCCATTTCCGTTTCCCGATCCATCCACGAAAAGTTTCGAACTTCCAATAACCCACCCGCCAACCCAGCGTTGAGTTTCATGGTCTGCGCCTGACTTTGAACGATCAGGTCCGTCGCTTCGACCGAGGTCGGCCAGTCGTATTTCACCGAACCGGTCGCAACGATCTCCGATTTTTCCGGTTGATTCCACGTCGCCCGACTCAGCGCCAAATCCCCCCGATGCTTCGCCGACACCAAGTCTCCCGCACCGCTCCAACGCGCGCTGACCGTTGCCACACCGCCCGTTTCGACCCCGACCACCCCCAGCCATCGGTCGATCCGTGTGTTGGTAAATTCCGCCAGCTCAAAATTCCCGCGATACGTTTTCGCCTGCAAATCATAGCTTCCGGCGACCTTCAGTCCGTCGAGAACGGCCTCGCCTGAAACCGGCTGATCCGGCGACCACCTGCCAGTGATTGCCACGGCCGATGCCACTTTTTCGTCCGCAGGTTTCAGCAATACCTCCGCTTCCGCCGATTGCGGCTGGTTCTGATCAAACGCGACACGAAATTTACCGCTCAGCGATGACTCGGGCGCCTCGCCTTTGATGGTCGGGAGACGCTCCGCAAGCTCTTGCAACATCGGCGCAATCTCCGCCACGCCGAACGTTCCGGAGGTATCGCCAATCAAAAATTTCCCATTGATCCGCGAGACCGGTGCCTCCGCATCCAGCGAAATCGGCGTCGCCAAAGCACGCGCCCGCAAAGCAATCGTCGCCCGATCTTCACCCAAAGTCGTCCCCAGCGTCACTTCCGACGCCCGCCAATCCTGATATTCCACGTCCTCCAAAACCCATTGCCCCAAACCGGTCGCCGCTGTCGGATCCGGCAAAATCCCATCCACGCTCAGCGAAAACGACGTCAGCCGCGCCTTCGCCGGAAGCTCCACGTCGAACCGCCTGGCGGTTTCCTCAATTTGCAGCGCTCCAGACTTCAACCCCAAGGTCGCCGCCGAAAAACCGGGAGCCGTTTGAAGATCGAACGTCGCATCATCCACCAAAATTTGAGCCTGCGCCTTGGGATCCCCAGTTTCCGGCAAATCCAAAACCACCTCCCGCACGCCGATCCCCGGATATGGATTCAGTTGGTCTAACAGAAGCCGATCCGTTTCCCAAACGATCTCCGCCCGCTGCGCCGGAAATTCCTGACCGTTCACCGCCGAAATTTTGCCCAACTCCAAGGCGATCACACCGGTTCCGGCGTCATGCGAAATCGTGCTCGGCTCCAAACCGAAGAAAAATTCGCCCTTCTGTTTCGCCGACACGCTGATGTTTCTCAGATCAAGCTTCAATGGAACCACTTGCGCCCGGACGTTTCGGAGCGTCTGCACCAGCTTTTGCAAATCCAGCGGCGGTTTTTCCTCCTCCGGAGTTTCTTCACCCAGCCGCAGATCCGCGTGCACCCCCTCGACCTCCAACCCGATCACCTCGCCTCGGATCAATCGGGAAAATTCATAAAGCGGAGTGACCCGATCAATCGTCAGTTTTTCCAGCGCTCCAGCTTCCCCTTCCAACTTGAGATTTTCGATCGTCAAACCACCTGTTAGATTTCCTTTTACCTGGAAATCCGCAGCCATTCCCGCCTTTTCGAGGAAATGCGACGCCGCCTTCGGAGCCAGCCAGCGCAGCCCAGGACCGCTCAACCAGAGAATCAAAACGACGATCAACGCAAAAAAAATGCCAACAACATACAGCCAACGCCGCCTCGGGCGCTTGGCTACTTTTGGGGGAACTTCTTGAGCGTCTGACAAAACTGCCGACAGTTTCGCCCCAATCGCTCATTCGGTCAACCGACAGGTTTGAATGACTTCTCCGCAAAAATTGCATTACTCCATCACTTACCCTATAAACGCCGCCGTGGAGCCAATCACCTTTCAGCCACTTTATATGGAACGCATCTGGGGCGGACGGGAACTCGAAAACGTCTACTCGCGCTCACTGCCACACTCCGACCGACCTTTCGGAGAATCATGGGAAATCGTGGATCGCGACCACGAGCAATCAATCGTCAATCACGGCCCGCTCACGGGCGCGACGCTGCAGGATTTGTGGCAAAACCGACGTGAGGAAATTTTCGGCACCGGTTTCGCCAATCACCCACGCTTTCCCATCCTGATCAAGGTGTTAGATGCTCGAGACGACCTTTCGATCCAAGTCCACCCCCCTGTCGATCTCGCAGAAAGCCTCGGCGGCGAACCCAAAACCGAGATGTGGTACATCGCCGATGCCAATCCCGGAGCGAAACTTTACGTCGGGCTCAAAAACGGAGTGTCCCGCGAAGACTTCGAAAAATCCATCCAAGACGGCACGGTCGCCGATTGCGTTCACGCCGTTTCCCCAACCCCCGGCGAGTCGATTTTCATCGCCTCTGGCCGCCTCCACGCGATTGGCGCCGGGTTTCTCATCCACGAAATCCAACAGAATTCGGACACCACCTATCGAGTTTTCGATTGGAACCGCCTCGGTCTCGACGGGAAACCTCGCGAACTCCACGTCGAAGAATCACTGGCCAGCATCGATTTCAACGACTTCGAACCGGGCATGGATCAACCGCTCGGTGAAACCCTGGCGAGCTGTGACTATTTCCAAACCGATCGCAAACATCTCGCCGAGAACGAAACCATCGACAACGGCCAGACCCACCGGTTTTCGATCCTTTCCGTCGTCGAAGGCGCCATCGAAAGCCAATCCGGTCGCCGCTTCGAGAAAGGCCAATTCCTGCTCCTCCCGCACGGCGCGTCGCCCCTGCGCGCAATGGAAAACTCCGTTGTTCTTCAGATCACTCTCCCCCACTAAAGAACATAAGGAGTGCGGATCTTCGGTCCGCACTCTTCACACAAAAAACCACACGCCAAAAAGAGCGTGGACCGAAGAGCCACGCTCCTTATGCATTGCAGGTCTCGGCAATTCTGCTAATGTTGCCCCGTGGGCGTTCAAGAAATCAAAAGTGAGATCGAAAGCCTCTCGTCCGAAGAGCGCCGACAGCTTTCCGCATTTCTCGTAACTTTGAGACACAAGGAGTTGGCCGAATATCGGTCAGCCATTGCTAAGAAGATCGATGATGTGAACCCTGAGAATTGGCTTTCTCTTGAAGAATACGATCAGCGCGTTGCTTCCTGAGGATGGATTACAAGCTTCTCATTTCGATTGATGTGGTGGAGTTCGTGGAACGACTTCCCGCCAGATTCCGGAAAGCGATCAGATCCTCCTTCACTTCCATTGGAGAAGATCCTCTTGGGTGCTCTGACACCACAGATTACGACGACTCAGGACGCCTTATACACGTCACCCTTGTTGGGGATTTTGCGCTGATGTATTGGGTCGATGATGCGGATCGCCACGTGAAGATTTTGGACATCCACGCAACAGACCGGTAAAACCGCAAAGATCTCACCGACGACGAAACCAACTAAAGAGCATAAGGAGTGCGGATCTTCGGTCCGCACTCTTCACACAAACAACCACACGCCAAAAAGAGCGTGGACCGAAGAGCCACGCACCTTATCCACGGTGGCGGTGGCATTCTGTCCACCAAGAAGAGGCGAAACGTGTTCGCCCTTTTCTCTTTGCTCTTCCACCGCCGGCGATCATGCATCGCCACTCCCTGCGCAAAAACTGGCAAAAAAAACGCCCCGCAGCCACGGGAGAGCGATG
>DBTN01000017.1:59139-87787 GCA_002307065.1 Akkermansiaceae bacterium UBA1315 | reverse complement strand
GCCCCGCAGCCACGGGAGAGCGATGGCCACGGAGCGCGAGGATGAAGGAGGATTATTTCACCAATGAAACCGTCACCGTTTCATTCGACTTCCCTTCCAAAGCCGCGACCGCTTTTTCAAGCGCTTCCATCTTCGCAAGAGCTGCGTTGAGTTTAGCGTTCTCCGCTTCAAGTGCAGTCACCTTCTTCGCGAGCTCTTGCGTTGCAGAAACGTTTAGCATCGAGATCGCATCATAATCGACGGTTCGCAGATCTTCCACTTCCTTTCCGTAAATATAAATTTCCTTAGAGGAACCAGCGTACCGCAATTGGGTCAAAATCATTCCATCCTCGATCCCCTCGACGTTTACAAACTCAGTTTCGCCGTTGGGATAAGATACTTTGATTTTATCACCCTTTTTTAAAAGGTCAGATCTTGATATTTTAATTTCAAATAATCCGTCTTCATTTTCGCCAAGCGGTGCATATTCCATAATGTTTGGAATATATCCTTTCATTTTGGTTACAGCGCGAGGATATACTTCTTCAACTTCTTGAGCGATCACCTTTTTAATTTCTTCAGCCCCCAGAACTGAGGTATCTTTCATTTTATAATTGGTAATCTTGATCTTATTGAGCATCGACAAGTCTCCCCGAGAATCCGAGACACCGGTCACATCTTTAAGCCTTTGATCTGAAGGAGTCAGACTTACAGCAGCTCCAACAAGATCGCTTGTAAGAATCGGACCATTAGCAGACAAACCATTACTCGCATAGATACTAGTGGCTCGGTTTCCTGAAATAGGATGAGTTATTAATGAATTACTCGTTCCGCTGTGAAAATAAGAGAATGTGCCCACGGAAAAACTCGTCACCCCTCTCACGACGAGTTTCGCCTCAGTTGGAGTGGTGTCTCCAATTCCCACATTGCCGGCACCGCTGAATATCAGATGGTTCGCACCTTGGTCAACGGTCGTTGCCGCTGTCAACGTTCCACCCAACTTCACATTCGAACCCGAAAGCGTCAGACCATTGCTCGCCGTCTGGATCACGCCATCCGCACCGGCTGCGCCGGTGGCTCCTGTCGCGCCAGTGGCGCCCGTCGCTCCGGCTTCACCCGTATCACCTTTTTCTCCTTGAGGACCGGTAGCTCCTGTCGCGCCCGTTGCCCCGGTTTCACCGGTGTCGCCTTTTTCTCCTTGAGGACCGGTTGGGCCCGTTGGACCGGCAACACCTTCGAAATCCTCGTCAATGGTCAAAGCAACATCTCCGGTATCAGGATCAACAATCGTCAAGCTCGTCGTCCGCAACGGAATCAAATCCACCGGATCGATTTCCGCTCCGGTGTCGTCATAACCCGTGAACTGCCCGACGGGGGCGACAAACCCCGCGAGACCAAAATCAGGCGTTAGCCACGTCACTCCAAAATCCGAAGGATAGGTCAGAATTGGGGTTTCTGAAATTTCTCCGGTACCGCCAAGAACGATACCGTCTTGGCCATTGATCGATGCCGCATGAAGTGCAGGAAAAGTGAGGGCCGCAATCGCGAAAGCAGCCATGTAATAATTCGATTTCGGTTTCATATTTTTGGGGGAATGAAAAATTATAATTTTGATATATGATTCAATTAAGCGCGACGACGGCGCAATAGAACAACGGATCCAATAACACCGAACAATACCGTAGTCGGCTCAGGAATCACCATGACGGTGGTCACCGAAAATCCAGGTCGAAAAACAGCGGTACTGGTGGTTTCTGTATACGTATTGAGCAACTGCGTCGGTGTTTGACTATCACCATTGCCAATCGTAAAACCGGACAAGGCCACCGACAGCGGAATTTCAATTCCAATGAACGTGCCAACATCCGAAGTTTGACTCACCGTAAAACTTCCAACCGCACTAGTCGTTGAGTTTTCACCGGTGTAAATGGTATAAGTGTTGGTTGCACCAAGCGGAGAGATCGAATCGACATACAGCCACAACGTAACGGATGTGATTTGTTCAATTGACCCATCAATACCGGTTCCAACATCATTGCCAAAAGTGCCAAGAGAGAAAACCGAACTGAGACGGTTGACTCCAAAAGCATTCGGGCTCTGGGCACTAATGGTTTCTCCAGTATCATCGATCACTCCATCGTTGTGACGATATTGCCAAGAGTTATATCCAGAATCCTCAAGGCTATGCAGAAAGTCATAACCACTGCCTTGGACGTTTTCTCCGTAGAAATAAGAATACGTATCTCCGGCGACTTGCGCATTCGCCACCGCGGCGGAGCCGATCACCAGCGAGGTCACAAGCCATCGCTTCAATTTCCCTGCGGGGGCATGGGATGTTTTTCGTTTCATGTAGTTTGTTTTTTTATTGGGGAGAGGGGGGGAAGCCACCGATCAATCGCCAGTGGTCAATGGGGGAAGAAGTTATGGGTCACCGATCATGGGTCATGAACTGAGGCCATTGCGTCTTGATGGCGCGCTCGATCCATTGGTGAACGGTCAGGTCGGCTTCGAGAGCGCAAAGGAGCATCTCATTCACCTCGCTCTCGGTCAGTTGGTGACGGATCATTTGGAACCAGGGTCCAAAGTCTTCGGCATCTTCTGGCGTTGAAAAGGGGCGAGCGTTCATGGGGGGAAGGATGGAGTTCCTTTTTCGGCCTAGGATGAGGATTGATCCTTCGGGTTCTCGCTTACCGCCCTGCCGGCCGCCCGGCTGATCGAGGCCAAAAGCAAATCGCGTGAGACCGCCTCGGCGCAGAATTTGAGAAAGTGCTCTTTCACCCCCGCCGAACCGGCGAGAGCTGCTTGCGCCCTGAATTGTTCAATCTCTTCAGGCGTGAGGATTTCCGCCAAATCGATGTCGATTGGCGAGGGCTTGCGAGAGGTGGTTGGGGGGAAAGACATGGAGGAGATCCACACCGGGGAAACGTTCCACAACCCGAACCAGAGTTGCGAAATCGCAATCAATAGATCGCGAAATCGCAATTTTCGCAATAACAAATTGCGAAATCGCTACAAAATCTTTACTGCATAAATTCCCCCCATGGCCCACCCAACAGAAGTAACTGAGGAGAACCTGAAGAGTATCCGCTTGGAAAGAAATCTTAGCCAAAGCGATCTCGCCGCTTTGTTAGGCCTAGAGAAACACCACGTTTCGAAAATCGAGACCGGTGTGCGAGCGTTGTCCGACGCGGAAAAGAAGATTCTCGACTGGTTTTTTTTCCATCGATTGCCGCCCGGATTCGCCGGCCCCGCAAACCACGTGGGTCAGGTCTTGGAGTTCGATGAAGCAGAATGGCGCATCATCTCCCTGCTGTCCGCCCAGGCTGGATTTCAGGAACCACGCCAATGGATCGCCTCGCAGATTCGTTCCTATCTCGATCACCATCCGAAAGCGCAGGAGGTGAAAGCGGCGCCAGCGTCCTTTTAGCTTTTCAAAATTTCCAACATCATCGCACTGCAAGCACGGATCTCCGGGAGCGTCCCGCCTTCACTTGCCAGACTCTTTTGGGAAAATTCACCCGTCCACGCGCTGTCCAACCGGTCCGCGAGCCACCAAGTCTCTTCGTCTTTTCGACCGAGAAATTCCTGCGCTCCTTCGGGAATGATCACTTTCACATCCTGCATCGCCAAATGGGGGTGGAAGTTCACTAGCACCAAAAACGACTGACCGGTTTCAGGATCATGCCGTAAAAAAGCATAAAGCCAGTGACCTGAAAATTCGTCGTCGTCCAATCTCCCGAAGTGTGGATTTTCGCCGTTGAAATAATTCAGTCCATAAAACTCGCCGTGGGTGAAAGCGCGATTCGCGATCACCTTCAGAAGCTTGCCATACCAAGCGCGGAGTTCGCGTTGTTCGGGACTCAGGCGTTTCCCGTCATACTTCCAGCGATTCACCCACTTCGTAAATTCCGGCATCGACCAGTAATCAAAAATCGTCGTCCGCGAATTATCTCCCGCGAAACCATACGGGCCATTCCCCGGTTCGCCGACTTCCTGGCCATGATACAACATCACCGGCCCGCGCCCAAATGCATATAAAACCGCGCTGGCCGGTTTTCCCACTTTCGCGCCATGTCCTCCCCACACTTTGTGATTGGCGATTCGGACCTCGTCGTGATTTTCGGCATATCGGACGGACTGATGAAACCGGTTTCCGGTAAACGTCAGCGCATCCAGATCGTTCGCCCATTTCCCCTCTTCATAAAGCCCCTTCGCCGCGCGGTAACTCGGATGATCGTAAACGGCATCAAACCCGGACTTGATCAGTTCCTCCTGAACATTCTCCTCCGTCAATTTTGCCGGATCATCATTATACGCCTCTGCCGAAAAGAAAACGTGCGGCTGCCGTTGCCGCGCGCGTTTCACCGCCCACCGCCAAAATTCCATCGGCACCATGTGGGCCATATCCACGCGGAATCCATCGACGCCCAAGCCCTGCCAATACGACAAAATTCCATCCATCGTTCGCCATGTTTTCGGCACCGAATCGAAAGCCGCGTCGCTATCCGGCAAATGCGAGGTATCACGACCGGTGGTGAAATCATGGCCGTAATTCAGCTTGATCGTTTCATACCAATCATGAATCGAAGGTTGCCAGGAAATGATATTATTTCCGGTCACTTTGCCATGTTTCATCTCCGGCTTAAAAATATCCCCATTCGGCAGAATCAACGGCGGCCCGCCACCATCGGCATCTTCGCAGAGATAATAGAAATGATTGTCCCGGTCAAAAAACCGGTTCGGCAGATCTTTTTCACCAAAAGTATGTTCCGGTCTTACATCCGATAGATAAGTCCGCCCAACGTGATTGGGCACAAAATCCATGATCACTCGGAGTCCATGCGCGTGGCAGCGATTGACCAGGTCCTTAAATTCTTCGATCCGCTTTTCCGGATCCACCGCATAATCGGGACACACATCAAAATAATCCCGAATCGCATACGGGCTTCCCGCCATGCCTTTGAGGATCCCCGCCGGATCCGCCGGCCGCCCCGGATATTCCGTGCCGCTCACTTGTTCCAGCACACCGGTCAGCCAAATCATATTAAATCCCATCTCCCTCAGCGAGGTCAGCGCGGCCTTGTTGATATCGCGAAATTTTCCACAGCCATTCTCTTCGATCGTGCCGTGAAGTTCCCGAGTTTCGTTGATATTGCCGAACGTGCGAACGAGCAACTGGTAGATCACCGGTCGCTGGTTGGATAAAGGAGAAGGGGAAATCATGGACAGATCGAGATAGCGTGAGACCGCTGCTTAGCAAACAACGAGCCACATCGCAAACCCACCTTTTCCGAAGGGAGCGGTTATTTCCCGTCGCGTTCCTCCCGGATCACCACCAAAAAATCATACACGGCGAAGGTCATCAAAACCAAGGTCAGCAATCCGCACGCTCCCCACCAAATCACAAACCTCCACGGATTTTCTGCCAGCCAACCGTCGATGGCCCATACGCCGAACACCAATTGGGCGACCACCACCAGCAACAGCCGTGTCATCAGACGCCGCCGTTGTCCGCGATCGCGCAACATCGCTTGCGCGACCCTTTTGTCGGATTCCCATTTTCCCTGATCCACCTTTTCACTCCAATCAACCGGTCGGAAAGTTCCAAGCGGAAAAACCCAGCACCTTACCACCCAACCGGTCCGATCATTTCAACGTACCAAGCCCAGAGTTTCCATCCGCCAAACATCCAAGCCACCGCGCCAAAAATCAAAAACGGCCCAAATGGAAGCTGCTTTCCGAAGCCGATTCTCCCCACGAACGCCGCCAGCAATGCGAAAATCGACGAGGAAAACAGGGCAAACAACACGCCAGACCAGCCGAAAAACGCCCCGATCATTCCCAACAAATGCACGTCCCCCATTCCCATCGCCTCACGGGGAATCACCGCCCGCGTCGCCATGCCATCGAGTGACTGAATCTCTTCAAACCGATGCAGAGTCCCGTTCGGCAGCTCGATTTCCAACTCTCGAATCGTCAAACTCCCCCCGCCCACCGGTTTTCCACTGACCCGAATCTCGGTCGTCTCCACGATCAAACGGTCGGTCTTTCGGAAAAAAATATCCCACCACTGAATTTCCTCCTCACCGATCAGAAAGCGCATCGGCTCCTCATCCCCCGTTGATTCACGGACCGACCAGGCGACCGGTTGGTCGAAAGCCAGCGCCTTTTTCCCGAAGGCCAATTTCCCCAATTCCACCACCGCCCACAGTCCGAAAAATCCGACGACCCAGCCGATCGCGCCCTGTCTCAGCCCCGTCAGCCCATCGCCCTGATCTCCCGCCAAGACCGGTAGCTGAGGCCAGACGGCGCAGGCGATCAAACCGGTCACCGCGCCTGCCCACGTCAACTTCACCGGAATGATCATGTGCTCCGCGTCGATGAACGTGATCACAACGAACAAGCCTGCCATCACCCACAAAAACCCAGCCACCTGCGGCGGAAACACCATCCAGATCGCCAGGAAAAAAATCGCCGTCAGCAGCTCGACGGCAAAGTACCGAAAAGCGATCGGCGCCCCGCAATCGGCACATTTCCCCCGCAGCAGCAACCAACTGACCAATGGGATATTTCTTACGAATGGAATCGGCTTTTTACACTGCGGGCAAAACGACCGCTTCGGTTCATTCACCGACAGCCCGAGCGGCAACCGGTAGATCACGACATTTAAAAACGACCCGACACAGGCACCGAACAAAAATGCCGGCACCCACCAAAACCCATGATCGAATGGAGGAAAAATCAATTCGCCCTCATTCAATCCGCAACCTGTCTGGAGTAAAGCTCTCAAAATCGAACCACGAGAGTAGCCCGAAAATCACCCACCCAAATGAATCATTCAGCTTGCCTGACAATTGAGGAGCCCGAAGATAGAACCGTATATGCCGAACGAAACGGCCCATATCGATCCCCTGAAGACTATCCCTTAAAAAAGGGGCCGCTCAGAGTAGCGGCCTCTTTTTTTTGTCTCAGTTTTTCACCAGTGCCGCCGCGTAGAATCCATCGAATCCCGTTGCTTGCGGCGAGACAGTTTGATCTTCCACCAACTGGAATCCCCCTTTCGCGATCAGACGGTCGACTTGTCGCCGATTTTCCGAAGGCAGAATCGAGCACGTCGCGTAAACCAAACGACCGCCGGATTTCAGCATCGCCGGATAAACATCAAGCAGCTCGCGCTGAATCCCGCGCACCCGTTCGAGTTGAGCGGGCTTCAGCCGCCATTTCAAATCCGGCTGACGCTTTAACGTGCCAAGACCGGAGCACGGAGCATCAATCAACAACCGATCGGCAACATCCCCGAAATCGGCCGCACTGGTCTCGGTGATCACTTTGGATTTCACACAACTCGCGCCGGCCCGTTTGGCCCGACGTTCCAGCTCGGAGAGTTTTTTCGCATCCACATCCATGCCGAAGACCCGGCCTTCGTTTTTCATCAATGCCGCCAGGTGCAGCGCCTTCCCTCCAGCCCCAGAACACGCGTCAATCACTCGCTCACCCGGTTGCGGATCGACCAGCGGCGCGATCCATTGCGAACCCGCGTCCTGAATTTCGATCCGGCCATCTTGCCGCAACGCCTTCGGCAAACTTTTCCCCGGTGCCAATACCAAAGCATCCGGCAAACCTTCCACCTCGTGCGTCTCGACTCCCAAACTGGCCAACCAGGCGATCGCGTCTTTGCGACTTCCTTTCAACGTGTTCACCCGCAGGAAAATTGACGCCCGCTGATTCAGCGCCGCAATTTCCCCGTCCCACGCCTCACCGAGTTCACGAGCGCCGACTTCGTCGATCCAATCGGGAATCGACTCACGAATCGCCCGCGGCTGCGATGCGAGATCCGCCTCACGGGCTAAAATCTCCGCACCAGTCGCGCCGTTGTATTTCCACCATTCTGGAATTTCGTAGCCCATGCGCACCCACTGCGCCGCGCACAAAGCCGTCGTCTCTTCACTGTCTACCAGGAAGCCCAAAGCACGACGCCACCGCACCACTTCAAAAACCGTCTCGGCAATAAATCCACGATCCCGTTTCCCCCACTTCGGATTTTCCTCAAACGCAGTCGCCAACTCGTGATCCAGCACCCGAAACTCCCGGAAGACGGATTTGGCAATTGTCGAAGCGGCCTCAGCCAGGATGCGGTGCATTTTCATGAGACCGGACCATCCAGATTCTAGAATCAAGATGCAAGACCGGTCGTGTCTTCTCTTCATCTTGTCTCTTGCTTCTGGACTCTTGATTCACAAATCTGCGCACGTGCCGACCGTCCAACTCAAATACCAAACTTTCCACCCATCCATCTGGCCGAAAATGATCGGCGAGGTTTCACACGACGCCGCACCCGGTTCACTGGTGCTGGTTTTGGGAAAAGAAGGCACGCCTTTCGGTTGGGGCTTGTGGAATCCGAAATCCCGCATGCCCCTGCGGATCGTCAGCCACTCACTCGAAGAAATTGACGAATCCTTTTTCGAAAACGCCATCCGCCGCGCCGCCACCCTGCGCCGCGAAATGCTGAAGCTCGACAGCGAAACGGACAGCTACCGCGCCATCCACGGCGACGCCGATTTTCTCCCCGGCATGGTCGCCGATAAATTCGCCGATGTTCTTTCGGTCGAAATCACCAACCTCGCCGCTTGGCAACGCCTGCCAAATTGGCTGCCGCTTTTACACGAATCGTTCGACACCAAACGCGTCGTCGTCCGCGTCGACCCCGACCTCGCCCGCGTCGAAGGCATCCCCCGCTACGGCGGCGTCGAGTCGGACAAAGTCCGTTCCGTCAAAATCCGCGAACATGGCATCCGCTACGAAGTCGATTTCAGCGAAGGCCACAAAACCGGATTTTTCTGCGACCAACGCGACAACCGGAAACAATTCGGAGCGCTCGCGGCAGGCCGATCCGTCCTCGATCTTTGCAGTTACACCGGTGGCTTCGGAATTTCCGCCGCCCTCGCCGGTGCCGCCGATGTCACCTCCGTCGATCTCGACGAAACCGCCGTGGAAATGGGAAAACGCAATTCCAACCTCAACAATGCCAGGGTGAAATTCACCCACGCCGACGCCTTCACCTGGGCGCGGACGATGATTGAAAACGGCCGCAAATGGGACCTCGTCATCGCCGACCCACCAAAATTCATCCACGGAAAAGACGACGAAACCGGTGTGGCAAAATACGCCGACCTCAACAAACTCGCCCTCCAACTCGTCGCGCCCGAAGGACTTTACGTCACCTGTTCCTGCTCCGGCCAACTCGGTGCTGGAGAGTTTGAACGCATCGTCATCTCCTCCGCCCACCGTCAGAACAAACGCCTCCAAACCTTCGACCGAACCGGTGCCGGCCCCGACCACCCGACCCTCTCCAACTACCCCGAATCCCGGTATCTGAAAGTCCTCTGGTCACGAGTGATCTAACCAAGGAGGGGCGATCTCCGAATCGCCCTTTAAAAACGCGCTGGCACTGGGCGATTCGGAGATCGCCCCTCCTTGTTAGTCCACTTTGATCGCGGAAGGATCCCAATCGATGGCTGGGAATTCCATGTTCAGCGATTTCAGCGTGTCGACCATGATTCTTGCGACGCACAGGTTCCGATACCATTTCCGGTCTGCGGGAATAACATACCAAGGAGCGAGTGGCGTGGAGGTTTTCCCAAGAAGATCCTCGTAAGCGGTCATGAATTCACCCCAACGAGCACGATCACTCAGATCGTCCGGGTTGAATTTCCAATGTTTCCCCGGATTTTCCAGACGGGACTCAAGCCGTTTTTTCTGCTCGTCCTTGGAGATATGCAGGAAAATTTTCACCACCGTCGTCCCTTCTTCGACCAGCATTTTTTCGAAATCGATGACGTGCTGCTGGCGCCGGATCCAGACTTCGTTCGGGAAAAGCTTCTTCACGCGGACCGCGATGATGTCTTCGTAGTGGCTGCGGTTAAAGATCACCATTTCACCATTACGCGGAACTTGCTGATGAACCCGCCAGAGGAAATCATGGGCCAATTCCTCTTCGCTTGGCTTTTTAAACGACTGCACACGGATACCTTGCGGATCGATCCGGGAAAAAACGTGCTTGATGCAGCCATCTTTTCCACCGGTGTCCATCGCTTGCATCACCACGAGAATCCGGTGCTTCTGCTGGGCGTAAAGCACCTTCTGCAAATGCTGAAGTTCCGTCTGAAGCTGATCAAAGAGCGCCTCGGAACTTTCCTTATTCCCGTCTTCTAACAGCGCTTTCTCACCGGTATCGATCCTCTCGAGATCCACGTTTGATCCCGGTTTCACCAAATAGCGTTCGCGAGCTCCTTTTGCCGACATGAAGCGGTTATTCCCCGATCGGCATCTCATGACAAGCCCCGAGTCACTTCTTCTTCATCTGTCACATTTTGGAGATTGAAACGGCTGGCGTTGCGCTCTTTTCTCTGTTGATGCCGACCGAACGGAAAAACTCCCCTCCTACCCCAAATCGCCCGGCCACGCTTCACACGGCTCTGCACATCGGTGCCAGTTCGGTATCCATGATGGTCGCGGGTCTGCATGACGATGGATCTTTCATCCCGGTCGATTTCCTCGAACAACCCGCACCTCTCGCCCGCGATATTTTCCGCAACGGAAAAGTCAGTTCCTCCACGACCGAACGCATCGTTTCGATCATCAAAGGCTACCAAAAATCGCTCGCGGAGCTGGGCCTTGACCCGCACGACGTCACGCGCGCCGTCGCCACCAACATTCTCAGCGAAGCGGAAAATCACGAAACCGTGATGAACCGGATCCGCATCGCCTGCGGTCTCAAAGTCGGGACGATCGATGACGGGGAAATGACGCGTCTCATTTATCTAAAAACCCGCCGGCGCCTGCTCAGCTTACCCGCGATGCAGCGGCACACGACGCTCGTCATCCACGTCGGCCCTGGAAACACGCGTGCGCTTCTTTTCCAAGACGGACTCATCACTCGCTACACCAGCTACCGGTTGGGCACTTACCGGACCCGCGAGGCGGTCGACGGTTCACACGCCGAGGGCTCCGCTCTCAGCCGCGTGATTCGGGAACACACGTCCGGAAACCTTTCGCAACTTCGCTTCGATTACTCCGACGTGAAAATCGAAGGAATGGTGATCATCGGCTACGAAATCCAATCGGTCGCCACCTCACTCACCCGCAGCCAGGCGTGCTCACTGAAAAGCTTCCGACAATTCACGCTCGACGCGGGAAATCTCAGCGACGTGGAATTGGTGAAACGTTTCCAACTCGATTACCAGACAGCCGAAGCCCTTCTCCCCGCGCTCGAAATCAATCTGGCAATCGCGGAAACGCTCAAACTCGGAGAAGTCCACATCCCGACCAGCGATTACGAACAAGGACTGCTGCACGATCTGCTGGTTTCCCGCGAACTCACCGGCGCTTTCGCCGACGAAGTCCTGCGTTCGGCCCGCATCCTGGCGGACCGCTACCAATCCGATCCCGGCCACGGCGAACACGTCGGAAATCTGTGCACCCGCTTTTTTGACAATCTCGCCGATCTTCATCAACTGACGAAACACGACGCACTGCTCCTCCAGGTTTCCGCCATTCTCCACGAAGTCGGCACCTACGTCAGCGCCCGCGCCCACCACAAGCACTCGGAATACATCATCCTTAATTCCGAGATTTTCGGGCTCGACCGCTTGGACGTCACCATCGTCGCCCTCGTTTCCCGTTACCATCGCCATTCCGGGCCAAAGCTCGATCACCCTTCCTACGCCGCGCTCAGCACCGATGATCGCATCCGCGTCTCGAAGCTCGCCGCCATCCTCCGCGTCGCCGATGCCCTGGAGCGCACCCACGCCCAGCGCGTTTCCCAACTCGAAATCCGCCGGGAAAAAGGCAAACTTCACCTGCGCCTGCCCGGCCTCGCCGACGCCGCCGTCGAACGCCTCGCCATGGCATCCAAAGCCGATCTTTTCGAACAAGTCTTCGGCCTCCCCGTCGTCATCGACGAAGACAACTAACCGGTTTTCATGATTCTAATCTTAATCTCCACTTCGATGTTCGATGTTATGCGTTCGATGTTCGATGTTCCTCACTTCTTATGATCCCCTATCTCAACCGCGAACTTTCCTGGGTCGAATTCAACCAACGCGTGTTGAACGAAGCCCTTCGTGACGACCTCCCGCTTTTGGAACGCTTGAAATTCCTCGCCATCACTGCGGCGAATCTTGATGAGTTTTTCCAAGTCCGCATCGGTGGTCTGATGCTCATGCGCCGCAGCGGCCGCAAAGCGCCCGATGCCTCCGGTCTCACGCCTGCGAAAAATCTAGCCGCTCTGCGCCAGCGTATTCTTCAGATGAGTGAAGATCAGTATTCGCTGCTGAACGAAGTGCTGCTGCCCGGTTTGGAAAAATCCGGCATCCGCCTGCTGCGAGTGCGCGACCTCTCGCTGTCCCAAGCCAGCCACGTTTCGGCGATTTTTGAAGACAGCATTTTCCCGCTGTTGACGCCCCTCGCGATCGACCCCGAAGGTCCACCGCCGGTCATGCCCGCCTTGCAGATGATCGTCGCATGCCGCCTGCTCGATCCGGAAACTCAAACCGTTCGCCACGCGCTGATCCCGATTCCCGAAAACCTCGGCCGCCGCATCCCCGTGACCTTGGAAGAGAATGGACACGCGTTTTTGTTGATCGAAGACCTCGTCGCCACTCACGCCGAAAAGCTGTTTCCCGGAGAAAACGTGACGGCGACCAGCGCCTTCCGCGTCACCCGAAATGGCGACATCGCGGTGCAGGAGGAAGACGCGAGCGATCTCGCCGGTGAAATGGAAGACGTCCTCACTGCTCGCCGCTTCGCCGACACCGTCCGTCTTGAGCTCCGCCAGGACACGCCGCGCGATCTTTCGAAGCTCATCCAAACCGTCACCGCCGTCACCCCG
Source organism: Akkermansiaceae bacterium UBA1315 (assembly GCA_002307065.1). Taxonomy (GTDB): domain Bacteria; phylum Verrucomicrobiota; class Verrucomicrobiia; order Verrucomicrobiales; family Akkermansiaceae; genus Luteolibacter. The sequence continues at coordinate 74,919 of DBTN01000017.1, read as the reverse complement.
CAGGAAGTTTACCGGGTCGATGGCCCACCCGGTTTGGCGTCCTTCATGGAGCTCTCGTTTCTCTCCGGTTTTGATCATCTCCGAGACTCCGACTGGCCTGCGCAAACTTCGCCAGCGATCACGCCCGGCACCACGATGTTCGAAACGATCGCCGCGGGCGACGTCATGCTTTTCCATCCCTACGAGTCATTCGAACCGGTTTTGCGCTTCATTGAAGAAGCCGCCGAAGACCCGGATGTCATCGCCATCAAACAAGTCGTTTACCGCACCGCCCGCCAATCGCGCATCATCGACGCATTGATCAAAGCCGCGGAAAACGGCAAACACGTCACCGCTCTCGTCGAGCTGAAAGCCCGCTTTGACGAAGCGCGAAATCTCGACCGCGCGGACGAGCTGCAACGCGCGGGCGCGCAGATCGTTTACGGCGTCAAAGGCCTGAAAACTCACGCGAAAATCTGCCTCGTCGTGCGGCGTGAATCCGGCCATCTCCGCCGATATGTTCACCTGGGAACCGGCAATTATAACGAAGCCACCTCGAAAATTTACACCGACATTTCCTATCTCACGTGCAAACCGGAATATGGAAATGACGCGTCCCAATTTTTCAACGCCGTCACCGGTCGATCCAAGCTCCTGCGTTTCCTCCGCCTCGTCCCTGCGCCGACCGCAATGAAACCGCGACTGCTGGATCTGATCGCCAGCGAAACCGAGCGCGCCAAACAAGGCCTGCCCGCTCGCATCATCGCGAAGGTCAATTCCCTGCAAGACCCGGAAATGATCGCCGCGCTCTACAAGGCGTCCCAAGCAGGCGTCGACATCCGGCTCAACGTCCGCGGCATTTGCTGCCTCAAACCGGGTGATTCGAAGTTCTCCAAAAACATCGAAGTCATTTCAATCATCGACCGGTTCCTCGAACACGCACGCATCTTCTATTTCCACCAAGGCGGTGACGCCGAAGTTTACATCGCGTCCGCCGACTGGATGACGCGGAACTTGGAAAAACGGGTCGAACTGATGATTCCGATCGAAGAACCAGCTTTAAAGCGCCGCTTGGTCCGCGTCCTTGAAGCCTACTTCCAAGACAACACCCAAGCGTCCCGATTGCTACCTGATGGAACGTCGCAACGTCTCGTCAGGGAAAAAGGGAAAAAAGCGTTTCGCGTCCAAGATCACTTCTATCAACAAGCGAAAAACGCCGCCAAGGCCCGCGAACACGAACGCTCGATGACCTTCGAGCCCCACGTCCCCGCAGAATAAAAAAGCCAGATTTTCAAAGCCTTCACCATCCTTGCAAACCCGGCTAAACCGGTTTGCAAGTTTCTCCAGATCCATTTACTTTCTGATCGATGAATCAAACTACCCTCCTCCTTCTTGCCACCGGCATGACCGTTTTTCTCGCATCCTGCGCCGCGGACAACCTTCCGGAATTGCCATCCGACCAAGAAACCAAAGTACGTCATCACCGGACCACGCCGATGGAAGATCTCGACGAAACCGGCCAAACCAAAGAAGGCGCGCCGATCCCGCCGACCAAAGAAGGAAGCTGGAAGTTCTAAAGCTCTCCCTTCCAAGCGGATGTCCGAAAAGAATCGTGTAACCGATTTCGGACTCCGTGCATTTGGGAAAGTGCATGAACACTTCCCAACTGATTTGCATCTCCTCTCTTTTTGTCAGCCTTACCAACACGGGTTGCGCCACGACCAAAAGGGAGCAATTGGAGGCGAAATTCGCCGAGCTGGACACCGATCGAAACGACCAGCTTTCGTATCAGGAGTTCTTAAAAACCCGCATCGCCCAGCGATCGGACGATCCAAAAGCCGCATTCGCCGCCACCGACACCAATCGCGACGGCCAGCTTTCCAAACGAGAAATCATCGCCCGGTTTAAGGAGAGAAAGCAGTGATTCCTCGCACTAAACTTTAAGAAGCTGTCTGTAAAAAGAAGCGTCGATTTTCTACCGACCGCGATAGAATATCCCGGTCAACTAGCTCATTTTCATCAGACGCGTAGCCTTTTTCCGGGCCAAAGGTTCGCGATTCCTTAGCCCAGCCCAGCGGCCGGTTAGAGCGCGTCGATTTATTTGCGGCCCGACGGGCAGCGACACGGGGTGTCGCATGATTAATAGGTTCGTCTTTGTCCGGACTTCGCCTTCAAACCGGTATCGCTCACCGTCGGTGCGCCAGAAATTTGAGACAAGTTTCCCAGCCCGATGGGCTGGGCTAAGGAATCGTGGACCTTTGGCCCGGAAGAACGGATTCCATTGAGGATCAATTTCCGCTATTTTCCCCGAGACGGTGTCTGCCTAAGCGAGCTCCTCAAAAAACCGATGTACCACCTAGGATCTCAGGATGGACCGTGATCCATTCGCCCGCTTTCCTAGACTCACTTTATCGCAATCAACGAAACCGGGCAGACGCTTACTTCCCCTGCCACTCGCCGAACGCGCGGAATTTTTCGTAGCGTTTGTTGAGCAAATCTTCAGTCGAGAGCGCTTCGAGCTCATCCAGGTGACGAAGCACTGTTTCCCGGAAGGAAATCGCGGTCGCCTTGTGATCGTGATGAGCGCCACCGGTTGGCTCGGCGATCACGTCGTCGATGAGACCCAGTTTGTTCAAATCGGGAGCGACCAGTTTCATCGCCTCGGCCGCTTCGGGCGCGTGTTTGCGGTGTTTCCACAAAATCGCGGCGCATCCTTCCGGGCTGATCACGGAATAATAAGCGTTTTCCAACATCAACACGCGGTCTGCGATCCCGATGCCAAGAGCTCCGCCGGATCCACCTTCACCCAGAACGACGGCGATGACCGGCACCTTGAGCAGCATCATTTCACGGAGGTTAAAGGCGATTGCTTCGGCAATGTTACGCTCTTCCGCACCGATTCCAGGAAAGGCTCCGGGAGTGTCGATCATGGTGATGATCGGCAAACCGAATTTCTCGGCGATTTTCATCAACCGCAGAGCTTTGCGGTAACCTTCCGGATGGGCGCTGCCGAAATTCCGTTTGAGATTTTCTTTGGTGTCACGGCCTTTTTGATGGCCGATGACAACGACCCGCCGGCCGCCGATACGGGCAAATCCACCGGGCATCGAAGCATCATCACCAATATGGCGATCTCCATGCAGCTCGCAAAACTCGGTAAACGCGAGCGAAACGTAATCCAGCATGAACGGCCGACTGGTATGCCGCGCGATCTGGACGCGTTGCCAAGGGGTCAGATTTTTGTAAATCGCAGCCCGAGTCTGCGCCAATTTGCCCTCCATCGTGGCGATTTCCGAGGACATATCAATGTTCTGGGAAGAGGATTTCGAACGCAGCTTTTCCAATTCGCGTTCGAGTTCTGCGGCGGGTTTTTCAAATTCCAGGAGCTGCATAAGATGATAGGAAAGAATCCAGAATCAGGATAGATTGGGTGGTGCGGGGAAAGGCTAGCGGGAAGGATTGCGGATTTCCACCTCATTTCCTACGCGAGTGAGGAGGACGAGCTCTTCCAGATCGACCGAACTAATAAAAATGCCGCGCGGGCGATCTTTATCCTCGGAGTCATACGCGCGGATGGAGAGCGGAAATTTCGCGATTTGGATGATTTTTTCCGACGAGCGGTATTCTTTCGACTGCGGCTGGACGCGGCGTCCGTCGATGTAACCGGACTTCGATTCGATCTTGGTTTTTTGCGAGGGAATCTTACCGGTCGTGTCGAGATGGAGGATGGGATACTCGCGAAGGAACTTGCCGCCCTCCCACAATGACAAGGAATTGCGCTTCGGTTCGAGGAGCAATCGGAAATTGAGCGGCATCACGAGCAATTCGTCACCCGGTTGGAGATTTCCGAGCTCCATCATCCCATTGAGATGCATCATCATATCGAGTGACGTCTGGTATTTCGCCGCGATCGCAAAATAAGAATCGCCACGTTTGACGACGTGGGTGTGCTTTCCTTCCAGATAGGCGGAGGAAAGAACTTCATCGAGATTCATTTCACCGACGATGCGGCGGGCGACGGGTGCAGAGGGAGAGGTCGGGAAAACGTTAACGATCGCCGTTAGTTTTTCTCGGGCCTCGGGAAGTTTTCCGAGAGCAATGAGCTCATGGGCACTCTGAAAGGCTTTTTCCCCGGGATCGATGTCGGGCAGCTCGGCAGCATCGAGCATTTTTGCAAAATCCGCATCCGGTTGCGCACGGATGATTTCGCCCGGATTGGGGATGATTTTTTCGAAAACTCCGCCCAACGGCGCGACGACCACGTGGTAGGTCAGAAGCGCGGTGAAACCCATCACTCCCAGAACGGCCAACGCGGCGATGAATTTAACGAGAGTCCAGATCCTCATGATTGGGGAAAACCGGTTACGGAAGTCCGCGACGTTTGAAATCTCTCTTGATGTCAAAAACGTTGACCTCGTGGGAGCGGAGGATCATTTCAAAAGCGAATTTAAAAAGCGAGATTTCCCAGGTATCGTCGACACCTTCGATGACGGCGAGGATGGGATTGCCGGTCCGTTTCACGTCGTCGAGCACCCGTTCGCGAACGGCATCGATCGAGTCGTGGACGATTTCTTCGTGAACTTGGCCTCGGCGAAATTGAAAGCCGTATTGGAGGAAGGCGAGGTCTTTGCCCTCGGCGCGAAGTTTTTCGACCAGTTTGTCAAACCGAGCACGGGCGGAGGGATCAAATCCTTCCAATTCCACTTCGCGGTAGCTTTCGGGACGGAGAATGCGCGGGCGCATCGCTTCCACTTCACCGGTCCGGATACGAACCTCACCGGCGCGGTCCATCAGCTCGCTGATGAGCTGAAATTCAAAACGGGTTTCGCCAAACGTATCGATCAAGCGATCCGGTTCCCGGAGCACTTGGGTCGTTTCGAGGGCGTATTGGATATCGTCTGGCGAATGCATGAGCGATCCAATGTCCGTGCGATCGGCTGGATTGCAAAGAAAAGGGCGGACACCAGGTGGAGTCCGCCCTTTTACAAAGCGTACGCCTACCGGATCAGGCCTGCTGGCTGTTGATGTAGTTGATGACGTCACCGACGGCTTGAAGCTTTTCGGCTTCTTCGTCTGGTACTTCGATGTCGAATTCTTCTTCAAACGCCATGACGAGCTCGACGGTGTCGAGGGAATCGGCGCCGAGGTCTTCGACAAACTTGGCTTCGGTCGTCACTTGGTCGGCGTTGACGCCGAGTTGGTCGACGATGATATCTTTTACGCGGTCTTCGATGCTTTTGTCAGACATGTGCTCTATGGTTTGAATGGTTAGGCGTTGGGCTTGGTTATCGCGTCGTTGGCGGACTTGGCAACCTCGAAAACGATTGAAGGCAGGAAAAGCATGAATGCAGGGAAAATCAATCGGTCTTTGCGTCCAGATTTGCGGGCTCCGTATCAGCCACGGCGGTATATTCAATCAGCTCTCCGGAGAAATTCGCGCGAATTTTCTGCATGAGCTGCTCCGCCGGCTGATCCTGCTCTTTTTTGAAACCGCCGTAAGTCAATCCGTCAATCCGGATCCGGCCTTTTCCAGAAGCGCCTTCGTAATCGGCGAAAGCGAGACCCTTGGTGTCCCATTTCCGGAGGTCGAGGACTTTCAGATCGGAGTAAGCAACGCGTTTTCCTTCCTGAGTCACGATTCCTTGGTCATCGGCGGAGATCGATCGGCGAAGCGTGCGAATCAAAATGAATGCGGCGACAACGGAAAGTCCGACGCAGATGTAAAAAACGATCCACTGTTCGCGGATTTTCTGAGCGGTGTAGGCTTCTTCTGGTGGGGTTTTCGCCAATCCTTCTTCACCGGAATATTCCGTCCAGAGAAGATTCCATTGCAGCGGCTTCATCCGGTCGAAATCATGAAGAATCGCCGGCCAAGGTTCTGGAATCTCAAGATCGGCGGGCAAGACCGACCGATCCTCCGGAAACTCGACGGATTGCTGTTCCGCATGCTCTTTCCATTTTGCCGCGGTCAGCGTTCCGTCCTGGTTCATTTCGGAAAACTGGGCGTTTGCCGTTTGAAAGGACTTGTGGAGGTAAAACGTGAGATTTTTTTTCCGATACCCGCTCGAACCGTCGATATAGAACATCACCGCGAAAACGCTGAACATCAAGAGCATCGCCAAAGCCCTGAGTAGGAACCATGGAGTCGGTTTGCAAACAATCGTCTGGGGAGAATTCATCGGCTTTGGGCCGCCAGCCAAGCGGTCTTTCAAGCTCTTGGCAAGCCGCAAGCGGCCGGCAGTTTCCGCGATCGATTAGGATTCCCGCTTGTCGGAAGGCCGCAGGTTGTTTACTCCACGGATGTCATGCCTATCGCCACTCCTGAACAATATTGCGCCATGCTGGACGCCGCCCAAAAAGGGGGCTACGCCTATCCTGCGATCAACGTCACTTCTCTCCCGACGATCAACGGCGCGCTTCGTGCCTTTTCCGAAGCGAAATCCGACGGAATCATCCAAATTTCCACCGGCGGTGGCGAATTCGCTTCCGGCACATCGGTCAAGGACGCGGCATTCGGTGCCATCGTCCTCGCGGAAGCCTGCCATTTGCTTGCGGAAAAACACGATGTTCTCATCGCCCTCCACACCGACCATTGCCACCCGAACAAGGTGGAAGGTTTCCTCAAACCGCTTCTGGAAGCCTCCCGCAAGCGCATCGCCGCTGGCAAAGGCCCGCTTTTCCAGTCCCACATGTTCGACGGCTCGGTCGTTGATCTGAAGGAAAACCTCGAAATTTCCAAAGCGCTCCTCAAAGAGTGCGCCGAACTCGGAATCATCCTCGAAGTCGAAGCAGGCTGCGTGGGCGGTGAAGAAGACGGCCACGACACGTCCGGCCTTCCGATCGAAAAACTTTACACCACTCCTGAAGACATGGTGGAAGTTTACGAAGCCCTGCAACCGATCGGCCGTTTCCTTTTCGCAGCGACCTTCGGCAACGTCCACGGCGCCTACAAACCGGGCGCGGTGAAATTGAAACCAACGATTCTCCGCGATGGCCAAAAAGCCGTGACGGACAAACACGGCGCAGAAGCCGAAATGGACCTCGTTTTCCACGGCGGCTCCGGTTCCACCATCGAAGAACTCCGCGAAACCCTCGATTACGGCGTGGTGAAAATGAACATCGACACGGACACGCAATACGCGTTCACCCGCCCGATCGTCACTCACATCTGCTCAAACATCGAAGGCGTGCTCAAAATCGACGGCGAAGTCGGCAACAAGAAGCATTACGATCCACGCTCTTACCTGAAAAAAGGTGAGCAAGGCCTTTGCGACCGGATGAAACAAGCTTGTGACGAGCTTCGCTCGACCGGCCAGACGATCTTCGGCAAAGCCTGAGATTCCTGATTTTTCCGAAAAGCGGAACTCCTCCCGGGGTTCCGCTTTTTTTGTGAAATTGCCTTTTTACATCGGGGACATATTCTGTCCCCACGAAAACAGCCACGGTCCGTGAGTTGCGAAATGAATTCTCTAAATTGGAAACATGGCTTGGAGAAGGTCAGGAGATTCGCATCGAAAAAAGGGGAAAAACGATCGCTATTTTAAAGCCGAGCAGGAACGGGGAAGACACGATCCCACGGCCCGATTTCATGGCACGCCTTCGCGAAAATTGGGGCGACCGAGTTTTCGCCGAAGAGGAAGTTCGGGAAATGCGTGAAGCGGAACTCGGCGATCGAGCATGAAAGCATTCCCTGACATCTCTTTTCTCTGCTCGTTGTATCGTCTCCAAATTCATTCTCCGGTAGTGGTCGAATGGATGAAGCAACATCATTCCCTACCGGTTTCTACATTCCTACTGCTGGAGTTTCGCCAATCGGTTCGTTATCAAAACCGGTTGTTCTCTCTTGACCGCAAAAAAGGATTCTCACCCTCGGAAGGAGCAACCATGCTTCGAAACCTCCAAACCGATCTAACCACGGAGGTCCTCGAAATCGTCTCGGTCGATTGGACAGATGTCCACCGAATCGCCGAGGAACTCAGCACAAAGCACACCCTGTCCGGCGGTCACCGGTTGGCGGACATCCACCACGTCGCGACCGCGCTTCATCTTGCGTCACCGGTTTTCCTCACATTTGACGAAAATCAGAAAAAGCTCGCGGAAGCCGAGGACATGTCCGTGCCAGTCTGACCTTGCTTTGTGGCCCCTTCGCTGCTTGTCTCCCCGCGAATTTCTTATGTCTTCCACCAAACCCAAGCAGGAAAATCCCCTCGCCAACATTCTGATCAACGTCCTGATCCCGGTTTTGGTTCTCAGCTACTTGAGCAAAGATCCGGTCATCCAGGAACAGCTCGGAAAACCGGTCAAACCTTGGCACATCGGACCGGTTTATTCGATGGCCGTGGCCCTCGCACTCCCGCTCGGCTACGGAATCTGGGCATTCATCAAAACCCGCAAGTTCAACTTTTTCTCGGCGCTTGGCTTGGTCTCGGTGCTCCTCACCGGTGGGCTGACGCTTTATTTGTGGAACCAAGACGGCAGCGTCAAACCTAACGCCGGCCTGCTTTTTGGAATCAAGGAAGGATCGATTCCGCTCGTGTTGGGAGTCGCGATTCTGCTTTCGTTCCGCTCCGCCAATCCGCTGCTGAACGTCTTTTTATACAACGATACCCTTTTCGACATTCCGAAAATCGAAAATAAAATCCGCGAACAACAGGCGGAAACCGGTTATCAAAACCTGCTTTTACAAGCCACCCGGTTATTCGCCGCTTCGTTTCTGCTCAGTTCGCTGATGAACATCACGCTCGCTCTCTGGTTTTTCCGTGGCTTTGACCATACGGGCGCAAATGCCTTGGAAACTTACAACGGCATCGTTGCGAAACTGACCGGTTGGGGATTTGCCGTCATTGGCGTCCCGATCCTGATCTTTCTTTTCTTCACCTTGCGCTTTCTGCTGAAGGGCCTGCGGAACCTAACCGGTTTCAAGGATGAAGATTTAATGCTGCCACGCTAAAAGGGAGCATGGCAAGAAGCCGAGCCACCGAATAGGCGGCTCCGCTTCTTTTCCAAAAACCGGGGATCAATCCACCAGATTGTCCACGCGCTGAGCCAACTCAACATCAAGGTCGGTGACTCCACCGGCATCGTGAGTGGTCAACTTCAGACTCACCTTCGTGTGGCGAATCGTGATGTCAGGATGATGCTGCGCTTCCTCGGCGATTTCCGCGAGGTCGTTCACAAAATCAATGGCATCCATAAACTCCTCGAACTCGACGGTCCGGGTGATGGATTTCTTTTCATATTCCCATTCGGGACATTTTTTGAGGGCGGAGGACAGATCGTCGTCTTCGAGCAGGTCGGACATTTTTGATATAGGGAAAACGTTCGTGAGAAGATTGCTGCGTGTGCTTCGCGCTTGGCAAGCGTGTTTCAGACTTTTCCACTTTCGACAGGTCCCCCATTGCGTTTATCCCTTGTAACACTTAGGCTTTCACCATGAAAAAAATTCTCTCCTCCCTTGCCATCATCGTGCTCATCGCATCTTGCGCGCCGTCCACACCGCAGACGCGCATCCAAGAAAACCCGCAAGCTTTTCAAAAACTCAGCTCGCGCGACCAATCGCTCGTCGAACAGGGTAAGCTCCGCCAAGGAATGTCACCCGCTGCGGTCGAACTCGCTTGGGGCTCCCCATCTGCACGCTATGAAGGATCGAAATCCGGCAAAATCACCGAACGTTGGGATTACACCGACACACGACCGGTCTACACCAATAGTTTCTACGGAAATTACGGATTCGGTTATGGCGGATACTACGGCCCATACGGACGTTATGGTCGGCACTATTATCCCTACTCGAGCTTTGGCTTCGGCCCGGAAGTCGTCTATGCCCCTTACAAAAAAGCGAGTGTGTTATTCTTGGGCGGCCGCGTCGATTCTTGGGAAAGTGTAAGGTAAACCAAGCCGAAGCACTTGCAATTCAGTGGAAAAGCGCTGAATCTGCGCGCGATGAAATTCCACCAGACTCTCCTCTTGGCCGCATCGGCCGCGACGGCGCTTGTTTTGGCCTCCTGCGGGATGACCAAATCGATGAGCACCACCGGCCTCGCCGCGTATCACAACTACGATCGCCCGACCAAACTTCCCACCAATCCGAACAACGTCCGGGTAAAAGTTTCGCTCAGCAAACAGCGGACCTACGTCATGGAAGGCTCCCAAGTCCTGATGGTCATGCCGGTTTCCGTCGGTGCCCCGGGCAACTCCACGCCTTCGGGTAACTTCACCGTTTATAACAAGGTCGAAAAGAAACGCGCCAATTCCCACGGCTACGCCTACAAAGGCAATCAGGTCAAACAGACGCTCCTCTCGAACAAGCCGTCCGGCTGGTCGTTCAAAGGCACCCCGATGCCTTACTGGGTCGAATTCAAACCGAACTACGGATTCCACACCGGTTGGGTCAAACACCATCCCTGCACCCACGGCTGCATCCGGATGCATGAAAACCTCGCCCCGAAGTTTTTCCGCCTCGTGAAAGTTGGAACCCCGGTCAACATCGCCTATTCCCAACCGGAAGACGCCACCATCGGAAACATCCCTCTTCCTCCTGACGCCGGTCCGCTTCCAGACTACCCAGCCGGTAAATTTTACGTCGGAGACGGCTACTTCAAGCAGCACAAAACTCCGAAATACGACTGATCCAAACCGGTTTCTCTTTCCAAAAACGCTCCTTCCGAAACCGGTTGGAGCGTTTTTTTTGCAGCTTCTCCCTTTCAGAAGAAAGCCGTTCCTTCCACGCAGATTTTAGGGAGGATTCATGAATTTCAATTTCCAACCTCTTCATCTGTGTGATCCGCGTAATCCGTAAATCCGTGCCCAGAAAAAGACCCGCTCGGCCCAGCGAAGAGCAAACTCAACTTTGAACTCCCTCTCGGATCCTCCAGCCCCCTTCGGCGTTCGACGTTCGACGTTCAAAATCTTCTCACCCCTCCAACTTTTTCACCCCCACCACATAATCCAGCACCGCTTTTTCCTCCGGAGCGCCCAATCCGGCGTGCTTGATCATTTTCGGCAGCGCGTCCTCCCACTCATCGACATCCAGATTCGTCGGCTGCATGTATCGATGGCACTCGCCGCATTTCAGCATGTAAACTTCGTGTCCGCGCTGCAATTGCTCTAACGATTTCCCACTTTTTGCCACCATTTCCGGGCTTGGATTGGGCACTTCAGAAATTCCTCCCTCCGCTGGCTCGCCCCCTGCTGGGAGGTCGCCAAGGGTTCCATCAGAGGCTCCGCCAGCGCCGCCGCCACCCCCGCCTGCACACGAAACCACTGCCAATCCCACCCATCCGGCAAACAGCCATAAGCGCCAATTTCTCATAGAGAAAAACCTAGACCCATCCTGCCAGGTGCTCAACCTCCGAAATCACTCTCCCTCAGCGCCGGAACACTTTTGACAAATTCCCCACCCGCCGCATAACCTCCGCCCGAACCCCGGCCCGCAACGCAATCCGCCGTTCATCTTCCACAACGATCCGTTCAACTCCGGCTTCAATTCCGTAACTTTTGGACCCATCCGGCCACCCATCAACGCCGGTCATTTCCCTATCGATTTAAGAACATGCACCTATATCAGGACTACTTGGCAGAAATTGAGGAGCGCAAAACCGCAGGTTTGCACCCAAAACCCATCGATAGCGGCGAACTGACGGCTGAGATCATCGCCCAAATCAAAGACCCCTCCAACGAACACCGGAAACAGTCTCTCGATTTCCTGATCTACAATACGCTTCCCGGCACCACCAGCGCCGCGGGGGAAAAAGCGCGTTTCCTTGAAGAAGTCATTCTTGGGAAAATCGTCGTGGAAGAAATTTCCATCGCGTTCGCTTTCGAACTGCTCTCCCACATGAAGGGCGGAGCCTCCATCAATACTCTCCTCAACCTCGCGCTTTGCGAGGATGCCTACATCGCCTCCCAAGCCGCCGAGGTTCTTAAAACTCAGGTCTTTCTTTACGATGCCGATGCCGCGCGCCTCGAAAAAGCCTACAAGGCTGGCAATCCAATCGCCAAATCCATTCTCGAAAGCTACGCGGCGGCCGAGTTCTTCACCAAGCTTCCTCCCGTTCCTGAGGAAATCCAGGTCGTCACCTACATCGCCGCCGAGGGTGACATTTCAACCGACCTCCTTTCTCCCGGCAATCAAGCCCACTCCCGTTCGGACCGAGAGCTGCACGGCAAGTGCATGATCAACGAAACGGCTCAGGCGCAAATCAAAGCCCTCCAAAAACTTCATCCCGACAAGAGCGTCATGCTCATCGCGGAAAAAGGCACCATGGGCGTGGGCTCCTCCCGCATGTCGGGCGTCAACAACGTCGCACTCTGGACCGGTAAACCCGCCAGCCCCTACGTGCCTTTCGTGAACCTCTTCCCGATCGTCGCAGGCACCAACGGCATTTCCCCGATCTTCCTCACCACCGTCAGTGTCACCGGCGGCATCGGTCTCGATCTTAAAAATTGGGTCAAGAAGATCGATGCCGAGGGAAAAGTCGTTACCAACGCCAACGGCGATCCCGTCCTGGAACAAGTGTATTCGGTTGAGACAGGAACCCTTCTCACCATCAACACGAAGGAGAAAAAGCTCTACGGAAATGGCAAAGTGCTGGCCGACATTTCTTCGGCCTTCACCCCTCAAAAGCTCGAATTTATCCGCGCCCGTGGTTCCTACGCCGTCGTCTTCGGCAAAAAACTCCAGACCTTCGCCGCCCAAACGCTGGGAATTGAAACCCCCGCCGTCTTCGCCCCCTCAAAGGAAATTTCCCACCCAGGGCAAGGACTCACCGCGGTGGAAAAAATCTTCAACCGCAACGCCGTAGGAAGCACTCCCGGCCTGACCCTGCACGCCGGCTCAGACGTCCGAGTCAAGGTGAACATCGTCGGTTCGCAAGACACCACCGGTTTGATGACCGCACAGGAACTTGAGGCGATGGCCGCCACCGTGATCTCACCGACCGTCGACGCCGCCTATCAATCCGGCTGCCACACCGCTTCCGTTTGGGATAAAAAAGCCCAAGCAAATATCCCCAAGCTCATGTCCTTCATGCAGGGCTTCGGACTCATCACCGCCCGCGACCCGAAGGACGGCTATCACGCCATGACCGACGTGATTCACAAAGTCCTCAATGACCTTACCGTGGACGACTGGGACATCACCATCGGCGGGGACTCCCACACCCGCATGTCCAAAGGCATCGCCTTCGGCGCAGACTCCGGCACCGTGGCCCTCGCGCTCGCCACCGGCGAAGCAACCATGCCCATCCCCGAGTCGGTCAAAGTGACTTTCAAAGGCACTCTCAAGTCCTACATGGATTTCCGCGACGTCGTCCACGCCACCCAAGCGCAGATGCTGAAAAAATTCGGCGAAAACGTCTTCCAAGGCCGTGTCATCGAGGTTCACATCGGGACTCTTCCTGCCGACCAAGCATTCACGTTCACCGACTGGACCGCAGAGATGAAGGCCAAGGCCTCCATCTGTATTTCCCAGGACGAAACCCTCATCGAATCGCTCGAGACCGCCAAGAGCCGCATCCAGATCATGATCGACAAGGGCATGGACAACGAATCCCACGTCCTCCAAGGCCTCGTCGACAAAGCAAACAATCGCATCATTGAAATCCGGTCCGGCTCAAAGCCACCGCTCGCCCCCGATGCGAATGCGAAGTATAAAGCCGAAATGGTCGTCGACCTCGACATCATCGACGAGCCCATGATCGCCGATCCCGACGTCAACAACGATGACGTTTCCAAGCGCTACACCCACGACGTCATCCGCGAGCTTTCCTACTATGAAGGCAGTAAACCGGTCGACCTCGGCTTCGTCGGCTCCTGCATGGTTCACAAGGGCGACCTGAAAATCGTCTCCAAAATGCTCAGGAACCTCGAACAAACCCAAGGGAAGGTCGAGTTCCAAGCTCCGCTTGTCGTCGCTGCGCCGACTTACAACATCATCGACGAGCTGAAGGCCGAAGGAGACTGGGACATTCTTCAGAAGTATTCCGGTTTCGAGTTCAACGACAGCGATCCCAAAGGCACCGCCCGGACCGAGTATCAAAACATGATGTATCTCGAACGCCCCGGTTGTAACCTCTGCATGGGCAACCAGGAAAAAGCGGAGAAAGGCGACACCGTCATGGCCACCTCCACCCGCCTCTTCCAAGGCCGCGTCGTCGAGGACTCAGACCGCAAAAAAGGCGAGTCCCTCCTTTCTTCCACACCGGTTGTCGTCCTCTCCGCCATCCTCGGCCGCACCCCGAGCTTGGAAGAATACAAAACCGCCGTTGCCGGCATCGACCTCACCACCTTCGCCCCACCGGTGAAGGAATTGGTCGCTGCGTTTTAATGAGGCAGCAAGAGGGGAGAAGCGTGCTCGCCTCTTCCTCGTCGACAACCCCCGATCACACGACGCCCTATACACCAAATAGCGAATTTTCCATTTGTGAAAATTCGCCAATCGGTGTATTCTCTCTCGGTGATCAGGAGCTTCGCAGACACCACTACGGAAAAGCTCTTCCTCGGCGAGACATTGAGCAGAAAAGAATCCAGCAAACTCGGAACCCTTAATCCAATAAGAGCCTACGAACGCCTCAACATCCTCAATGAGTCAGATGAAAAGTCCCTCTTACTCCTCCCCGCCCTCTATTACCACAAACTCAGGGGAACCTCAAAATACTCCATCGATGCGGACTCCAGAAAATCACCGTGGAGAATCACATTCCAATGGGAGAACGCGGAAATGAAAAATGTCGAACTCGTCAGAATCGAAGACACTCACTGAAACCAAACGAATGAAAACGAAACAAGCCGCCATTCCCCGGAATCTCCTCAAAATCCCAAAACCCCTTTCAAACCCCGCCGCCGCCCTGATTCGAGACACCCTCACCCATCACGGCATCACCCAAGCCGAGGCCGCCGAGGCTATGAAAGTCAGTAAAGCACAACTCAGCGACGTCATCCGCCAGAAAAAAGGAGTCAGCGCCAACCTCGCGTTACGCGTCCAATTGTGCCTCGGCATCCCCGGCGACCTCCTCATCCGCCTCCAAGCCCAGTTCGATTATCAAAAAGCCTTTCACTCCAAAAACGAAGAGCTCCAAATGGAAGTCAGAGCCATTGCATGATTCTCGATTTCTAAACTCTCCCCAATCCTTGCATTTCCGAGAGACGCCACGCTAGTTCTGTTATAGACTCAGATCATGGAAACCTTACGCACCTTCAAAACCGGTTCCGGCGCCGATGGGAAATTTTATTCCCTTCCCGCTCTCGCTGAACAAGGTTTCCCCAACCTCGTTCGCCTACCGGTTTCGATCCGCATCGTTCTGGAATCACTACTCCGCAATTGCGACGGACTGAAAGTCTCAGAACACGACGTCAAAAACCTCGCGAACTACAACGCGAAAAATCCCGGCGATTTCGAAATCCCGTTCATCGTTGCGCGGATCGTCCTCCAGGATTTCACCGGTGTTCCCCTTCTCGTCGATCTCGCCGCCATGCGCTCCGCCGTTCATGCGATGGGCCGCGATGCGAAAATGATCGAGCCTCTCGTCCCGGTCGATCTGGTCGTCGATCACTCGGTGCAAGTCGACTTCGCCGGAACGGCCGACTCCCTCGCCCACAATCTCGACCTCGAATTCCATCGCAACCGCGAGCGCTACGAATTTCTCAAATGGGGCGAACAAGCTTTCGACACCTTCAAAGTCGTCCCTCCCGGCATCGGCATCGTTCACCAAGTGAACCTCGAATACTTGGCGAAATGCGTCCTCGATAAAGACGGCGTCTTTTATCCCGACACGCTCGTCGGCACCGATTCCCACACCACCA
>DBTN01000017.1:0-58875 GCA_002307065.1 Akkermansiaceae bacterium UBA1315 | reverse complement strand
CCACCATGATCAACGGCCTCGGCGTCGTCGCATGGGGCGTCGGCGGCATCGAAGCCGAAGCCGGAATGCTCGGCCAACCGGTGACTTTCCTCGTCCCGGAAGTCGTCGGCGTTTACCTGACCGGCGAACTCAATACCGGGGTCACCGCGACCGACCTCGTGCTGGTCGTCACCGAAATCCTCCGCAAAACCAAGGTCGTCGGGAAATTCGTCGAGTTCTACGGCCCCGGCGCGAAAGCGCTCAGCCTACCCGACCGCGCAACCATCGCCAACATGGCACCGGAATACGGCGCAACCATGGGCTTTTTCGGTATCGACGAAATCACCACCGGCTACCTCGAAGGCACCGGCCGCCCGCCGGAACTCTGCAAGACCGTCGAAAATTACTACAGAGCTCAAGGCCTCTGGGGAATTCCTTCAGAAAAGGATGCGCTCGATTTTTCCCAAATCGTCGAGCTCGACATTTCCACCGTCAAACCCAGCGTCGCAGGTCCCAAGCGCCCTCAAGACCGGATCAACGTGGACGAACTCAAGCAAACTTGGGAAAAACTCCTCGCGGCACCGGTTTCCGAAGGCGGCTTCGCCAAAACCGAGTCCAAAACCGCCGTTGTCCACGTCGACAGCAAAAACGGCGTCACCGACAAAATCGGCCACGGCTCCGTGCTCATCGCCGCGATCACCAGTTGCACGAACACCTCAAACCCAAGCGTCATGCTCGCCGCCGGTTTGCTCGCTCAAAAAGCGAACGCCCTCGGCCTCAAGGTAAATCCGTCGGTCAAAACCTCGCTTGGACCCGGCTCACGCGTCGTCACTGATTATCTCAACAAAACCGGTCTCCAAGCCGAACTCGACAAGCTGGGTTTCCAAACCGTCGGCTACGGTTGCACCACTTGCATCGGCAACTCCGGCCCGCTCGATAACGGCATCGAAAGCGTCGTCAAAGCCGAAGACATCGTCGCCGCCTCCGTTCTGTCCGGTAACCGAAATTTCGAAGCACGTGTCCACCAGTCGATCCGAGCGAACTTCCTGATGTCACCGCCCCTCGTCGTCGCCTACGCGATCGCTGGCACCGTGGACATTGACCTCGCCACCGAACCTCTCGGCAAGACCCCGAAAGGCGAACCGGTTTTCCTCAAAGACATCTGGCCAACCGGTCAGGAAATCGCCGACGCGCAATTGCTCTCGCTCAAACCGGAAGTCTTCACCGCGCTTTACACGGATTTCGCCGAACAGAATCCGAAGTGGAACGAAATCCAAACGTCAACCGGCGACATCTACGAATGGGATCGTGAATCGACCTACGTGCAAGAGCCGCCGTTTTTCGACGGATTCTCGCCCGCACCCCGCGACATCGAGGAAATCCACGGTGCGAAGCCGCTCGGCATCTTCGGCGATTCCGTCACCACCGACCACATTTCCCCCGCCGGTGCCATCAAAATGGACAGCCCCGCCGGTCGCTACCTTAAGGAAAAAGGCGTCGGCTTCGCCGATTTCAACTCCTACGGTTCACGCCGCGGCAACGACCGCGTGATGACCCGAGGAACCTTCGCCAACGTCCGGATCAAAAACCTCATGGTCCCCGGCATCGAAGGCGGCGTCACCAAAATCGGCGATCAAGTCGAGGCCATCTACGATGCGGCAGCGATCTACCAGCAAGACGGGATCCCCACCGTCATCATCGCAGGCGAAGACTACGGCATGGGATCCAGCCGCGACTGGGCCGCCAAAGGCACCAACCTTCTCGGAGTCAAGGCCGTCATTACCAAATCCTTCGAGCGGATCCACCGGTCCAACCTCGTCGGAATGGGCGTGCTGCCTTGCAACTTCATCGACAAAGACGATTACGACCGCGTCAAAGATCTCGGCGATGCGACTTTCGACCTCATCGGAATCAACAACGACCTCAAACCGGGCCAACACGCCACCCTCCGCGTCCACCCCGCGAAAGGTTCCTCCTTTGACCTTCCCGTCGTCGTCCGCATCGATACCCCGGTTGAAAAAGACTACTATCGCGCCGGCGGCATCCTCCCCTACGTCCTCACCCAGATCCTCGGTTGATTCGGAACCGGAAACGAAGTCTTCACCATTAAATTGCTGCAAACTGCATCAGATGCGATATCATCAAACTCATGAGAACGACACTCGACATTGATGACGACGTGCTTTTCGCAGCGAAAGAGCTCGCCGTCAAACAACGGAAAACAGCAGGGAAAGTGCTCTCTGAATTTTTCCGTCGAGGCCTGCAATCCGGCAATCAGGAAACTGCTAGCCAAACCGGTCAGCCTTATTTGATGAAAAATGGCATCCCGGTTTTCCCATCACGTGGAGAAGTTGTGAGTTCCGAACACATCCGGCGTTTAATGGACGATGAAGGAATTTGAGAAATGCGTTCATTACTCGATATCAATGTTCTGATCGCGTTAATGGATCCTGATCATGCGTTTCACGCCCGGGCTCACGAATGGTGGGGCCAAGAGGCGCGACCTTGGGCATCCTGTCCACTCACTGAAAACGGCTTGGTGCGCATCATGGCTTCAAGCGCCTATAGCAAAAATATTCATTTCACGGTTCAGGATGTCGCTTCGCGTTTTGGAATTTTCGCAACAACATCAGACCACACCTTTTGGCCGGATTCGTTGACTTTGAGAGACGGAAGCATTTTCCGTCTCCCATCGATATTATCATCAAAATATCTAACAGATCTCTATCTTCTCGCTCTTGCTGCCACGAACGACGGGTGTCTCGTGACCTTCGATCAACATATCCCGATCACGGCGGTCGCTATTGCAAATTCGAGTCATTTAAAGGTAATTTAACAATCGAACAATCAGCTAAACGCCCCGAATAAAACCGCGAGTTCTTCTTCCACCATGGACCGGTCTGCCAAAGTCTCGGCAATCTCTCGTTTCAACAGTTCTCGATAACGCTTTCTTAAACGGTGGATCTTTACCCGCGCTGAACCCGCATCGATACCGAGTTCTTTGGCAACTTCTTCGCCGGAAATTTCTCCTCTCCCGGTTGTCAGAAAAACTTTGAGTGCGTCGAATTCCTTATCTTTTCCGTCATTCAAAAACTCGCCTCGCAGCCGTTCGATCACATTCGCCAAAAGTTCCAGCGCCCATTCGCGGTCAAACGCGCGATCCGGACTCAAACCGGTTTCATCCGCGATCGCAAATCGGTGATCCGCACTCTGCCAATCCAGCGAAAGATGAGCGAGTGCCCCGCCGCGCTTCGCACACATCGAGCGACCCCATTCGTTCGACAAAAAATTCTTCAACGCCGCTAAAAGAAACGCTCGGAATCTTCCCTGCTCCGGATCCAAACCGGTCAAACTTTCACGATCTAACAGCTTCGCAAAAAAAGACTGTGTCAGATCTTCCGCATCTTCTTTTCCGTATCCCCGACGCCGCACAAAAGCATAAAGCGGAAACCAATAACTTTGGCATAACTCTTCGAGTGCGACCTCACGCGACGCACCCGCCGCCAACACCATCGTCCAGCGCGTCGTCGCAAATCCGTCTTTAAAACCGGTCATTTCCTTCGAGCTTCCGCAGCTTTTGCGAATCTGAAAATTAAAACCATCACCACTGCCAAGCCGCCCAAAATTGTCACTAGTGAAATCCCCAGATAAACCGGCATCCGCTTTTCATCCGACGTCAAACCCACCGCCGCGACCACTCCCATCAAAATCCCCCACCACAACATTAAAATCCCACCAAACCGGTTGATCTCATACCATAATCCCTCCGACTTAAACGAAGCCCGAATACGAACCCCATAAAACCGGTTCGGTTTAATCTTTTTCAGAATCAACGGCACCGCCGAGATCACGATCACCACGGCGGCCAAAAGATGAATCAAGGGTAACGAGTCCATAATTTATCGAATAAAATAACCGACGATTCTCCAAACGCTATCTGGATCTTTGACCAAGATCATCGTTTCGATCGTCTCTTTTTTATTTTTGAAGTCGGTTTGAAATTCCGCCACCAGATATTCACCATCGGGAACCCCCGGCAGCGACTTCAGTTCTTGGACACTTTTTGGGAATCGAGAAACCAACCATTTTCCACCCATCGGCTCGCGAGCCCCAATCAAACTATCAACCCATTGCTTTTCTGTGACCAACTTTTTCGCCATTGACGACAAATCATGATAAGTCTCAGCATACTCACCTTCATCGATTTTCAACAGATAAGGCCAAGCCTCGAAGGCTTTTTCCAGCCGCCCCCAACTCGGCAAACCTCTCATGAAATCCAAGCAATCTTCGCTGCTTTCGAAACCGCTAATTTGGATATTAGCTCCAAGCCGCGTGTGAACTACCGGAGCTTGATGAACCTTCCCATCAATAAATATTGCCACACGCAACGTCCCTTGACCGGTTTTGGTGGCTTCTGATAGCCTACGCAAACCAACCTCATTGAAGGTCAGATTCACGACAAATCCTGATCGCTCATCTTGATTTCCTCCAGCCGAAGCTTTGACAATATGTTGATCACACACAATCACGTCCCGACTCACAGAAATCTCGTCAACACGATTGTCGCCGAACTGATATTTTAAAATCTCCGCAGAAGCATCTCCGGGAGTTACCAAACGAATTTGAAACCGGTTGGTCTCGGATAGATCTTTCGCTTCTATCTTTTCCGCTACCCGTTCATTGATTTCCTTTTCTCCCATCAGTGGAATTTGACCGAGCCAATCAAGCTTCCTATTCAGTTCGATAATCTGGGTATTTTCCGGACCATATTTTTTGGAAAAATCGGACAACAAAGAGAAAAGCTCGTTTTGTCGCTTTGACACAATTTCGCGGGATTCGTCATTTGGAAAATCTGGATGGCTTTCTTCGAATTGTTTCAGCTCGCGTTGGACTTCCGCTCGCTTCGGATCACTTACTAGCAGCTCTGACTTGGCTTGAATTTCAGCCAATTTGAGACCGACGAATGTTTCTGCCGAGCTCTCCACCTCATTTGATTTTTCCAGCACTACGACCGAGTCACGTTTTTTCAGATACTGATCAAACCCAATCCACCCCAGGGCGATCACCAGCATCAGCGTGGCATAGACGGCTAACTTCTTATAACTCGTTTTCTTCGGAACCGGTTGATCCGTTAACTCTTCTACTCTGGTCTTCATCATACTCGCTTGTTGAAATCGCATCTCGGGTTTTTTCTCCAGCGCTCGCAGAACGATCTCGTCCAGTCTCACATCGACGCGGATTTTCTTCGAGGGCGCGGACGGATTTTTTCCTGGCAACTCGCCTGTGAGAATCTGATAGAAAACGACGCCCAATCCATAGATGTCAGCCCGGTGATCCACTTCGCCCGGTCGATCAATTTGTTCCGGTGCCATGTAGGCGGGTGTGCCGATGATTTTTCCGGCTTCGGTTAATGAAAGATCCGAAACGAAATGATGGCCGATCGTTTCATCGGATTGCAAACCGGTTAGTTTGGCCAAACCAAAATCCGCGACTTTCACCCGGCCAAACCGGTCGAGTAATATATTTTCCGGTTTGATATCTCGATGAACGACTCCGCGGTCATGCGCGAATTGCAGCGCATCGCAAATTTGCGGCACGATCGCCAATGCTTCATGCGGGGAAATGCGGCTATTTTCCAAAAGCTGCCGAAGATTCACGCCGTCGACGTATTCCATCAAAATAAAGTACAAACCGGTCGCTTGACCGAATTCGTAGAGTGTGACGATTCCCGGATGATTCAGCTTTGCCAGCGCCTTCGCTTCGCGCGCAAACCGGTCGGCAAATCCCGGCTGCTCACCGATCGCGGGCGGCAAGATTTTCAACGCGACGATCCGATCCAATTCCCGCTGACGAACCCGATACACCGCGCCCATCCCGCCTTTGCCGATGAGCTCTAAAATCTCAAACTGCGGAAAAATTTCAGCCAATTCCTCAATCGGGGGCAGCAGGAAACCAACTGGCCTACCATCGACCAACGTATCATCCGCCACGCCTTGTTTCAGCAAATCGGCAGGATTCAGTCCGCAGAGCGGATCGTTCAGTTCGTCGTTTCTCATCGTCTCCACAAAGGTTCAAAAGCAATCGCTCCGATTTGTTACCGGTTTTTTGAAAATTCGGCGAGTTTTGTTCAAACTTGGCACTTCCCGCTTGCGAGAGGCGGCTGCTAACAATAGCGCAGACGCCTCATGACGACGAACCGAAGCCGCCCTTTCTGCACCGCCATTTTGGTCGCCGCAGGATCGAGCCGCCGCATGGGCTTCGATAAACTCTCGGCTCCGCTGGCCGGGACTCCGGTTTTAGTCCGGACTTTAAAGGCATTTTTGGCAGCGGGATCGATCGATGAAATCATCGTCGTCTGCCCGGAGGACCGGTGGCAACTTTTTGACTCAGCGGATTTTTCCAAACCCGTCCGCCGTGTCGACGGAGGGAAAGATCGCCAAGACTCCGTCGCGAAAGGCCTGGCCGCGATTTCTTCCGAAACCGGATTGGTCGCGGTGCAAGACGGTGCCCGCCCCTTGATCCTGCCGAAAGATATCGATCGCTGCGTCGAGGCCGCCGACGTTTTTGGAGCTGCCGCGTTGGCCCGACGCGTGACGGAAACGCTCAAGCGCGCGGACGCTGAGGATTTTTCAACCGAGTCGCTGTCCCGCGAGAATCTGTGGTTCATGGAAACGCCGCAAATTTTTCAAATTCCGCGATTGCGTGCGGCATATGCCGAGGTGATTGATCGTCAACTGGTGGTGACTGATGAAGTTTCCGCCCTCCAATCCATCGGAGTTCCCGTGAAATTCGTGGAATCCACCGAACCCAATCTCAAAATCACGACGCCCGCCGATCTGGCGCTGGCAGAGGCCCTTTTAAAATGAGCAGAGCGATCTATGAATGGCGGCAGATTCCCAACGGTCCGAAACTGGCCGTGGCGACGCTGAAAGATTCCGAGTGTGCCGCGTTTTCGATCTACGTTCCCGCAGGCAGCCGCGATGAAACCGACTTACCAGCGGGCTTGGCGCATTTTGTGGAGCACATGGTTTTTAAAGGAACCGCGACTCGCACCGCGCGCGATCTGAGTTTCGAAATTGAAAACGCCGGCGGCCAGCTCAACGCCTGCACCAGTGAAGATCACACGGTTTACGAGGGCCGGGGTGAGGCGGAAATGATGCCGATCCTGGCAGATGTCGTCTCAGACATGGTTTGGAACGCGACCTTTCCGGAATCGGAAATCGCCTTGGAACGCGAAGTGATTGGCGAAGAAATCGTGATGTATAAAGAGTCGCCCACCGATCACATCAACGATTTGATTTCGGGCGCACTTTGGGAAAATCACCCGTTAGGAAATCCAATTTCCGGCTCCATCGAATCGATTGCAAAAATCAAGCAGAAGACCTTGGTCGATTTCCGCGATTTCCATCATTTCCGCGACGATGTGGTCATCGCTGCTTCCGGGCCCTTTTCGCTTGATGAGATGGTCGCGCTCATTTCTCCGCACCTTCCCAAAACATTCCACGCGGGCCGCAAACCGGTTCCGTTCGACCGGTTTGAAGCATCGCCGAGTCATGCGATCGACGAACGGGAAACCGACCAGCTCCAACTGGCGATGGCATGGCATACGCCCGGCAAGCTTTCCCCGAGCCGCCACGCCTTGCGTTTGCTGAGCTTGATGCTCGGTGAAACGGCCAGCTCGCGACTGTTTCTTGAGCTTCGTGAAGAACGGGGCCTTTGTTATCAAATCGGCAGCGACGTTTCGTTTTTTGATGAAACCGGTGCTTTCGAAATCAGCGCCGGTCTCGACCCGGAATCCCGCGAGGAAGCGATCGCTTGTATCCATCGCGAAATCGATGACCTCGCCGAAAATGGCCCGCGCGCGGGCGAGCTGGATCGAGCGAAGCGCCTGCAAATTTCCCAAAGCAAATCCGCCTTCGAATCGACCGGTTCCCACGCGGCTTGGGCCGGCGAAGGTTTGATGGATTTCGGAAAAATCCCAGAGCCGAATGAGTGGCGGTCTCAGGTTCTGGCCGTCACGGACGCTGAAATTCAGGAAATCGCTCGCGAAATTTTCCTCAATCAAAGTCCGGCGATCGCCGAGATCGGAGCCTCGCTTTCCGCCACCGCGTCCCACTAGATTTTCCGTGCCCAACGCGTTTCATCCATTTTCCGCCGAACATTTGTTCACGGTCCTGACCGGTTCGCTCGTCGTGGCCGGGCTGATCGGCGTGGCAAAGACCGGCGAAAAAAACCGATACCGCGTTGCCGCGTTCCTCGCCTTTCTCAACCTCAGCGCCTATCCGCTCAGCCAAGCGGCGTGGATGATGCTCGATGCGCCGAAGTCTTTGGACAATTTCCTGCCGCTCCACCTGTGTGATGTCGCATCGATCACCGCCGGTTTCGCATTGGTGACACGGCGGCATCTGTTAGCGACTTTGACGTATTTCTGGGGACTTGCGGCGACGATTCAGGCCTTGCTGACGCCCGCGATTGGCGTCGGATTTCCAGAAGCTCCGTTCGTCATGTTTTTCGTCCAGCATTTTGCGATCGTCGCAGTCGCGCTTTTCCTTCCCATCGTCGACGGCTGGCGGCCGAAATCCCCGTGGTGGCGCAGTCCGGTGGAAGTTTACGGTTGGTCGATCATCTACCTGATTTTCGCCATGATCATCAACCGGTTTCTCGGCACGAATTTTGGGTTCGCCGCGCATCCGCCGGAAAATCCCAGCCTGATCGATCACCTTGGGCCCTGGCCTTGGTATCTCGGTGCCATGCTGATCCTGGCGCTGATTCTCTATTTGCTCCTCGCCTTGCCCTTCGTGCGGTCGCGCAAACCGTGAAAAGAGTTGGTTCTCCCGATTTCCAAGGGTATAGCGTTCGGCGATGAGCGACCTCGCCGCCGATCCCGCTAACAAACCGAAAAAGCCACGCGTCAACGTCCGCCGTCCGGATGTGATGGAACGGGTGGCTGCGGAAGTCGCCGTGCACTTTCATTCTTCCATCGTCGAAAAACTTCGCGACCGCGGCGGAAAAATCACCATCGGCAATACGACCGTCCTGCTCGCCCAGCAGTTCGGATTTTGTTACGGCGTCGAACGCGCGATCGATCTCGCCTATGCCTCCCGCCGTGTTTTCCCCGACAACCGGATTTTTCTGATTGGCGAAATCATCCACAACCCGGAGGTCAACCGGCAACTTCGCGAAATGGGCATCGTTTCCCTCCCGTGGAAACAAATCACCGACATTTACGACGATCTCACAGAAGACGACGTCGTGATCGTTCCCGCTTTCGGTGCGCCGACGGAGTTCATGAAAAAAGTCGAAAAACACGGCTGTTATGTCGTCGATACGACTTGTGGCGATGTCATGAAAGTCTGGCGACGCGTCCGCGGGTATGCCAAAGACGGCATCACTTCGATCATTCACGGGAAGTCCGAACACGAGGAAACCCGCGCCACCGCTTCCCGCGCGCTCGGCGAGAGTGGAACGGGACATTATCTGGTGATCCTGACCTTGTCGGATACGGATTACGTCTGCGATTTCATCCGCAAAGGGGGCGACAAACAGGCGTTTCTCGACCGGTTTAAAAACTCTTATTCAACCGGTTTCGATCCTGAAATTCACCTTCGCAACATCGGTGTCGCCAATCAGACGACGATGCTCAAAAGCGAAACCGAGGAAATTCAAAAGCGTCTTCGCAAAGCCATCGAAGATCGAGACGGATCCGACTCGTCCTTCGTGATGTTCGACACCATTTGCGGCGCGACGCAAGAGCGTCAGGACGCGTTGTTCGAAATGCTCCGCGTCAAAATGGATCTGCTTCTGGTCGTCGGCGGCTACAACAGTTCGAACACCCAACACCTCGTCGAAATCGGCGAAAAAGAGCTGCCAACATTTTTCATCCGAGACGCGGGGTGCATCAAATCGTTGGATGAAATCGTCCACTACGATTTACACAACAAAGAGGAAATCACTTCTCCCTATTCGCAGCTTCTTCTCGGCGACCAACCGGTCATCGTCGGCATCACCGCCGGCGCGTCCTGCCCGAACAATCTGATCGAAGAAACGATCGTCAAAGTGTTCGAGCTTCGCGGCATCAGCCGGGATCAGATCGCCTGATCCCCACCGGTTTAAATATAGGGCATGAAGGCCTTGTAAACTTCCGGCGGGATATCCAGCAAAGCGTAGTCCTTGGACGAGACGAACAGCAGGCTTTGTTTGCCTTTGCCAAGCAGCTCACCCTCGGTGCCGAAAATTTGGTGCTCTAAGGTGCAGAATTTCCGATTCGTTTCCGCAACGCGGATCTTCACCGTGATCGTGTCAAACTCTCGGGCTTCGCGGACGAATTTGTGTTCGAACGAGCGAGTGAGAATATAAAATTTCGTCGTCTTGAGATCGAAATCCGGCATCGCTTTATTAAAGAAAAGCTCCCGGGTTTTTCCGACGAACATCGCATACATCCCGAAATACACATTTCCTACCGAATTGGTGTCGGAGTAGCTGGCGATCGACGAATAAACAAACCACTTGCCTTCAAAATGACCGCCAAGTGCGTGGTGATCCCTCGGCAACTCCACCGAAGAAGCTGGCAACAAGACCGGAGCCACGGATTTTGCGATCGCTTTGATCCCGGGAATTTCGGATGCGGCTTCGATGACCTCGCCCGCCTTTTCCGTCACCACCCGTAGCAAATCCGTATTGACCACCAACCAGATCACATAAACCAGCGGCAGCAGCGAACCGAGAATCAGCAGGGAACTTTCCGCACGGAAATAACCGAACGCAAAAATGACCATCGACATGATCGCCATCGAAAACATCCGGATCTGCGGCAGCGGTTGCTGGGAGTTTGGCACGAAACACCGCGCGATCGCCAGCGAGGCGTAGCCTACAAAAAACGAGGCATAAAAAACCATGTAATACTCCAGCTCCAGCTTCAGCAAAATCCCCGCCAACGCGATGAATGCGACGATCAGGAAACTCGGGATGGGTGAAGCAATCAGGCCTTTCGGCACCATCGAGAGCAGCACATTCTGACTCTTTTCAAAACTGCTTCCGAGGAACCACTTCAGAGCGACATAACCGCTGTCCAGAGTCGTCAGCGCGCAGACTCCCAGGAACGAAAAATAGGCGATCGGCACGATACTACCCTCCCACGCGCTGGAACCCAAATACCGTGTCACCAAATCGTGAGCATAGCTGAATTTGTCCAGCTCGGAGGTCATCGCGATCACTTCATCGCCTTTCCCCATGACCCACATCGCCAGGAACCCATGGAAAATCAGCATGAAGAAAAAGATCAACCCGCCGAAGAAGTAGCTCCAACCGATCGATGTCCGCTCCCGGTGAATCTGGATCGCCCGCTGCCAATGTTGCAAATCCAGCCACGGCCCTACCAACAGCCCCACTAACAAGGGGATCGTAAATCCAAACAAACTCGGACCTTCCCACTGCTCAGCCAGCGGAGATTTCCACAGCATTTCTCCCGACTGCAACGCCCCGCCCGCAAACAAAATGATGCCGATACAAACCAGCAGCAGCAACCCAAACATGCCGTGCCCATATTTGATTTTCTGAATTCCGAATTCCTCCCCAAACAAACAGCCCGCCGCCAAAAGAATAAAGACCACCAGCGCCATGTACATCGCCGTCATCAGACCGGTCGTCGTCTCCAACGGCCCAAACAAATAACGGGCCGAGGCGAACACGGTGAGCGCCAGCGCCACGATCTGATAAAGGTAAAACGCCAGACGGAAGGGCTTCGAATATTTATCAAAGAAAATCGCCAGCGACTCCTGACCGCCCGAGTGACGCTTCGCCACGATCTGCGTCAGAAATCCGAACAGCATCAATCCCAGCGCATTCGGAACGGCAAAGGTAAGTAACCCTTGAAGCCCAAACATGAAGGTCATCTGGACGCTGAAAAACAGCCCAAGTCCCCACATCCATGACAAGGCCACGGAATTCCCCCAAAGAAATGCATTCAGCGCCCGGAAATTCATAAAGGACTAAGAGGAACCCTAATTCCACTTTGGAGCAAGCGAGATTCCTCCGCGCAATGCTCTGAAATCATTCTTCGTGCCGGTTTCTCGTCCTCGAAGATTGAAAACCGCACACGGAAACGCCAACAGTCACTGATGATTCCCGAGTTTTTCATTTTCGCCAGCGCGCTGTCCCTCGCCACCGTGTTGCGCGCGAATCCGGAAATCCCTGCTCCAAAAACCGAACCGGTTCCGTGGACGGATGCATTCCGCCTGCAAAATGACCGCATCGCCGCTTTGATCTACGAGTCACCGACACGCATTTCCCTTCGCGGATTTTTCCCAACCTCCACGGTGGAAAAGTCGACATCGCCACCAGCTCTCGAAATCGAAATCGATTGGCTGGGTGACGAAAAACTCACCAACTTCCGGCGCTCGTTCGATTCCGAAACCGGCACCAGTCGCGTTTCCTACCGGATCGGACGGACCACCGTCACCCGCACGGCCTTCGCCAGCACCGCAGACGACGCGATTTTCCTGCACTTCATCGCCGATCAGCCCGGCGCGCTTTCCTTTCAAACGCGCATCGTCACCCCCGATCCGGAAAACGCCGTGATTCAAAACCGGACCCAGCTTCTCTGGCGGGAAAAGAACCCCGACACCGGTTTCAAAGCCGCGCTCTGGGTCCTGCCGTTCGAGTCCGATGTCGAACGCGACGGAAATGCCATCGTCCTCCGCGGCGAGGGAGAATGCATCCTCATCGTCAATTTCGCCCGCGCCGATGATCCTGCCAAACCGATTTCCGACACGCTCCGCCGCCTCGGGGACGCCTACGATCCCGGTCACCAACCGCCGGATCCGGTCCGAATCTGGCATTCCGTCCTCGCCAAACACTCGCAACCCGCAAAATAGACCGCCTCTATCCATCCTTTTTCACCATTCTCAGACGGTTGAGAATTACCATTGAAGCAAACCTCCGCGCCCCCTTTACTCCCCCGGAGTCCGCAGCGTCGGCATCCCTCTAATTTCCATGATCGAGTATATCCGCAAATACACTGGCCTGATGATCGTCGTCCTCGTCGTCGTCTTCATCAGCTTCCTTTTCGTCGATTCCAGGTCTCTTCAGCGCATGGGCGGAGCGACCAGCGTGCTCAAGATCGATGGAAAAAACTACACCGACGCCGAATTTCGCCGGATGGGTACCGCCTCCTTCGAACTCACCCAAGGCCTCGCCCAAACCGGTGACTTCGGGCTTTACCAATTCCTCCTCGGCCTCTCCGGCGGCGCGATGAGCCAAGAAGACGCCATCCAAAAATTCTTCGTGGGCCGCATCCTCCTCCGCGAAGCCCAGGCAGACTTCGGCATTTTCCCGAGCGAAGATGACATTTCCGATACGATTCGGAAAATGCGCGCCTTCACCGGTCCGGACGGCTCGTTCAATTCGGAAGCCTATCGCGGGTTCCTGAAAAACGGCCTCGGCCGGATGTCGCTTGGAGAAAGTGACCTGCGCGAGTTGGTTTCCGACTATCTCGTTTCCCAAAAACTCAACGCCATCCTCGGAACCGGTCTCGGCGTCAATCGCAACGCCGTGGCCGAAACGTTGGCACTTGAAAATCAGCAAATCACTGCGGAACTCGGCCGCTTGGACCTCGCTCCTTTCGAGGATAAAATCGAACCGACCGAAGAAGAAATCAAATCCTACTGGGAAACAATTCGCGACAACTTCACCACCGAACCGCGTCGCAAATTTACCTACGTCATCGCCTCGCCAGCCGCCGTTGTCGAAACACCGGAAGAAGAAGCCGCGCCAACCCTCGCCGAAGCCGCCGCAGGCCCGGAAGCCGAAAAAGCCCAGCTCAAAGCTGCGGAAGAAAAGAAAGCCGCCCGCGCCGCCAAACTCGCCGAAGACCGCCGCAAAAACCAGTTGGAGCTCGATGCCAAGGTCGACGATTTCCTCTACGAACTCGAAAATCAAAAAGGCGGCGGATTCGAAGAACTCGCCAAGGCCAATGGCTGGGAAGTGAAAACCACCGAGCTGTTCCCGGTTTCCACCCCGCCCGCCGACCTCGCCGTTTCGCTCCGCGCCTCCAGCACCGGCGGCACCGCGATTGAGCAACTTTTCCGCATCGAAGCCTCTGCCGATCCTTCGTCGAAAATTTCTCCTGCCTTACCGGTCGGAGAAAACCAGTGGCTCGTCGCCCGCTTGGATGCTGAGGAAAAATCCCGCACTCAAACTTACGAAGAAGCCCGTGCCGAAGCGCGCGCCCAATACATTTCGGAAAAAGCCGAAGAAGCGCTGAAAGCTGCCGCAGATGCCGCCGTCGTGAAAATCAAAGAGTCGCTCGCCGCCGGAAAATCCTTCGCCGACGCCGCGAAAGAAGCCGGGATCAACGAAGTGACGACCTCCCAAAATATCACCAGTTCTTCCCGCCCGGACGGCGCCACCGAGCCACAGAACCTTTTCGAAATCACCCGCAACGTCGATCCCGGTGCGCTCGCTGAAGTCGTCACCGAATCCGACCGCGCCTTCATCATCCACGTCGCCAAGCGCGAAGTCGTGAAAGAGCCGAACGCCGCCGCACGCCTCGACAGCGAAGTCACTTCTCAAACCACCACCAACGAAACGATCGCTTTCCTTTCTTGGCTGAACGCCCGCACCGAAGCCGCGAACGTTCAGAAACTTCAACCGTAACCGGTTTCCTCCCGGTTTGCTCGGGGCGTTCGATGTTTCGCCCCCCTTCCCAATGCCCGAAAATCTCCAAGACGTCTTCGACGACGCCAACGGCCACCTCGCCCTTGGCGAACTCGACGAAGCCATCGTGCTCTATCGAAAATGCGTCGAGCTTGATCCGGAATTTTTCGACGGCTGGCACGCGCTCGGCATGGCCCTCCTCAAAACCGGTCAAACCAAGGAAGCGATCGGCTGCGGCCTCCAAGCCGTCACCTTAAAACCGAACGACCTCCTCGCCTGGACCGGTTTGTCCCAAATGTACGTCCGCGACGGCAACATCCCCGAAGCCGAATTCGCCAAAGGAAACGCCCGCATCCTTTCCCTCGGCGGTAGGGTTATCAAAGACACTTGATCAGTATTCTTCCTAAAAACTGATCACTGAAAACTAACAAACTTTCCCCATGTTCTTCCTCACCACCGCCATCGATTACACCAACGGCTCACCTCACATCGGCCACGCTTACGAAAAAGTTCTCGCCGATGTCATCGCCCGCTACCGGCGGCTGCGCGGAGACGACGCGTATTTCCTGACGGGCGTCGATCAACACGGACAAAAAGTCCAGCAGACCGCTGAAAAAGAAGGCGTCTCTCCTGCGGAATTCGTCGAACGCACGACGAAAAAATTCTCCGCTCTCTGGGAAAAACTCGGCGTTCAATACGACGGCTGGGCCGAGACCACCAACGATCTTCACAAAGACTGCGTTCGTAAAATCCTCACCGACCTTAAAGAAAAAGGTCAACTCTACAAAAAAGCGAAAAAGGATCTCTACTCCGTTCGCCAAGAGCAATTCCTCACCGATCGCGATCGCAACGAACAAGGCGAATTCGGTCCAGAGTGGGGCGAAGTCGTCGAAATCGAAGAGGAAAACTGGTACTTCAAACTCAGCGCTCACGCGGATTGGCTGAAAAACTTCATCGAGACCACCCCGGATTTCATCGAACCGGCGTTCCGCAAATCCGAAGTGCTCAACGCGCTCGAACGCTCACCCGGACTCGATCTTTGCATTTCACGGCCGAAATCCCGCCTGCGTTGGGGCATCGAATTCCCCTTCGATCCCGACTACGTCACCTACGTCTGGTTCGACGCGTTGATCAACTATATCTCCTTCGCCGGCTACCTTGCCGATCCATCGACCGGTTTGCCGAACTTTGACCAGCTCTGGGCAAAAAACGATCGCCGACCGGTCCACATCATCGGCAAAGACATTCTCGTTCCCGC
The DNA here is from genome assembly GCA_002307065.1 of Akkermansiaceae bacterium UBA1315. Taxonomy (GTDB): domain Bacteria; phylum Verrucomicrobiota; class Verrucomicrobiia; order Verrucomicrobiales; family Akkermansiaceae; genus Luteolibacter. The sequence goes on along the minus strand of DBTN01000017.1, from coordinate 42,986 downwards.
CCACGGCATTTATTGGCCAACGATGCTGCACGCGATGGGCTTCGCGGATGACAAAATCCCGCAACTTCTCGTTCACGGCTGGTGGAATATTCGCGGCGAAAAAATGTCGAAGTCCATCGGCAATATCGTCGACCCCAACGAACTCGCCGACAAATTCGGTGTCGAAGCCGTCCGTTATTACCTCGTTCGCGACATCGTCACCGGTAAGGATTCCGATTTCGATCTCGACCGGTTGATCATGCTTTTCAACACCGAGCTCGCCAACGAACTCGGCAACCTCTGCAACCGCGCGCTCAACATGAGCCAACGTTTCACCGGCGGCATCCTTCATCACGGCGGCCCGCTTCAGGACGAAGATCTCGCTTTGCAAAAATCACTCGTCGACTCCATCGCCGCCTACCAAGCCGCCATGGATGATTACGACATTTCCAAAGGCCTCGAAGCGCTCAACCGTCATGTCGTCCATTGCAACGGCTACGCCGAGCGTCAAAAACCTTGGGAGCTGAACAAAAATCCGGAGAACAAGGACCGGGTTTCGACGATCCTTTACCATTTCGCCGAAAGCGTCGTGCACATCGCCGTGCTCATCTCCCCGGTTCTTCCCGAAATCACCGCGAAGCTCGCCGAGCAGCTCAATCTTCCCGGACTGACCGGTTTCCAACTCGATGATTTGAAATGGGGAATCCTCCCGGACGGCCATGAAATCGGAAAACCCAAACCGGTTTTCCCACGGATCGTCCTCGAAGAACCGAAAGCATAAACCGGCTTTCTAAACCGGTTGGGAAATGCGTTCATCCTCTCGTAGCGATGAACGAAACTCCAAACCGGGCCCTCGTCGGCGGCCTCCTGCTCTCCTTCCTTGCCTCCGCCGTCAACGTCCAGTTCCTGCTGTCGCTCGGCACTTCCGTCAGCCATCTCACCGGTGACGTTTCGCGGATCACCTCCGACGCGATCATCCGGCCGACCGGTTGGTCAAATGAAGCGAAAATCCTCGGCATGGCCTTGCTCGGATTTCTCGCCGGAGCGACCGCTTGTGGCTATTTTGTCCACCATCCCCGTCTGTCATTTCACCAACCTTACGGCCGGTCCATCGCTGCGATCGGCATCACACTCATCCTCGTCAGCCAGATTTCCCCCGCCTTCCCGGTCATCGGAGTCTTCCTCGCTTCCGCCGCCTGCGGATTTCAAAACGCCCTCGCCACCCGTTACAAAGGCCTGGTTCTGCGGACGACCCACGTCACCGGTTTGCTCACCGACATCGGGCAAATGACGGGCATGCGCTGCGCCGGACACTCGATCGAGCCCTGGAAAATCATCGTTCAGATTCTTTTGGTCGTCGCATTTATCCTCGGCGCACTCGCCGGCGCCGCCCTTCACCTGCAGCCGATCGCGTCGCCTCTTTTGATTCTCGGGACCCTTTATCTCACCGGCGGCTGCCTGTGGTCGCTGCTAAAACACGGATTGGCTCAATCTTGATTGGGAAATTCGCAGATCCGAGTCTTATTCAGAGACATGCCGCTGGAAACGTACACGCTCAAAAGCACTTCACGCCTCTTCTCCCGGAAAGTTTGGTATCGCCCGTCTTCCACGCCGGCGAAACGCATCGCCATCTTTCTGGATGCCGAAATTTATTTGGACGCCATGGACGCCTCATCCCTGGTTCGCGAGCTTGAGGCCCACGGCGAGATTCCACCGACGGCCTGCCTTTTTGTTTCCAACCTCAATGCAGAAGCCCGCCACCACGATTTCACCTGCAGCGATCCCTACGCGGATTTCGTCGCCAATGATCTCGTTCGCTGGATGAAAAATCGAACCGGTCTCGACACGGGAAACCATCTGATCGGCGGCGTCAGCCTCAGCGGCCTGCAAGCGGTTTACACGGCCCTCGCTTACCCACACCTTTTCTCAGCGGCACTTTGCCAATCCGGTTCGTTTTGGTGGGAAAACGAATGGCTCCGTCGGCACCTCCGCGAGCTATTCCCGAATCCCGGAAAATTTTGGCTCAGCGTGGGGACCAAGGAAAAAGGCGCCGGCCACATCCACACGCCGGAATTGATCCAGGAAATCGACCAGGACCTCGGCGTCCGCAATTTCAGCGAAGCGCTCAAACAAAACGGCAGCCAAGTCCGCAACCACCTCTACGACGGCGGGCACGACTCGACTCATTGGAAAAACGAACTTCCGGACGCGCTGAAATACCTGCTCGTCAGCTGATCCCGCTCACCACCCGAAAAACAACGGAGGCACAATGATTCTCACGTTGCCGCCCCCTTTGTTGTCCTCACTTTCGGAAATCGCCGTGACGATTTCTTTATCAAACTCGATCGACGTCTTGCTCTTTTCCTCCTGTGTGACGTGGGACAGCACGCGAAAAACGCCGCCGGTCACCGGATCCAGGCGGGTCACGTAGTGCTTCACTTCCTCATAAACGATGTATTCCCAAACGCCGGTCTGACCGGTGCTGGTCTTCCGCACGGATGTTTTCACCGGTTTTCCCAGTGACATCGCGACTTCATCCAACGTCATCCCAATCGCCACTTCCTGCGCGGCAATCAGATTCTGAACCTCGATCTGCCGCTCATACAATTTTTTCAAATTCGCAACAAAGTCCGGGTCTTTCGAAGTGAAAGCCCACGGAGCCACCCAACCCGCGATGCCATCGTGCGTTCCCTGGCCGCGAACTCGGTAGCTGCGGTCGCTGATCGCCTCCAGTCGGACCTTTTGGTTCGCCTTGAGAAATCCAAGACGATGGCTTCCTTCCTTGTCGGAAAAAACCGGTGCTTCCTTTTGAACAAAAAGCTCGATCGGCTTTTTCACCGTTTGTTCAAGATAAACGACATCCGGGTCCGAATCGAGTGAAGACGACCGATCCTGCCGTTTGATCTGCGCCGAAACCGGCCCGATCAACAGCGCCGCGCAAAGTAATGGAAGTCCTCTTTTCATCGAATCAGGTTACCGGCTCCCGAGAAAAACGAAAGCCGATTTCCCTTTGGACGAAACCGGTTTGAGAAAATTCACCAAATCTTTCCGCTTCGCGATTGGACGTTGGTTTTTCGTCGTTCATGATCCCGCCATGAATTCGCCCGGACCCCTCTCGAAAAAAATGTTTGCCGCCGCCAACCTGGTCACTCCCGGCGGCGTCAATTCACCGGTCAGAGCTTTCAAAAATGTCGATGGCGAACCGTTTTTTGTCCGCCGCGCCAAGGGCAGCCGAGTCGAAGACATCGACGGAAAAACCTACATCGACTACATTGGATCGTGGGGCCCGAACATTCTCGGCCACGCCCCGGCGGTCATCATCAACACGCTTCACGAAGTCGCCAAAGACGGAATTTCCTTCGGAATCCCCAATCTCTTCGAGGTGAAAATGGCTCAGAAAATCGTCGAGTGGGTGCCTTCCGTCGAAAAAGTCCGGATGTGCAATTCCGGCACCGAGGCGACGATGTCGGCGATCCGGCTGGCGCGCGGATTCACCGGTCGTGACAAATTGATCAAATTCGACGGCTGCTACCACGGCCACAGCGATTCGCTTCTGGTCGCCGCCGGTTCCGGCGCATTGACTCAGGGAAATCCAGATTCCGCCGGCGTTCCGAAAGCGTTCGCGGAAAAAACGATCGTCCTTCCTTACAACGATCCCGCAGCACTCGAAGCCGCCTTTGCCGCAGTGGGCGACGAAATCGCCGCGATCATCGTCGAATCCTACCCGGCCAACGCCGGCCTGGTTTTCCCCAAACCGGGTTATCTGGAGCTGCTGCGGTCGATCACGAAAAAACACGGTGCGCTTTTGATTTTCGACGAAGTCATGACCGGTTTCCGACTCGGAAAAGCGGGCGTGCAAGGCTTGGAAAATCTCACGCCGGACCTGAGCTGCTTCGGCAAAGTCATCGGCGGCGGACTACCGGTCGGCGCCTTCGGCGGTCGTGCGGACGTGATGGATTTCCTCGCTCCCAACGGACCGGTTTACCAAGCGGGCACGCTTTCTGGCAATCCGCTGGCGATGGCCGCCGGTCTGGCGCAGCTCGGAGAACTGGAAAAACGCGGCTTCGAGCGGCTCGACCAGCTCGGCGCGCATTTCGAAGCGGGTTTGCGAAAACTCCTCGATGAAAAAGGCGTGCCGCACCGGTTCAACCGCGTCGGATCGATGTTCTGCCTGTTTTTCACCGACCGCGAAATCGTCAACGTGAAGGACGTCATGCAACAGGATCTCGAACTTTTCCGGAAATTCTTTTGGGGTTGTCTCGACAAAGGCATCTACATCGCGCCCTCTCCTTACGAAACCGGTTTCATTTCGCTCGCTCACACCGAGCCGGATCTCGACGACACGCTCAGCGTTTTCGAGGAAGTTCTCCGAAAAATCTAACCGGTCCTACCTCTCCGATCATGCCGCCGCCAAAAGGAAACAATTTCAAAAACATCAATCACCGCGACACCATGTACCGGTGGATTCTTCGCGGTCGGCAAGGCGTGAATGAAATGGTCATCGAGGCCACCGCACCGGTGAACGGCCAGACACTGCTCGCGGAATTGCCGAAAGTCGTGAGCATCCGCATGGTCACGGACGGCATCGATTTCGCCCTCGCAAACGGCTGGAAACCGAACGAGTCCGGCCCGCCATTTCGCCTGAAAATGGTTCACAAGCGCTTCGAGTTGGTAAAACCGGAAGCGTAAAACCGGTCAATTTCCGTAGCTTCCGTAATAGCGGCGCGCCCTGCGATCTTCGTAGTTCTGCCGCGCACGGTCGGCGTGGGTTTCGTTGATCATATCCTGCGCATCGGGACCTTCGAGCTGGGCATTTCCGACGGAACGTCGAGCCGACCCTTGATTTCCCGCCGGAGAAACGCCGTGGCCGCCCCCCGCACAGGACGCCATCAACAAAAGACAAGCTGCGGAAAGACTGCGGCGGACCGGAAATTTCATGACCTATCCGACGCACCGGTTTGCCGCATATTCAAGCGATTTTAGAAACCTTGCGATTCGGCAAAAAGGCGACGAGATTCGAAGTCATGACACACGCTTCCAATTCCGCCGGGAAATGGCTCTGGCCGATGGCTGGAGCGGTGATCTGCCTGGGCCTCGGAATCGTTTCCGGACTTTCTTCCGCATCGGGCCCGACCGAGTGGTATCAAAGTTTACAAAAACCGCCGGGGAATCCTCCGCCGTGGGTTTTCGGACCGGTTTGGACGATTCTTTATCTTTTGATGGGAATCGCATTGGGACGATTGATTCATCTCAAAGCTTGGCCGGTTGTGGTTTTGTTTGGGATCCAGTTTTTGCTCAATCTCGCCTGGTCGCCGATGTTTTTCGGAGCTCACCAAATCATGGCAGCGCTGATCATCATCGTGCTGATGTGGATCACGATTTTGCGGACGATTTTGGCAGCGAAAAAAGTCGATCTGGTTTCCGGTTATCTGCTGATCCCGTATTTGTTATGGGTCAGTTATGCGACTTATCTCAACGCCGGAATCTTTTATCTAAACCGGTAAAGGAGCGTCGATATTCTATCGACTATCCTTTTCGACATTCTGTCGAAAAACCGCCGGACAGAATGTCCCTGCAAACAGCGCTCAGAACGAACGCGCTCTTTTCAACATTCGCTAAGACGCTTGCGGGACCGCTTCGGAACCGATAAGCCCCATCCATGATCGGCTTGAAAACGATTCTGCTGCTGACGCTTTCGAATGTCTTCATGACCTTCGCGTGGTATGCGCATCTGCGCGACCTCAAAGACAAACCCTGGATGATCGCGGCGCTGATTTCCTGGGGCATCGCGTTCTTTGAATACATGTTGCAAGTCCCGGCAAACCGAATCGGCCACCAAGTTTACAGTTTAGCGCAGTTAAAAATCATTCAGGAAGTTATCACGCTGTCGGTCTTTGTGCCGTTCGCCGTGTTTTTTATGAAGGAAAAGCTGACGTGGAATTATGCCGGTGCGGCCGTTTGTTTGGCAGGCGCGGTTTTCTTTATCTTCCGGAAATGATCCTCGTTTTTCACAAACCTTATGGCGTGTTATGCCAATTCACGCCGGACCAACCGGGGCAGCGAACACTCGCGGAATTCCATTTTCCCCCGAACGTTTATCCCGTCGGCAGATTGGATCTGGATTCGGAAGGACTGCTTTTGTTGAGCGATGAAGCGGGTTTCAACAACCGGTTTCTCGATCCAAAAAACGCCCACCCGCGAACTTATCAAGCCCAAGTCGAAGGCGTCCCGACGGTGGAAATCGCCGCTCGTCTGGCAAATGGCGGGATCGAGATCAAAGGCCATCGCACCCTGCCCTGCCAGGCCCGGCTGTTAGATCCGCAACCGGTCTTCCCGGAACGCGAGCCGCCGGTTCGTTTCCGAAAAGCGATCCCGACGACATGGATCGAACTGACGTTGATCGAAGGAAAAAATCGCCAAGTTCGCCGGATGACGGCGGCCGTCGGGTTTCCCACGTTGCGCCTCATCCGCGTGGCGATCGGCGGCTTGAAGTTGGCCGATCTGGAAGCGGGAAAATGGCGGGAGCTGAATGCCTCGGAAAGGCAGCAAATTCTCAGCAAAGCCTGAAACCTCCACCCGCAACGTTTCGATCAAGGATTGAGACTCGACTGATATTTCGAAAATAACGTTCGGAGTTCTTCCACGATTTCCGGCCGCGTCAGCTTGTCCAGCCGAGCGAAGGCGTTTTTATTGAGAAATTCCCTGCCGCGAGTCCCCGAGCCCGAACGATCGATGGCGAATAAATCGACTTCGATCAGAATCCGCGGACCGGTCGGTGTCGCGACGACCGGAAAAAACGGGTGAGCGGAAATCGTATCCGTCGGCTGGCGGACCCCCACACCGATCCAGTCTTTTCCACGGAACACTTGCGTGATTTCCGACGCAGCGGAATATTTCTGAGCGTTGGAAATTTCGTAGCCGATGTTTTGCAAAGCGGTGGCGATCGATTTCTCGTTGTCGAGATAGGCGATTTGGCGCAGCGCCGCTTTGGCATCACCTCGACGAATCGCATCCAACCAGTCGCCAATCACCTTCCGGGAAAGAGATTCGTCCGGCGCACGGTCCGGCTCAAGCGCGGTGAGCTTCGCGGCTTCCGACAGCACCTTGTTTTGCCAGGTTTTCGACCAGGTTTTCTCCTGTGCATCCGCCCATTTTTCCACCGCGAGCTGCGCGCCTTCGACGGGATCCGAATGCTTGAAATTCGGAACGATTCGCCACTGGTCGCCAATCTTCTCGAAAAAGAAAAGTTTCAGGTCAAATCGGGCCGGATCGCGCAATGAGAAAAGCTGGAACGCTGAAACCCCAGAGTTTTCCTCTTCGTGAAATCCTAATGCGACCGGTTGCCGCGCGGTCGCGGGATGATGGGTCGTCCACCAGATCTGAGCCGCACGCACACACGAACGGCGAGCCGTGACCGGATCCGTATCCAGATTGATGAACGCCAGCAATGCCCGCAAATCCGAGGAAACCAGCGCCTTTTCCAAAGCTTCGTGAGCTTCTTCCAAGGTTTTTACCGAAGGTGGCTTCAGCGTCTCCGAAAGGGTTTCGGCAAATTTGTCTAACAGCTCGATATCAAATTCGTCATCTTCAGCCTCCGCATCCGGTTCGTCCGCAGAGAAAAAACCTCGCGATGGATCGACTCGCCACAGCCCACTGGAGGATTGGGAAAAATGGAGATGGACGAGTTCGATTTTCGGAATCGAGCCCCCCGAAACGTTTCCCGCTGGATCCAGACAAGCAAACGACAAACTCGCGTCCCGCATGTCTTTAAAATAGTCAACCGGCACCCGCACCACTTCCGGCGCGATCAACAGACGCCATGGGCCTTTCGCCGAGTCACCCATCGCCACCGCATCCGTCGCAGCGCGCAGGCGGTCTGACCAATCATCCGGTAAAACCGAATCCAAGCCACCGAGAAATCCGAGTATCGCAGGAAGATCGCGCCTCCCGCAGGCAGCGATGAATTTTTCACCTATCTGTTCCGGCGAAAGCGTGCGGAGCATTTCCGGATCGATGCTCGCTCGGATCTCCATCCGCATGCGCTCGTTCGATTGCTCGCGGAGCTTTTCCAGATCCAAAATCTGGTTGCGAAGCATCCAGTTCTCCAGGGCCGCCAACCGCTCGCGAAGGGTTTTTGCATAACCGATTCCGGCGTTTTCAAAAGTCGCAGGCAATGGCGCGGGGTGCCAGACGTCTTCGCGTTTCACCAAGGCAATCGCGTAAACGCCCAGCCGACTCGGATCAAAGCCACCGGTTTTCCGAACCAGCACAGCCGCCAAGTCATCGTCCAGCTTCACCTCACCCGCTTCCAATGTGCCGCCGCCGATGTCTTTTTCCATCCGCGAAAGCCGCCGGGAAATTTCTTTCCTTTTCTCCTGATCCGTATGCGACGAAAGCGCGGTGTCCGCCCCGGGAGTGAGATCGATTTTACCCGAACGGATTTTTTCCACAAAATCCACGGCGACTTTCGCCGGATCGCTGGCAGCCGACGCGACCGAACCGGCCAAAGCGAGCATGAGTAAAATGGATTTCACTTCGAGAAAACGTAGCCGATTCGGTCCGAGACGAAAGCGCGGATTTTTGCAGCCACATTGAGATTCGCCACTCACTCGACCACTCGCAAAAACTCCGGCAATGCTCCGGGGACACCGGCAAGTCGCGGACGCCCCTCCCACGAGTCTCGCTGCCCGAAGATGCGGAAAACGATGCGCTTCAAAGTGTCTCCCGCATTTCTCCCGTCCGGGTTGATCCGGCGTAACCGGTCGCCCTCCTCGGCGGAACTAAAAACCCAGGAAAAGCCAATGCGGCGATCGACATGGTCCTTTTTCACCCCCCACGCGCGAGATTCTCCAAACCGCAAATCCGCCATCCAAACGCCTTTGGCATTTTCTCGGGCGATCCACCAACCATTGGAAAACCAAATGATCGCCTGGATTTCCGGCTCGTTTACAAAAGGTTCCACGATTTCGCGACCGCGTGGGTAAACGGTCCAGCGAACCGGCGTGCGGTGAAATTCGAAAATCGTCCGATAGCCGACCCAGAGCTCGTCGCCACGGTCAACGACCGAGCGCCAGAGCAAAATGTTCAGCGGTGTCGGCGCTTCCATGCGGCGCTCATAGGTCACGCCGCGGCGCTGAAGATCGGCATCGAAACCGGTCGAAGCGGCCCATTTCGCCAACAGGCTGAGCACAACGTAGCCACTGCTGAGACCGAGACCCCAGAGATTCAAACGCCGGCGTTTGGCTTTGGATTTTTTACTTCGAAGAAACGCCAGCCAGACAAGCGTGACGACCAGCGGTCCGGTATAGAAAAAATCGATAATGAAAAGGTGGTTAAAAGCGACCCGCGCCTCGGAAAATGGCCAGAGCACCGACGTCCCGTAAACCGTGAAACAATCGATCAGCACATGCGTGCTCCACACAACGAATACAAAAGCCCCCGCAACCGGTTTGCTGACTTTTTCCTTTTTCCAAAGTTTCGCCAACCACGGCGCGAGTGCGAACGAGGCTAACACCATGAGCAACAACGAATGGCTCGCCCCGCGATGATGCACCAATTTCCCCGCCGTGCTCAAAAAAGGCGCCAGCAAAACGTCCATGTCCGGCAGCGTCCCGAACAACGCGCCCCATAAAAGCGCCCGGTTTCCCAAGCGTTTCCCGAGCATCAGCTCCCCCACGGCAGCCCCCAGCGCCGCCTGCGTGATCGAATCCATGAAGGAAAGATGCGGAAATCGTTCAAACTTGGAACCTGAAAGTTGACCTCCTGCTTGACGCCACACCGGTCCTAACAAGATGCTTTCCCCCTGATGAACGATACGACCCGCCCATTTTCCAGTCCGATGCTCGACGGTCCGGACCGCGCCCCCAGCCGCGCGATGCTCTACGCTGTGGGATTTAAAAAAGAGGACTTCGCCAAATGCCAAATCGGCATCGCCTCGACCTGGAGCGAAGTCACCCCTTGCAACGTGCACATCGACAAGCTGGCTCGTGAGGCCTCCAAAGGCGCCGACGCTGCGGGCGGAAAAGGAATCATCTTCAACACCATCACCATCTCCGACGGCATTTCGATGGGCACCGAAGGCATGAAATATTCGCTCGTTTCCCGCGAGGTCATCGCAGACTCGATCGAAACCGTCGTCGGCTGCGAAGGCATGGACGGATTTGTCGCGATCGGCGGCTGCGATAAAAACATGCCCGGTTGTGTGATGGCGATGGGCCGGATGAACCGCCCTTCGGTTTTCGTTTACGGCGGCACGATCATGCCGGGCTGCGCGACGATCAAAGGTGAGAAAAAAGACCTCGATGTCGTCTCCGTTTTCGAAGCCGTCGGAAAACACGCGAACGGCGAATTCACCGATGAAGAGCTGGAAACGGTCGAATCCTGCGCCATCCCCGGCCCGGGCTCCTGCGGCGGCATGTACACCGCGAACACGATGGCCAGCGCCATCGAAGCTCTCGGCATGTCGCTGCCTAACAGCTCCGCTCAAGCCGCCATCTCCGACGACAAGATGCGCGATTGTTTCGACGCCGGCGCGGCCGTTCTCAATCTGATCCAGCTCGGCATCAAGCCGCGCGACATCATGACGAAAAAAGCCTTCGAAAACGCCATCACCGTGCTCATCGCACTCGGCGGATCAACGAATGCCTGCCTTCACATTCCGGCGATGGCCCATGCGGCAGGCGTGGATATTTCCATCGATGACTTCGAGCGAATCGGGAAAAACGTTCCATTGCTCGCCGACCTCAAGCCGTCCGGAAAATACGCGATGGCCGATCTCGTGAAAATCGGCGGCACGATTCCGCTGATGCGCATGCTGTTAGAAGCCGGCTTGCTTCACGGCGATTGCATGACCGTCACCGGTCGCACCCTCCGCGAGAATCTTGAAAAATCGAAGGTCTTTTACCCGGACGACCAAAAGATCATTCGTCCGCTTTCCGATCCGATCAAAAAAGACAGCCACCTCCGCATTCTTCACGGCAATCTCGCCGAAGGCGGTGCCGTTGCGAAAATCACCGGCAAAGAAGGCGAAGTTTTCACCGGACGCGCAAAAGTTTTCGATTCCGAGCCGCTGGCCATGCACGCGATCCTCGCCAAAGAAATCGTCAAAGGCGACGTCATCGTCATTCGCCTCGAAGGACCGAAAGGCGGCCCGGGCATGCGCGAAATGCTCGGACCCACATCGGCGATCATGGGTCTCGGACTCGGAAAAGATGTCGCATTGATCACCGATGGCCGCTTCTCCGGCGGCAGCCACGGATTTGTGGTCGGACACATCACCCCGGAAGCATTCCTTGGCGGAACCATCGGAATTCTGCAGGACGGCGATACGATCAAGATCGACGCAGTGAATAACCGGATCGACGTGATGATTTCGGAAGAAGAAATCGCCCAGCGCAAAGCCGCTTGGGTCCAACCAAAACCAAACTACACACGGGGTGTCTTGGCCAAATACGCCAAACTCGTCAGCACCGCCAGCGAAGGCGCGGTGACGGACAAATACCTCTAACTTCCCGGTTTTTAAAAACCGAAAACCCCAAGCCACCCACCAACCGGTCGGGTGGCTTTTTCGTTTCGATCACCGAGGACCAATCACTCGCCAACCGAAACGTCCCACTCAGGACGAAAACCGGTCCCATGCCGCCCAAAACTGAGCCGTCTGTTTGTCATCCGGCACGACTTCCAGAAGCAAGGTTTTGTCGCCAGGTTCCAGTTGATCAAAATCGTCGACCGTGCGGATTTTGAGATAACTCATGTTCCAAAGCTTCGCAAAACCGGACCAATCCGCAGTTTGCGGATTGGTCATCCATTCGACCGCGCGCGGGCTCATCGACTGCAATCTTGGCAGGCGTTCGAAAATTTTGCCGCCCCCGTTGTTGATCACGGTCAAAACGCGTTTCTCGCAATCGATTTGCTCCAGCACGAACGGCGCCGCAAGATCATACAACGCGGTGAGATCGCCGATCACTGCCCAGGTTTCGCTGACTTCTGCCGACCACCCGAGCCAAGTGCTGATCTGACCGTCGATGCCATTGGCACCGCGGTTCGCACGCACGGATTGGACCGGGCGATGCCACTGAGCGAAAAGATTCCATTCACGAATCGGCATGCTGTTTCCGAGAAACAACCCGCCGCCCACGGAAATATAATTCGACAACGTGCGCAGCAACGCCGGTTCGCTGTCGGGATAGGCTTCTAACAGCTCTTCGATCATCGCCGCGCGGCGCGAGCTTCCGGCAAGATAATCCATCGCGTCACCGACCGGTTCGATTTCCCCAAGCGCCGGCAAGACTCGTTCAAGAGGCCCTTGCGTCACTTGGCTATCACGCGCCAATCCGGGAAGACCATTGCGGCAAACCGATCGCACCGAAACGTCCGGCAAGTCTTCCAAATCCCGCCAAAATCGCCCGCTCGGAACGTCTCCCAAACGCAAAATTTTCGCCGGAGGCTCGGCTTTTAAAATCCGGTCGCCGTCTGGGATCGACAAATTTTGCAGCGCCTCACGCAATCCACTGGTCGCCTCGGCGATCACCGGAGCATCCAGCGCTTGGCAAAAATGAAACACTTCCTCGCGTTCATCCGGCTCCAATCCGCCAATCACGACGACCAAACCCCGATAAAAATCCTCGCGCAGCCAGCGGGCCAGCGCCGCGACATCGATCCGATCGCGAACCGGTTTAAATTCCCCTACTTGAAAACCGGCCAGATCCTCCGCATCGGCAACAAACGCCTCTTCCAATTCCACATTCAAATGCAGCGGTTGTTTCCCGCTCCAAGTTTCAAATCCACCTTGCCACGCGTGATTTCCAAAAATCCCCGGTTGCTCGATCGATTGCGGCGCACCGGTTCCGCGAAATTCCGCAGGGCGATCCGCAGTGATCGCGATCAACGGTCGGCCTTGATAGTGAGCTTCGACGATCGCAGGCAGCAATTCCGCCGCCGCCGTTCCGCTGGTCGTCACGACCGCACACGGCAAGCCCGTCTCCATCGTCCGTCCGAGCGCGAAAAATCCGGCACTGCGTTCTTCAAAATGTCGCCAAACTTTCACCAAACCCGCGCTTTCCGCCCGCGCCAGCGCTTCGAGCAACGCCGCATTTCGAGCTCCCGCACACACCACAAAATCACCAACGCCTGATTTCAGACAGGATTTCACCACCTCAAGCGCCGGATACCATGCATTCACGAAGCGTTGCTATCGCAGGCGCGCGGAAATGTCCAAGCACGCGATTGAGAAAATCCAAAACCCCGCCAATTCGAAATTCCGTGAGCCACTCTGCGTTATCGCCTTTCCGATTCGGCGCGGATTGTGCTTAGGTCGTTCCACGCATGACAGATTCGGCCGGAAACCCCACTCGAGCAAAGCTCCGTAACGAAGGATTTGATCTCATTGACGAAACGTTGGCCTTCCTTCTGGGCTGCTTGAAAGACGCGCTGGAAAGCACTGGCGAGAAGGAATTGCTGCCCTACTTGCCTTGGTCCGGACGCGAACCCGCGCTCGGCTCCGCCCCAGAAGGGCTCCCCCAGCTTTACTCGATTGGATTTCAACTCCTCAACATGGTCGAGGAACGCGTCGCCGCAGAAATTCGCCGCGAACGCGAAAAAGCGCTGGGCCCCGAGTCCATCCGCGGACTCTGGCCTCAAGCGATCCGCGACCTGAAAGAAATCGGCCTCGGACCCGAAGAAATCCTCGCCGTGCTCCGCGATGTGAAGGTCGAACCGGTCTTAACCGCTCACCCGACCGAAGCGAAACGCGCAAGCATCCGTGAACGCCACCGCGCGCTTTACGATGAAATGGTCCGCAACGAATATCCGAAATACACCGAGCGCGAACGCCGACGCATCCGCGAACGCGTCGTGACCACCTTGGAAACCCTCTGGCGCACGGCTGAAATCCACATGGTCCGGCCGGACATTTACAGCGAACTGCGGAATTCGATCCATTATCTCCGCGACCTTTTCCCGTCGGCTGTCAGTCGGCTGGATCAGCATTTTACCGCAGCTTGGCGCGATGCGGACCTACCACTGGATTTGCTCCGCTCGGCCGGGAACATCCCTCGCCTTTCCTTCGGCACCTGGATCGGCGGCGACCGCGATGGCCACCCGCTGGTGACTCCGGAAGTGACCGAAAAATCGCTCGAAGAACTGCGCAACGCCGCTTTTGAACTTCTCTATCGTGAGCTCCACGACCTCGCCCGCCAGCTCACGCTTTCCCGTCACCTCACCCCGGTCCCGGATGAACTTCAGGCGCGGATCGACGAACTCACCTTCCTCGTCGCAACGGAAGACGATGTGAAAGAAATCATCGACCGCAACGCCGAGGAGCCTTGGCGGCAAATGGCCGATCTGATGGCACTGCGGCTCAAAGCCCAATCCCGCGGCGACGCCGGATACAACAGCCCCGCCCAACTCTCCGACGATCTCGATCTCCTTTCCCGGACTCTCGCCGACGCCGGTTGTCATCTTCTCGAAGAGCAGGCGATCCGCCCCCTGCGGCATAAATTGGAAATGTTCGGATTTCATCTGGCGACGCTCGACGTCCGACAAAATTCGGAATTCCACGACAAGGCCATCAGCCAGCTTCTCGTCGCCGCCGGGATCGAGGACGGAGCGACCTACGCCGATTGGTCCGAAGAAAAACGGCTGGCGTTTCTCAACGAGGAACTCAATTCGACGCGCCCATTCTTGCACGACGATCTGCGCGTTGGCGACGAAGCGAATGCGGTTCTCGACTGCTTCCGAGTGCTCGGAAAACACCGGCGCACCTGGGGAACGGCGGGTTTGGGCTCGCTGATCGTTTCCATGACCCGCAAACTCTCCGACCTCCTCGGCGTCTACCTTTTGGCCCGCGAAGCCGGACTGATGGACTGGACCGCCGACGGTCTCGTCTGCCCGCTACCGGTTGTCCCGCTTTTCGAAACGATGGACGATCTCGACCGATCCCCAGGAATCTTGGCGGCATTTCTCGACCACCCGGTCGCCGTCCGCTCGCGCGAAGCCCTCTCTGAGACCAGTTCTGGACCGAGCCAACAAGTTATGTTGGGTTATTCAGATTCGAACAAAGACTGCGGCATCCTCGCCGCCCAGTTCGCCCTTCAGCGCGCGCAAGAAGCCCTGACAAAAATCGGCCAAGAACGCGAAGTCAGCCTGTGCTTTTTCCACGGTCGCGGAGGCACGATTTCCCGCGGAGCGGGTCCGACACATTGGTTCATGGCGGCGCTTCCACATGGCGCGATGAGCGGCGGATTCCGAATGACCGAGCAAGGGGAAACGATCGCTCAAAAATACGCGAATTTGGCAAACGCGACATTCAATCTCGAACTGCTGCTCGCCGGAGCCGCGGTCACGACCGCTCGCCACCGCCATCTGCCACCGGTTGTCGATCCGTGCGAAGCGTTTATGCCGCAACTCGCATCGGCCAGCCAAGAGGCATACCAAGCGTTCCTGAAAACCGAAGGATTCATCGAATTTTACCGTCAGGCGACTCCGATCGACGCGTTGGAGCATTCCCGAATCGGCTCACGACCTGCCCGCAGAACCGGTAAAAAAGGGTTTTCGATCAGCGATTTGCGGGCGATCCCTTGGGTCTTTTCCTGGACTCAAGCTCGGTTTTATCTTCCCGGTTGGTTCGGCGTCGGCTCGGCGTTGGAAAAACTGAAAAGCGAAGATCCCGCCGGATTCAACGATCTGAAGAACGCTCTCCCGCACTCGACTTTCTTCAGTTACGTCCTTACCAACGTCGAAACGAATCTCGCATCGGCCAATCTCGATCTGATGCGGGACTACGCCGGATTGGTGGAAGATGAAACGCTGCGTAATCGTTTTCTGGATCTGACCTTCGCCGAATTCGAAAAGACCCGCAATTTGTTGGCGGAGCTCTTTGACGGGCCGATGCGCGACCGCCGTCCCCGCATGGCGAAAACGCTGGATATCCGCGAGGCTCCGCTGCGGGTTCTCCATCAACAGCAGATCGTGCTGCTGAAAGAATGGCGGGAACACCTCGCAAACGATCGCCGCCACGCAGCGGACGCCCTGCTGCCGAAGCTGCTGCTTTCCATCAACGCGATCGCATCCGGTTTGCGGACAACCGGTTGATTCCCATCCAATCCAAAAGCGGCGTCTCACCGGACGCCGCTTTTTTGGGAATCGAAATTATTTGCGCCGACGGAGCAGAACCAAGCTCCCGAGCAGCCCGCTCAGCAACGCGCTCGACGGTTCAGGCACGGTCGTGAAACTGATATCGCGAATCCGGACGGTATCTCCGCTGACCAAGGTCGTTTCCGCTTCAGCGGTAAAGGTCAGCACCAGGCGAGTGATCAAATGATCGACGCCAAAGGTCGCCCGCCGCGCGGCGATCGCCTCCGGCGTATTGGGAATCAAGCCGCCCTCGGTGTCGTCGATCAGGGCATTGGCGATGAGGGAAGTGCCGTCGTCCGTGACCTCGATGAGTTCACCGACATTCGCGCTGATTGAACTGATCGGCACCACGTCATCGCCGTTGTAAGCCGTGAGGGTGAAACTTTGGGTTCCCCCGGTGAGATCGAGATTTTCCGCCGAGTAATTTTTCACCAAAACCCCAAAGCTCCGCAAGGAAAACTCAAGATCATCCACCGGTTCGTCAAAGCTGAGGCTAAACGTCAAAACATTCGGCAGGTCGCCGATCTCTTGATTGGGAGTCTCCCAAGAAATCTGGGTTTCACTGCCGGTTTCGACAAAAGGCGCGCGATAAAAACCGCTTCCTGAAATTTCGACCGTCCAGCCGACACCATCGGTTGTTCCCGATTGGACAAGTGGATTACTACTGCCCGTCGGAGAAAACTCGATCAACGAAGCGGCATGAATGACGGGAGCGACTCCCAGGGAGAATACGACTACGGCGTTTTTGAGAAACAAACCGGCACGGTCAAACGAATGTCTGCTTTTCATGAGTCGGGGGGAAAGACGATTTCATCCTATCGACAGGTCGCTGATTGTCAATCTTCAGGGGGTGACTGGCCCCATACAAAAAACGCGGCTCCCCCTTTCGGGAAAGCCGCGTTTTTCTGAAAACGTCGGGTTATTTCGCAGCCGCGAAATTTTCTGAAACGGCGTCCCAATTGATCACGTTCCACCACGCGGTGACGTAATCCGGACGGCGATTCTGATAATTGAGATAATACGCGTGCTCCCAGACATCCAAACCGAGAACCGGTGTGCCGAGGTCGCTGTCCTCGACAATGCCTTTCATCAGCGGATTGTCTTGGTTCGCCGTGCTGGTGATCAGAAGCTTACCATCTTTGGCGATGAGCCATGCCCAGCCGGAGCCAAACCGCTTCCCTGCCGCAGCGGCAAAGAGTTTTTTGAAATCGTCCATCGAACCGAATGAAGCGTCGATCGCTTTGGCAAGGGCGTCGGACGGCTTGCCGGACTTATCGGCAGGAGCGAGGATTTTCCAAAAGAAATCGTGATTCCAATGGCCGCCGCCGTTGTTGCGGAGGGTTTTACGAAGGTCGGCATCGGAAACGTCTGGAAGCGACGCAAGAAGCGTTTCGAGCGAGCCGCTTGGCAGATCCTTCGCGGAAGAAAGGGCGGCGTTGAGGTTTTTGATGTATCCCGCATGATGTTTGTCATGGTGGATTTCCATGGTCTTGGCATCAATGTGCGGTTCCAAGGCATCGAACGCGTACGGAAGCGGTGCGAGCGTGATTTCCTTTGCCTCGGCGGCTTTTGCGGCGAGCGGCATCAGGGCTGCGGCCGTGGCGAGAGTGCCCAGTTTCACAAACTGGCGGCGGTCGAGTGGATTAGCTTGGTTCATAGAACGGGCTTACTACGGCGGGGATTGCAAAAAATCAAAAAAGAATGTCACCGGTTTTCACACGATGCCCGCAGCTTCGAGGGCCAGAGCGGCGGCTCCGATGGTTCCCGCTTCATGGCCAAAGTGCGCGGGGAGAATCCGGAGCTGGTCTTTGAACGGACCGGAAAGTTGGGCCAAGAGGTATTTTTCGACCGGTTTAAAAATGAGGTCGCCCGCTCGGGCCACGCCGCCGCCGATGATGATGGCCTCGGGATTAAGAAGCCAACAGCAATTCATCGCTGCGGTCGCAATCATGCGGCCGATGTCGTCCCAAAGTTTGAGGGCGATCTCGTCGCCCTTCTGAGCTGCAACAGCGAGGGCTGCAGGGGTGCATTCTTCAAAACCGAGCGTGACTCCCGCCGCTTGATAGGCGGCGCGCGCTGCGGAAGAGATCTCACCATTTCCCACATAATCTTCCAGCGCGCCCAAATTCCCGTAGTGACCGGTCCGGCCCTGATAGTCGATCGACATCTGGCCGATTTCTCCCGCACCAAAACAGGCTCCACGAACCATCTGGCCGTTGACGACGAGTCCGCCGCCGACGCCGGTTCCGAGCGTCATGCATACGAGATGCTGCAGGCCGATCCCGGCTCCGAGCTTCCATTCGGCGAAGGCCATGCAATTCGCGTCGTTTTCGACAGAAACGGGCAGGCCGGTTTTTTCTTCGAGCAGCGCTTTGAGTGGAATCATCGTCCAGCCTTGGACGTTGGTGAGATTACTGACGACACCGGTTTCAAAATTCACGAATCCCGGCATGCCCACTCCCACCGCAGCGATCGCCGGATGCCGGAGCCGCAAGTCTTCGATCACCCGTGCGATGGTGGCAATCAGCTCGATTGGCCCGTCAAAGTCTTGAGTCGCAATGGGCGGCGCGTGATCGATGATCTCGCTTTTACACACCACACCGGTTTTCACCGAGGTGCCGCCAAAATCGATGCCTATGGCTAGTGGAGTATCACTCATTTCTCCTCTTAGCCGTAGCGATTTACCGGCGAATGACACGGTTTTTTTGCGCGAGTTTCACAAACGGTAAACCCGTCGGGCGACCTGCCGCAGCCCGTCGAGAGTGAGATCAGGATCGACCACCTCGATTTCTGGAACGCCTCGGGCAATCAAGGCGGCATCACCACCGGTCGCGACGACTTTCGGTTGGTGAGGCAGTTCATCGGAAATGCGAGCGAGGATCTCTTTCACCAACCCACGGTAACCAAAAACAGCACCGGCTTGCATCGCGTGAGTGGTGGATTTCCCGATCGCGGAGACCGGTTCGATCAGTTCAATTTCCGGCAGCAGTGCGGTTTTCCGGCTGAGATAGCCAGACATCGCGCCGAGTCCGGGAGCGATCACCCCGCCACAGTAGGCGGGCTTCCCGGAAACGATGTCAAAGGTCACGGCGGTTCCAAAATCGATGACAATCGCCGGCGCTCCGTGGCGATGAAAAACACCGACCGCGTTTGCCAACCGATCGGCACCGATTTGCGCGGGCAACGGATAGTCGATCTCAATGCCCAGGGGGCTGGTGTGATCGAGCAGATGAACCGGGCAGCGATTGAGAAAAAAATCGCGGAGAATTTCTCGCTTCGACGGGACCACCGAACCGATGAGGACTGCGTCGTAGGAAACGTCTTTTAAAAGAGCGTCGAGGGTTTCACCGGAGATTTCCGAAGTGCCGAGGACTCCGCGCCAAGGCAGCAATCGATCCGCATCTCCCAGAGCGAATTTCGTGCGGGTATTCGAGTTATCAATGAGCAACCAGGCCATATTTACCAGCGGGTGGAATGAAAGGCTCGCGCGCCGGACAGGCCGATCTTGGGCAAGCCGGTTGATGATTTAACGGAAAGCGCGCCGTCGTTGAGCTTCAATGAAAGCGTCCCGCGCAAGTCCTTTTCCTCAAGCCAAAAGCGGAACCAGATGTCGGACGTACCGGATAACGGATTTCCGGCGAAGTCGGTTTTCGCAGGTTCGTGCTCCACGCCTTCCGCAGTCCTCAACCGGACCGGTTTTTTGAGATCATGAGGATCCTCACCGCTTTTTTTCAAATGAACATCGAGCCAGAAATACGACCGGTCTTGGGTCACTTGAGCTCCGACGATTTTAAACCGAGCGGCAGGATCGGCATTCCACTCGTAAGGCCGAAGCCAAACCCAAGCACCATAGATCAGGCAGATCCCCAACGCAGTGTAGATGATCTTGCGAAAAAAGTTCAGTGTCACCCCGGAAGAGGAGCGATTGAAAGCGGTTCCTGCAAACGAAAACGGGCAGCCCTTTCAGGCTGCCCGCTTGGAGATAGTGTCAGGATTCCTCCCGATCAGTCGTGATAGGCTGGGGAGCCGTGCTCTGCGACGTCGAGACCTTCCGCTTCTTCTTGTTCATCGACCCGGACACCCATGATCAACTTGATGATGTAGAAGAGGATGAACGAGATCACAAAGGCGGCGATGCAGTAGGAAGCCGCACCAAGGAGCTGAGTGCCGAAGCTTTTTTCAGCGGCAAAGATACCGACTGCCAGCGTGCCCCAAACTCCGCAAACCCCGTGGACCGAAACCGCGCCGACTGGATCGTCGATTTTCAGCTTATCGAAGAAGATCACGGAGAGAACCACCAGAATACCAGCGATCAGACCGACGAGGACAGATTGCCAAGGTGCGATGACGTCCGCACCGGCGGTGATGCCAACGAGACCGGCAAGCATACCGTTAAGACCCATCGAAAGGTCAGGCTTCTTGAGAACGATCCACGAGGTGAAGATCGCAGCAAGGCCACCTGCAAAACCCGCCATGGCGGTCGTGACGAACACACGGGAAACCGCTTCTGGATCAGCGCTGAGAACGGAGCCGCCGTTGAAACCAAACCAGCCGATGAACAGGGCGAAGACACCAATGTTGGCAAGTGGAAGGTTGTGAGGAAGGATCGGCTTGAGGCCTTCGGCGGTGTATTTGCCTTTGCGTGGGCCAAGGATCAGGACGGCAGCGAGCGCGGCGAAACCACCGAATGCGTGGACAACCGAGGAACCTGCGAAGTCATAGAAACCTTTCGCATCGAGCCAGCCTGTTCCCCATTTCCAGGAACCGGTCATTGGGTAAACGAACATCACGAGGATGGTCGCATAAATCATGAAGCTGGAGAGTTTGACCCGCTCAGCAACGGCACCGGAAACGATCGTTGCGGCAGTCGCAGCGAACATCGCTTGGAAAATAAAGTCAGCCCAAACCGTGTAGTTTGCGTATTCGGAGGTAACGGCGGCAGTCCGGGAAGCTTCGTCAGCAAAGCCGTTCATCAGCGGCGAACCGACGGCAAAAAAACCGTTCCATGCGGTTCCCATTTCACCGGGATACATCGCGTTAAAGCCCCACAGCATGTAGGTCACCGCGCCCATACAAACGATGAACACGTTTTTGAAGATGATGTTGACCGTGTTTTTCTTTTGGCAAAGACCGGATTCCACCGAGCAAAATCCCAAGTGCATGATGAACACCAGGGCAGCGGAAATGAGAATCCAGAGGTTGTTTACCGTGAAACTCGCGGCATCTGGACCCGCCATAAAGGCTTCATAGGTCCCTTCCGCAGGAGGCGCTTCAGCTGGCTCAGCCGCGGCAGGGGTCTCAACCACTTGCTCGACTTGCTCAACGACGACCTCCGGGGGCGGGGCGGCGTCTTGCGCTTGAAGCGTGGAATTCAGTGAGAAGGCTGCGAACGCTATCGCCGCGACCATCAGGGCTTTCGGGTGGATTAAGTGTCGTTTGTTCATTAGATCAGGTGGACGGATGAATCGCAGTTCACAAAAGATTTCCAAAAATCCCTGTAAAGCGCTGCCCCGGCCTGAGCAACGGACATGCCAAATCTCCAATATCCGCCCCCTACACTCTTCTGATAAGCCGACTCATCGCTCAAAATCTGATCGCAATCCATTGACCCTAAGGAGCAAAACCAACGAATCCAACAAATGAAATCATTCTCACTT
The DNA here is from genome assembly GCA_002307065.1 of Akkermansiaceae bacterium UBA1315. GTDB lineage: Bacteria > Verrucomicrobiota > Verrucomicrobiia > Verrucomicrobiales > Akkermansiaceae > Luteolibacter. The sequence goes on along the minus strand of DBTN01000017.1, from coordinate 21,219 downwards.
TTATGTCGATTTTGTTTCCAGATCCAGCCTTCAACCCACCCGCTGGAGGTATCTTTTCTCTTCCCAAAAACCGGCCCATCCTCCGAAAAAACTGAGATTTGCGGCGAAATCCGAGAAGTTTCCCCCGTCGCAGCTGTCTATTCGCATCAAAGGGATTCACCAATTGAAGATCAATCAAATGCGGTCGATTTCACTGCCTTAAAACTTTCTGGACAAACGTTTCGGTTATATGAACTACTCGTTCATCGCTCGACCTTCCAAGGGACTCCATCTCTTGGTTTTTCGAAACGATAAATGCTCCTGTTCAGCCCCACAAAGGTTCGTTCAGAAAGCATGCAGCAACCGAAAACCATACAACTAAGATGCGCAACTACTGCAAAACCATCGGCACCCTCGTCGCTGTCTCCGCTTTCGCGGCGGGCAACGCTTCGGCGGAATCCATCGACCTCAACTACGACCTTCACGCTGGCTACACCAGTGAGTACCTTTTCCGCGGCACCAACCTCGGACAAGACCTCACCGAAACCGGCTTCGATGCATCGGCAGATTGGAACGGCCTCGCTTTGAGCGCAGGCGCATGGTACGGCTCGTATGAGGCTGACACCAACCTCGACGAACTCGACCTCTACGGCGAAGTCTCGAAGGACCTCGGTTTCGCCACCGCGGCAGTTGGTTACATCTGGTACCACAACTTCGACGATCTCGATGACGCACAAGAAGTTTACTTCTCCTTCTCGAAAGACTTCGGCTTCCTTGAAGCATCCCTCACCTATTTCTTGGACGTTGAAACCGACAACGACGGCTACGCAGAACTCGCTCTTGGCAAAAGCTTCGAGCTGAGCCCATGCCTTGCCCTCAACCTCGGCGGCGTGCTCGCTTACCTCACCGAAGAGGGTCACCTTGCCCACTTCACCTCGAAAGTCTCCCTCGACTGGGGCTTCGCTGAAAACGCGAAACTCTCCCCTTTCGCAGCAGCTTCGATCGATCTTAGCGGTGGCCACGGCATTGCCTACGGCGCAGCCAAGAACGAGCTCGTTGGCGGCACGATGGTGAGCGTGAGCTTCTAATCATCTCAAAAAGGAGTCGTCCCGATTCCTTATTGATTCAAAGAGCGGTCGCGAAAGCGGCCGCTCTTTTTTCATGTACAGCCCGGCGTGGTATGGGGGCTGCTATCTATAGTATGACTATTTTCATAATTGTTCATACTGAAACATTGTGAATCACCTTGTCCCACAAGTCCCATGAAAACACCACGCATCATCCTTTCACTTCTGGCGGCCTGCGTGCTGCCGACTGTCGCGAAAGCGGAGCCGCTCAAAATCGCCTACTCCGATTGGCCCGGCTGGGTCGCTTGGGAAATCGCCATTCAAAAAGGCTGGTTTAAAGAAGCGGACGTCGAAGTCGAATTCTCCTGGTTCGACTATGTCGCCTCCATGGACGCCTACGTCGCCGGCAAAGTCGACGCGGTCTGCATGACCAACGGAGACGCTCTGGTCACCGGTGCGACCGGAAAACCATCCGTCGGCATCCTGATCAACGACTTCTCCAACGGCAACGACATGATCGTCGCCGCACCGGGCATCGAAGACGTCAAAGGCCTCAAGGGGAAAAAAATCGGCGTTGAAGAAGGATTCGTCTGCCATCTACTCCTCCTCACCGGCCTGGAAAAAAATGGCATGAAGGCGGAAGACGTCACCATCGTCAACACCCCGACCAATGAAACGCCCCAAGTTCTCGGCTCCAAAGACGTCGACGCGATCGGTGCCTGGCAGCCAAATTCCGGGCAAGCCCTGAAAGTCCTTCCCGGCTCCAAACCGGTTTTCACCTCCGCAGATGCTCCCGGAATCATTTACGATCTCCTCTATGTTTCCCCGGAGAGCCTTGAAAAAAACAAAGCCGAATGGCAAAAGGTCGTCAAAGTTTGGTATAAAATCGTGGAATACATGGCGGACGAAGAGAACCTCGACGACGTCACCAAAATCCTCTCCGCTCGTGTCGGCATCAAACCCGAAGAATACGAACCCCTCCTCAAAGGAACCAAAATCCTCAGCCTTAACGAAGCGCTGGAACGCTGGAAAGACGCCGAGGGCCTCGGTTCCGTCTACGGCTCCACTCGCTACGTGAACACCTTCAACCTCAAGTTCGACGTTTATAAAGAAACTCAGGACGCAGGAAAATATCTCGATCCATCGTTCACCAAAGCGCTGAGTGCCGAGAAATAATCACGAGTTCGTCTTCCGATTTTAAAACGATTCTCATGTCCTCAACCGGTCATCAATGGTTCGCCGTTCGCAGAGATCTACCGCCTGGGCGGCGGCTGACGCTGACGATTCTCTCGTTCGTGCTACCTCTCGGGATCTGGTGCTTTTTTTCCTACGTCCCGTGGATCTGGCATCCGGACGTGAGAATCGAACTTTCCGCCGACCGTGAAGACGTCACCACGGTTTTCACCGCAGGAGACCATGTGAGTCGCGATTATTTCCCGACCTTTGTCCAAGCGGTGCGTGACGAGAACGCCGCCGTGATGGCACTCCGGGATTCCGGTGCTGCCGAATCGGGAGCAAAACGCAAAAACCAAAAACTTCTCCGCCAACTCGCCCCACTCGCCATCGCGAATGGCTGGCTGCCGCGCGGCGAAGAACAAAACGACGCAGCGCTTTACACCCTTTGGCGTGACCTCGCCACGGGGGCGAAAGTTTCCGCCAAACCGGTCCTCACCGAAGAAAATCTGAAAATCGTCCGCGACAACTGGGAAAAAATGTCCGCCATTTCTCCCGAATTTTCCTTCAAAACCCTACCGGAAACCACCCTTCTCAAGCTCCTGCCCCAAGGCAAACCGGCAAACCCGGCTTATCTGCCCGAGCCGCATCAGGTGATCATCACGGGCTATCATGACTTCACCGCCGAGCCCGCAAACGACGCCCCCTCGATGGGCGAACGATATCGCTCGTCACTCCGCATCATTTTGCTCGGCTTTCTCTGGGCCTGCGCCATTGGCATCCCGATCGGGATTCTCTGCGGCGTTTTCGATTTCTTTTCCAAATTGTTCGAACCTTTCATCGACTTTTTCCGCTACATGCCCGCGCCGACCTTCAGCACCTTGCTCGTTGCGGTCTTGCTTGCCGGTGACGCCCCAAAAATCGCGCTCATTTTCATCGGCACCTTTTTCCAACTCGTGCTTGTCGTCTCAAAAACCACACGCCTGTTAGAGCCTTCCTTGTTAGAAGCCGCCCAAACACTCGGAGCGAAACCCCGCCAGCTGCTCGCCCACGTCGTTCTCCCCGGCATCCTTCCCAACCTCTACAACGATCTGCGCATCCTCCTTGGCTGGGCTTGGACTTGGCTCGTCATCGCCGAACTGATCGGCGTGAAAAGCGGACTCACCGAATTCATCGAAACTCAAGGACGCTTCCGGAACTTTGATCGCGTTTACCCCGTGATCATCCTCATCGGCCTGACAGGTTTCATCAGCGATCAATTCCTCGCTTGGCTTCACGGTCTGCTGTTTCCTTGGGCCGGGAAATCCGATCGGTTTTCCCGCAACCTCGTCCGCTCGATCACTTGGCCCGTCCGTACGCTCGCTGCGGCGATTCGCAAACGCCTGGCGGGGAGTCCTCCGGCATCCGTCTGAATTTTTCCCTTATCCCAATGTCTTCACCCCTTCTCCCTGACTACCGCACTCAATCGCCGGAGGTCGCTGCTCGGTTCGAAAGGTTGCGAGCTCGCGAAGTCGCCCTCAGCGTTCGCGGACTGACAAAAAATTTCGAAACCCCGCGTGGAATCATCACCGCTCTCAATGACGTCTCCTTTGAAGTCCACAAACGCGAGCTGCTTTCCGTCATCGGCCCGTCCGGTTGTGGGAAATCCACTCTCGTTCGCATTCTCGCCGGACTGGAAACGGCGACCTCGGGCGAAGTCCGCGTCTACGACCAACCGGTCTCGGGCGCTGGCCCGGACCGCGGAATGGTCTTCCAAAGCTACACGCTCTTCCCCTGGCTCACGGTGAAACAAAACGTGATGTTCGGCCCGAAAATCGCCGGCCGCTCGAACTACCACGCCGAAAGCGAAGCACGCCAATGGATCGAACTCGTCGGCCTCACGAAATTCGAAAATTCCTACCCCCATCAGCTTTCCGGTGGCATGAAACAGCGCGTCGCCATCGCCCGCGCACTCGCCAATCAACCACGCGTCCTCTTCATGGACGAACCCTTCGGCGCTCTCGATGCCCAGACGCGATGCCAGATGCAGTCCTACCTGTTAGAAATCTGGAAAAACGTCGATATCACTATCGTTTTCATCACACACGACTTGGACGAAGCGGTTTATCTTTCCGACCGCATCCTAGTCCTTGATGCCAATCCCGGCCGGGTCCGCGAGCTCATCGAAGTACCCGTTCCCCGGCCTCGCAGTTTCCAACAATTCGTCGAGCCCGAATTCATCAGCACTCGCCATCATATCGACTCGCTCATTCATCCGACGCAATCCCACGTCCGCGAAGAATTTCCCGTCCTCAAATTCACCAAAGACGACCCCGACGTCGTCTAGGAGTAAGGACGCTCCTGTCCTTACAAAACCTTTCCATCAACCCCGTCTCCCTCATTCTCACCCTCTTCATACTTTTCACCTAATACTTATGAATCCCACCCCATCCCCAGCCTCTCTCCGCGATGAACTCAAAGCCAAAGGCGTCAAATATTGCATCGGCGCTTACGTCGATATCCACGGCGTTCCCAAGGGAAAATTTGTCCCCATCGATCATTTCGAAGACTTTGCCAGCGGCTCCGAACTTTATACCGGCTACGCCCTCGATGGTCTCGGACAGCTTCCCAATGACGACGAAATCAGCTCCGTCCCCGATCTTTCACGCGGCTGCATTTTACCCTGGAATAAGGAAATCGCATGGTTCCCCGCCGACAACACCTTCCATGGAGAACCCTATCCCATCAGCACTCGGGTCGCCCTGAAAAAGCAACTCGATGAAGCCGCCAAAATGGGCTTCGGCATGAACCTTGGAATCGAATGCGAACTATACGTCGTCAAACAAGCCGCAGACGGATCACTCAGCATCCCCAATCACGACGACAATCTCAATAAAGCCTGTTATGATATCAAACGCTTCCTCGACCGGTATCCATGGCTGGATAAAGTCGCGACTGCGATCAACGATCTCGGCTGGGACCTCTATTCACTCGACCACGAGGACGGGCATTCCCAATTTGAATTCGACTTCAAATATGCCGACGCCTTAACCATGTGTGACCGGTTTATCTTTTTCCGCCTGATGGCAAAACATTACGCCGCAGAAGAAGGCCTTCTGGCGACCTTTATGCCAAAACCGTTCGCAGACAAAACCGGTTCAGGCGCGCATTTTAATATGTCACTTTATGATATCCATACCGGTTCCAATTTATTCAAACGCGATCATGCGGAAGATCCTCGGGGCCTCGGTATCAGCGACCTGGCTTACCAATTTATCGCTGGTGTCTTAAAACACGGTCCCGCCCTTTGTGCAACTTTCGCCCCGACGGTGAACAGCTACAAGCGCCTCGTCCGGCAAGGACTGATGAGTTACTATTCTTGGGCTCCAGTCTTTAATTCCTACGGTCGAAACAATCGCACCAATTCCGTCCGCGTTCCAATGGCAGGCGGTCGCTTTGAATCGAGAAATGCCGACTCGGCTTGCAATCCCTACCTCGCCGCCACCCTGATGTTGGCCGCAGGTTTGGAGGGAATCCGCGAAAATCTCGATCCTGGGATCGCCCAAGAAGAAAACCTCTATGCGCTTTCTCCCGCCGAACTTGCCGCGCGCGGCATTTGTGAACTTCCTCGAACCTTAGAAGAAGCCGTCGCCGCTTTCGCCGCCGACCCGTTCGTCGAAAAAACACTCGGCAAAGAACTGCGCGACGAATTCATCACCTATAAAACCGAAGAATGGCGTCAATACCACCAGCGCGTCAGCCAGTGGGAAGTCGATACCTATTCCCGCCTCTTCTAATTTCAACTGCAACACCCCGATGAGTAAGCAACCCGTCATTCTGGAACTTCTGCCATGGCCTGAAATCGCCGAGCTCCGCGAAAAAAATGGCGGGTTGCTGCTTCTTCCGCTCGGTGCCACCGAGCAACACGGCCCCCATCTTCCGGTCGCAATGGATACGCTTCTCGCTGGAGAGATATGCCATGCAGCATCCGCTCGAACCGGCGTACCCGTCCTTTCAACTTTGCGTTATACCGTCTCCCAAGGCCACACCGCAAAGTGGCCCGGTACCTTTTCGATCCGCCACGAAACTTTCATCCACACTCTCAATGATCTCTGTGATTGGGCGGTCGCTACCGGTTGGAAAAAAATCCTCTTGGTGAATTCTCATTTCGGAAACGATGCTTCGGCTCGCGTCGCGGTGGATCAAATCCGCCTTCGCCACATCGGAGCACTGCAAATTGCACTCCTCAATGTTTTCCAACTCACCCCGAAGATATGGAAACATTACACCTCCGATGCGGATGATCTTCATGCCAATAAAGCGGAAACTGATCTGATGCTTTACTTATTCCCCGACCTCGTCCGCAACGATCTCCTCTCCCGTTCTGATGATCGCGACCGCACTCAAAAAACGGTTTTTTCCTACCCGGTTTCACAAACCAGTCTCAATGGCGTCACGGGCTCACCTTCTTTGGCAAACGCCGAAGATGGAAAGAAGCTCTTTATCGAAATGACCCATGCCTTGGTCGAAAAAATAGATCTCGCCGTCGTCGAAACGCCACCGCTCGAACCGGAGCTGTGGGACAGCATTCCCCATCCCCACCGGTCGCGATATTGAGCTCCGGGGACTAAATCGGTTCATCGGTCAGCCGACGCGGAAACACATGGTGAAAGCTATGATCTCCCAACGAAGCGGTCACCCGGTGCATCAGCTCCCCCATCATTTCAGCTTCGCTGGCACTCAACTGACTGGCGAATTTTTCCTCGATCAGCTCTTTATAGCGCGGCCAAGTGTCGAGCAACGCCTGCCGACCCGCCTTGGTCAGAGCCGCATAAAACCCCCGCCCATCCGTTTCACACTTTTCACGACGCAACAGTTTCTCGCGTTCCAATCGTGTGACCGCTCGTGAAATTCCGCTGTGGCTGAACAGGGTCAACTCGGCCAACTCGCTCAACCTTAAACGTCGGCCCGGACATTCATTCAATGTCACCAGGACATCGTAGTCGTTGTAGGAAAGGGTTCCAGATGCGTCGAGCTCGGCGGCGATTTGTTTAGTAACAACTGCATGCAACGTTAACAAACCACGCCACGCGACATGATGCGAATCAGGTCGGCCTTTCGGAATAGTTGGTTGAGGAATGTGCACAGTGCTGTTAACAATCACGAACCCGCCAGGCTTTCAAGCGAAGATGATGTCAAAATGGTCAATTTGTTTTATTTGCGCGCGCAAATACCTAGCGGATCATGGCATATTCTATGCTAATTTAACTTAACTTATTGTCTCGATTCCGATGCTCAATTCACGTCAAATTCCACCACCTGCGCATGCGACCGAAACCGGTCGAGATTTGCCGGCGATAAGGGCGGTGGGAAAGATCACGCGGCTTTTCAGCTTTCGTTGCGAGCTTCCATTTCCACTAAAAATCGGACTCGGTCTGGCAGCTTGGCTCTGCTTCCTGGCTCTCTGGCAATGGCTGGCCGCGGGAAATCCGTCCCCCCTCGTCCCCACCCCAGCACAAGTCGGAGCTTCCCTGTATGACCTTTTTATCAACCGAGGATTTTCAGCGGACGTGATTCAGAGCGTCCGAAGGATCCTTATCAGTTTTATCATCGCCATCTCCATCGCGCTCCCGATCGGCATCTCGATGGGCACATTCCCCCCAGTGGAAAGTTTTTTCAATGCGCTGGTTTCTCCATTTCGCTACCTCCCCGCGCCCTCATTCGTTCCGTTGCTGCTGATGTGGCTGGGCACCGGCGACAGTCAAAAAATCGCATTGCTGATTCTTGGCGTCGTATTTTTTCTGATCACGCTGTTCATGGACAACACCCGCTCGGTCGATTCCGGTTTGGTGGAATGTGCCCGCACGCTCGGCGCGAAGCGATCCAATCTGCTCTTGAAAGTGATCTTCCCTTCAGCGCTCCCAAACTATCTCAATACCGCACGGCAAATGCTCGCGGTGAGTTGGACCTATCTCGTGATCGCCGAGATCGTTGCCGCCACCGATGGCATTGGCGCGATGATGATGCGGGCGAAACGTTTTGTGAGGGTCGATGACATCATGGCGGGCATCCTCGTCATCGGTCTGCTCGGGCTTTGTTTCGACCTTGCTTTCCGCCTGATCCATCGCGGTGTCTTCCGCTATCTCCGATAATTCTCAGCTGCTGCACTCCAACCATTGATCGAATGAAAAGATATACTTTTTGCAAAATAAGTCTGTTCGCCGCCGTCGGAACGTTCTGCCTAACAACCGGCTGCAAACCGAAAGAAACCGCCGCGACTGGCGGAGAAAAAGTGGACAACACCGTGAACATCTCGCTCTTCTCCTGGCCCGGTTACGCATACTGGTACATCGCTAAGGAAAAGAACCTGGTTCCCGAAATTGATCTGAATATTCAAATCATCGAAGATCCCTACGAGAGCTTCGGCCAAATGACCGCCGGACAACTGGACGTGACTTCGTCCACCGTCGAATACGGACCGATCGCCGCAGACCAAGGCGTTCCGATCAAGTTTGTCGCTTATACAAATCCTTCCTACGGCACCGACAAAATCATCCTCGGTCCTGGAATTGAAAGCGCGGCCGACCTCAAAGGCAAAGAAGTCGCCGTTCTCGAAGGCGGCCTGACCCAGATCTTCATGGGAATTTGGCTCGAAGAAAACGGAGTAAAATTCGACGAGGTCAAATACACCAATGTCATCATGGATGACGCCGTCGCCGCCATGGTCAGCGGCAAAGTCGCAGGGGGAGAATTTTGGGAACCCTTCGGCGGAAAGGTTTTGTCGAGCCTTCCGGGGTCGAAAGTGGTTAAAACCTCGAGAGAGCCCTATTTCAAAGAAACCGCACTGCTCGGAGACGGCATGTATATGAGCAGCTCGTTTCTCAAAGATAAGCCGGAGCTGGCCGCACTCACGATGAAGGCTTATTTCGCAGCCGTCCAATTCTGGAAGGAAAACCCGAAAGAAGGAAATGAGATCATCGCCAAAGCGCTGAAGTTCACCGTCAAAGATGTCGAAGAAGTGATCGGGGCCGATGGCAGTTCGAACGACGGTGGAATTTACCCGTTTGATTGGCAAGACGCCGCCCGATTCATGGGCGTGATCGAAGGGGAACCGCCCTTCGGAAAAAATGGCGAAATTGCGGACCATTGGAAACTGACGAACGACTGGTGGGTAAAATTCGGCACGGTGAAAAAATCGCATCCCATGGAGGCCGGTGTCGATCTTTCGCCGATGAAGGCACTCGAGGCATCAGGCTTCGGAAAATAATCGATTCACCCCATTACAAGGACACGACATTGACCCAGCGTTCACCAGTTCCGATTCCAGCCATGGACCACGCTCCATCGACTTCCGACTGGATCAAGATCCCGGCAGGGCGGTTCTGGATGGGCGGTATCGAAGATGATAAATTCGTTACCAGCGTCGAGTTACCTCGCCACGAGGTGGTCATCAAAACTTCATTTTGGATCAGCCGCCTGCCCGTGACGAACGGACAGTGGAATACGGTCATGAACTCCCGTTCACCACTCCCAACGAACGATCGTCTACCGGTGGTGGGCGTGAATTGGAATGAAGCGATGGATTATTGCGATCGCCTTTCCCAAATGACCGGTCGGCTTCATCGGCTGCCGAGCGAAGCCGAGTGGGAATACGTCTGTCGGGGTGGTTCGATCACGATTTTCCCTCACGGAAATGACATCTCTCCCGAGCATGCCAATTATTACTATGACGAACGTGGTAAACCGGTAGGCCCCGGCCGGCTCTCCGAAGCAGGCTCTTATCAACCGAACGCGTTTGGAGTTTCCGATCTGTTAGGAAATGTCTGCGAATGGGTCATCGACCCATGGCACCCTCATTTCATCGACGCGCCCTGCGACGGCTCCGCTTGGACGGAAGCCGGCCACGAAGGCCGCCGAGTGATCCGTGGCGGAGCGTGGGATCATCTGCCACGAGTCCTGCGTTCATCGTGGCGAGATTGGGCACCGGAAAACGCGCGCTGGGACAATCTGGGATTCCGCGTCGTACGCGAGGAGGTATTATGAAACTTCATCTTTTCAAAACGCTTTGGGGACACGAGGACACCCTTCTCGATGCGATTCAGCTCGCAAGAGACGCGGGATTTCACGGAATCGAAGCGCCTGTTCCCGAAGACGAATCGGAACGGGAATCGTTCATCTCGACATTCGCCGCGGAAAAAATGGAGCTGATCGCCGAGGTCAGCACCTGCACGCCCAAGGGTTTATATGTCCCAGAGCCCGGCAAATCCGCACAAGACCACCTCGTTTCGCTGGAAAAAGCCGTCGTGCGGAGCCTCGAGGCGAAACCCAGATTTATCAACACCATGGCCGGTTACGACGCCTGGAGCGCGGATGAAGCCATAGAATTTTTCACGGGGCTGATGAACCTCGAACAAAAACACAGCATCGCCATTTCGGCGGAAACGCATCGCGGTCGATATACTTATAGTCCGTGGCTCACACGCGATCTGTTAGAGAAACTCCCGGGTCTGAAAATCACCTGCGATTTTAGCCATTGGTGCGTGGTGAGCGAACGTCTCCTTCTCGACGAGGAACCCGCGATTCTCGCTTTGGCCGCAAAGCATGCTTTTCACGTCCAGTCGCGTGTCGGTTATGCTCAAGGGCCGCAAGTCCCTGACCCCCGGGCGCCGGAATATGCCGGTGCTCTCGCCGCCCATGAACGCTGGTGGGACACGGTCTGGCGATCGATGGATCAGCGCGGGACTGAAATCACCACCCTCACTCCGGAATTCGGACCGGACGGATACCTTCAATGCGCACCCTACACCGGTAAGCCGGTTGCAAATCTCTGGGAAATCAATCGCTGGACCGCATTGCGCCAGCGCGAACGTTTCGAAAACCAATTCTAACCGCTCAAGAATCATGAACTCGACCATCACTGCTCCACCCTCACCCACCACCCGCTCTCGCTTCCCCGAACCGGAAGATCTCTCGCTTTTCGCACAAGTTCTGGCCGCCGCCGATGTGGGAAAAGAACACTCCACCACTTTACCCGCGGGAGTTTATACCGATCCCACATTTCAAAAATTCGAAGAAGATGAGGTCTTCAAAAAAGAATGGATCTCACTCGCACATATCTCACAAATCCCGAATCCAGGCGACTTTGTCCGCGTCGATCTGTGCGGTGAGCCGTTGCTCGTCGTTCGCGGAAAAGATATGGAAATCCGCGTCCTTTCCCGAGTGTGTCGCCACCGGGGAATGGATTTAATGCCGAGCGGATTCGATCATCCGGATTCGGGAAATCAGCGAATCATCCTCTGCCCCTATCACCTTTGGAGCTACGATCTCGGAGGAAAATTGGTGGGCGCGCCAGAAATGCAACAAGCCGCGTGTTTCGACCGGACGGAAGTCGGACTCCACTCATTCCGCTCCGAAATATGGGAAGGATTTGTCTTTGTGAATCTTTCAGGCGACGCCCCACCCCTCTCCGAGAAATATGGCAAGTTCAAGACATTCGTGGACCGCTGGGACATGGCGGACGGCGAATTGGTCTGGGCGGAACATTGGGACTGCGAGTTCAACTGGAAAATCCTCCTCGAGAATTTCATGGAGGCCTATCACCACATGGGCGCCCACGCGAAAACGCTCGAACCATTTCTCCCTGCCCGCGGATGCTGGAGCGAACCTTATGATGAAAACTTCAGCGCGATGCACCTCCCGCTGAAGGAGAGCATGAAAAAGGAAATCCTCGACGCTGGTATTGCGAAGAATGCCTTCACCAATTTTAAAGATATGGAACTCAATGACTGCCTCGAATGGGCGGTGTATCTCGGCGTCCCGAATTTCCTGTTATTCTCCGCCCCCGATCGGGTGTTCTGGTATCGATTACTACCAACCGGTCCGGAAACGTGCAGTCTACTCACCACCATGATCGTTTCCAAAGAAGCGAAGAACGCCCCGGGCTACGAGGAAACCCTGAAGGCGGAGATCCAAGCGGGCATTGATTTCCACCTCGAAGATATGGAAGTCTGCGCCGCCACTCAACGTGGAATGCGATCCGTCGGATACTCCCAAGGGCGGCTCAGCCACCTCGAAGAGCCGATCTGGCATTTCCAAAAATACCTCGCGTCCCGCATCCGACAAAGTGGGGTGATGGTTCGATAAATCTTGCTTGGAAAACTCACCTCGCTCTGCGAAAGCTCCGGCATGTTCCTCGGTCTCGATTCTTCTACCCAATCCCTCACCGCTGTCATCATCGATCCCGTCGCCGGAACGATCACCTGCCAACTCTCCGTCAACTTCGGTGCCGACCTTCCGCACTATCAGTCCCCCAGCGGATTTCTTCCTGGTGGGACGAATGGTGAGGTGCACTCGAATCCTCTCATGTGGCTGGAAGCGCTGGACTTGCTGTTCAGCCGCCTCGCAGCCACGACGGATCTTTCGAAGGTGACGATGATCGCCGGTTCCGGCCAGCAGCACGGCTCGGTCTATCTCGATGAAAGTTTCGAAGATCGCCTCAAATCCCTGAACGCAGGAAAATCCCTCGTCGAACAGCTTTCACCCGCACTCAGCCGGACGACCGCACCGATCTGGATGGACACCTCCACCGGTCAGGAATGCGCGGAAATCGCAGAGGCACTCGGCGGCGCGGTCGAAGTCTGTAACCGCACTGGTTCGATCCCGATCGAAAGATTCACCGGCCCTCAAATCCGCCGTTTTTTCAAAACCGATCCCGCAGCCTACGCGCACACCCGCCGCATTCATCTCGTCAGCTCATTCATCGCCTCCGTGATCGCCGGAAAATCCGTCCCTATCGATTTTGGTGACGGAGCCGGCATGAATCTTCTCAATCTCGCGACGCTCCAATGGGACGAAAAACTTCTTGAAGCCACGGCCCCAGACCTCGCGGCAAAACTTCTCCCACCAGCCGCGACGACGACCGTCCAAGGTCGGATTTCCTCTTATTTCTCGACGAAATACGGCCTCAATCCCGATTGCGACACCGCACTTTTCACCGGCGACAATCCAGCCTCGCTCGTCGGCATGGGCGCGACCGGTTCCGGTGAAGCCGTGATTTCGTTGGGAACCAGCGACACCTTTTTCGCCTCGATGCCCGAAGCCAAGACCGACCCGAACGGCTTTGGCCACGTGTTCGGAAATCCGGCAGGCGGCTTCATGTCGATCATCGTCTTCCGCAACGGCTCGCTGGCCCGCGAAGCGCTGCGCGATCAACTCAACGTCGATTGGTCCGCGTTTGATCGCGAGTCGCTCGCCTCGACCCTCCAATCGGCCGGAAAAAACCTGACGCTTCCGTTTTTCGGACCCGAAATCACCCCACGACACGATTTCACCGGGCCGATTTCCGAATTCACCGACGAGCCGACTGCCGCCCTGCAAATCCGGGCGCTGCTCGAAGGACAGTTTCTCAACATGCGCCTTCATTCGGAATGGATGGAGGTCAAAATCGAGCGCATCCGCCTCACCGGTGGGGCCTCGAAAAACGACGGCATCGCCCAACTCGTCGCCGATGTATTCCAAGCACCGGTCGAGCGCCTCGATGTCATCAATTCCGCCGCGCTTGGAGCCGCAATCATCGCCGCTGCTGCCGCAGGTCACGATTTCCAATCGATGCAGGACGTCTTTTGCAAAGCGACCCCAGGCTCAACGCTCCAACCGGACCGGCTGCTCGGATCGGTTTACGAATCGGCAGTCACCCGCTTTGCGGAACTGCTGAAAAAGAACCGCTAATCCGGTAAAGGCTCGGACCGGCGTTTGTGTTTTTCGAAAAGCACCGTCTCTCGATAACCTGCGTTTTTCGCCCACTCAGTCGCCCTGGAGAAATCCCGGGCGACTTCGTGAGGCGAGTGAGCGTCCGAGGAAATGACCACACCAATCCCGGCAGAACACGCGAGTTCGAGAAAGCGCGGCGCGGGATAAGCCTCGGCACAAGGCTTATGCCAACCGGCCGTGTTCAGTTCGATGACAGAGCCGGAAGAAGCAATCGCATCGATGACCGGTTCGTAAAACCGGTCAAGATCCCCCGAGGGCGTGTAGGAAAATTTTTTCACCAAATCCGGGTGGCCCATGATGTCGAACATCCCGCTTTCGGCCATCGCCGCGTAAGTTTTCCAATAATGGCTCCAGACGGCATCGACGTCACTCTGCGCCCACCGCCCTAGCCATTTCGGGTTGTCAAAATCCCAGTCGCCTAGGTAGTGCACCGAGCCGATGAGATAATCCCAATCGTATTTTCCGCGAAGCGTTTCGATCCAAGGCTCGCAACCGGTTAGCCAGTCACATTCCAGCCCGGCGCGAACCGGTATTTTCCCCGCCGCATGACTTTTCGCCCCTTCGATCCACCGAAAATACTCCGGCAGTTCGGCTTCGAACATTCGCCAATCATCAAAAGGTTCAGGAATCGCCGGGGCATGATCGGATATGCCGTATTCGGTTAGATTCGCCTGCAAAGCCGCGTCAATATAGGCTTCCGGCTCGCCTTCCGCGTGCCGACAGAGGGGAGTATGGGTGTGATAATCGGCCGGCACGGGAGTCTTTCAGGATGAATCAGATTGAACGCTTCGCAGAAGTTACACTAAACTCCCGCCACGGCGCAAGTGCCGCAGCCCTCATGAGCGTCTTACCTTCACCCAGCCCCGATAACAGCGTCACCCGGTATCTGATCGAGCAACTCCGGGCTCACCCAAAACGTGTTGTTTTCACGGAAGGTGAAGATGTTCGCATTTTGCAGGCAGCCGCCCGATTGGTTGAATTGGAAGCGGTTGCGCCGATCTTGTTGGGGAACCGTGAGAGGATCCGCGCCTTGGCGGCGGAAAACGGAATTCCGATGACTTTCATTCACGTCATCGATCCGCCCCACTCCTCGGACTTCAAACTGTTCTGCCAACGCGTCGAAAACATGGCCCGTTACCGGACGGTGAAAATCGGTGACCCGGCGGAATTAGTGTCACGCCCCCATTATTTCGGCGCGCTGATGACCCAATATGGCCAGGCGGATGCGATCGTCGGCGGCAACCAGGCGCTCCCAGCCTCGTATTTCCGCGCCTTGCTCCACACGATCAAACCGCTCCCGAATGTTCCAAAAATTTTCGGCACGACCCTGCTTGTCGCTCCACACCTTAAACACATGGGCGGCAACGGTATCCTTTTCCTCGCGGATTCGGCTCTGATTCCCAATCCATCGGTCCAGGAATTGGCTGCGATCGCTTTGGAAACCGGAAAACTCGCTCACCATTTCCTCGGTCGGAAAGTCCATGTCGCCATGCTGAGCCACTCGACCAAAGGTTCCGCCAGCACCCCGGATGCCCAAAAAATGGCTGCAGCCGCTTCGCTCGCTCGTGAAGAAGCGCTCAAACAATTCCTCGACATCGATATCGAAGGAGAAATCCAAGCCGACGTCGCCGTCGATCCGGAGGCCGCCGAAACCAAACTCCACGGTGCCGAAGCCCGTCACACTGCCGACGTTCTAGTGTTCCCGAACCTCGACGCAGCCCATATTTCCCTGAAGCTTTTGCAGCACATCGGCGGTGCTCAGAACTACGGCCAACTCATCCTCGGCCTTGCTCGTCCCGCGGCCCAAGTACCCCGGACCGCAAGCTCGGAGACAATCTTCGGCACCGCCGCTGCCGTTGCCGTGGAAGCGATCAAGTACCACGAACTCTTCCCACACGGAAACGAATAAGGATTCCGCAGTTTTGTCCAATCTTTGGACCGGTTAGATTGACGCCATGCCACACGTGGTTTAGGCCATAGGTCTGATGAATTTCCGGCCTCTGCATTTCCTTATTCCGTTCGCGGCCATGGCGAGCTTCGCCAACGCGCAGTTGATTGCTTCTCTCAAGCTCTCACGAAACCAATACGTTGCAGGTGAACCGGTGATCGCCGTTGTAACGATCACGAATCACGCGGGACAAGATCTGTTATTTCAAGGCGACGATCGGCTCCCCTGGCTGGATTTCGTCGTCAAAGATCGCCAAGGGGATCCCGCCACGCCCATTGGACGCAGCAATTTTGGTGCGATGAAAATCGGCGCCGGTGCCTCCATGGCACGCCAGGTCGATCTCTCGCAGCACTTTCACCTCACCGAACCCGGAAATTATTCCGTTTCCGCCGTCGTCAGAATCCCGGGTGGCGGTGGCGATGGCAGTGCGACAAACCGCGTTCTTTTTAACCTCAATCCGGGCCGGCCTTATTGGTCTCAAAAAGTTGGAATCGCTGGAAAACCCGGCGAAATCCGTGAATTCAGGGTCCTGAATTTCAACGCGGGACAACAAACGCAAGTCTACGCCCAAATCATCGACACCCGAAACGGAGTCCCCATTCGCACGTTTCCTCTCGGAGACGCACTTCTTTTACAAAAACCGATGGTCACCATCGATCGGTTGCAACGCATGCACGTGATGTTTCTCGGATCGCCGACCATGTGGGTCCATTGCCAAGTCGATACCGATGGAAAATTGGTCAGCCGTGACATCCATCAACGCGGATCCCACGGCGAGCCACAACTCATGACATTCGCCGATGGAAGCGTCCGGGTCGCTAATAGCATCCCGTATGATCCTAAGGCAGTTGCCGAAGCGAAAGCAAAGACCCGCAAGGCATCCGATCGCCCAGCGGGATTCTAAAACCTGTCGAAACTCCAGAAGTTTTATGTCAGGGCGAAAAATCTTTACAACTTTTAAAAAATATCAGGAAATCTTAACAGTTTTCAAACTTCCCTCTTCATGAGTTTTTGTAACCGGCTCCTCACTCTCTTTGCGCTTTTCGCGTCATGCGCGATTGCGCAGGCAGCGCCTTTCCGAACCGTGGTGATCGATCCCGGACACGGCGGGCATGACAATGGAGGCCAGTGGGGGCGGGTTTATGAAAAACACCTCGCGCTCGACACTTCCGCCCGCTTGGAGGCCCACCTCAAAAAAATGGGATTTCGAACGATCATGACCCGCCGCAGTGATTATTTCATTTCCTTGCCGCAACGCGTCAGTATCAGCAATCGCCAGAAAAATTCGATTTTTGTCAGCATCCACTACAATTATACTTGGAAGCAACACATCAGCGGGTTGGAAACTTTTTACAACACCCCGCAGAGCCAAAAACTTTGCCAATACGTTCACCAAGGAATGTTGCGCCGAGTCCGCGCCGTGGATCGCGGCGTCAAGTTCGCTCGCTATTATGTAATCCGCCACACGACGAATCCGTCCATCCTGGTCGAAGGAGGCTTCGTGAGTTGCAAACCGGAGCGGGATCGAATGAAATCCGCTTGGTATCGCGACTCTCTGGCGAAAGGAATCGCTGAGGGCATCCAGCGCTTCAGCCGAACGCAATAATTTCGGCTGAGTTCTCTTCAGAAATCTGTTAGCTTTCTGAAATGGCGGCCGTCACGATTTGCGAAATGAGAGCGCTCGAAGCAGCCGCCCTTGAGGCTGGCTGGACCGAAGAGCAATTAATGGATCTCGCCGGAGACCAATTGGCAAAAGCCATCGCCGCGTTTTTCCCCCATCCTGGAACGTTGGTCGCCTATCTTGGTAAAGGCCACAATGCGGGTGACGCTCTGATTGCGCTGCGCGTTTTACGCGACCGTTTCGGATGGAAAATCTCTCTTCGTCCCGGATTTCAAAAAGACGACTGCGCCGCCCTGACTCGCAAAAAGTGGTCCGAATTGGGCGGTGTCGAAACCTTGGAAGAACCATTGGAACCTAGCGGTTGCGATTTTCCACTCGTCCTCCTTGATGCCCTTCTGGGGATCGGTTCCACCGGTGAAATCCGCTCGCCGCTCCAGGCACTCGCCGAGGAAATGCGACAGCTCAGAAACACTTCGGGCGCTCGTATTGCCGCCGTCGATCTTCCTTCGGGCATCGACCCGGATACCGGTGAGACTTTTGAAACGTCCGTGACAGCCGATGTCACCTTTATGATCGGTGCTGAAAAAACCGGGCTTCTAACAGAACAAGCCGCATCTCATACGGGTGCCCTTTCCTTGGTACCGGTAAAACCCCTCACGTCGATCACCCCGGCGAAACGATTGATCGCGCCACAAAACCTGAACACAGGTAAGGCACCTCGCAATTTTCAGTTTCACAAAGGAAATGCGGGAAAAGTCGGCATTCTCGCCGGGTCAGAATTTTATACAGGGGCCGCTGTCCTCGCGGCCACCGGGGCCCTGCGTGCTGGCGCCGGACTGGTCACCATCCACGCCCCATCGTCTTGCATTGAACGGATTTCCGCAAGGTGCACTCCAGAGATCATCGTCAAACCTTGTGACAATCCCGCAGATCTCCTCCAACTGAAATACGACTCTCTCGTCATCGGCTGCGGGTTAGGCAACATCGGCAAATCGTTTGGAAAAGGATTGCTTCAACTTCTTTCCGAATCCGACTTACCCACAGTCCTCGATGCCGACGCCTTGAACTTCATTGCCAAAAAGGAAAAACATTCGGTTTTCAAAAAAACTCACATTCTTACCCCTCACCCCAAAGAATTTGAGCGATTGGCTCCCGAGTTCGCCAGTTTGCAAAGAGAGGAAGCCGCGCAACAATTCGTCAAAAATCACCCCGTAACCTTACTGCTGAAAGGAAGCCGGACGCTCGTGGCCCAGCATGAAGCCCCCTTGTGGGTCAATTCTACCGGCAGTCCCGGGATGGCATGTGGAGGTCAAGGCGATCTCCTCGCTGGAGTGATCGGAGCCTTACTCGCCGCCAGAATCCAACCGCTTGAGGCAGCGGCGCTTGGCGCTTGGTTATGTGGGCGCGCCGCTGAACGAGCACTCACCAAGTCTACCCTTTCCGAAGAATCCCTTACCCCGAGCGATGGGATCGCAAACCTCGGCGGAGCCTTTCTCGATTGGAAAACGTCCCGGCGCTAAGCCAAATTCTTGATTTCCCGAGCCTCGTCTTCCGCCAATTTGCGATCGAGAAGAAAAGGGCCGAATGGAATCAACGAGGCCGCAAAAGCAAGCGCCGCCCGCTGGATCGAAAGCCGCTTGCGAACCCAAGCCAGCAGGATTACAGCGCATAACAAAATAAACAGAAGGCCATGAGCCCAACCTGTCCACTTCACCGCTTCCGGGAAATTGGCGAAATACTTCAGAGGCATCGCAATCCCCATCAAGAGAAGAAACGAAGTCCCTTCGATCATTCCAGCGATTCGGACCTTCCCTACTGCGGTGCTAACGTCAGGCATGAGCCCGTTAAACCATTTCCGAATCGCAATCTCACCATAAAAAAACCGGTGCCCTTTGAGGAGCACCGGTTTGGAAAATAAAATAGTCCGAAAATCAGTTTACGGCGACTGCCGAAGAACCGGTTTCACCGGTCCGAATGCGGATCGCTTCTTCGATCGTTGAGATGAAGACTTTTCCGTCACCGATTTTACCGGTGTTTGCACTTTTCACGATGGCGGCAGCAACTCCGTCAGCCTGAGCGTCGTCAACAACGATCTCGATTTTAACTTTAGGAAGGAAATCCACGGTATACTCAGAACCGCGGTAAATTTCAGTGTGGCCCTTCTGACGGCCGAAGCCTTTAACTTCAGTGACAGTCATGCCCTGAACGCCCACCTCGGCGAGGGCTTCTTTAACTTCTTCAAGCTTGAATGGTTTAATGATCGCTTCGATTTTTTTCATGGTTCAGGCGGATTGGTAGGCGATAAAAAGCAAAGCTCGTGCCAACTCGAAATTGTTTTCGATCTCCAGCAACCCTTTCCTGTTCAGAAAGTGAAACCGGGCAAGCGAAAAGCACCTTTCGGACGGTTGAATCGCGTTGCCCATAGTATCCACGCATTGAGCGAAAATGCCAAGAAATTGTCATTTTAACATTTTATGTTCTCTAGGAGTTGCGAGTCCTCTCGGGCTGCGCATAATGGTTTCGTTCCTAAGAACCTTAATATGAAAAAAATCACGCTACTCCTCGCAGTTTTGGCAGCCCCATTCGCTTTTGCTCAAAACGAAGCCAAGGTCGAACTCACCGGAAACGACCAAATGCAATTTAGCGCAAAGGCTTTCGAAGTCACTGAGGGACAAAAAGTCACTCTCTCCTTCAAACACATTGGCCAACTTCCTGCCGTTGCCATGGGCCACAACGTGGTCATCTTGAAACCAGGCATCGCGCTTCCAACCTTTGCTGCAAAGTGCACTCCAGCCAAGGCCACCGACTACGTCCCTACCGATGCTGAATCCAAAGAGCAGATCATCGCACACACCAAACTTTTGGGTGGCGGTCAATCCGATGAAATCACCTTTACCGCTCCCGCAGCCGGTGAATATCCGTTTCTCTGCTCTTTCCCAGGTCACTTCGCCCTCATGCAAGGTGTGATGACGGTGAAAGCGAAATAATTAAAGCAACCTCACCTGCTCTTTTTTAAAACTAAACGCCTATACATTGGATGTGTAGGCGTTTTTTCGTGCCCGATTAAACAGGATCGACTCAAATGATAGGTATCCTCTAGACCTTTTCCTTCAAAAGGTCGCGGATCTCAACCAACAATTTTTCCTCCATGGAAAGCTTCGGCGGACCAGCAACAACCGGTTTTTCCGCGAGCGCCTTCGCCTTATTGATCGCTTTGACCACCAAAAACATGGCGAACGCGACGATTAAAAAGTTCAGACCAATCGTTAAAAAATTCCCGTAAGCAAAGACGGCCCCCTGTTTTTTGGCCTCTACCAGGTTGTCCAACACCGTCACGTTCTTCGACAGAGGGAAATAGCGGTTAGTAAAATCAAGTCCTCCCGGCATAATCGCCGAAACCAGAGGCATAAAAAGGTCTTCGATGAATGCCGTTGAAAGCTTGGTGAACGCGGCCCCCATCACGAACGCTACTGCGAGATCGATGAGATTTCCTTTTAATGCAAATTCTTTGAATTCCTTGAACATAGTGGAGTAAAGGGTGAAACAGCGGCACACCCTAGAAGGATTCTGAAGATATGCCAAGATCGTTTTCAGGGATCACTACGAGTTACTGACCCGGTCATGGGTCATGGGTCATGGGTTACGAGACATGGGTATAAAAAAAGAGCCCGGCTCCAATTGCT
>DBTN01000013.1:113727-115657 GCA_002307065.1 Akkermansiaceae bacterium UBA1315 | reverse complement strand
TCGAGTTGCTTGGCCATGTTTTCCTCAATCATGTGCATGGGGACGTGGCCAGGGCCTTCGTTCATGACTTGGCAACCTTTGGCCCACGCGCGAGTGGTGAGTTCGCCTTGGACTTCGAGTTCGCCGAACTGGGCTTTATCGTTCGCATCCGCGATGGAACCGGGACGGAGGCCGTCGCCGATGGAGAAGGAAACGTCATAGGCGGCGCAGATGTCGCAGATCTCGTCCCAATGGGTGTAGAGGAAATTTTCCTTGTGATGGGCAAGGCACCATTTTGCCATGATCGATCCGCCGCGGGAGACGATACCGGTCATGCGGCTGGCAGTCATCGGGACGAAACGGAGAAGCACACCGGCGTGGATGGTGAAATAATCCACCCCTTGCTCGGCTTGTTCGATGAGCGTGTCGCGGTAAAGTTCCCACGTGAGGTCTTCGGCTTTGCCGTTCACCTTTTCGAGCGCCTGATAGATCGGCACGGTGCCGATCGGGACAGGGGAGTTGCGAAGGATCCATTCGCGGGTCGCGTGGATGTTTTTACCGGTTGATAAATCCATCACGGTGTCGGCGCCCCATTTCGTGGCCCAGCGCATTTTTTCCACTTCCTCTTCGATCGACGAAGCAACGGCGGAGTTGCCGATGTTGGCGTTGATTTTCACGAGGAAATTGCGGCCGATGATCATCGGTTCGCATTCCGGGTGGTTGATGTTGAGCGGGATGATCGCACGACCGGCGGCGACTTCGCTGCGGACGAATTCCGGAGTGATTTCCGCCGGGATGCGTTGGGGAAAACGACCGAAAATTCCCGGTGTATACGGGCTGTTTGGGGATTGCGTGGAACCGGCGTGCTGTTTGTCGAGGCTGTTGCGGAGGATGTCGTCCTTCTGATCGGAAATCTGAGCGCGGCGGAGATTTTCGCGAATCGCGATGTATTCCATCTCCGGGGTGATGATTCCTTGATCGGCGTAATATTTCTGAGTGACCGGCTTCCCGGTGGCACGGAGCGGTTTGCGGCGCTCGGACGTGAGCCCCGGAAACTCGACGAACTTATTGGCGCGCTCGGATTTCGAAGCGAACTCGACGTGCTTTTCGGTTAGATAACCGTTGTCTTGAGGTTGGACTTGCCGTCCATCGTATTCCTCGACGTCTTTTCGTTCGAGAATCCATTCACGCCGGACCGGTGGCAGACCTTCTTCCGAAGTGCCGGTGAAAGCCGGATCACCCCAAGGGCCGGAACAATCATAAACGCGAACCGGTTCGTTTTTCTCGATACGACCGTTAAAAGACTTCGTATCAGAAAGGGCGATTTCACGCATCGGCACGCGGATCTGCGGGTGAAGCTGACCTTCAACATAAACACGGGTGGATGCCGGGAGTTGTTTGCGAGATGCGTCGTGAGTTTCGGCAGCGGATGAGCCAGTGGTTTCGTCGGTCGAGATCATGGGAGACGTTTGCTAGTGTTCAGTTTGAAGTTTTCAGGAAAGAAAAAGGCCACGCTGGAAAGGCGTGGCCGTGGAGAGAAGAGAAGCTCGACTCCCTACGGCGGCTTGACCCGCGTCAGGTTCGGAGGGTCTTTTCCGCGGCGTCGGAAAATCTCGGCTCTGCGAACGTAGAGCTCCCCTGTCGTATTGGGGGATGCTGAGCGGCAGACTGGCGGATGTCAAGAAGGCGAAACGGAAGGGGCTTTTTCAGCCATTTTGCGCGGAAATGCGGAAGATGACTCGGAAATGGAGGAATCGCGAAAAATTTTCATTTTCCGATTTTCGCGTAAGTTGTTGATCATCAAAAACGAGTCGAGATTTCTCAAACGACTTGGCGAAATAAAATGAATTTTCCTTAAGGAATTTCTTGCTTCCGCGAACGGAATCCACAACGTTCCGCCCGTGCACGGGGCGTAGCTCAGCCTGGTAGAGCGCCTGCTTTGGGAGCAGGA
>DBTN01000013.1:60643-113459 GCA_002307065.1 Akkermansiaceae bacterium UBA1315 | reverse complement strand
GTCGTCAGTTCGAATCTGGCCGCCCCGACCACTTTATTCCCAGCCGGTTGCAGGGAATCCCAATGATGGAAATCCGGTCTGCACCGGATCTCCACTCAAGCTTGGAAGGGCCCCAAACAGGGGGCCAAACCAAAGATTGCGGATGAGTTTCATTTTTCGATAAAGCCTTCGGTGATGCCGTTGTTGCGGGTGGTCCGCCAGATGTGGACGAGGATTTACTGCGGCGAGGAAAAGGACCGGAGTGACTGAATGGGTCGTATTTCCAGTTTCGTGGACACAAGCAGGCGTCATCATAAGACAATCGGCCGTTAGCTTGTTTGAAGCGCTTTTGCAAAGGTCCCGCCGCTGATTCACCTCATCCGATCTTGAGTCGGCAGAAGAGCGATGGACGAGGGCAGCAATGCCACGCCACGCCTGTAAAACTTCCTACCATGATAAAACGTAAACTACGCAAACCCTCCTCCTCGCGCCACCTTCCCGCCGTCGTCCTTTCGGGCTGTGGGCTGGCGGCCACCAGCTTGCTGGCTCAGACGACGCCCGCTTCCGAGTCGACCGAGACATCGGCCAGTTCGGACGCAACTCTGCCGGCTTTGGTCGTGACCGGAAAGCCGACCGTTCTTTATCACGCGCAATCGTCATCCGCCGCCTTGTTCGCGGATACGCCGCTGATCGAGACTCCTTTTAGTGTAGGCGTCTACACAGAAGAATTGATCGAAGACCAGCGTGCCTTCACTCTAAAGGAAGTGCTGGAAAACGACCCAAGCGTTGCGATCCAGATGCCAGGAGGATTTTATGGCAACCAAACTCTGGGTCTTCGTGGATTCCAGATGAGCAATTTCAACGGCTACCGAATCGATGGCCTGCCGATGATCCAGACGGTCGCTCCTTATCTTGACGACAAATCCCGAGTGGAAGTTCTCAAAGGGCCTGCCGCCTTACGTTTTGGTTTCATGCCTCCGGGCGGTGCGATCAATCTGGTGCGCAAGCGCCCGACGGAGGATCTTTCCACCAGCTTGCAATTCGATGTCGACACCTTTGGTAGTCTGTATTCCCAGCTCGATGTCAGTGACACGGTGAAAGATGGCACGTTCGGCTATCGACTGGTGCTGGCTGCTGACGAATTCGATAGTTTTTATGACAACGCGGGCGGCGACCGCCGGATGGGCTCGCTCTTCACCGAGTGGAAGCCAACGGAAGTTTTGACCTTGTGGAGTTCGGTGGGAGCTCAAGATCTCACCCGCAACGGGTATTACGGTCCGATGGTCACGTCGACCGGGCGCGTGCTGGATACGGGTGTGAAAACCAATATCATGCAGGATTGGACCCGCAATGATCAGGAGATTTTCGACGCTGCGATCGGTGCGGACATCCAGTTTAACGAAGACTGGAAACTGCGTGCATCCATCAACTACCAAGATACCAGCCGCGACTCCCGCCTGACGTTCCCTTATTCCGTTCAAGAGAATGGCGATTTTACCGAAGGTTCGCTGCTCACCGACGAACCATTTACTTGGGAGTCGTGGGGTGGAAGTATCCATCTGGAGGGTAACTTTGAGACGGGCTCCTTGAAACACGACGTGGTCGTGGGTGCTCAGTATTTCAATTACGACACTTACGGCGAGCGGAGTTCTCCGACGGTGGGATCGAACAACGCCTATGAACTCAATCCACTTCCCGTCCCGACTCCTGTTTCTTGGAGAGTGATTGATTTCCAATACAAGGAAATGGGATTCTTTGCGACCGATACCGTCAAGTTTAACGAAACCTGGTCGTTCCTCTTTGGCGGACGTTTCGGAAGATATGAAAATACTTATCCGAGCGATCCCGCTTCCGATGATACGGTGAATGATTGGTCACCGACGGTTGCCCTGATGTATTCACCTATCGAAAAGGTTCACACTTATTTGACTTATACCAAAGGGTTGCAGGACGGTGGATTTGCAAGGCGTGCAGCGTCGAACGCATACGAACCCCTCGGTGTGCAGGAGTCCGAGCAGCTAGAACTCGGCGTGAAGACCGAATGGTACGATGGCCGCTTCTCGGGAGAACTGTCGGTGTTTCAGATCGAGCAAGATCAGGCCACGCTTGATCCGGTGACCAGCGTCGACTCGTTTAATGAAGTGCAACGTCATCGTGGAGTCGAACTGGCACTGCGTGGAAAGCTCACCGAACATTGGCAAGCAGGACTTTCGACCATGTTGCTCGACGCCGAACAGGTCGACAGTGGACTGACGCCGCAATACGTGCCGGAATATCAGGTTAACCTGTGGTCGGTTCTCGACATCCCGGTGATTCCAGGTCTCGCGCTCACCGGGAATGTCCGCTTTGTGGACAAGCAATATCTGGATCAGAGCGAACAGTTTGCCACCGATCGTTATTCGGTGGTCGATATCGGCGCTCGTTACCGGTTCAAAGCGGCCGATACCGATTGGACCCTGCGCCTCAACGTGCAGAACGTTTTGGATGAGCGGTATTATGAATCCGGAGAGTATTACTCGGGCGACGCCGGCTACCTCGCTTATGGCGCACCGATCGCGGCGACCTTCTCCGTCAAAGTGGAGTTCTAAAGCGACTGCGATCCATCTCATCCGACTGGCTGTGGCAGGTGAAAAAATCGGCTGCCACAGCCTCTACGCTCGCAATTTTTGAATCATGTCTCATCGAGGTATTCCATCGATTGTCACGGACGGTCCGCTTGTTCGGACGTTCTTACGCTTTGTCATTCCGTCCGCTCTCAGCCTCACGGCGATTTCCACCACGAGCTTCGTGGACAGCGTGATCGTGGGGCGTTTCGTCGGTCCGGATGCACTGGCTGCGGTTAGCCTGCTGATTCCGTGGATGTCGCTGCTTTTTGGGATCGCGTTGATGCTCTCGGTCGGCGGAGTGGTCCGAGTTTCAAAATGTCTGGGGGCGGCGGATCGTGAAGGAGCTTCCTCGATTTTCAGCATGACGGTTTTTGCCGTGGCAATCCTCGGCGTGACTGCGGCGGTTTTCGGAAATATTTTTTCCGCTTCTCTCTTTCGCCTCTTGGGCGCGGAAGGTTCTCTCCCGGTGAGAATGGGCGAGTATTTCCCTATCCTTTCGATCGCCTTGATCGTCCAGTTGGTCTCACTCGTACTTTACTATTTCATTCGCGCCGATGACCGGCCGGAACTCGGCACGAAGGCACTATTGACGGGAGGTGCCGTAAACATCGCGGCCGACTATTTATTGGTGGCTCATCTGGGTCTCGGGCTACAAGGCTCTGCGCTGGGCACGTTGATTGCACAACTGGTGCAGCTTTCGGTGTTATCTTCCTATTTTCGAGAGAAGGATCGACATCTATCCTTTCGATTTCCGCGGGTGGGCTGGTCTCGCTTGTTTCGAACGGCTGGCATTGGAGCTTCGGAGTTCGTCAACGAATTCTCGGTTGGTGCGGTGATCTTTACGATGAACCGTTTGCTCCTGCAAAGTCACGGCACGGATGGAGTCGCGGCGTGGGGCATTGTGAACGCGTTCATCTTCATCAGTCTGATGATTTATTACGGCGTCGTGGATTCTCTGCATGTGTTATTGGGGCGAAACATGGGAGTCGGACGTTGGGACCGCGTCCGCGGATTGATGGGCTTGTCCGCTGCGGTCATCGGGATTCTGGCAATTTCCGTGACACTGTTATTAGTGGTCTGGGGAGAACGGACCATTGGCATGTTCTTGCGTGAGGGAGGGCAGGGGGCGGAGGCGATCGCCCACCAGTTCGTCCGGTGGATGTGGCCGTTGTTTTTAGCAAGTGGTTTTAATGTATTGATTTGTGTGTATCTGGCGTCCCGCGAATTGGCGTCAGCAGCGGCGATGCTCTCATTGTCACGTAGCCTGCTCCTGCCCATTGGCATCGCACTCGGGGTTTTCTTCTTATCACCGGAGACTCCTGTGGTGGTCGCCTTTCCCTTGGCGGAATGGATCACCTTGGTCATGGCACTCACGTTTTTCTGGCGCTACCGCCCGGTTTCCGCCGTGGAGCCTTCTCTTCCCCTTGCCGAACCGACCCATGATTGAGCCCGAAAAAAATACGGTGACGAAACCGGAATTCGACGGTGATGCGTTCGCCGAACGCGCGGGTTTTGAAGCTTTGGCAAATACGTATCTCCGCGAGGTAGATCCGGGGAAATGGTCACGTCGTTCAATCCGGACGCAACGGTCGGGTCCGCGCACGGATTTGACGGAAAATTGGATCGTCGATCTCAAGTTGTCGGACGGTTCGATGCTGTTTCTTGAGGTGAATTATCGATCGATGGTCGGGAAACATTGCATCGATCGGGTGTTCGTGTCGGGGGAAGAAGGCGGCGAACCGGTTCCTGTTGCTCCCTTCCGGGCGGCGCTGATGTTGGTCCGGGAACTTTATCCCATACTCAAAGGAAACGGCTGGACCTCTTCGCGAGAGATGGAGCTGACCAGTCGGTTGGTGGATAGTTTTCAGGCGATGGCGATGGCAGTTCGGCAGCGCAGCGGTGATCCGTGGCTGGCGGAAAACGGATTTCTTGCAGCGGAGCAATCGCTGTTGCTGGGCCATTGGATGCACCCCACGCCGAAGAGCCGACAGGGGATCGCTTGGTGGCAACAAGCGGATTATTGCCCAGAGCTGAAAGGGGGTTTTCGGTTGTGGTTTTTCGCGGTGCGATCGGATCGGGTCATTCAAGACTCCGCTTCTGAGCAATCCGCCACGGAGATTGCGCGGGAGCTGTTTGGAGCTGGAGCCATCGCCGAAGGCGAAGTGGTGATTCCCGTTCATCCGCTGCAGGCACACTGGCTGCTCGCACAAGCGCATGTTCAAGATGCCATCGCCCGAGGATGGATGCGCGATCTTGGCCCAAGTGGGCAGATGTTTTATCCGACCTCTTCGGTGCGGACGGTGTTTCGCCGGGAATCCGAGTGGATGTTCAAGTTCTCGATTCCGGTGAAGATCACCAATTCGCTGCGGCGGAATCGCAGCCACGAACTCAATGTGGGGGTGGTGATGGCGCGATTGATGCGAAAGCTCGAATTTTTCACCGTGTATCCCTATTTCCACGTGGTGGACGATCCCGCTTACCTCGGTGTTCAACTTCCGGGGCAGCAGGAGACCGGTTTTGAGGTGATCGTCCGGACGAACCCGTTTCGCGGTGCGAAGGGTGATGGGATCGTCTGCTTGGCGGCGTTGACGCAGGATCCGGTGGGTGATGCAGAGTCGGGGGGGCGTTCCGCGATCAGTCGGCTAGGAGCGATTATCCGGGACTTGAGCGATCTGGAAGGTCGCCCGCTGGGAATGGTCGCGCGCGATTGGTTCGAGCAATATTGGCAATGCGCGATCGAACCTCTGATTTTACTTTTTGATCAACACGGAATCGCCCTTGAAGCGCACCAGCAGAATAGCCTGTTCGATGTGAGCAACGGGTATCCGACGCACTATTTTTTCCGCGACAACCAGGGCTTTTACCTCGCAAACGACCATCGCGCGAGCCTGCGAAAAATCGAGGCTGGGATTGCGGATCTTGAGGGATTGTTTTTTGACGTTTGTTCGATCTGTCGGCGCTTTGGTTATTATCTGGTGATCAATCAGTTATTTTCTGTGATCTACCGTCTTGGGACGGACAGGCTCTTCGCGGAAACAGACGCGCTTTCGCTGAGCCGCGAATGGTTGATCGAACTGCGTCCCCAACTGACCGGACCGGGTGCAGAATTTGTCGACTATCTGTTGGAGAGTCCGGTGATTGCGAGCAAGGCGAATCTTCTCACTCGTGCTCGGGATGTCGATGAACTCGAAGCGGCTCAGGAAATGGCAGTTTATGTCGATGTGCCGAATCCTTTTCGACGGATTGCGGCGTCCCGCGGGAGAATCGGGAAAGGAGTTCGCTCATGACGGCCGGACAAGCGGTTTCCTCTGCGGTGGGACCAAAGCGTGCGAAGGAGACTTTTGAGGAACGGGTGAGCAGGCAGTTGTTAGAAGCGTTTATTTTCGAAGGGCTACTCCCAGCGGATGCGCTTCTTTTCGGGGGGGCTGAGATGGACGACGGATTTGCTCCGGTCACCCTAAAAATCGCGGGCTTCGAAGTGTGCTTTGAGGCGCGGATGGGTGCGTTTGATCGATGTGAAATCCGCAAAGGTTCCGCAGCGGATGCTGAGACCGGTCGTCCTCTCGGATTGGATTTTGCTTTTGCTCTGGCCGACACAACCGGGGCAGATCCGGAAAAGTTGGCCGCGCTTCAGAAGGAACTCACGCAGACCGTTCGCCTGTGTGAATGGAACCTTTCTCATTTGCGGATTGATCAGGGGGAACGGCGATCATTCCGATATGAAGACCTCGACCCATCGATCCACGAAGGTCACCCCTACCACCCGTGTTTCAAAGCTCGATCCGGTTTTAGCGATGAGGATCATCACCAATTCGGGCCTGAGGCGGGGGGGATATTCGAGCTGGCGTGGTTGGCCGTGCGCCGCGATCGCCTGAGGGTTGAGTTTCCCGGAGAAGAACGCGTTTTTTGGACGGAAGAAATCGGCGATGAAACTCTGCACGAGCTGGAGCGTCGGATGAAAGAACGGCAGATCGGATTCGATACGCACGGCTTGTTACCGGTTCATCCCTGGCAGTGGCGCACGGTCCAGCCGCGCTACGAAACCGAAATGCACCAGGGAATCCTGTTGCCGCTGGGATCTTTGGGGGATCGTTACCGGCCGACTCAGTCGCTCCGCACGTTGATGAACTCCCGTGATCCGCGGAAAGCCTATCTGAAATTGCCAATGTCGCTGGTGAATACCTCGTCGTTGAGGACCTTCGAAGCTCCACTCGTTTGCACCGCTCCTCATGTTTCCAACTGGTTGAGTGAGGTTGTCGGAAGCGATCGCTTTTTTCGCGACACCGCACCCTTGACGATTCTCAAGGAATACGCCGCTGCGATCTATCAGCCGGCGGCATCCGATGAATGCTGCCCTTGGAAAACGGGGGAGCTCGGTTGCATCTGGCGGGAGAGCGTGAGATCTACGTTGGAGGCTGGTGAGTGTGCGGTTCCTTTCAACGCCCTCGCGACCATGGAATGCGACGGACGCCCTTTCATCGACCACTGGGTCCATCGATTCGGGTTGGCTTGCTGGCTTAATCGGCTGCTGGAAGTGACGATTCCACCGGTTTGGCGACTGCTCGCGGAACATGGAATCGCGATCGAAGCCCACGCTCAAAATCTGGTGATCGTTCATCAAAACGGTTGGCCACTGCGACTGATCGCTCGCGATTTTCACGAAAGCTTGGAATACGTGGTGAACGATCGGTTGAACGAGTCATCGCATTTGCGCCCGGACTTCGCCGTGATCGATGCGGTCATCGGTCACGCTCCGCCCGATCGCTTCTACCGGATGGCCTCGCTGGAGTCCCTGCGCGAGTTGTTCATGGACACCGTTTTTATCTACAATCTCGTGGATCTTGAGCGACTACTACGCGAGCAGTACCAATTTCCCGAAACGTCTTTCTGGAACGCCGCGGGGCAGTTTCTTTCGGCACCATTTACTGGGAAAATCTCCGATCTGATCGGCCATCGCGCACCGCGGCTACGCACCGAATCCTTGATGCGGAAAAAGCTATTCGGCGGACGTGCGGACGAATTTCACCACCCCGTTTCCAACCCATTTCACCCATAATGACGATGTTTCACGTAGATGACGAATCCTTCACCGCCGCCTGGCTGGCTCAGGCGGAATCCGCATTCCACTCAAGCGGAGTCTTGGCGGGCGGGCCCGGAACGCGCTTAGCCGCTTGTCTGGACGATCCCGCTCTGCTCCTTTCCCTTTGTCTGCATTGCAAAAGAGAGGGGAAATCGTTTTTCCCTCTGCCTCCGGGTTCACCCTTCGAGGCGGCGGTTCGCCAAGCGAAACGCGGCGGTTGTCATGCGTTGATCCACAAGTCTTCCGACTCTGTGACGCCTCTGACGGGAGCTGTCCAAGACGCGGAAGGTTGTCTGATCCAGACGAGTTCTGGCACGACGGGAGAGCCGAAAGTCATCACCCGGAGTTGGGCGTCGATTGATCGGGAGATTGCGGGTTACACAAAAGCTTTCGCAGCGTCTGCCGATATGACGCCGTTGATCGCTTGTCCGGTAAACCACTCGTATGGCCTGATTAGCGGTGTTCTTAGCGCGATCGAGCAGGGGAAAAGACCCATCGTCATCCACAATCTGAATCCCAAATACATCATCCGAAAGATGATGGAAACCGAGCGGCCGTTGCTCTACGCTTCACCGGTCCTAATTCACACCGTCTCGTTGCTCTATCCACGAGATCGAAAGCTGCACGCGGTGATGACCTCGGGGACAAATATGCGCCTGCCACTGTTTGAGCATTTGAAAGAGCGCGCCACTTTCGTTTTCCAACAGTACGGGTGCTCCGAGGCAGGCTGCATCTCGGTGAGTGAGAATCCTTCTGACCCCTCTGACATCGGTGTCGCGCTGCCTCATTTCCGTATCGGTGCCGGTGATTCAGAACACAACCCTGTCGAGATCGTCGTGCATGACGGAGCGGAAACCATCCGCACTCGGGACCTCGGTTATATCAGTTCGTCCGGTTCCTTGCGATTGGTCTCGCGGATCGATGACATGATCAACGTCGCCGGGGTAAACGTGTATCCCGTGGAAGTCGAAAATGTAATTCTGGAATACCAAGGGATCGAGGACGCGGTCGTCTTCAAACGGGAAAATGCCCTCGGTCATACGCAAGTTTGGCTCCGTTATGTTTCCGGCGGCAAGGTCACTCCGGAGCAGCTTCGTCAGTGGTGCTCGACCGAACTGACCCCGCACCAACGGCCTTTCCGCATTGAGGAGGTCGACGCCATCAAGCGGATGGCCAACGGAAAAATCAACCGCCGCGCGCTGGCGCAGGAAGAACCCGAAAAAGTATCACCATGACCGCGACCCTTTCCACCGCTCCGGTTTCGTATGGAGAAATTGTCGATGCGATCTGCCGGACTCTGCGAGAAATGCCGGATTTACCAGACGATGTTCCGTTGCGTCCTGAAACTCGTCTTCAAGAGGACCTTGGAATGGATTCGGTGAGTGCGCTCAGCTTGATCGTGATGTTGGAAATTGAATGCGGGATCGCCGTTCCCGAGACCGCCGTTTTCAAAGAAGCGTTCGCCACCATTTCCAGTCTGGCTCGGGCGTTGACGGGTGAAGCTGCGGCAAAATCCAATGAGGAATTCGAAGACATCAAGGTGCACTGTTTCATCAGTTGCCTTTGTGAAATTGTAAAAGCCTGTGATTTCACCGACCATCGGCCGTTTTACTTCGGCGTATGGGATGCCGAAATCGTTGTCGATCAACATCGCCGGATCACCAATCATTCAGAAACCCTACGCCACGACTTTTTCCGGGATTGGTTTCAGCGGCTGTATGGCGTGGAGATCGTGCCGTGGTTCGATCCCAAAAAATCGCGGCAGGAAAACCTCGACCTCCTGTCCTCGCTTTTGGAGACCAAATCTCCGCGTCAGCAACTGATGGTGATGCTGGATCTCCATCAACTTCCGGAACGTGAAAATCGTTTCGATAAAGATCCTTTTCCCCACTACGTTCTGTTGGAAAAGACCGACGACCCAGAAACCCTTTTCATGTCTGATCCGGATTTTCGCTGGGAAGGAACATTGCCTGCGCGGCGCGTGTTTCAGGCGATTGATCAGCCAACGGTCAGTGGTGGATTCCTCTTCGACGCCGCAGAGTTGACTCCGACTTCGCCTGAAAGCATCGATGCCTATTTTAGAGCCTGCTTGATCGAGAATCACAACCCGTTGACCGATGCGATTCGTGCTGCGGTCGAAGAACATGCGGCGGGTCTCACTCCGGACGGTTTGCCGCTCGCTCTGGAACATCTGGAAAAAAGCGTCTCTGACGTGCCATTGCTGGCGATCCGCAAGTATGCCTACGAGCACGGCTTGGCATTTTTCTGGCGCGATTTGTCGCTCGATGGAGACGAATTCGAGCACTGGTGTGATGTCATTGCGGATCTCGTCCACGGCTATACCCGAATCCATTACCGAGCGATCAAGCTGTCGAATGTCCGAGATGAGGAAAATCTCCGGGAAATTTTCGAGCTGCTCGACGAACAGGACGAAAGAGAATTTCGGATCAAACGCAGATTGCAGGAAGTGCACTTGCAATGGGCGGCTGCTCGTTTCGAGAAACCCGAAACGACCGCCGATTCATGAAAATCTCGCTTTGCAGCATATCGTTCCGCCACGAGTTAGTCTCCCTACCTGAGTTGACGCGCTGGGCCGGGGAAAATCGATTGGATGGCATCGAATTATGGGGGGCTCACGCGCTCCATCTCGTGGATCCGCCCGAGCTTGCGCTCGAGCTGGCACGCGCGCACGGGGTGAGTTTTTCCATGATCAGCGATTATTTCGCGCTCGATGGCGACGAGGCGCGGGCGATGCGCCGGGCGGACGGGATTTTTCGCGTGGCCCGGCAACTGGAGTCCGGAAAAGTCCGGACTTTCGCGGGTAGTCGGCCGAGTTCCGAGATGAATGGCCAGGCCCGCGAGGAGATCTGTCGGCGTTTGCGGAAGTTGTGCGAGGCAGCCGGCGACCTCAAATTAGTGGTGGAAATCCATCCAAACACTTTCGCCGACACCGTCGAGAGCACCCTTGAGCTGATCGACCGGGTCGATCATCCGGCGCTGGGTATCAACTTCGACGTGCTTCATGTCTGGGAGTCCGGCGCGGATCCGATCGTGGCCTATCAGCAGCTTCGGGAGCATATTGTGCACCTGCACTTGAAAAATGTCCGCAGCCGCCGGGATCTCGCCGTTTTTGAACCAGGCAACGTGTATTCCGCCTCCGGCACCCGGGACGGCATGACTCCGCTGTTTGATGGGGCCTACGATTATCGGCGATTTTTTAAGCAATCTGCAACCGAGGGGCTCGACGCCTCGCTCGAATGGTTCGGCGAAAATCCCCGGCAGATTCTCAGAGTCGATCGCCTCCAACTCGCCCGCGCACGCGGGTTCGCCAGCGTCTGATGATTCATTTTGAGAGACCTTTCTGCTCAAGAACAGAATGGTATCTCTGAGATCATCGGTCGGTCAGACGACGCGTTTCCAGATGGGAACGTCGAGTTTTAACCGGTCGATCGCGTCGGCGAGGAAAAGCAATGCTTCGCGTCGATGCGAACTGACGACAGAAAGGTAGAGAGACGCTTCGCAAACCGGCACCCACCCGGTGCGGTGGATGAAACGCACCGCCACGCAGCCGTGGAGCGCTCCGAGTTCCACGAAGTGTTTTTCGAGAACCCGCCGCGCCATGGGTTCATAAGCCTCATAAAAAAGCCCGGTCAACGCGCGGTCATTTTCCATCTCGCGAACGATGCCGTGAAATTCGACGGCCGCTCCGATTTCCCGTGAAGGCAGATCGAGTTTCGGAGCGACGATGGGATGATCGGTAAATTGGATATCGATTTGCATGGCATCAGCCGCCGGACACGGGCGGGAGAAAAGCGAGTTCGCGGGCGTCGCCAATCGGCGTGTCCCAGGTGACAAATTCACAGTCGAGAGCGACGCGCAGAGATTCGCGATTCGCCCGTGGGGCGTATTTTTCGACGATGCTCAGCGGGGTGTCATCCGGGCCGCAGGGCACACGACGTTCGGAAAACCCGAAGTCATCGCTTGAGCTGGCAAAGGCGAAAAGATTGATTTCCATGCGGGATTCTGGCGGTTCGAAGTTCTGCTTGTCGTGAATGTCCACGATCTTACGGTGACCGCAATGATTTCCGTAGAAGAAGCGCGCAGAATCATCGGTTCGGAAACCGGTGTTCTGGAACCGGTAGAGATTCCACTGAATGAATCGTCTAACAGAATCCTTTTTGAGGCGGCGTGCGCGGACGCGTTTTATCCGTCCGGAGATCGTTCGATGATGGACGGGTATGTGATTGGTGCGGAGGAACAAGCGGGAACGTTTCGGGTGGTTGGCGAAATTCCTGCGGGAAAAGTGCCTGAACGAGCAATCGCAGCAGGCGAGGCGATGCGAATTTTCACCGGTGCCTTGATCCCAGATGGCGGTGGACGAGTCATCATGCAGGAGGATGTCAGGCGTGAGGGCGATCTGGTTTTTGTCGAAGCTTTCGGAGAAAACCGGTCCATTCGGGCGAAAGGATCCGAGGCCAAACCGGGCGATGCGGTTCTTCCGAAAAATGCAAAACTGGGTCCTGCGGAAATGGCCATCCTCGCTCAAATCGGTGTCGTCACTCCGCGGGTGATCCGCAAACCGGTCGTGCGTCATCTCGCCACGGGGGACGAGCTCGTGGGACCTGAAAACATTCCGACCGCTGGAGAAATCCGCGATACCAATTCCTCATTGCTCACCGGTTTGCTGAAACCGTTCGGGGTGGATCTAACGGATTCGCGACGGATTTCGGATGATCGGGAAAAGATGACAGCGGCGGTGGAAGGGGATTTTGATTTGCTGCTGATTTCCGGCGGTGCGAGCGTCGGAGATTATGATTTTGGCGCGGAGGTTTTGCGAAATGTTGGCTTCACGATTCATTTCGATCGCGTGAATTTACGCCCGGGGAAACCGCTGACCTTCGCAACGCGCGGAAAACAGGCGGCGTTTGTGATTCCAGGAAATCCGGTTTCTCATTTTGTTTGTTTCCATGTCGCCATCCGGTTGGTGATCGAGCGCATGTGCGGGATGGAGCCGAACTGGAATTTTTTGTCGCTGGATTTGGAAGATGCGGAGGCTTTGAAACCGGACCCGCGGGAAACATTTTCACCTGTTCAGGTGTTCGTGAGAAACGGGAAACTCGTCGTTCGTCCGAAACGCTGGTCGACGTCCGGTAACACTTTTTCGCTTGCTGGGACAAACGCGTTGGCACGGGTCAACGCGGATTCGCCTTTTGATGGAAAGGTGCAAACCTTGTTGCTCGACCTGCCCGTTGGCGAAGTTTAACGTATCTCCACGCCTTTATGTCATCTTTGAAATTCTCTCACCTCGATGCCGACGGGACCGCCAGAATGGTCGATGTCGGCGCGAAACCGGTTCAACGACGTTTGGCGATCGCCGCCGGATTCATCACGTGTGCGCCGGGCACCGTCCAAGCGTTGCGTGACCGGGCCTTGCCGAAAGGTGATGTGCTGACCGTCGCCCGAATCGCGGCGATTCAAGCGGCGAAGATGACCGACCGGTTGATCCCGCTTTGTCACGGATTGCCCTTGGATAAGGTGGATGTCGATTTTGAAGTCCAGGAAACCGGAGTTGCAATCCGTGCGACCGCATCGACCTCCGCCAAAACCGGTATCGAAATGGAAGCGCTCACCGCCGTATCCGTCGCCGCATTGACGATTTATGACATGTGCAAAGCGGTCGATAAACAGATGGTGATCGGCGACATCAAAGTGATTGAAAAAATCAAAGAATGAAGGTCGCGCGGCTGACATTGAGCGACCGGGCGAGCGCCGGCGTTTATGAAGACCGGAGTGGGCCGGAAATCGAACGGGTTTTTGGCGAAGCCGGGATTTCTGAAATCGACTGGGTCCGCGTGATAATGCCGGACGACCGGTTGGCGATCGAGTCGCTGCTGCGGAATTTATGCGATCTCGAAAAGTGCGATCTCGTTCTTACGACCGGCGGAACCGGTCCGTCGCATCGTGACGTGACGCCGGAAGCGACGAAGGCGGTGCTCGAACGCGAATTGCCCGGTTTCGGCGAAGTGATGCGGATGCAAAGTTTCGCGAAAGTCCCGACAGCGATTCTCTCGCGCTCGACCGCTGGCACTCGTGGCAAAAGCTTGATTGTCAATTTGCCCGGAAATCCGAAAGCGATCGGAGAATGCCTGCCGCTGGTGATTCCGGCGATCCGCGAGGCGCTCAAACATTTGAACGAATAAGGCGGCTTGACCGTTTGGAAGCGGCGAATCCATGCTCCGCGCATGCGAATTCTCACCGGTCTCCAGCCCAGCGGAAAACTTCACGTCGGAAATTATTTCGGTGCGATGGAGCCAGCGGTGCGGCTTCAAAATGAAGGAGAAGCCTTTTATTTCATCGCCGATTACCATGCGATGACATCGTCCCAAGACGCCGCCGCGCTGCGGGCAAATGTGCGGGAACTGGCGATCGATTTCCTCGCTTGTGGTTTGGATCCGGAGAAGGCGGTGTTTTTCCGTCAGAGTGCGGTGCCGGAAGTGAATGAACTCGCCTGGCTGCTCTCGACCGTTTGTCCGATGAGTTTGTTGGAAAAATGCCATTCTTACAAAGATAAGATCGCGAATGGCATCAGCCCGAACCATGCGCTTTTTGCTTATCCTGCGCTGATGGCGGCGGATATTTTGTTGTATGATTCGAACAAGGTGCCGGTTGGAAAAGATCAAAAGCAGCACCTCGAAGTGACGCGTGATCTGGCGGTGAAGCTCAACGAAACGTACGGCGAGCATACCGTGCTTTTGCCGGAACCGATCATCCGTGAAGACACGGCGGTCATCATCGGTCTCGATGGCCGCAAGATGAGCAAAAGTTATAACAACACCTTGCCGATTTTTGGGGAAGAAAAGCCGTTGAAAAAGCTGGTGATGCGCATCGTCACCGACTCGACACCGGTCGAAGATCCCAAACCGGTCGAAGGGTCGACGATTTTGGCGTTGTATAAGCTTTTCGCGAGCCCGGAGGACTACGCGACGATGGTTTCCCAGCATGAACAAGGCGGAACCGGTTACGGTGATTTGAAAAAGCGGGTGGCGGAAGCGTATTGGGACTTTTTCGCACCGATGCGTGCGCGCCGTGAAGCGATCTTGGCCGATCCGGGATATGTCGACGATGTTTTGGCGAAAGGAGCCGCACGAGCTCGGGAAGAAGCGGGAAAGGTTCTCGACCGTGTCCGCGCGGCGGTTGGCTTGCGTTAATCCCGGTTTACGATAACGTTGGAAATGTCGAAGCGCGTTCTTTGTATTTTGGTGGATGGATTCGAGGAAATCGAAGCTGTCACACCGATCGATCTTTTAAGGCGGGCGGAGGTGGAAGTGGTCATCGCTTCCCTGCATGGCGGAGTCATCCAAGGGCGCAGCGGCCTCCGCTTGGAGCCGGATGGGTCGCTCGACGGGCTGAGCTCAAAGGATTTTGATCTTTTGCTGATTCCCGGCGGCCCGGGAGTGGGTGAATTGCGCCGTGACGGACGGGCGGTTCAGCTTGCGCGGGATTTTGTGGAGCGGGGGAAACTCGTCGCGGCGATCTGCGCGGCCCCTCTGATTTTACACGACGCCGGGATTTTAGGTGAGCACCGGTTTACCGCTCACTTCAGCACTGAAGAGGAAATTTCAGGAGCCCTTGATCAAAAGGTCGTCGAAGACGGATTGATCATCACCTCGCGCGGCGCGGGCACCGCCCTGGATTTCGGATTGGCGCTGGTCGAACGACTGGTCGGCAAAGATGTTGCTGAAGAAGTCGCGGCGGCGATCATGGCCTGACCGGTTGGAAACAGCGGGCTTGCGTTTGGTTTTCCGGAAATCTATTCGCAGCCGGTGTTTAAGACGCGTCTATGGCTGTGGCTTTTTTTCGGGTGTCTCTGTTTCCAGCGGCTGAGCGGGCATCAAATCGATGCCATTGAGTTCGATTTCCATTCCGTTGACGGCGAGTGGCGGTTGAACGGCATGATGGATCTGGGCTACATGATGCCCGGAACCCGTGGAGATCCGGACGCGCAGCCGCCCGGAAAGTCGGTGCTGATGTATGCCAGTCCGGACGAATTGGCGGATCTGCAGCAGCAGACGGAAAGGACGTTGCGAAAAATCGTCGCGCTAAAATTTGACGGAAAGGAGATCCCGTGGCGTATCGTTTTTCCGCCGGTCGCTTTGGATTTTTCGCAGGAGGAAGCCGAAGATTGGGCGATCATCCCGGTCGTTTTGGTCGCTGAAGCGCGACGCGAAACCGGTGACTTCGCGATTCATTGGCAGGACGATCTTGGAGCGGAATTGATCGTCAATGTCGGTGGCACCGCGCACGGAACAATTCTCAGCGCGCCACCGGGAGACGATCTGGTGCTGTTGCATGTCTCGGCTGCGGGAAAATCTTCTTCGCAAAATCCGACCGAGGGTTTTGTCGGCTGGTTGCGGTCCGGATTTCGGCATGTGATACCGCTCGGCCTGGATCACATGCTTTTTATCCTCGGGCTTTTCCTGCTTTTGCCAAAGTGGAAACCGCTGCTCGGTCAGTCGCTGATGTTCACGACCGCGCATTCGATCACGCTTTCGCTCGCGGTGATGGGTTGGGTGGCAGTGCCCGCGAAACCGGTCGAAGTGCTGATCGCAGCGAGCATCATGTGGATCGGAATCGAAAACCTCCTTTTACGCAAACCAGGGAAACAGCGGTTCGTTTTGGTTTTCCTTTTTGGTCTGCTTCATGGCTTGGGTTTCGCCAGCGTGCTGTCTGAAAAATTGGGAAACGCGACCGGCGATCGCCTGGTGGTGCCACTGATCGGTTTTAATCTTGGGGTGGAAATCGCTCAGATTTCGCTGCTCGGTTTGGCGTTTTTACTATTGATCCCATTGAAAAAATGGACACCTCGGATTCAATTTGCCGGATCGTTGATCATCGCGCTGGCCGGGCTGTTTTGGGTCGTCGAGCGGCTCGTTTAACCCACTGAGGGGTGGAAAGAAATGAGCAACCGATCTCAGACTGCCATTGCGCGCTTGCCTTGGCGGCTTGGCTCGGGGATGGTCCGCCGCAGTGACTTCGGATCGCCGAAAGCCTTTTTGGCTGTTTCCCAACCTGTTGAGCCTTGATGCTCCGCTGGTTGCAGTGGCGTGGCTGTTTATTTTTTCGCGGACTTGGCGGATGGATTCGACGCCGCCGTGGTATGCGCATGTCGCTCTGGGTCTGACAGTTTGGGTGATTTACGTCGCCGACCGGTTGCTGGATGTTTCATTGCGCGGCTCGGACTCGGAGCGTTGCGAGGAAAGGCACCGGTTCCACGCGAGACACCGGAAAACGTTTCTGATCGGCGCGGCCGCTGCGGCACTGGTCGCCGTGTTGCTGGTGGTGTTCCGGATGCCGTTCGCGATTTACAGTTATTTCCTGATCGCCGGATTTTTCGTGGTGGCGTTTTTCATCCTGTCGCTTTTCTCAAACGACGATCCGCAACGCATTCCGTATGCGAAAAACGTGGTGGCTGGATTTGCATTTGCTTACGGAACGGCGATGACCGTCCACGTTTTCCTGCCCTCGCTGGGTGGGGGTGGCAGCATGGGTGGGGCGTTGGAATTGATGAAATTCCGGGAGTTTGTTTGTTTCGGCGTTCTTTGTGTGCTGAACATTTCC
The DNA here is from genome assembly GCA_002307065.1 of Akkermansiaceae bacterium UBA1315. Classification (GTDB taxonomy): domain Bacteria; phylum Verrucomicrobiota; class Verrucomicrobiia; order Verrucomicrobiales; family Akkermansiaceae; genus Luteolibacter. The sequence continues at coordinate 96,176 of DBTN01000013.1, read as the reverse complement.
GCCATCGATTTGTGGGAACACGCGAATCGGTCCACCGACCCGGAGGTCAAAGCGGCCGACGAAATCGCGCTGTCTCTTCCGCTGACCTTGCTCGGTGCGGCGGCGCTGGTGTTTGCGCTGCTGGATCACGAAATGACCACCCGACCGTTTTTTTATGCGATCCTGACCGGTGCGGCGCTGCTCCAAATTTTAAACCGGACGAGAAGTCGGTTTTCGATGGAATCGCTTCGGGTTCTGGCGGATGCGGCGCTGCTTGTGCCGTTGTTGGTATTCCTCGCGTTTCCGCAGAATTGATCGTGCTTGCGGGTGGCGGGCGATCCTCCTAGTTTGCACCTTTCTCGCATGAATCATTTTTCCGATATTAAAAAACCGGCGTTTCTCATTTTAGGCGCGCCCGGTTCGGGCAAAGGCACCCAAGGCAAGGTTCTCGGATCGATTCCGCGGTTTTTCCATTGTGCGTGTGGCGATGTTTTCCGCTCGCTCGACACACGAACCGCTTTGGGAAAACAATTCGTCCATTATTCCAGCCGTGGGGAGTTGGTGCCGGATGAGTTGACGATCGAGTTGTGGAAAGCCCAGATCGACAATCTGGCTGACACCCACCTTTACAAACCGGATATCGATTTCCTGATTCTCGACGGCATCCCACGAAATGTGAAGCAGGCGCAAATTTTGGAGCGCCACGTTTTGATTCATCAGGTGTTCCACCTTTCCTGCCCGAATCGCAATGAGCTCGCCAAGCGCATGCGGAAGCGCGCGTTGAAGGACAACCGGATCGACGACGCGAGCGACAAGGTGATTGACCAACGCATCGCAACCTACGAAGCGGAAACCCGGCCGATTCTTGAATATTTCCCAAAAGAAAAAGTTCTAGATATCGATGCGACCCAACCGCCGATCAAAGTTCTTTCGGAGATCATTTCCCGAATCACCAGCTTGTCGGTCTATCAGGAAATGGAAAAACGAAGCGTCTAACAGCTCGATCTGATGCGCCTTATTTTCGTCGCCACGGGAGACATCGCTCTTCCAGCGTTTCGCTATCTGTTAGAAAACGGACCGCTGCCTTTGGCTTTGGTCACGCAGCCTGACAAACCGGTCGGTCGTCACCAGACGTTGACGCCTCCGGCGATCAAAGTCGCGGCACTTGAAGCTGGCATCCCGATTTTTCAACCCGAAAAAATCAGCGAGGCATTTGAGGAATTGTCCGCACTCGAACCGGAGATCATTGTCGTGATGGCCTACGGCCAAATTTTGCGGAATGATATTTTAACCTTACCGAGCAAGGCGATCATCAATCTGCATGCATCGCTTTTGCCGTTGTATCGCGGCGCGGCATGCATTCAGGCCGCGATCGATGCGGGCGATTCGGAAACCGGGATAACCGCCATTCATGTCGTCCGCGCGTTGGATGCGGGAGATATGATTTGTGCCAAATCCATCCCGATCACAGCGGACGAAACCGGTGGCAGCCTGCACGACCGATTGGCGGAACTCGCGCCGGAAGTGATGGCAGAAGCGCTGGCAAAGATCGAACAAGGAGCTGCGGATGGCGTTTCTCAAGATCCGGAAAAATCAACGTATATCTCTAAATTGGAACGAGATCACGGTCGCATCGATTGGTCGATGGACGCGACATCGATCGAGCGACGGATTCGCGCCTATGATCCGTGGCCAGGAACTTACACGACGATCCTCGAAGGAGGGAAACCCAAGCGGGTGAAAATTTTTCCGCCGACTGAAATTTCCGATCGAGTGATCGAGCCCGGAGTCGTGGTGATGGACGAGGGGCTGTTTGTCGGTTGCGGAAAGGGCGCGCTGAAGATCACGAGTTTGCAACCGGAAGGCTCGAAAAGAATGAGCACTTCCGATTATCTTCGCGGGAAGAGGCCGGAGAGATTCGAGTGAGCGTTTTTGAGAGTGGACCGAAGATCCACTCTCCTGATGAAAATCAGAGCGCGGCTTTGATTTTTTCCAAACCTTCGAGCATGCGCGCTTTCGGGCAGCCGAAGTTAAATCGGATATAGCCGGGCCAACCGAAGAACGCTCCGTCCGAAAGAAATAGTCCGGCGCGTTTTTCGAAATGAAGCGCTGGATTTTCAAGCTCCAAACCTCGAGCGTCGATCCATGCAAGATAAGTCGCATCGCCCGGTCTAACAGAAAGGCCGGGGCATTCGGTATTGATAAAGTCGACCAAGGTGTCGCGATTGTTTTTGAGGTAACCCATCAACGCCTCGCGCCAGGGTTCACCAAACCGGTAAGCGGCTTCCGCGGCATAATAAGAAAGCGCGTTGATTTCGGCGAGGGTGTGACCGCGAGCGGCGACAAATTTTCTGCGAAGCGTATCATCGGTGATGACTGCAAAAGCATAACCGAGACCGGCGATGTTCCAGGTTTTACTCGGAGCAAGCAGGGTGATCGTTCGTTTCGCAAGTGCGGCTGGAAGATTCAGGGCAGAAACGTGAGGAGTTTGGGTTTCGTCGAAAATCAAGTCGCAGTGGATTTCATCGGAAACGAGGATGAGATCGTGAGCTTCGCAAAATTCACCGAGTTTTTCGATTTCCGCGCGGGTGAAAACACGACCGAGCGGGTTCTGGGGATTGCAAAGGAGGAAGACCTTGGTTTCTGGCGTGACGGCTTTTTCCATCGCTTCCCAATCAAAGGTCCATCCGTTTTCACCGAGAACATGATCGACGCTGATGAGATGGGTATGGGCATCGTGGTGGACTCCGAGAAAAGGTGGATAAACCGGTGTGCAGGTCATTACCGATTCGCCCTGAGCGCAGAAAGCCCGCGCGGCGAGAGAAAGGGCAGGGACGAGACCTCCCAAATGAAGGATCTGATCGACGCTGACATCGGCATTTCTACGCTGCTTGAGATAGGTGATCACCGCTTCGTTCAGGCCGTCGTGCGCTTGAGCGTAGCCAAAAATCCCGTGATCGACCCGTTGATGAAGCGCATCGAGCACTTCGACCGGTGACGCGAAATCCATGTCTGCGACCCAGAACGGATCGAGTTCAGGGCGGCGGTCGTATTTGATATTACCGGTTCCGCGGCGGGGAATCAGCGTGTCGAAATTAAAATTCATCGCCCGGGACTAGAGTCGCGAACGCCCGCCGATTCAAGCCAAACTATCTTCACGCCAAACGGTCGCGGAAATCGGAATAATCGAACTGCCGGATGGTTTCTAACCGGTTGTCTTCGTGCTGCAAAACGATCGGTGGGTGTTTGACGCCGTTGAAGGTGGTGGTTTTGACCATGGTGTAGTGAGCCATGTCGTCGAAGATCAAAACGTCGCCGACCACCAGCGGGCGGGGGAACGCGAAATCTCCCACCACGTCGCCGGCCAAGCAAGTCGGACCGCCCAAGCGATAAAGGTGTTCACCGGTTTCTGTCGCGGCGTGATAATTCTCGCCTTCAAACACCACCGCGGGCTGCGAATCCGACGGAGCTGAATCGACGAGATACACGTCGGGTCGATAAGGCATTTCCAAAACATCCGGCATGTGGGCGGTGGCGGAAATGCTGAGGATCGCAAGCTTGTGACCGGCCGATTCAAAAACGTCCATCACGGTTGCACGAAGCACGCCGGTATGGATCGCGACCGCTTCGCCCGGCTCCAGCCAAACCCTCACTTGATATTTCTCCTGAGTTTCTTTGACCAAACGGATCAGCCGGTCCCGGTCATAAAACGGCTTGGTGATCCAGTGGCCGCCGCCCATGTTGAGATAAGTGAATTGTGGCGAACGCAAAAGATGGCCGAACTTTTCGTCGACCGCCGCCAGAGTCGTCTCCAAATCGTCCGAGTTTTGTTCGCAGAGTGTGTGAAAGTGCAATCCGGATAAACCGGATAAATCCTGTCCTTCCAGTTGATTTGCAGTGATTCCCAAACGTGAGCCAGGAACACACGGATCGTAAATCGGCGTTTCTCCGGTAGAATGTTCCGGATTGATGCGCAGGCCGCACTGGATTTCTCCGCTGATGAATCGCGGATGGGACATCACTTGATCGCGAAACCGGTACCACTGGGAAAGTGAGTTAAAATCAAGATGGTCGGTGAATTCACATAACTCGGCGATGTCGTTTTCATCGTACGCCGGAGAATAGGTGATCACATGTTTCTGAAAATAATCTCGGGCCAGCCAGGCTTCCCACAAACCGGAGGCGCAGCAGCCGTCGAGGTCATCGTGAAGGTAAGGAAACGCTTTCCAGCAGGAAAATCCTTTGAGAGCGAGCACCAGATGGCAGCCAGCCGCGTCCTTCACCTCGCGGAGGATGGCGGTGTTTCGTTTGAGGGCAGCGATGGAAATGACAAACATGAGCTGCCCTCACTGAGACGGCAAATCGCCCGAGAATCCAGAAAACAAAACGACTTCCTTCGGTCAGAACGATTTCCGCAGGTGAGACGGAAGAATGTTCAACTGTTCCCGGTATTTTGCGACCGTCCGCCGGGCAACCTTGATGCCTTGTTGATCGAGTTGTTTTGCCAAAGCGTCGTCCGAAAGCGGTTTGGACGGATTTTCCTGAGCCACGAGCTGCTGAATCGCCTCACGAACTCCGGCGTTGGAAACTTCTTCCCCGCTGCTCGTTTGGTAACCGGTCGCAAAAAACGCCCGCATTTCCATCAAACCGTGAGGGGTCAGCACATATTTTCCCGCCACCGCACGGGAAACGGTGGTGGCGTGAAGGCTGAGCTCGTCGGCGATGTCATTCATCGTCAAGGGGCGCAGATGGCGCGGGCCCTTCGTGAAAAACTGAGGTTGGTGATCGATGAGCTGGTGGGCGATCGCGAGGATCGTTTCCTGACGCAGGGAAATGGAGCGGATCAGGCTGCGGCCGTCCCGGATCTGATCTCGGAGGAATTGCCGCGCCTTTGAATCGGTCCCGTTGCGACCGATCATGTCCTTGTAAAAGTCGTTGATCCTTAGGTTTGGAAGGTGTTCGCCGGTGAGGCGAGCGGACCATCGGCCGTCGTCGTCCAGTTCGATAATGACGTCAGGAAGAATATAGGGATTTCCGGTTGGATCAAAATCTCCGCCCGGATTGGGCGTCAGCCGTCCGATGCGAGCGGCGGCTTCCGTGATGCGTTCGACGCTGGTGCCGAGGGCGCGGGCAATTTGCGGGTGGCGCTTGCGGGCGAGGTCTTCGAGGTGATCGCGGACGATTTTGTATTCGATCGTGTCGGTTCCTTCGTGGCGCTCAAGCTGAAGCAGAAGCGATTCCGGAATGCCGGACGCGCCGATGCCTGCGGGGTCGAACGATTGGATCAATTTGAGCGCCGCGTTCAGGTGAACCGGTTTCAGATTGAGCCGAATGCCGAGTTCTTTTGCTGGAAGGTCGAGAAATCCGCGCGGGTCGAGGTTTCCTAAAATCGCTTGAGCCGCTTCACGAACCTCCGGATCGACCATGGAAAGATCGAGCTGATGTTGCAAATGCTGCTGCAACGTTTCCGGGGCCACGATCGAATCGTAAAGCCTTTGGCGGCGTTCCTCGTCTTCGGAAGTCCATGGGGAAGATTTCCCGTCGAGAATCAGCCGGTCGCGCCAGTCGTCGTCGGTTTCATTCAAATACTCCAATGAATCCGCTTCTTCCGGATCCGGGCCTTCCTCGTCGAGAGAAACCGATTCGGTGATATCTTCGAGAACCGGATTTGATTCCAGCGCCTGCCGAACGAGCTGGGAAAGCTCAAGAGTTCCAGCCTGCAGGATTTCCAAACTCTTGCGCATCTGGGGCGCGAGAGTTTGCTGTTGTGAGAGCGATTGATGGAGCGAAGCTTCTGACATGGACAGCAACACGTGTTGCTGGCGTCATTAAAGCTGTCCTTTCAGAAATTGCAGCAACTTTTATGCCACGTCGCATTTTTTATAGATGCAGTCTTGCGGTCCAAGGCGAGACGGGGTAAGTGGCAAGGCGCTAGATTGCAGCGTGAATCTCAAAAAGCCACTTGGAAATCGCCGATCCGAAGAAAACGTCGAAAAAAATCGACGATGCGGGCGGCGGCAACTTTGCGGGCTCCGAGCAACTGGTAACTTCCTATTGAGTTGATGATACAGCTTTTACGACATGACCTGGCGCAGGAACTTTGGAAAGGAACCGCCGAGGTGGGGAAACGGTGGTGGCATCATAATCATTCGCGTTCGGCGGCGGCATTGGCGTTTTACAGCTTGTTTTCGATGGTGCCGATTTTGCTGATTGTCACGCGTTTGGCGGCGGCGCTGATCGGGGAAGAAATGGCGGAAGAAGGGGTGGAACAGGGGGTGGAGATGTTTTTCGATGAGAAGGCGAGCAAGTATCTTCAGGGGCTGGTGATGGCGCGACCGAGTGAGACGTTTACTGGGATTTCTTCGGTGATCGGATTTTTTGTGCTGCTGTTCACCGCTTCGAAAGTCGTGGTGGAATTGCGGGATGTGTTGACGGTGGTGTTCGGGAAAAAGGGATGGGAAGGGAAGAAGGGTTTTATCATTCATCTGATTTTGAGTCAGGTCGTCCCTTTGCTTTTGGTGTTGGCGCTGGGGGCAGTGCTGGCCATGTCAGCGTTTGCCGGGGCGGCATTGCAGTTTGTTTCAACGCATCTCAACGTGCTGCTGCCGATCGATCTGCAGTTGTGGGAATGGGCACAGCGGGTGATTCCGCTGATTTTTTCGATTCTGTTATTTACGTTGATCTTGCGCTGGCTTCCGCCTCGACCTCCGAAAATTTGGGATTCGTTGATCGGCGCGGTGGTGGCGTGCATTTTACTCACGGCGTTGCGAAGTCTGATCGCGTTTTATTTCGGCCACAGCAGCGTCGCGACCGGTTACGGCGCCGCGGTGACGTTGGTGGTCATTTTGCTGTGGATCTACTTCACGATTCAGATTTTTTTCATCGGTGCGGAGACGGCGGCCTATCTGGACCGAAAGCGGCGCGGGGAAACCGGTGAAATCGAAGCGAAAATTCCGTAAACTTTCACTCGTCAAACCGGTGTCGGATTCCAAGTTCGGGGGATGAAAATCCTGATCGCCTGCGACAAATTTAAAGGGTCGTTATCGGCGGCCGAGGTCGGAGAGGCGGTCGCGATGGGGCTGCCGAAGGGTTGGGAAATCGAACAGTGTCCGATCGCGGATGGAGGTGAGGGATTTGTCGAAACGATGCTGCAAGCGAGCGGCGGCGAAAAGATTGAGCTCCAAGTTCAGGACGCGTTGGGGAGAAACGTTCCGAGTTTTTATGGCGTTACGGTTTTAGGTGAGCAGAAGGTGGCATGGATCGAAATGGCGGCGGCGAGCGGGCTTTGGCGGATTTTTGAAAACGAACGAAACCCGAAAATCGCTTCGACCTATGGAACCGGTCAGCTGATCCGGCACGCGGTGGAAGTCTCTGAGGCCGAACGGGTTTTCATCGGGATCGGCGGCAGCGCGACGAATGATGGTGGGATTGGAATGGCGGCGGCGCTCGGGGTGAGGTTTTTGGATCATTTCGGAAAGGAGCTTGATCCGATTCCGGCGGAAATGCCCCATTTGGTAACCGTGGATGAGTCCGGACGAATCCCACTGCCGGAAATCGTGGTCGCTTGTGATGTCGATCACCCGCTGACCGGTGAGCGCGGAGCCTCGGCAGTGTTTGGCCCACAAAAAGGCGCGACGGTGGAGGAGGTGAAATTTCTCGACGCGATGTTGGTGAGATTGGCGAACCTTTCCGCAGGGGACAGGCTTGTGACCACTCCGGGAGCAGGCGCGGCGGGTGGTTTGGGATTCGGTTTGATGCGATTCGCGGACGCCCGATTGGTCAGCGGCTGGGATCTGGTCGCGGAGGCGCTGGATCTGGCGGGACGGATTTCAAGAGCGGATCTGATCGTCACCGGAGAGGGTTCACTGGATGACCAGACGCTCGGAGGAAAAGGTCCGGCGGGAGTCGCCCGGTTGGCGCGACAAGCGGGCAAACCGGTGATCGCGATCGCCGGTCGTGTTCAGGGAAGTGTCCGAGGACTATTCGACGCGGTATTTTCGCTGGAGACTTTCGGTCTGCCGGTTGAGGAATCTATCTGCCGCGCCGCGGAACTGGTGACGCTGTGTGTCCAAAAAGAAGCTGCGGTTTTGGAGCGATTGGCGCGATCGATCAACTCGAACTGACTTTCACGAGGAGCCCACGTTTTTTCGCCGTGCGCAAAGTGATGGCAAAAATGCCAGCAGCCATCGCGAGGTAGCCAACATTGAGTACAAAAGCGATGCCAACGTGCTGCCAAGCGGTTTGACCGGTCAGCAATGTCGAGCGCATGCCTTCAAAAATGTGCGCGGGCGGGAACGATAAGGCGACCGGTTGCAGCCACCCGGGCAGGGCGGACACCGGATAAAAAACCGCGCCGATCGGCTGGATCATAAAAGGAATCGCCCACGCCAGCGATTCGGCCCCGTGCCCCCAACGCAGGATCAGCGCGGTCACCAAAACGCCAAGCGACCAACCGAAGATCATCAAATTGGCATAAAACCAAAATAACGACCACTCGAACTGAAGCAGGTTGAACGCGTAAAACCCAAACGCGATCAGCCCCATCATCAGACCGGTCACCATCACCCGCAGGAAACCGACGGCAAACGTCGCGGCGAGGTATTCCGTCATGCGCACCGGGGCGGCGAAAACATTGAGCAGATTCCGCGTCCAAACATCTTCGAGAAACGAAATCGCGACACCCTGCTGCGCCCGGAAAAGCGCATCCCACAAAATGATGCCGCCAATGAGAAATGTGATGACTTGCGGGAAATTTCCTTCGCCCTGACCTTGGAGATATTTCGTCAGGAATCCCCAGACGAGCAACTGAACGAACGGCCAGAAAAACAATTCGATGAGCCGGACCGGGTTGCGGGTGTAGAGCAACACGTAGCGGGTGACGAGCGCGAGAATGATATTGGGATTCATGCCGGTGGATTTTCGGAGCCGCGGGCGACCTTGATGAAGACGTTTTCCAGATCGTCTTCCTGGAAGTGCGCGACGATTTCCGCCGGCGTTCCTTGGGTGAGAATGCGGCCTTGATGGAGGAAAAGCACTCGATCACAGACTTCCTCGATGTCCCGCATGTTATGCGAAGTGTATAAAATCGCCGGGCTGCGTTCCGACTGGATGCGCCGGACGAGCTTGCGGACTTTATCGGCGATGTCGGGATCCAGGGAGGCGGTCGGTTCGTCGAGCATCAGCAAGTCCGGATCGTTGAGCAGCGCTTTTGCAAGATTCACTCGCGTCGATTCGCCGGCACTGAGCCGACCGGTGATGCTGTCTCGCAACCGATCGATTTCCAGCAATTCTAACAGCTCATCGACTTTCCGATTCGGCTTAGGAACGCCATACAAACGAGCGAAAATCCGGAGGTTGTGTTTCACCTTCAGATTCGAAGGCAATGCGGCGTAGGTGGTGCAGAAATTCGTGCGACGGAGAATCTCCAGCCGGTTTTTTGTAAAATCTTTTCCAAAAACCCGGATCGATCCCGAGTCAGGAGTGATCAGCCCGAGCAGCATGCTCATGACCGTCGTTTTTCCCGCACCATTCACGCCTAACAGGCCGACAACTTCCCCCGGTTTTACTTCAAAAGAAACGTCCTGAACCGCTTTAAAATCATCGAAGGATTTCGCGAGACGGGAGACTTCGAGGATCGGCGCGGTCATTCGGGGAAAGTGTAGCGGACGTGGACCGAGACGCAACGGGGGATCGTGGGAGATTTTCAGACATGCAAATCCAGACGCAGATTCCCTTGAATTTGAGTGATCCACTCCGGGGAAACCTGGGCTTCTTCGGCGAAATTTTTCCAGTCGTTTACCGCGTCGTGAACTTCGGAAATCACCGTGTGAGCCTGACGTTTTTTCAGGTCGGCAGCCGCGGCGACTTCGAGTAAATCGTCGGTCGTGAAATGTTCGCGTTTCCCGGCGAAGGTCATCTGATGACGATGGGTCCAGGCGCCCGTCGGGTTGTAGGAATGAATCAGGTCGTAAGCCGGAGCGAGTCGCCAGGTCCCGCTGCGATCCATCATGAACGAGATGTTTTTGGTGTGATCGTCCTGATTTCTTGCGAGGATATTAAAAACCGCCCGGCGGAAAAGTTCGGTCAGATCCGGTTGCGGCAAGTGCAGGCGGCGGGCGACTTGGAACGCTTGCTCATACGAATAGGCACCGGCTTGATTGAAGTCGAAATGAGCGATCGCACAGAGGCTTTGCAGGTGAAATTTTTCACCATTCGGACCGCGATCAAACCGACGAGTCATGAAATGTGCTCGGCCATTTTCTTCTAACAACTGGCAATCGCTCATGGTGATTCCGGCGGCGCGAGCCATCAAATGATAGGCATATTCGATGCGGCCGTAACCGCTCGGATCGGCGAGTTCTTTGTCGCGATTTTCCGACACGCCGTCGAATTTGATCAACCATGCTTCAAAATCCGAGCCGTGGGAAATTTGTCCCGAACGGATCTCACCGGTTTTGGGATTCCAAGCAATCACCGCTTTCGCCCGTGCACCACCGGCGGAGGTTCCAATTTGAAGAATAGTCGATAACGCTTCCGGCGGACGCTCGAAACTGACATGCAATTTTTCGCGAGAAGCCAGCGCTTCGTTGGCGAGCTGGACCAACGCTTCCAGGTGCAAGGTTTCTGGCGGATGATTCGGCAGAAGCGTCGGGCGGAATTCCAACGCGCCCATCGCTCGTGTTCCGAGATAACAAAGGCGCTCGACCGGATTGAACGATTCCGGAGAACGGCCTTGGCGTGCCAGCCACTGATTGATCAACAAATTTCCAAATTTATCCGGCAAAGAATCCGCCAGCAAACCGGGCAAACCTTTGAAACTTTCCCGTGCCAATCCAGGGAAACTGAACCGGCCGGTACCAAGCGGCATGTGAATCGGCGCAATTTCAATGCAGCTGGGAATAAAAGGCTCCGCGTATTCAAAAATCCCAAGCTCGCGTTCGTCGTCCCAAGTCACCGCTCCGATGACCGTTTGATAAAGTAAGATTTCGGCGGTGGTCATGGGGGAATCAGCTTTCATCGCCCCATTTCCAGGGTTGTTTCGGCTGCGGTTTGCGCGGGTGGGACGCGTATTTTTTCGGTTCTTCTTGAACTCGGGCAAGAGCAATCGGGCTGATGCCAGGATCGGGAAGGAATTGTTCCAGAGTATCCAGCGCGTTTAATGCCCGGAGAAGGATGACCAAGGTGGTCAACGTCGAACCTTCACCATTTTCGATCGCGGTGATGGTCCGGCGGGACAAACCGGTTTGGGCAGCGACCTGCGCCTGCGTCAAATTCAGCTCCAAGCGCCGGTTTTTGAGGCGCTTTCCAAGTTCCTGCTCAATCTGAGGATTTGAAAGAAAGGGAATCATGGCGAGTAGAGTTTTGCTCAAAATGCTCTCTACCTAGAGTTTTGCGCAGAAAAATGCTCCCGTCAACTCCCATTCATTTGCGATGAGTTATTTTTCGCGCAAAATAGCCCAAAAGAGATATTTTGCGCGATCTTTTGCTCGCTTATAGGAAATAACGGATGCCTGCAGAAAAGATCGGCTGGGATTTATTTCCTGGGATGTTTTTCGCGACCAAGGACCCGCTTCGTTCGGTGTGGGCCATTTTCCCGAACACCCGACCACATGGGCTGCTGATTCCTTCAATGCACGAAATCGAACCGTTTGGATTGATGGAAATGTCCATCGAAGGATTTCCGTCCGCATCCACGTATTGAGTCGCGATCTGACCCGCCTTGCGAAGTTCGGCGATCGTCGCGGCATCGGCGTAGAATTTCCCTTCGCCGTGTGAGACGGGGACCCGATGAATATCTCCGACCTGGCTATCCACCAACCAAGGCGAAAGATCACTGACAACACGGGTATGGACGTAACACGAAACGTGGCGACCGATATCGTTGTAGGTGAGAGTCGGCGCACCCGATTTTGGCTCGCGGATTTCGCCGTAAGGAACCAGACCGGTTTTGATCAACGCTTGGAATCCGTTGCAAATTCCCAGAATCAATCCGTCGCGGTTTTTCAAAAGATCCATGACCGCGTCGGCGACTCGTGGGCTGCGCAAGACGGTTGCAATGAATTTTCCGGAGCCATCCGGTTCGTCACCGGCGCTGAATCCACCGGGAATCATCAAAATCTGAGACTGGCGGATTTTTTCGGTCAAAGCGACCAAAGACGCTTCGACTTGATCGGCGGTGAGATTCCGGAAAACAAGGATCTCCGACTTACCGCCCGCCTCGTTGAACGCTTTGGCCGAATCGTATTCCGAATTGGTGCCCGGAAATGCGGGAATCAGCACGGCGGGTTTCGCCGCTCGGTGAATCGATTTTTTGGGACGATCCGACGAAACGTATTTTTCCATCCGAGTTTCGTGATCTGCCGAAAACGCAGCCGGTTTTGTGGGGTAAACCGGCTCCAGCTTACCGGTCCAAGCCGCGAGCAGTTCTTTGAGCGAATACCTTTCCCCCGGGAAACGAAGAACCGGTTCCGCGAGCGTCTCGCCGATTTTTTGAGCCCCGAGATTTTCGGGCAAAGCGGCGTCGTGTTCGATCACAAACGAGAAATGTCGTTCGCGGTAAAGATCTTCGACGTTCCCCTCAAAACCGATATGGTTTCCGAATGCCATCTTCGCCAAACCGGCGGCGAGTCCGGCCGAGCCCAGGCTGTGAACGGACAGAAGTTTTCCGGAAACATTGAGCTGCTGGAGAATTTCACCCACCTGCTTCAGTTGTTCAAAATCCGGCAAATGATCGGCATCGCGGGCGATTTCCACCATCGAAACCGTCGATCCGGATTTTTTAAACTCCGGCGAAAGAGCGAGGCTGGCTTTCCCCGGAGCGAGCGCGAACGAAACCAATGTCGGTGGGACATCGAGATCGTTGAACGAACCGGACATCGAATCTTTTCCGCCGATCGCGGCGAGGCGAAGCGAATGCTGGGCCTGGTAAGCGCCGAGGAGCGCCGAGAACGGAAGTCCCCAGCGGCTCGCATCATTTCCGAGTTTCGGGAAATATTCCTGCAACGTCAGGCGGACGTCCGAGAGCCGGGCGCCAGCGGCCACCGCTTTGCAGACGGATTCGGTGACGGCATAAAGCGCGCCGTGGAAAGGTGACCACGAGGAAATGTAAGGATCGAAACCCCACGACATAAACGTCGCGACATCCGTCTGACCTTCGAGCAATGGCAGCTTGGCGACCATCGCGTCCGGTGGGGTGAGCTGGTGCGTACCGCCGAACGGCCAAAGCACGGTACCCGCGCCGACCGATGCGTCGAAACGCTCACCGAGACCTTTTTGCGACGCGTGGTTCAGTTTTTCAAGCGCCTCAACAGGCGAATTCGGATGTTCCAACGCGGTTTCGAAAGAACCGGTCGGCGCATCGACGTGGATATCCGCCGATTGCTGGACGCCGTTGGTATCGAGGAATGTACGGGAGAGATCGACGATCGTTTTTCCCCGCCACGTCATGACCAAGCGCCCGGTATTGGTGACGTTGGCGACGTGTTTGCACTCCAGGTTTTCCCGGTCTGTTTCGCGAATGAAATACTCAATCTCCGACGGATCGATGCAAACGGCCATGCGTTCCTGCGATTCCGAAATCGCCAGTTCGGTCCCGTCGAGACCGTCGTATTTTTTCGAAACCGCATCCAAGTTGATTTCAAGCGAAGGGGCGATCTCGCCGATCGCGACGGAAACGCCGCCCGCTCCGAAATCGTTACAAATTTTGATTTTTCGCGTCAGCTCCGGGTTGCGGAAAAGCCGTTGGATCTTGCGCTCGGTCGGTGCGTCGCCTTTTTGAACTTCGGCGGAATTTTCAAGAGCGGTGTCCGTGTGTTCTTTGGATGAACCGGTTGCACCGCCGACACCGTCACGACCGGTCCGGCCGCCGATCAGCAGGATCACATCGCCTGATGACGGTGATCCGCGGAAAACGTGGGAACGTGGAACGGCGGAAACAACAGCTCCGATTTCCAAGCGTTTCGCGACATAACCGGGATGGTAAACTTCCGACACCTGACCGGTTGCGAGGCCGATTTGGTTGCCGTAGGACGCATAACCGGCGGCGGCGGTTTGGCAGATTTTTTTCTGTGGAAGCTTGCCGGGCAAGGTATCGGCAAACGGCGTGAGCGGATCGCCCGCACCCGTCACTCGCATCGCCTGATAGACGTAAGAACGACCGGAAAGGGGATCGCGAATGCATCCGCCGAGGCAGGTCGCCGCGCCGCCAAACGGCTCGATTTCGGTCGGGTGGTTGTGCGTTTCGTTTTTGAACATGATCAACCACTCCTCTTCAGGGCGGTCGTCGATTTTCACCGGCACGACGATCGATGCGGCGTTCACTTCTTCGGAAACTTCGAGATTATCGAGTTCGCCGGATTTTTTCAGCTCACGCATGCCGATGAGGGCGATGTCCATGAGCGTGACCGGTTTGTCTTCGCGTCCGAGGTTTTTGCGCGTCGCAAGATAGGTTTGCCAAGCGCGTTGAACCGGGCCGGTGCCTTCGTCAAACGTGACCTGATCGATCTTGGTCAGGAAAGTCGTGTGTCGGCAGTGGTCGGACCAATAGGTGTCGAGCATCCGGATTTCCGTGATCGACGGATCGCGTTTTTCTTCATCGCGGAAGTAAGTTTGGCAAAACGCGAGATCGGCATCGGACATGGCGAGCCCGAGGGACTTGCGCAACGAAGAAAGTTCTTCGCTCGATTGCGTAGTAAAACCGGTCAACATCGCGACCTCCGCAGGAGCCATCGGCGGCTGCCGATCCGAAGCGGTGTCGACGGGGACTTCGTGAGAATCGACGGCGTTGATGACGTAGGATTTTACGCGATCGATTTCGTCAGTGCTGAGTGAACCGGAGAGCACGAACACCTTTGCCGAAAGGACTTGTGGGCGATCTTTACCGGTCAAAATCTGAATGCACTGAGCGGCGGAATCCGCCCGTTGATCAAACTGCCCGGGCAAATATTCGACGGCGAAAGCGGTTTCGTTTTCCGCGGTTTCGAGTGTCGGAGAAATCGAGTCGACCTGCGGCTCTGAGAAAATTCGTTGAACAGCAGCGTCAAATTCATCCGAACTCAGCCCCTCCACGTCGTAACGTTGGACGATGCGGACATTTTCCAATCCATCGATCGAAAGAGACTCGATGAGGTCATGGAAAAGGTGACGGGCTTCGGTGTTAAATTCGGCCTTTTTTTCAACAAAAATGCGGTTCATGGGCAGCGGTAGGCGTCAGGGCCTGGGGAAGCGCTGGATGCTAGGACACCGGGCCGCCAGAGCAAGCGGAAGATGGAATTTTATGGGCAGCGGTGAAGCGCCTGATGATGCAGGTCTTCCAAAGTCGCCTCGGAAATCGGTGTCGGATCGGGATATTCAAAGATTCCGCCTTCATAATTCCGCAAAGTGATTTTCCCCGGTGTCGCATCAACGACGTAGTTGGGATTGATCGGAATTTTCCCGCCGCCGCCTGGTCCATCGATGACATACTGAGGGATTGCATAACCGGTCGTGTGGCCGCGCAGGCCCTCGATGATCGAAACACCTTCTGCCACGGAAGTCCGCAAATGGGAGGATCCGGTGATTAAATCGCACTGATAGAGGTAATACGGCCGGACGCGGCACATCAGCAGCTTGTGGACGAGAGCCTTTTGCACTTCGACGGAATCATTCACCCCACGCAACAAGACGCTCTGATTTCCCAACGGAATACCGGCATCCGCGAGGCGACCGAGGCCGTCGCGCACTTCGGAGGTGAGCTCGCGAGGATGATTGGTGTGGATCGAAATGAAAAGCGGGTGATGTTTTTTCAGCATCGCGCACAGCTCCGGGGTAATGCGCTGCGGAAGAAAAATCGGAATGCGCGAACCGATGCGGACAAACTGGATATGTGGGATCGACCGCAACCGGGTGAGTAACCGGTCCAGAATCGAGTCGGTCAAAAGCAGCGGATCCCCACCTGAAAGCAGCACATCCCGAACTTCCGTGTGTTTTTCCAAATACTGGAAAGCCGCTTCCCAATTCATTTCCAGATGCTGTTCACCAACACCGGAAACCACGCGCGACCGCGTGCAATACCGGCAATAGGACGCGCAGCGATCGGTCACCAGGAAAAGCACACGATCGGGATAACGGTGGACCAATCCGGGAACCGGCATGTGGGAATCTTCACCGCAGGGATCGGAAAGCTCTTCGGGAGCGGTCCAGCCTTCCTCGATTCTGGGGATCAACTGGCGGCGGATCGGGCAATCCGGATCTTCCTTGTCGATCAGGTTAAAAAAGTGCGGCGTGATCGACATCGCGAGCTTGTTGCCCGCCAGCAAAACGCCTGCACGCTCCACATCGGTCAGATGAATCCGCGATTCGAGGTCGGTCAGGGTGTTGACTCGGTTGCGGAGCTGCCAGCGGTAGTCATCCCATTTTTCCATGTCGTCAGAGGACCAGTATCCAGGGGCATGGGAGATGAATGCGGGGTCGAGATCAGAAGGGCGCATGAGGCAATATGGAATTCTTGAGCTTGGACCGGATCTTGGATTCTGCAAACAAGGAATCTTATTTGGCTTGGCAACGCCGGATCATTTCAATCAGGCGACCGGTCGAAGATGCCACCGTGGGAGCAAATGGCAGCCGATCATCCGGCTCGTCGGAGGAACGAATCGCCCGCGTGGCGACGCGGACGGCGGGCAAGCCCATTTCAAAAAGCACGCTCGCCAAGTCCGTATCTTCGCCGAGGCAGGCGACTTCCGCGCCGACGACTTTTCCCAAACCGGTGACTTTGCTCAGCGGAAAGGCGGTCGTATCCCGTGAGGTCAGCCACAGTTCTTCGCCGCCGCCCATCGTTTCCACACACAGCACCGCGTGGGGAGCTTCGCCGGACAGAACGATTTCGCGCAATTTGGTGGCCGTTTCCATCACCGGCGATTCGAGATCGTTGGCGTGAGGCATGAAGATGAAATGGACTGGCGCGGCCGGTTTTTCCCGGGCAAGCGCCTGAGCGGCCGCGATCGTCGCCGCCACTCCCGTCGCGTTCGATTCGGCACCACGTGAGCCGATCGGACTGTCATAAGAAGTGATGATCCAAAGGGCGGGGGAGTTCTCGTTTTTTCCTTTGAGCGTCACTTGGAGAATCGGCCAATCGGTGGTCGTACGGATTCGCCGAACGGGATAACCGGTATTCGAAGGGCCTAACAAACCATCGATCATCGATGCCATCCGGCTCAAGTTGGTGGCGGCAGTTTCCGAAGAGGCGTTGCGCTCGCCGATGACTTCGACGATTTTTTTCAAATCGTCTTCCAACAAAGGAATCGAGACCGCTTGCGCAAATCTCGCCTGTTCCTTCGACTCGATCTTTTTCTCGTGCTTGAGGTAAAACCAGATCCCAAACCCAGCCGAGATCACTAGCCAGAGCGGTAAAATGACCAAAAAAAAGGCAACTTTCCGCGAGGATTTTTGAGGCGTTGGAGACGGCACCGGTCGGCGAAATTAGAGTTTGGGCGTGGTTTCTTCGGTGTCGGCAGGCGCAACGGTCCCGCCGGGTTCCTCTTCAGGATCCGCCTCGACTTCCAGTTCTTTCCGCCAGCGCAGAGAGATCCAAGGTCGGACCAATCCGTAAACCAGATAGATGCTGAATAAAACCACCGGCATCACATAACGGAACTGCACGGTGAAAACCAACAGGAGCACCGCCACGACGATCGCGCTCAGCGTGCCGCGGGTTCTCCAGCCGACTTTTTTGAAACTCGGATATCGCACATCGCTGATCATTAACCAGGAAAGGCCGAGCATCGCACCAGCGAGCGCGTATTTCCATGCGCCGAGCTGGCGGTCGTTTTCGTGGAGATCGATGATCAAAAACGTCAACGAGGCGATAAATCCGGCGGCCATCGGGATCGGGATGCCGCGGAAATCGTTGGAAGCTCCAGGCCTTTTCGGCAACGCCGCGAGGCAATTGAACCGAGCCAAGCGCATCGCGCCACAGAGCAAATAAATCAGCGCCACCGCCCAGCCGAGATTTCCCAACGGGAATAAGACCGCTTTCGAAACCAGCATCGCCGGAGCCATCCCGAAAGAAATGATGTCCGCCAGCGAATCAAACTCGCGACCGAAGGGCGAATCCTGTCCCCCCAACCGCGCCAACCGGCCGTCGAGCAAATCGAACAAACACGATCCGAAAATCAGGAGAATCGCGTATTCGTAATAATGCCGGACGCCTTCGTAATAAACTTTCGCCGATTCCCGAGCGGCTCCCGAAATTTCGACTTCGGTCATGCCTTTGAAAATCATCAGCACCGCGAAAAATCCGCACGCGAGATTTCCGGCGGTCATCAAATTGGGCAGGAAATAAATCTTCGGTTCGTCCGGATCGCGCGCTCTCGCCATGGCGGGGAGAGTGGCGCAGGAAAACCGCCTGCGGAAAGCTCAAAAATCCCACCGTCATTGCGCGTGCCATCGGCCGACCGGATGCTAACGTTCGGCCATGAACCGATCCGACCTGACCGTCACCACTCCGATGGGCGTGATTATGGAAACTTTACCCGGTGCGCAGCGTGCGCTTTTCGCTCGTTACCATCTGGGCGGTTGCCAAAGTTGCGCTTTTTCCAACGTTGAGACGCTCGCCGAACTTTGTGAACGCTCGGAAAATCTGCCTGCGGACGAGGTGTTGCAGCATTTGCTCGACAGCGACGAGCACGACGCCGGAATGCTGATCGAACCGGTCGAGCTGAAAAACCGGTTAGCCGGAGATTCACCGCCACGATTGGTCGACCTGCGCACCCGCGAAGAACACGAAGCGGTGGCGATTTCCGGATCGGAAATGTTCAGCCAAGACCTGCAACAAGCGATTTTCTCCGGGGATCCCGCCCAACCGGTCGTCCTCTACGATCATACCGGTCGTGGTGTCCTCGACCAAGTCTCTTGGTTTCGTGGCCATGGACTGAAAGAAACCTACGGCCTCCGCGGCGGAATCGATGGCTGGAGCCGCGAGGTGGATCCAACGCTTCCGCGGTATCGAATCGAAATGGACTGATGGGGAAGTCCCGGCCTCAGATACCCGGAAAAAAAGGAACGTGCAGCAACCCGCACGTTCCTTTTTTAAAACTTCGTTCCGGTTTCCCGGTTACTGATCAGACGTTGAGCACTTTCGGAACGATCGGCGCGCGGAGGCGGTGAGATTCCGGAAGGCCGGAGCCGAGCAACGGACGGCAGTAGTTGTGGAATGCATCGGTGACGCCGTTGCCCGCTTCGTTGATGAAGTGGTCCGGCATGTGGCGGGTTTTCCCGGCGACTTTTTCAATCGGCACCAGATCGTAATCGACGCTGTAATCGAGGACCGGTCTGCGAATGACGACCGAACCGTCGACGTTGTCCCACATCGCGTATTGGACCGCTTTTTCGCCGACTTCGCGGGCTTCACGAGCGTCGCGATCCGAGTAGCAACCCATGAAACTGCGTTGCAGATAGCCAAACGTATCGGCGCGGACGCGTTTGATGTTGAGTTTTGTACGAATGGTTTCGGTCAACAGGTCTCCCAGCGCACCGGTTCCGGAAAGTTGGACGTTTCCGTGTGCGTCACGCTCTTCGACACTCATCAGCTTGCTGATCATCGGCGTGCCTTCCGCGTCGGAAATGCCTTCGGAAACCGCGATGGTGCAGACACCGGTTTTCGAATAAGCGCGATCGACATCCGCCAGGAATTGATCCACGTCGAAAGCCCGCTCCGGCACGTAAACGAGGTGCGGTCCATCATCCACGTACTTGCGCGCAAGTGCGGAAGCGGCCGTCAGGAATCCGGCGTGGCGACCCATCACGACGCCGATGTAAACGCCGCGGAGCGCGCGGTTGTCGAGATTCACTCCCATGAACGCCTGGGCGACGAACCGGGCGGCAGAGCCGAAACCTGGGCAGTGATCGTTTTCTTCCAGATCGTTATCGATCGTTTTTGGAATGTGGATGGCGCGCAGCTCGTAGTTCGCTTCTTTCGCCTGCTCGTTGACGATGCGGACGGTGTCGGACGAATCGTTTCCGCCCACATAGAAAAAGTAGCGGATATCGTGAGCCTGCATCACTTTGAACATCCGGGCGCAATAATCTTCATCCGGCTTGTCCCGAGTCGAAAGCAGACCGGACGAAGGAGTGCCGGCGACCTTTTCCAGGTTGTTGGTTGTTTCCCGAGTCAGATCGACGAAATTTTCTTCAATGATGCCACGGACTCCGTGCACGGCTCCGTAAACGGCGGTGACTTGGCTGAATTTGCGGGCTTCAAGGGCGACTCCAACAACACTTTGGTTGATGACCGGGGTGGGGCCGCCACCTTGCGCGACGAGAACTTTTCCTACTAAACGACTCATGGGACGGCGAGAATCGGGAATCTCCGGTCAGAAGCAAGCCTGGAAGCGTGGCGAATTTCATGGATCGATTCGCCGCTTGCCACTGGTTGAAATTTCCCGTAAGGAGTTCAAATGAACAATTCGTTATCCCCCTTGCTGAAAAAATATTTCGGTTACGAAACGTTCCGGCCTTTGCAGCGCGAGATTATGGAAACCTCGCTGACCGGTCGTGATGTGGTGGCGATTTTGCCAACCGGTGCCGGAAAATCCCTTTGTTTTCAGCTTCCGGCGCTCGCTCGGGACGGCTTGACCCTGGTGATTTCTCCGCTGATTGCGCTGATGAAAGATCAGGTCGATTCGCTGACGGCGAGCGGGATTCCGGCCACGCTCTTAAATTCATCCGTTCCGGCGGCGGAAGCTCAGCGACGGAAAACCGGTCTGCGGAAAGGTGAATATCAATTGCTCTATGCCGCACCGGAACGAGTGATGTCGGGCGATTTCATCGAGGACCTGAAAACCTGGAATCTCACCAGCATCGCGATCGATGAAGCGCATTGCATCAGTGAATGGGGTCACGATTTCCGCCCGGAATACCGACAGATCGCCCAATTGCGTGACCACTTTCCTGGAGTTCCCTTTTTGGCTCTGACGGCGACCGCGACCGAACAGGTGCGGGGCGATATTGTTCGGCAATTGCGACTGGCGAACCCGGAAATTTTCCTGGCGAGCTTCAATCGACCGAATCTCAACTACACGATTTTACCCAAAAACAAACCCGTCCGGCAGGTTTACGAATTCATCCGGACTCGGCCGAACGAAGCGGGAATCGTCTATGTGCAATCGCGAAAAACCGCCGAAAGCATGGCGGCGGCATTGGCGGAGGAAGGCATCAAAGCCATCGCTTACCACGCCGGCCTCCAAGCGGAAGATCGGGCAGCGAATCAGGATGCCTTTCTGAGGGATGAAGCTCGGGTGGTCTGTGCGACGATCGCTTTTGGCATGGGGATCAACAAACCGGATGTCCGTTATGTCATCCACGCCGATCTGCCGAAAAATATCGAAGGTTACTACCAGGAAACCGGACGCGCGGGACGGGACGGGCTGCCGTCCGAGTGTGTGCTGCTTTTTTCACGCGGCGATTTGTTGCGAAATCTGAAATTTCTCGAAGGAACAAGCGATCCCCAAGTCTTGGAAATCTCCGCGCGGCAGATGCGCCAGATGGCCGATTTTGCGGAGGGTACCGGGTGTCGGCGGTCGGCACTGATGGGATATTTTGGTGAAACTTGGCCCGAAGAAAATTGCGGTGCGTGCGATAACTGTCTCCAGCCGCGCGAAATTTGGGACGCCACTTTGAACGTGCAAAAACTTCTGAGCTGTGTGTTTCGCATCGAAAAAAGTGGAGGGTTCCGGACGGGGTTGAACCACGTCGTCGAAGTCCTGACAGGCGCGAAAACCGAAAAAGTGCGCCAGTGGAAACACGATCAGCTCAGCACCTACGGAATCGGCAACGATTGGCCGCGAGAGGAATGGACGGCGCTCGGGCGACAGCTCATTCGGCTGAACTACCTTTCAACGAGCTCGGATTTTTATGAAACCTTGAGCTTGGCGCCCGCCGGTTTCCGGGTGCTGAAAGAGCGCCAACCGGTTCTGATCCCGCGTTTGCCTCAATCCGTCGCAGTTTCCACCGGTTTGCGCGCCGGAGATATTCCATGCGATGAACTGCTATTCGACGAATTGCGAACCTTGCGCAAACAGTTGGCAGATGAAAGAGAGGTCCCTCCGTACGTAGTTTTCGGAGACATCAGCCTCAGGCACATGGCGCGAGCCTATCCGATCGATGAAGCTGGTTTTGTGAAAATCCCTGGAGTCGGTGGACAGAAGCTCAAGGATTTTGGTGAAAGTTTCATCCGCGAGATCCAAAAATGGCTCACTTCGAACGAACGCCGGACATTTCCTGAAATCCCGGTGGCCACGGTCGCTCCGAAAATGAAAAGCGAAGGCCCGCTGGGCCCGTCTCATTGGGAAACCCTGCGACTGTTTCGTGCCGGGAAATCTGCTGAACAAATCGCCAAACTCCGTGATCTTTCACCCGGGACGATTGTTCAACACTTGGCGGCGGCCGTCGCCGCGGGTGAATTGGCAGCAGATCCCAGAAGCTTCTACACCCTTGAAGAAGAAAACCGGATGAGAGATGCGTTTGCGGAGCACGGGTTTGAACGATTGGGCCCCGTGCATGCGGCGATGGGCGGAGAGATTGGTTATGAAAAGCTCCACTATTACCGAGCTCTGAATCTTCGCCAAACAGTCGAGTCGCCGAACGAATGACGACCAAGAGGTAGGGCAACTTCGCTCTGCGGAGGCCGCTAAATGTTCTAAGATCGTTAATCGGTTGCAAGAATGTGGGCATCTGCGAAAACCGGGCGAACGATGCTGGACGTTTCTCATCCTGTTGCTCCTTGTCCGTGGCTGCCTGCCGTGGACCGGTATCACGACGCATCGATCACGCGCCGACACGCCGGAGATAAAGGTCCGGGGTTTTATCGGGACGCACGAAGTTACGCCCAGTCGCTCTGGCTTGAAGGAAAACCCGCGCAGGCGATCCTTCAACTCAACAAAGCGTGGATGGCCGACCTTGCGGAAAACGCACCCATTCTGCAAACGGATCCGCCCCCGTATCGGGCGCTCGTTTGGATTTTAACCGAGGCCAAAACCGGCGAGAAGGGATTTTTGGGAAATCCGGTTCGACATTTCCAGCATCTGGCGAGCCGGATGAGCGGCCCGCGAGCGGAAATCCGTTCCTGGCGGGCGTGGATCTGTTTTCACCTCGCAAACCGGTTGCTGCCAGGCGGAGAATTTCCGAAAGACGGCGTGCAACTGGCGCGTGAAGGACTGTGGATCCCTGGCTGGAACCGCTCGCTCGACGAAATTGCCAAACGTGGCTGGAGCGGGGAAGTCTCTGAAATCCAAAAGGTCGCACGCGATTTTTGAAACACGCACAAAAAAAGAGGATCAAGTTTTTCAACCTGATCCTCTGAAATTGGTGGAGGCGAGGGGAGTCGAACCCCTGTCCAAAACGCCATCAACACTGGCATCTACACGTTTAGCATGATGTCTGAAGTTTCGGACGAACTGGGCCCTCATGCAGCGTTGTTCATCCTAGAAACCTGTTATTTCTCAGTCAAATGCCCGGTTACCCGGCTTTTGGCCCAGCCTATTAAGTTGCGTCCTTACCCTCAATAGGCGTCGGGGTTCAGACGTGGTCGTCAATTAAGCGGCCAGTGCGAGCTCGTTAGAGTCTGCATTTATTGTTTTTGAACGGCTTTTTAAAGAGGCCAACCGATCAACCTCTACGTGCAACCAGCGCGTCAAACATTCTGTCGAAACCAGAACGCCCCCGTCACTTGGACAGACTCAACATGCGCCAACTTTACGGATATGCAAATGATTTCTAGGACAGATTTGGATCCAGAGGTTGCCGGATCGCGGGGGCAAGGGTGGTGATCAGTCCGCAGTCCAAGCGGTAGATCCAGCTATGGATGGAAATGTCCTGACCGCGTTCCCAAGCGTCTTCGACGATCGTGGTCCGAGCGACATGTTTGGCTTGGTGAAGCACGTTGAGTTCGCACAACCGGTCGAGCGCGATGGTGGGATTGAGCACATCGAGTTCCTCGCGGTGTTTGCGCCGTAACGAACGAATACCGGCGAGCCAGTTGTCGATCATGCCGTGGCGGACATTGTCCAGAGCGGCCTGAACGCCGCCGCAGCCGTAGTGACCGCAGACGATGATGTGCCGGACTTTGATCACATCCACCGCATATTGCAGGACGGCCAGCACGTTAAAGTCGGTTTCCGCGACCACGTTGGCCACGTTCCGATGGACGAAAACTTCGCCCGGTGCCAACCCGGTGATCTGGTTCGCGGGGACGCGGCTATCGGAACAGCCGATCCATAGATAATCGGGAGTTTGTTGACCCGAAAGTTCTTTGAAAAAAGTAGGATCGGCGGCGGTTACTTCAGCTGCCCATTTGCGGTTGTTATCGAGAAGTTTCTTCAGGGTGTCCATGGCGACTGGCGGATTTAAGCGTCCGCAGACGAGTCCGTCCATCGCCGATTCTGTGGACAGATCATTTCCTAATCATTTCTGTTTCTCGTGCAAATCGAACGATGGTAGAGACGTGAAATCGCTGATATAGAAATTTCAAAAAACGCCGTCCTCAAACCGAGGACTTTTTCGCGTCGTTTTCCGCTTTCGAAACTTTGCGGCATTCGGAAACGAAATGATTGCATGCCTCGCGGCAGAGCAGGGGAATGGCTTCGGTTTCCGGCAAGCCGCTCCAGATGCCGTTGAACCGGCTGGCTTCGCTGTCGGCCAAATCGGTCTCGGAATCGATCTTCCATAAAATCCGTTTGGCGCATTGATGGGCTGGGCCACAGATTTTTTGAACCAACTCCTGAGCGCCAGATTCGGAAATAAATTTCGCGCTGCGATACATGCCGGTCTGACGATTCAGTTTGTCCCGCAAATGTTCGATCTCGATCGAGCCGTCGCGATGCGCGAGCCAAACGCCGACGGACGCCGGATAAAAATGATCAAGCGCCAGACGGAGATCGGTATCCGAATCCAACAACATCACCCAACCGCGACGCAGATTCGTTTGGCCTTTGGTGAATCGGTAAACGCCGTCTTCCGAATAGGTCGAAAGATCACGCGCCGCTTCCGGACCGGCATGAGTTTCCAATCCACCGAAATCCGTCATTTGGGAAATCTCGATGTCGTCTTCATGGCAAAGGACAAACGCATGCCCGCCTTGACCCCGTTGGATTTCGATCTGCCCGATGCGGTGAATGCCGTGATCGATTGCTTGAGAAAGTTTTTGAGCGATGGACATCGTTTAAAGAGTGGCGACCGGTTGCCGATGAGTTTCATCGAAATCGTGGACTTGGTCGAGAATCACGTCGGCCAATAACCTTTCGGTGCCGATCGCGGATGAATAATACAACGTTTTTCCCCGAAGATGATGAGGATTGCTACGGAAAATTTCGCGGTGGCGTGCGGCTTCCCCCACTTCGCTTTCGATTCCTAACAGAACCGGGATGTCTTGATACGAATGCAATCCGTCCGAGATGAAAAAGGGCACCACGATCACGTTCGGGGTGTCGGACATTTTGTCCCATTCCGCGATGAATGGAGCTTCTTCCATAAAGGCGTCGGCGACTTTGGCATAACCCGCGCCGGACTCGATGATGTGCTCGACCTGATCGCGGATGGCTTTGGTCGAATTCTGGTTCAAACCGGTGCCGTGTCCCGTGATGATCAACGTCGTTTCCGCAGGATCGATGCCGGGTGCGACTTCTTTTGCCCGGCGTAAAATCAGCTCGGTCATCGAAGGATGCACGCCGACCGGCAAACAGTAGTGATAGGTTTTCCCCCGAATTTCCGTCGTCGGACCGGTCAGTTGCAACTCACGCGGGATGACTTCCTGAGTGAAATATCCTTCGCTGATGAAATCTGGCACGACATAAACTTCGTCCGCATCCATCAGATAAGGAGCCTCCCGCAAGGAAGGTTCCTCTTTCCAAAAGCAGCAGTGGACTTCGCTGAAAAGTCCGCGTTTCCGGATTTCATCGGCGTGTTCAAAGTACGGCGTCGACGAGTCCGGGTTCTCCGTGGATCCGTGGCCGACGATTAGGAGAGCGCTGGTAGGCTTGGGCGCGATGGACATGGCGCAAACTTGGCGGGCCTTGGCGGGAATGCAAGACCGGTCGGATTTCCACGTTGCGAAATGTGGCCGAAGCGCTAACAGGGCCGGGTGATCTTTGATGACTTGCTGCTGTGGGCCGACTCCCAAGAACGCTCGGGGCCGGAAAACATGGCCATGGATGACTGGCTGCTGGAGTCGTCGGAAAAACCGGTTCTCCGAGTGTATCGTTGGCGGGAAAATTGGGGGAGTCTTGGATATTTCGGGAAAATCGCGGAGGCCAGAGCCACGTTTCCTGAAGTGAAATGGGTTCGTCGCTGGACCGGCGGCGGCATCGTCGATCATCGGTCGGATTGGACCTACACGGTGATCGCTCCCGCTCGCGAACCGGTTTCAAAATGGAAGGGAGTCGAAATTTACCGAGCGATCCATCAGGCTCTCGCGCAAGCACTGGCGGAGGAGGGGACCGAATCGTCTTTGAGCAATGGCAGCCAAGAAACCGGTGCGGCCGATTGTTTCAGCAATCCGGTAGGGTTCGATTTGGTGGATTCAAACGGCCGGAAAATCGCCGGAGCGGGGCAACGCCGGGGCAAATTCGGACTGCTTTACCAAGGCTCGCTTGCCATGCCTTGTGGCGACGTCGCTTCGGAAAAGCGATCGGTGAAATTTGCGAAGATGCTCTCTAACAGAACGGAGAAGGCGTCTTTTGAAGCCCCTGATCTGTCCGCAAAGATCGCCGATCGCTATGCCCAACTTTCGTGGACCGGTAAACGTTGAATCGTTTTCAACGGGATAAAAACTCGCTGGTTTTTTGGTTGTTCGCGGGCGTTCGATCTACATCGGCGGTGCCGAGAATCACGCGCGACGTCACCGGGATCATCGTATTTTTCGGCAACCCGGCGAGCTGGACAGGCGCGGCGAAAGTCTGAATCTCTCCCGGTGCGATCGTTGTCGCGTTATGCTGGCGCGTTCCGGACGGGGTGGTGATTTCTAGAAACGTGTTGATTAAAATCGCGGTTCCACGGTTTTGAACGGTGACTTGAACTTCGTGACCCGTGGCGGTTTTCACGACGCGTTGATCGGTGATGGCAGCGTCCACCAAACCGGTTTGATTGCGATTCATCACTCGACCCAGGTCCACGATGCCAATGCCATATTCCGAATCCGGGCCGGGAATTCCCGCGTCGTTCGAATGGGCCATCACGATCTCTGCGGCTTCTCGGGCGGACAGGGTGATCCCGGCCCCATTCGACATCGTCGCCGCGATCGCCCCGGTGACGATCGGCGCGCTGGCGGATGTTCCGCTGATCCGGATGAACCGGTTTCCCGGCCAAGCGGCGTTGATCGCATAACCGGGCGCGGTCATGGAAAGGTATTCGCCATAATTGGAAAATTCCAGATGTTCGCTTTTCGCATCGACCGCGCCGACGCTGATCACACTCGGGTAGGCCGCCGGATAGGACGCCTCGGCGAGACCAGCATTTCCCGATGCCGCGACGATCAGCGAGCCCGATTCATCCGCATAAAGCACGGCATCTTCGACCAACGGATTATTTCCGGAGATGCCCATGGAAATATTGATGAGATCCGCTCCGGCATCCACCGCCGCAACGATTCCGGCCGCGAGCGAAAAGGAATCTCCGGCATCCGTCTCATCGCCGACGCGGATTGAAATCAAAGACGCCGCCGGTGCGACGCCGCGCGCGATTTCTCCCAGTCCCGCGATCAGCGAAGCGACTGCCGTCCCGTGGCCGTTGGTCGTCGAAAGATCTTTGGGAAAAGGAACCAGTTCGATCGATTGGATCACCGGTGCGAGGTTGGAGTGAGCGACGATCCCGCTGTCGATCACCGCGATTTTCACTCCTTCCCCCCAGCGTGAATGATCCCAAACCACCCCGAGCCACGGCAGAAGTTGATCATGAAAGGGCACCAGTCCTTCCTGGTCCGCAAGCGGTGGCGGCGTGGGTCCGGGCGCGACGGGGAGGGAATCGTAAATGCTGATATTTTCTCCGATCAGAAGATCTGCCAGATCATTCCGGTCTTCGTAACCAAGCCGCATCGCCCTCAACCGGTCGAGCTGATCGATCACCGCCACTTTGCTCCGCACCACCACTGCCAAAAACGCGGCATACGTTTCGTCCGACGGAAAACGAAGGATCACTTGGTTCGGTTTGCTGCTGGCGAACATTTCGACCGTCGTGCCGTCGCGGAATTCATCCGGTTTTTCGATGACGCGGACCGTCCGTTTGCGGACCGGTGTTTCCTGGCGATCGACGTGTGCCGTGACCACCGGTTCCTTGACCGATTGGATTTTCACCGGTGGCCGCAATTCCCGCGCGAGCCACCAGCCGAAAAGCCCACACAAGATCACAATCGCGATCGAAAGGAGCAGGCGAAAGTTGGATTTCATGAATCGAGCCAGTGGTGAGTCCTGATTTTCAACCCAAGAAAAGCGGGGGAGTTGTCAGGGATTTTTGACTTGGATAAATTTCACCAAATCTTCTCGGGTTTTGGCCAAATCCGGGGGATTCAGATAAAACATATGTCCGGCGTCGTAATCGACGAACTCGAACCGATCGCGGCCGCTTTTTGGCAAATCGATCAAATGTCGCAGCGAATAAGCGACGCCTTCCGGCGGCGTGGCGAGATCGGTATGGCCGCTCATGATTAAAACTCGGAGATGGGGATTGTCGCGCATCGCAAGTGCCAGCTTGCCACTGAGATTGACCACTTCATTGTCGGAATCCCAGTTCCACGGCATTACTTTGCTGGTGAGGATTTCGTAAGGTTGATCTTCTTTCCATCCGAGATCACGGCCGAGATAATCCAGCATCGCAGTGGAAAACGCGCCGTAGGCCAGCGAGTAGGACGGATCGTATTCGGCATAGGCCGCGGACTTGTCATTGACGTCCCAAGCGACTCGAGCGTCGAAACGTCCGATGACTTTTCCTTCTTTTTTCAAAAGTTCTCCACGGAACACAAACGGATCGATCCGCAAATTCCGATCACTCCACATCGCTGCGTCCAAACCGGTCAAGCTCGCGAGGCGCTCCGCGATCTTGGCGCGTTCTTCCGGCGAAATCCCGGTTCCTTTCAGCAACGCCGCCGCGTATTCCCCAAAGGCAAATTGTCGGCTTTCCTCAATCAAGGCGTCACGATTGCCTTGGATTTTTCCATGAAAATGCGCGGCTCCGGTGAACGACGGCAGGAAGGTCAGGTACGACAAATCATTTCCCTGAGCCGGTTGGATGGTCCCGAAATCGAGCAGCGAGGATAACAAAATCACGCCATTTAAAGACATGCCGTACCGCGATTGCAAATGGCTGGAAAGCCCGGCTGCGCGGATGCCGCCGTAGGATTCTCCAAGCAGATATTTTGGCGAAGCCCAACGGTTGTTTTCGGTGATCCAGATGCGGATGAAATCGCCGACGGATTCGATGTCTTCCTCGACGCCGTGAAAATCGGCGGGTTTGACGTCTTTTTCAGCCCGGCTGTAACCGGTCGAAACCGGGTCGATGAAAACCAGATCGCAGACGTCGAGAATGCTGAATTCATTTTCGATGATTTTGGCCGGTGGCAATGGCGCCTGAGTTCCGTCGCCAGGAATCGAAACGCGTTTCGGCCCGAGCACGCCCAAATGCAGCCAGACCGCCGAAGAGCCCGGACCGCCGTTGAACGCGAACAGGACCGGCCGGGTCGCAGGATCTTTGACGTCGGTCCGGAGGTAGCTGACGTGGAAAATCGACGCGCGGGTTTTTCCATCATCCAGCTTGAGCGGAATCTTGGCGCTGGTGACCCTGTATGGAATTTTCGCCCCAGCAATCGTCACAGAGGATTCGCGGACGACCGGTGCGGCAGACGGTGCGGGCGCAGATTTTTTTTCGGCGTCAGCAACCGGTTTGGATTCCTGCGCGTGCGCAAAAACTCCCAGCGACATGGCGATCACGTACCAACCCAAAAATTTCATGCCCGAAGCTAAACCGGTGCGGGAACTTGTCGAAAGGTCAAATTTGGTTTGCGGCGTTGAAAGCCGTAGCCGGAAAGCTACTTGTTACAATATATGTAATGCGGAATCGAATAGTGGAAGATGGGTTTTGATCAGATTGAGATCCCCATGCTCGATCTCCCCTCAGATTCCGACAGCTCATTTCCCCATGATTTTCCCGACCATCGCGGCATCCACGTTGAAGTTTCCCGTTCCGAAATCTTTCGGGACGCCACCTTCGTTGATCTGGTATTCGAACGCTTTGACCGGTTGCACACCAGGAATTTGGGAAAAAAGATACACGCGGATCGTCATCGCTTCCTTACCGGTTGCGCCGTCGAGTTTGCGGATCGCGTATTGGACTTCGTTCAATCCATCGACCGCGCCGCCGATCACGACCTCCGCTTCTTGGGCGTTCGCAAACCGGTGCATGCTGATTTTATTGACTTGCACCCGCACTTCCCGGCCCGGGCAAAAAACGTAAACTTTCGCAATATACTTCGCGGTTTGCGCAGCAATCGGCGTCGGCGGAATTTGGCCACTGGGCTGGGCTTCAGGCGTTTCCTTCAAATATTTGAGATTTCCCGCCGCCAATTCCTTCCGAACTTCCGGCAAAGCGACCAAGCTCACGTAATCCGCCCGATCGTAGCGCCAGGCCGTTCCTTCACGCACAAAGGAAAGCACGAGCAGATTGTCCGTCGGATTGCCGCCGACATCGAAATCCACCTTTCCAAAATAAGCCGCTTTGGCGGTCGGGCCGTTTTGTTGCGCTTCCAAAAACTTCAGGCCGGTCAGCGCGGGTGGCGGTGCGGGAATGTCGAAAACCGCTGCCGGAAACATCCGTTTTTCGGAAACGATCCGGTTCCGCACCTCCGCTTTCCGGTGAGTCGCGGTCGCTCGCTGCCAAGCCGCCGGATCTTTCCGGATAATTGAGTTTCTCCATTCACCATAAGTGGCTTCCAACGCCGGACGCAACGTGTCCTGAGCGGATGCTGCCACCGATGTCATCAAGGCTGCCGCAAAAATCAGACGATTCATTCGCCAAAAGATTGGACAAGATGGCCCTTCCCACAACAAACAAATCGCGCGGTATTGCCATCCGGCCTTTCACCGTATCTATAACATGAGTAGTATTTTGCAAAAAGTGGCGCCAATCGGCGAGGCGCGTGAACGCGAGATGCTTAAAGATGCCGCGACCTACATTTATCACCAAACGCCTCAGGGTGACATTTTAGCCAATATTTTTCAACCCACGGAACCTGCGCTAGCCCCGCGGCCGGTGGTGGTGTTTTTTCATGGCGGAATGTGGGATATCGCGATGCCGACGCAGTTTGTCCCCCACTGCCTGCATTTCGTGAGTCGCGGCGCCGTCGCTGTCGCTGCCGAAACCCGGCTGAACTCCAAACACGGAACCGGTCCGCTCGAAGCGATCGAGGACGCGCGCGAATTGATTCGCTGGCTCCGCCAAAACGCCGACATCTTTAACCTCGATCCTGAGCGCATCACGGTCGGCGGCGCGGCAGGCGGTGCCTTTCTCGCCCTGCTGACAGCGATGCCCAAAGAGAAAAACCTGCCACCGGTCGACGGCGTTGACTGTCGCCCTCAGGCACTGATCCTTTTCAGCGCCTTGGTAAATACGACCCCCAAAGGGCAAGGATCCGAAAAATTCCCCGACGTGAAAGCCGCGAAACGCGAAAGCCCGACCTCGCTCGTTCGTGGAAAATTGCCGCCGATGATCTTTTTCCACGGAAAATCCGATCGCATCACGCCGTTCGACGAGGTCGACCGTTTCCGCCGTCGTTTGCGTTGGCGGAGAAATGCCTGCGAGCTGATTGATTTCGAACGCGCGGACCACAGTTTTTTCAATTTTAACGTCAGCCACGTGAATTTTGAAATGACCGTGGAAGCCGCCGATCGGTTTCTGGTTCAGCATGGATTGCTCGATCCGCAACCGGTTGAGGCCGGTTCAGTTGAATTTCTGTAAATCGCACCTGCCTCCGGAGGGCTTGGGCACAATTCCTGCTTGGCAGTTTCTCCGGCCTGCCGTTTGATTCCACCTGCCACCGCGCAGAAGATTCCACCGAGGCGCCCGGCACCACTTCTCTGATTTTTAAGACTCTGATGAATCCGTTTTACCACTCAAGCACCCCGCTCGTCCCCGGTTCCCTGCACCGGTTATCTCAGGAACATGACAACTGTGGAATGGGCGCCATCGCTCATTTGAATGGAAAACGAAGCTATCAGGTTCTCGACTACGCGCTGACCTCCGTTTGCTGCATGACGCACCGCGGCGCGGTCGACGCCGACATGAAAACCGGTGACGGCTCGGGCGTTCTCACTCAGATCCCCTATCCGCTTTTCAAAAAAGCCGCTGCAAAGCTCGGTCACACTCTGGAAAATGAAGCGGACCTTGCCGTCGGCGCGTTCTTTTTCCCCAGTGAAAACGCGGACACAATGCAGGAAATCAAGGCCCTCACCGCTGAAATCACCGACAAACGCGGGATCCGTCGGATCGGCTGGCGCGAGGTTCCGGTCAATGTCGACGCTTTAGGAAAAATCGCGATCGCGACCCGCCCGCACATCGAGCACCTCTTGATGCTCCGCCCTGAAGGCATGGATGCCGATCTTTTCGAGCGCCAGCTCTACCTTTGCCGCCGGGAGATCGAACACCGGACGAAAGAGATTCACGGCTTTTACATCCCGTCGTTTTCCAGCCGCCTGCTTTCCTACAAAGCTTTGGCGATGCCAGCGGCGCTGCGCGCATTTTATTGCGATCTCCAGGATTCGGACTACGAAATCGCCATTTCCCTCTACCACCAACGCTTTTCGACCAATACCTTCCCGGCATGGCCGCTCGGTCAGCCCTTCCGGATGATGTGCCACAACGGCGAAATCAACACCGTCGAAGGCAACCGGAACTGGATGACCTCCCGCGAAGAATTCTTCGCTTCCCCGATCTGGGGCGATGACATCGAATTGGTGAAAGACCTGATGCGCCACGGAGAATCCGACTCCGCTTCGCTCGATCACGCGCTCGAACTGCTGATCCTTTCCGGCCGTTCACCTGAGCACGCGATGTGCATGCTGGTCCCTCCAGCCTACCGCAACGATGAGGACATTTCCGATAATCTCCGGGCGTTCTATCAGTATAACCGGTCGTTCTCCGAGCCGTGGGATGGACCTGCCGGCCTTGTATTCACAGATGGTAAAAAATTGTGTGCTTCGTTGGATCGCAACGGGTTGCGACCATCTCGCTACAAGATCACCGAGGATGGAATTCTCTACATCGGCTCCGAAGCGGGCGCGGTGATTCTCGACGATGCGACGATCGTCCGGAAAGGCCGACTTGGACCCGGTCAGATGCTCTCCGCTAACACGGAAACGGGTGAATTCATCACCGATCACGAGCTCAAGGAAACCTTGGCTCAGCAAAAGCCGTATCGCCGTTGGATCGATGAAAACCGTTTGGAGCTGCGCAAATTCGTTTCTCCGTCTGCCCACGCGCCAGAGATCGATTTCGCTCCGCTGGACCTTTCCCGCCAACAGGTCGCCCATGGAATTTCCTTGGAAGAACTGGACATGGTATTCCCGCCGATGATCAAAGGCGCTCAAGAAGCCGTTTTCTCGATGGGTGACGACATTCCGCTTGCCGTCTTATCCTCCTATCCCCGCCTTCTCTACACCTACTTTAAGCAGCTCTTCGCCCAGGTCACCAACCCTCCGATCGACCCGATCCGCGAGTGGGCCGTGATGTCGCTGGGTGCCGGCCTCGGACCAGAACGCAATATTCTCGAGGAAACCCCTGCGCATTGCCGCAGTGTCAGCTTGGAAAGTGCGATCCTTTTCGAGCACGAACTCGAGCGCATCAAGGATCTCGGTGAACACGGTTTCCTTGCCACCGTGCTCGATTGCACCTGGGAGTTGTCTTCCGGTCACGCTGGCCTGAAAGCACGACTGGATGAGCTTTGCGCAGAAGCGGAAGCCGCCGTTCAAGCGAAACACAGCATTCTGGTCCTCTCCGACCGCGCCACCTCCGCCGAACGAGTCCCGATTCCGACCTTGCTGGCGATCGGCACGATCCACCACCATCTGAACCGCATTCGCAAGCGGATGCGTGCTTCGATCGTCGTCGAAACCGGCGAAGCCCGCGACGTTCACCAAATCGCCTGCTGCTTCGGGTTCGGCGCGACCGCGGTCTGCCCTTATCTCGGCTACGCCACCGTGCGCCAATTGGTCGAGACCGATAAAGGCAAAGGCAAGCTCGGCGATGTTTCTCCGAAAAAGGCCATGACCAACTACCGTAAGGCGTTGGAGAAAGGCATTCTCAAAATCATGTCGAAGATGGGCATTTCCGTGCTCAACTCCTACCAAGGTGCTCAAACTTTCGAAGCGATCGGCATTGGCAAGGAAGTCGTCGATTTCTGCTTCACCGGTGTTTCTTCAAAAATCGGCGGCATCGGTTTCACCGAAATCGCGGAGGAATCCCTGATCCGTCATCGCGCTGCTTACGAAACGGAAGTGCCTGAGGGAGAAACGCTGGACCTCGGAGATCCGGGCTATAACCGGTATCGGAAAAGCGGTGAACGTCACGTGTTCAGCACGGAGGTCATCAAAAATTTCCACACCTTCGTCAAATCCGGCAAAGCAGAGGACTACGACGAATACGTCCGTGTTTCCCTCGAGACCAACCCGGTCGCGATCAAAGATTTGATCGATTTCGTTCCGGCCAGTTCCGGACCGATTCCTCTCGATGAGGTTGAGCCGATCGAATCGATTCGCCGCCGTTTCACGACCGCCGCGATGTCGCTCGGCGCGCTTTCTCCCGAAGCTCACGAAACATTGGCCATTGCGATGAACCGCATCGGCGCAAAATCCGATTCAGGAGAAGGTGGCGAAGACCCGATCCGTTTCAGCCCGTATGCGAATGGCGATTCCGCCCGTTCCTACATCAAACAAATCGCATCCGGTCGATTTGGCGTTTCCGCGTTCTATTTGGTCAATGCGGACGAATTGGAAATCAAAATGGCCCAAGGTGCCAAACCCGGTGAAGGCGGACAGCTTCCGGGGCACAAGGTCAACGCCCTGATCGCTCGCCTGCGGAATACGCAGCCGGGCGTGCAGTTGATTTCCCCACCGCCGCACCACGACATCTACAGCATCGAGGATCTTGCTCAGCTCATCCACGATCTAAAAGAAGTCAATCCACGGGCAAAAGTGACCGTCAAATTGGTCGCCGAATCCGGTGTGGGAACGGTCGCCGCCGGCGTCGCCAAAGCTTCTGCCGATAACATTCTGATTTCCGGCCACGATGGCGGAA
Source organism: Akkermansiaceae bacterium UBA1315 (assembly GCA_002307065.1). Lineage (GTDB taxonomy): Bacteria > Verrucomicrobiota > Verrucomicrobiia > Verrucomicrobiales > Akkermansiaceae > Luteolibacter. The sequence goes on along the minus strand of DBTN01000013.1, from coordinate 60,899 downwards.
CCGGTGCCTCGCCGCTTTCGTCCACCAAACATGCCGGTTCGCCATGGGAACTCGGTTTGGCGGAAGCTCAGCAGACCCTTCTCATCAACAACCTCCGCAACCGGGTCACTCTCCGGACGGACGGCGGAATTCGCAATGGTCGCGACGTGGTGATCGCCGCACTTCTCGGTGCGGAACAGTTCAATTTCGGAACCACGGCGATGATCGCGATGGGCTGCGTCTATGTCCGCAAGTGCCACCTCAATACCTGCCCGGT
>DBTN01000013.1:59654-60401 GCA_002307065.1 Akkermansiaceae bacterium UBA1315 | reverse complement strand
AGTGCCACCTCAATACCTGCCCGGTTGGAATTGCCACCACCGATCCGAAATTCCGCGCGAAGTTCAAAGGCACTCCGGAAATGGTGATCAACTATTTCAATGCGGTGGCTCAAGAGGCACGCGAATGGATGGCGAAAATCGGAATCCGCACCCTGGATGAACTGATCGGCCGTCCTGAGTTCCTCGAGCAACGGCATGTCCCGGACCATCCAAAGGCAAATACGCTCGATCTCAGCGCCTTGTTGAAAGACGTCGTCCCATCTCTCGCTGCTCAAACCGGCCAGCCGGTGGAAGCGCTTTCCCGCATCTCCACTCAGGAAAGAAACGACGGACTCACCAAACCGTCTCTCGATCTCCAGATTTTATCAGATCTCGTAAAAACAATCACAGGAAACACGGAATCAACGGGTAATGAATACGGCAAGGACTCTGTTTCTGCTGCGACTCTGGAGGCGATCCTGCTTCTTCCCGACCGTCCGGCAGTGACGCTGAACTATGATGTGGTCAATACCGACCGCAACATCGGCACCCGCCTTTCCGGACGGATTGCTGAAATTCACGGTGATCGTGGATTGCCAGCGAACTCGGTTCACATCGTTTGCAACGGCAGTGCCGGTCAATCCTTCGGTTGCTTCCTGGTTTCTGGGGTGAAGCTGGAACTGTTCGGTGAAGCCAACGACTACGTCGGTAAGGGAATGGCCTCGGGCGACATCGTCATCCGCGTTTCCGAAACCGCGAAATTTGAGC
>DBTN01000013.1:59235-59403 GCA_002307065.1 Akkermansiaceae bacterium UBA1315 | reverse complement strand
CCGCTTTTCCGAAACCGCGAAATTTGATCCTGCCGATAACGCGATCTGCGGAAACACCTGCTTGTATGGTGCCACAGGCGGACGGCTTTTTGCCAACGGCCGCGCGGGAGAACGTTTCGCGGTCCGGAATTCCGGAGCGATCACCGTCGTCGAAGGCGTCGGCGATCA
>DBTN01000013.1:47369-58971 GCA_002307065.1 Akkermansiaceae bacterium UBA1315 | reverse complement strand
CGATCACGGCTGCGAATACATGACAAACGGCACGGTGGTCATCCTCGGCAAAACCGGTAAAAACTTCGGTGCCGGAATGTCGGGCGGAACCGCTTACGTCTACGATGTCGACGGCAAGTTCTTCTCACGAGTGAACTCTGAAATGGTCGTCGCCTTGCCCGTCAAGCGCGCCCAAGACATCGAGGAGGTCCACGGACTGATCACGGCTCACGCCGAAATGACCGGCAGTCCGCAGGCGAAAAAACTGCTGGCCAACTGGGCGGAAACGACCCGCAAACTGGTCCGCGTCATCGCCCGCGAACGCGCAGAACTCGAAGAAGCCGAGGAAAAACACGAAGCCGCTTCCACTCCGATCGGCGCGAAATAACCCGATCCCCAACGGATTCTTCAAGCCGTCGCTCACCCGGGCGACGGCTTTTTCCAACGTCAAAGCCAAGGCTCTCGACGGAAAAATCCACCCGACTCCCACAGTATATTCCGTTGCAAGGTATCATACCGGCGCTTAACATTTCACCCATGAACACACCACTCGCGTTCCTCGGCCCCATCGGTGGACCGGAAATGATCATGATCTTTGTCGTGATCCTGCTTCTTTTCGGAGCTAAAAAATTGCCTGAACTCGCACGAGGCATCGGCAAGAGCATGGGCGAGTTCAAAAAAGCCCGCGAAGATTTCGAAAACGAAATCACCCGGTCCGAAGCGGATACCCGCCTCAATGACGAAAAGAAAGCCCGCGAGGCCCACGAGGTCGCCACACGCGAGGAACTGGAACGCGAAGTCGCACGTCTGAAGGCCGAAGCTGCCATCAAAGAAGCCGCCGGAAAAGAACCGCGCAGTATCTAATCTCGCCCTTTTGCGTCCCCCCGCGCTCCATTTCCTTTTCATGCGGGCCCCGAGATTTCTCGGGGCTTTTTTCTGCGCAGTCACCCTTCTTTTCAGCTTCGGCTGCCGCAAAAAGGAAACTCCCGATTGGGAACCTGCTGTTCAAAAATACGGGCATTCCATCGCTCCCGAAGAAACCCAACCGGTTTCTGGACCTACCCCAGCGATTCCGCAGAGGCTTGACCTCGCCGGCGAAGAGGACACCTCGTCGGGCTTCCGATTCATGTCCTACAATGTGCGCAATTGGCTCACGATGGACCGCTATGTTGGCCGGAAAAATCTGAAAGGTGCGCCCAAACCCGAGAGCGAAAGGAAGGCGGTGATCGAGATCATCGCGCGGCACTCACCCGATGTGATCGGCCTCAGTGAAATCGGCACCCGTGAAGATCTTGCGGAAATCCAGAGTCGCCTTCGTCAAAGCGGGCTCGATCTCCCCCACTCGCATTACTCGGGAGGAACGGACGTCGTCAGGCATTTGGGCATGCTTTCCCGGTTCCCCATCGTCTCCACTGCCCGACCGCTCAAGTCTCATTTGAGGTGGGAAGGCCAAACCATCTCCCTCAACCGAGGGATTCTCGATGCAACCCTCAACGTGAACGGACGATTTTACCGGATGCTCGGCGTTCATCTGAAATCCAAACGGGAAATTGAAGGGCTGGACCAAGAATCGATCCGCCGAGGCGAAGCTCATTTGCTGCGCTCTCACGTCGATGCGATTTTCGACAACGACCCCGATGTGCGACTGGTCGTTTATGGCGATTTCAACGACACGCGTTCGAGCATCGCGGTCAAAACGATCCTCGGAAACCCCACCGATCCCACATGTCTGACGCCCATTCCTTTCGCCGATCATTCCGGTGAAACGTGGACGCACTTCTGGGAGTTGCACGAAATCTACACGCGCATCGATTTCGTCGGAATCAGCCGACGTCTGAAAGATGAGATCGATTTGAAAGCGTCGAAAATCATCGATGATCCCGATTGGAATGACGCATCCGACCATCGCCCGGTTTGGGCTGTTTTTCGCTGACGTGATTTCCTGCTCAGACAAAAATACTGAAGATCCAACCCGCGAATCCGCAGCTCAAAACCACCAACCAGGGAGGGAGTTTCCAAAACATCAGGGCGATCCATGCCAGCAGAGCCAATCCAAAATCCTGCGGCCGATGGATCGCGCTGGTCCAGACCGGTTGATATAGGGCCGCCAATAAAATCCCGACGACCGCCGCATTGATCCCGGCTAACGCCGCTTGAGTTTTCCTGCTCTGTCGCAGGTCCTCCCAAAAAGGCAGAACTCCGAAAACCAGAAGAAAAGACGGAGCAAAAATCGCCAACAGACCGATGATACCTCCACCCCAACCGGTTGGGGCGGAGTTCATTGATGCCCCTAAAAAACCGGCAAACGTAAAGAGGGGCCCGGGCACCGCTTGAGCTGCTCCATATCCGGCGAGAAATCCTTCACCACTCACCCACCCGGTTGTAACGACTTCGGTTTGCAGCATCGGCAGCACCAAATGTCCGCCACCAAAAACCCACGAACCGGCCCGGAAAAAGGCGTCAACCATCGCGATGGACGGCCCCGGGACGGATTGCGCCCAGATCGGCAAACCGATGAGCAACCCGAAGAACAACATCAACCACAACGTCGCCGTTCGCTTGCTCAATTTGACGGGCAACCGGTCCTCGATGCTTTCCTGAGCCGGGGAAAAAACGAGCATTCCGACAAAACCCGCGAAAGTGATGGTAGCAAGCTGGGCGAACACCGACGGAAAAAACAGGACCACACAAGTGGAAATGGCCATCAGACTGACCTTCGGCACGTCCGTACAAAGATTTCGTGCCATCCCCCAAACTGCCTGAGCGACGACTGCGACCGCGACCACTTTGAGTCCATGCAGCACCCCCGACGAAAGCGCATCGCGATAGACGGAAATCCCGAGCGCGAACAAAATCATCAATATCGCCGAAGGTAGGGTAAACCCCATCCAGGCGGCGAGCGCCCCCAGATAGCCGGACCTGGAAAAACCCAGCACGATGCCCACTTGGCTGCTTGCCGGTCCTGGAAGAAACTGGCACAGCGCAACCAAATCCGCATAACGCCGTTCAGACAACCATTGCCGCCGCGTCACGAACTCATCTCGAAAATATCCCAAGTGTGCGATTGGACCGCCAAAGGAGGTCAGACCGAGGCGGAGAAAGATGAGAAAGACGCGCCACGGATTGCAGTCCCCCGCGACGCCGTTCGCCTGAATTTGTGGTGATTTCAATCGCAGGCACTTCGCACCAACCCAGTCTCGAAGGCGATCTTCAATTTTTCCAAACCGGTTACCGCAGAACCCATAACGCAAAATACTTGCGGATCACCAAGTCTTTGGCACGTTTCCGGCATGTTGCGCCGCCTTCTCACCGCCTTGGTTTTTCTGATCCTACCGGTTCACGCCGAAACGATGACGGTGGCGGTGTTGCATCCCTTGCTGGCAGATCTTGCGAAACAGGTCGGAGGCGATCACGTCGAAGTCGTCGAGTTGATCGGCCCCAATGGCGACCCTCACCATTTTGAACCGGCGCCTGAAGATCTGAAGCGTGCGGAAACCGCCACCCTGTTCCTGGCTTCCGGAATGGGTTTGGAAAGTTATCTCCCGAAGCTCAAGGCGATCATCGCGGGGAAAGCCAGGCTCGTTGAGGTCGGCGCGACTTTGCCGTCACTCGAAGGTGCCTGTGATCATGACCACGAGGACGATCATGATCACGACCATGGCCACGCGATCGATCCTCACTGGTGGCATTCGATCGATCTGTTCCGTCGGGCGACGACGGTGGTTGCGGAAACGTTCATCGCCGAGCAACCGGAAAATGCCGACGAATTTCGGAAAAATGCCACCGCCTACCGGTCGCAGCTCGATGATTTGGAACGTTGGGCAAAAAAAGAAATCGCCAAGATTCCTCGTGACCGCCGTCACCTCGCGACGGCACACACGGCTTTTAACTATCTTTGCAAAGACTTCGGATTTACTCCCCACCCCGTTCAGGGGCTGAACCGCGAACAGATGCCAGATCCGAAACAGCTCGCCGAATTGGTCGCCGAACTGAAGAAAGACCACATCGTCGCGATCTTCCCGGAAAAGGAATCCAATCCGAAGATTTTAGAAACCCTCACTCATGACACCGGCATCCGCCTTGCCGATCCGCTGGTGGCGGACGGCAAGGGAATGACCAGCTATGAACAGATGATGCGCCACAATATCGACGCGATCGTCAAAGGTTTGAGTTATGAACCGTGAACCGGTTTCCACGCGGCGTTTTCTTTCGAAGACGCTACGACTGCTTCGATGAATGCCATGCCTTCCAAACCGTCGTTGACCGTTGGGAAGTCGTAACCTTCAGGGCGTGGGAATTTTCCTTCGATCGAATCGTTGATCGCTTCTGCGGCAGCGAGGTAGATATTGGCAAACGCCTCGATGAAACCTTCCGGGTGGCCGAAGGGCAAACGGGTGAATTTCGAGGCTTCCGGGCCGTTGTAGCTGTTTCCGCGGCGCCAGATTTCACGGGCTTTGTCGGCGAACTTCACAATCAGTTCATTCGGATGCTCCTGGTGCCATTCGATCGACGCTTCCGTTCCGTAAATGCGAATCGTCAGGCCGTTTTCGTCACCGGTTGAGATTTGCGAAGCGTAGATGATGCCGCGTGCGCCACCCTGATAACGAACCAGCATGCTGCCGTCGTCATCCAACGGACGTCCCGGGACAAATGTGTTGAGATCGGCTGCGATTTCTTCCAGCTCGAGGCCGGAAATGAAACGCGCCAGATTTTCCGCGTGGGATCCGATGTCGCCCATGCAGTTGGAAATGCCCGAAATGCTCGGATCCATCCGCCAGTTGGAAATTTTCCCTTCCGACTGATCTCTCAAGCCAGCGATGCCGTAACCTTGCGGGTATTCGGAGACAATTTTCAGAATCCGCCCAAGCTTTCCGGCTTTCACCATCGCCCGTGCTTCCTTGACCATCGGGTAACCGGTGTAGTTGTGGGTCAGCACAAAAACCAGACCGGTCCGTTCAACGATCTTCTTCAGCTCCTTTGCTTCCGCCAAAGACAGAGTCATCGGCTTTTCGCAAACGACGTGGATTCCTGCTTCGAGGAATGCCTTGGCGACCGGGAAATGCAGGTCATTCCGAGCGACGATCGACACGAAATCAATCCGCTGATCGGCAGGCAATGCAGCCTCTTTTTCAGCCATTTCTTCGTAGCTCGAATAAACGCGAGCCGGATCGAGGAAAAGATCCTCACCCGAAAGCTTCGATTTTTCGGCATTTGACGAGAAACAACCGGCAACCAGTTGGATCTTTCCGTCAAGGTTCGCCGCCATCCGGTGCACCGCGCCGATAAAAGCGCCGCGGCCACCGCCAACCATTCCCATGCGAAGTTTACGTTTCATGTGAGTTAGTGCAAAATCACCGATTCGATTTGTCGAAAGCGGCATCAAAAATCAGGTTACTCGGGGCGAAATCCAGGCCGCGCACAAACGCAGCCGCTTCGGCACCGCCGTGCACACGATCCATCCGACCGTCTTCCCATTCCACCGAGAGCGGGCCGCTGTATTTCACATCGTTCAGCGCGACGATCACGTCTTCGAAATCGACGTCGCCACGACCCGGCGAACGGAAATCCCAATAACGACGGGAATCGCCGAAATCCGTGTGACCGCCGAAGACACCTACCGAACCATCACCGTGGCCCCACCACGCGTCCTTGACGTGAACGTGATAGATGCGCTCACCGAATTCGCGGATGAATTTGATATAATCGACCCCTTGATAACCGAGGTGCGATGGATCGTAGTTAAATCCGAAACGTTTGTGGCCGCCCACGGCTTCGAGCGCGCGCCGCGCGGAGACGATGTCGAAGGCGATTTCCGTCGGATGGACTTCCAACGCGAAATTGACGTTCTCTTGGTCGAACACGTCGAGAATCGGCAAGAAGCGCTTGGCGAAATCTTGGAATCCTTTTTCGTAATAAGCCTGGGAAGTCGGCGGAAACGCATAGAGCGCATGCCAGATCGATGAACCGGTGAATCCGTTCACCACGGCAGGAAATTCGAAATCATCGCCTGTCGGTTTTGCGTCGAAAAATTTCCGTGCGGCTCTGCCCGTGTTGGCCATGTGTTCCGCAGCGCGTTGGCGAACGCCTTCCGGATCACCATCGCCCCAAACACTGTCAGGAAGGATCGCCTGGTGACGCTCGTCAACGTTATCGCAGATGGCTTGGCCGACAAGGTGGCTGGAAATCGCGTAGGACGTCAGCCCGTGATCGGCGAGAAGCTCCCACTTTTCTTTGACGTACGAGGGATTGGAAAGCGCGGCTTCGACATCGAAATGATCGCCCCAGCAAGCCAATTCAAGGCCTTCATAGCCCATTTCGTTGGCGAGCGGTGCGAGCTTTTCAAGGGGAAGATCGGCCCATTGACCGGTAAAGAGCGTGACTGGACGAGACATGATGAAATAAGGTGGGGTTTACGGAGGCAAGTTGAGGGAATGCCCTGCGGGGAGGAAGAAAAAACGTTCGAGGATTGAGGATTGGGCGCGACTTAGAGCGAGTCGGCCACTGCCTGCTCCCACAACGTCCGAACCCTCTCGAAAACTTTCCCTTTTGATAAAATCCGGTCTTGGATGCGGGTGATTCTGACCGGTCCGCGAATGGCGGAAGTCAGAAAAACCTCGGTCGCATTTTCGAGGTCCGCCAAAACCAGAGACTGGGCGCTGCAACGGATTCCGCTTCGCTCGGCGAGATCGAACACGAGCTGCCGACTGATTCCCGGAAGGCAGCCGGACTCCAACGAAGGCGTGAGCAATCGATCGCCATTTACCAAAAACAGATTGGCAGTCGCCGCCTCGCACAACTCCCCTTTGGTATTGAGAAAAAGGGCTTCTGAAAAACCTCGACGGCGCGCTCCGTCGAGCGCCAGCAAATTTTCCGCGTAAGAGGCGCATTTCAAACCGGCCAACGGTGATTGCTCATTTCTCCGCCAAGGCGAAATTTCCACCGCGATGTCGGTCGGCATTTCCGCAAGCGGTTGTGCCATCATCCAGACGATCCGGTCGTCGCCCTGCGAAGGATCATCGAGCGCGCCGCTGCCTGCGGTGACCGCCAGCCGAATCCGGGCGGGCCGGTTTTCGAGGCGGTTCTGCTTCAGAAGTTCCGTCATCGTTTCCGTCAGATCGCACGGCAGCGGTTTCCAGCCCAATCGATCACAACCGGATTGAAGCCGCGTGAGATGACGGTCTGGAAATTTCACTTTTCCTTCCATCGCCAGGATCGTTTCAAAAAGTCCCAACCCATGGAGAAATCCACGATCGGTCGCCGCAACCGGCAACACGCTGTCCTCGACCCATTTTCCGTCCACCCAAAACACCGCCATCGGCACAGGTTGGCCCGGATTTTCCCACCCGGCAAGAAAAGCAAATCTTGTCGGATCGACCCGGAAGCCGTTCAAAGGCGGCATGCGCTTACAGATTTTTCTCAGCGGACTGCTGATCATTGCCATGGGAATCCTGGCGCCGCGATTTATGGAAAAAGCGCAAGCTCTCGGATTTTTATCCGCCGCTGCCGTCCTCGGGGGGAGCTTTTTGATCTGTGGCGCCTTTTCTCTGCAAAACCGGTGGCTGGGTTACATGGCGGCGGGCGTGATGGCCCTGCTCGGTGCCGCCCAAGGAGTGGCAAACGTGAAACATTTCATCAGCTTTTTGCAAGGCGACCGATCCCGCGACCTTTCACCGCTTTTGGAAATGGCGGTGATGCTGATCTGTCTTTTGCTCGTCACCCGCGTTTACCGGTTTGTCGCTGCGGAGCGATTGAGGAAAATGCTGGAAGAGGACGACAGCGAATCGCCGCCTAAGGCTTAGTCTTCGGAGCGGGAGTCGGGGCTGGAATAGGTGCAACCGGAGAACTGGCAGGTGCGGCCGGTTCCACCTTCACCGGCGCAGGATCCGCTGCCGGTTCGACGGCAGGAACGACCGGTTCTGGCAGAGGTTTTGGCAAAAGGTCCTCCCATTCGTGAAGTTCGTAACCCGCGCCGATCCCACCGATTTCCGCGAGCAATTCGCCGCAACGCTCGCGCCATTTCGCGTAATCGGGCGGACCTTTCACCGTGTCCCGGCTTCCCGGAAAGACGAGGTAACTGATGATCAAATCGGAAATCGGGCGGCTGTAGGGGGACGATTTGGGATTGATTTCCCGTGCCATCCGCAGCGACGCCTCGCCCACTTTAAACGTCGGGCCGCCATCGCCCACGATCGCGGGATACAATTTTTCACCGTGCACCACGACCGCGAAATCGCCCACTTTCGGGGCGAACGGATCGTTTGAGGCCGTGATGATATTCACCGGGATGACGATGAATGGATCGTATTCCGCGATGAGGAAACTGCGGGCCTTCAAGTCATCAATCCCCCGCTTGAGATAGGCAATCCGGTCACGCAACCAAGCTTTGCGCGGCGCGGCGGTCGCTTGAGCCGCCAATTCTTTTTCCGCTCCTTCGATGCGGCGCTCCCAGCCAGCGATCATGGGATTGGGCGTTTTCCCCTGTTTCGGCCAGCCGAGACTGGTGAATGGCTGGTAATGCGTGGAGTTGACGATTTCGTCCGGCATGGTCGGCAACCGGTCGCCATCGGATCCATCGGAAACGACGTCCATTTCCGCTTGGAGGAAAAAGACCTTCCGGCCATTTTCCGCATTCAGATTCAGGATCGTTTCGCAGTCGTACAGATTGTGCCGGGTGAGCAACTCGTTCAGCGTGTTCGCGTCCTGGCGGATTCGGCTGGTTTTGTTTTCGTAAAGCTTGTTGAACCAACTGGAGACCTCCGCCTTTTCCAGCAGCTTGGGCAATCCGGGCAGGAGCTTTGATAGCTTCGGATTGCTGGTTTCCAGTTCGGCGAGGGTTTTCGCCGGTTGCGGAAACTTCACGGTGAGCTGGTAAAATGCCATGTAACTTGCGTCCGTAACGCGCTCCTTCGAGGCGATGCCGCCTTTTTCAACCTTCACTTCGGTTTTAAAAGGAATGCCGGACCGCAGCTTCCGAACATCCGTCACGCTTCCCAATTCCGGCTCTAGCATCGGCGGTGGTTCATTTTCCTGCCGCGACGCTTTGGCGGCTTCGGATTCGGCCTTGAGAGCCGCCAGTTCTTTTTCAAGCTTCTCCTCCATTTCCGAGCGCAGTCGGGATTCGATCTGGCGCCGGATATCCTCATCGTCCGTTTTCACCAAAACCGGTTTCGGCGCGAGAATCTCCTGCAAGCCACGTTTTATTTTCCCCGCAACCGGTGTGAAAAGCAGCCCCAATCCCAAAATGGCGAGCACCAGCAAACCGCCTCCGAAAAACGAAAGGTCGCTGCCTTTTCTTTTGTTTGAATTTCGCGGCTCGTTCATGAGCAAAACCCTAGCAGTTCAAACCGCCCCATCAATCTCTCTCGAAGAAACTTCTGCGCACGCCCCGTGTTTTCCCCGCCGTTGCGGTAATTTTTCCTTTCGTGAAAAGTCAGCCATGACAAACCGGTCCACATCCCTACACTCGTGCCGTGAGCTATCAGGTCTTCGCCCGGAAATACCGCCCGAAAACCTTCGACGATGTCCTGGGACAGGACCACGTCGTGAGGACCCTTCGTAACGCAATCGCCCAAAAGCGACTTGCGCACGCCTACTTGTTCGTCGGCCCACGTGGCACGGGAAAAACTTCGACCGCGCGGATTCTTGCGAAGGCATTGAATTGCTCCGGAGGCCCCAAAGCGGATTTCGATCCGGATGAAGACATCTGCGTGGAAATCGCCGAGGGCCGGTCACTCGATGTGTTGGAAATCGACGGTGCGTCAAATAACGGAGTCGAACAGGTGCGCGATCTCCGGGAGTCCGTCCGCTTCGCTCCCGCGCGCGGACAGTTCAAAATTTTCTACATCGACGAGGTCCACATGCTGAGTAACGCAGCCTTCAACGCGCTGCTCAAAACGCTCGAAGAACCCCCGCCGCATGTGAAATTCATTTTCGCCACGACCGAGGCGAACAAGATTTTGCCGACGATTTTGTCGCGTTGCCAACGCTTCGATCTGCGTCCGATTCCGACGGAAACGATCGCAAAACACCTGCAACACATCGCTTCCGAGGAATCGATCACGTTGGAACCGACGGCCGCCTGGGCGATCGCCAAAGGCGCGGACGGCGGCATGCGCGACGCGCAATCCATGCTCGATCAGCTCGTTTCCTTTTGCGGTGACCACATTTCCGAAGCGAACGTCCTCGACGTTTTCGGTTTCACTTCCCGGGAAAAAGTGGCTGCGCTCACCTCTTCCCTGCTCGCCCGCGAAACCCCGGCTGCCCTTTCGCTGATTCAAAAAGAAGCCGAAACCGGTCGTGAGCTTTCCCAACTCCTGGGCGAACTCATCGGTTGTTTGCGCGCCTTGCTGGTCGCGAAGCTCGATCCATCCGCCGACGGTGATGGGATTCCTGAGAATCTTTGGACCGGTTTGGTTTCTGCCGCCGATGATTATCCGCCGGATCGAATCCTCGCGGCGATCGACGTCTTTGCCGAAACCGAAGGGCGGATGAAATGGGCGACGAACAAGCGCCTGCATTTCGAACTCGGCGTCATCAAGGCGATCCAGACGCTGTCCGAAGTCCGCCTGACCGACATCATCAAGGTCCTCACCCGCGGTGCCGATTTTATCACGCCTGGAAGTTTTCCTGCCCCGGCGGAGAAACCGGTTTCCGCTCCCGCGACGGTGCAACCTCCGGCCCCCGCACCGGAGCCCGTGCAGCCTGAGCCTGAGCCTGTCGTGGAACCGGAACCAGAACCGCTCGCCTTGGAAATCCCCACCCCTGAACCGGTTCCCGCGCCTGTCGAGAAACCGAAAGTCAGACCGATCAGCGGCGGATTTTCCGCTTTCGATTCATTGATCGAAGCCGCTCCCGAAGTCAGCGAAGTCCCAGTGGCCGAGCCACCACCGTGGAAAAACCCACAAGCCGATGCCAAACCGGCCGCGCCGGAACCTCCCGTCGTGCCAATCATCGAAGACGATTTTTACAACGACCCTCTGATCCAAGCCGCATTGGTGAAATTTGAGGGCAAGATCGTTCGGTGAAATCTCTAACCTCTAAAAATCAATTATTATGAACATCGCCAAACTCATGAAACAAGCCCAGCAAATGCAGGCCGGGCTCGCCGCAAAACAGGAAGAACTTGCCATCCAGACGGTCGAAGCATCGGTCGGCGGCGGTAAGGTCAACGTCATCGCGACCTGCGCGGGTGAAGTGCTTTCCATCAAAATCGACCCATCCGTGGTCGATGCGGCCGATGTGGAATTCCTCGAAGATCTCGTCCTCAAAGGCGTGCAGGAAGCAATTTCCAAAGGTAAGGAACAAGCTGCCGCCGAAATGAAAAAACTGACCGGTGGTTTGAATATCCCGGGGATGTGAATCGTTCATCGCCGGTTTCCGACTTCCGGCGACTTCCTCATCCAACTTTCATCATGGTCACCTTGCGTCGTAGCCTGGGCTGGATGCTGGTGATCCTCTCGCTGCTCCTTGCTTGCGTGACGGTTTTCTGTTTCGCAGCTCAACCAGATCGGTTTGCGGCCTTCACGGTCATGCCGCTCTGGCTGTGGGGCGGGATCGGCTTGGTCCTTTCGTTTGCCGCGTATTATTTTTTTAAAGCGCGGTTTTCGCGGCTCGTCTGCGCCAT
>DBTN01000013.1:1094-47107 GCA_002307065.1 Akkermansiaceae bacterium UBA1315 | reverse complement strand
GTCTGCGCCATTTGGCTCGCGACCATCTTGTTCGGCTCGGACGAATCGGTGGCGCTCCTCCATCTCGGAAACGAATCGCCGACTCCCGGCGCTCCGGCGGATTTTCAGAAAATACCGGTCATCCGAATCATCACGATGAACTGCGCGGGATTTGGTTTTGGAGACCCCACCAGCGACCTCGCGAAATGGCAGCCGGACATTGTGCTTTTGCAACAGATCCTGCCTCATGACGCCCTCGCGATGGGGAAAAAACTTTATGGCCCTCAGGCATATGTTCACACCAAACACACCTGCGCGATTCTTTCCCGGTGGCCGATTTCCCGAGACGTGCGGACGCCCGTGATTTTTAACCAACAAGTCCAGATCACTCTCCCGAACGGCAAAGAAATCGATGTGGTAAATCTTCACCTCGCGACCGCCGCGACCGATCTCCAATTCTGGAAAAAATCCGCCTGGCAAAAACACCATTTCAACCGTGCGGTAAGACGTCAGGAAATCACGATGGCGCTGCAAGTGCTCAACCAAACCACCCTTTCCCCGAAACTTTCCACCATTGTCGGCGGAGATTTTAACGCGCCCGCAACTGATGTGATCCATCGTCCTTTGCGGGAGAATTTCACCAACGCCTTCGAAGCCGTGGGCACCGGTTGGGGAAATACCTTTCAACGTCGGATGCCGATTTTACGGATCGACCATCTTTATTGCAGCAGCGATTTCCAGCCCGTTCGCTGCCGGGCCGCGACCACTCGACACTCCGATCACCGGTTTGTCGTCGCCGATTTCACCACCCAACTTTCCCTGCCATGACCCGCGAAACTCTTGCCGAGGTGTTAGAAGAAATTGCCCTATTGCTCGAACTCAAAGGTGAGAACCCCTTCAAGGTCCGAGCTTATCGCCAAGGCGCGGAAACGGTGAGAAACTTCGATGGCGAGATCGTCGAACTCGCCGCCGCGAATCAACTGAATGGCATCAAAGGAATCGGCGACGCGCTGCGCGACAAGCTGCACGAACTTGCGAGCACCGGTTCCCTCGCGTTTCACCAAAATCTGCGCGCCGAATTTCCTGCCGGAATTTTCGAGCTTTTCGACCTCCAGGGACTCGGACCGAAAAAAGTCAAAGCGCTCCACGAAACGCTCGGCATCGGTTCCATCTCCGAGCTGAAAGCGGCCTGCGAAACCGGTAAAATCGCCGACTTACCCGGTTTCGGGTTAAAAACGCAGATCAAACTTCTCGAAGCAATCGCGCTGCGCGAAACGTTCGCCGATACGTTTCTTCTTTCCGCAGTCACGCCGCTGGTGGACGAAATCCTCGAACTGCTCCGAATGCATCCGGAAATTTCCCGAGTCGCCGTGGCCGGATCGTTTCGGCGAGCGAAAGAAACCGTTCATGATCTCGACTTCCTCGTCGCCACGAAAGAACCGGTTTTAGTGTGTGAGGATTTCACCACGCTGCCGCACGTTGAGACGGTCATCGTTTGTGGAGATACTAAAACTTCGGTGCGCCTGAAAAATGGAATCCAGTGCGATCTCCGGGCGGTTTCCAACGCACAATTTCCCTTCGCCCTTCAATATTTCACCGGTTCGAAAGAGCACAACGTCGCGATCCGGTCGCTGGCGTTAAAGAAGGGACTTTCGTTAAATGAATATGGATTCAGCGCCGTGAAACCCGAAGTCGAAATCCCCGAGGTGAATGAGGAGATCGACATTTATCGGTCACTCGGACTCGATTTCATCCCGCCGGAACTTCGGGAAAACCGCGGCGAAATCGAGGCCGCGACCGACCATACCATCCCGCGATTGATCGAGCTCACTCACCTTCGTGGCACGTTCCACAACCACACAACGGCCTCCGACGGCCACGACACGCTCGAAGCGATGGCGGACGAGGCCATTGAACTCGGCCTACAATATCTCGGAATTTCCGATCACTCGAAATCTTCTTTCCAAGCTCGCGGTCTGGATGAAACCCGTCTGCTCGATCAGATGGACGCGATCCGAAAGCTCAACGCCGGTTACGAAAATTTCCGGCTCTTCTGCGGATCGGAAGTCGATATTCTGAAAGACGGTTCGCTCGATTTTGACGACTCGATCTTATCTCAACTCGATTTCTGCGTCGCCTCAGTCCACAACGTTTTTAATCTAACAGAATCCGAAATGACCGCACGGATTTGCAAAGCGATGGAAAACGAATACGTCACCATGCTCGGCCACGTCACCGGTCGCCTGCTTTTGCGTCGCGATTCCTATTCGGTCGACCATGCGAAAATCATCGATTGTGCGGCGGAGACCCGCACGATCATCGAGCTCAATTGCAGCCCGCTGCGGCTCGACATGGACTGGCGTTGGTGGAAACGCGCACGCGACAAAGGGGTGCTTTGTTCGATCAATCCGGACGCGCATTCCACAGCCCGTCTCCACCACATCGGTCTCGGCGTCCGCCTCGCCCGCAAAGGCTGGCTCCGCCGCGAGGACGTCTTCAACACACGCTCGCTGAAAGACGTCGAAAAATTTCTCAAAACGCCAAAAAACAAGCGTTAGAACTCCGAGCGCCGATTTTCTGTTAGAGTCGCGAAAGATGAAGATTTTTGTTTGCGTGGCCCGCAACTCATTCTAGATTCCCCTCCGACTGCTGTGTTCGTTTCGATTTTGGCAGCTTGCCCGGACCGATATGATTGAACCGGGGCCATCATTCGGCAAAAATGGGTCATGCCTTCACAGGAAGACCTCAATAACCGAACGGCCCCACCTATTGAGCTTACGGAACGTGGCTTTAAGCGCCAAGGACGGCACAGCGGTTTATTTTTTTCTTTCTGAAAGCCCGGGGCGCTCCCGGCCGTTGAAGGCATTTATCGGTGTTGATTTTCTCCGGAAATCCCGGACGCTATGAACTACATGAAAGTCGTCGGAGCGTTCCTATCCATCTGGCTGGTCGGCGTCGCGTTTGGCGCACCGGTTCCAGCCGCGCCGACTTCCAACCCACCGGTTCCCCAAGTGGAAAAGTCGATCGATGAACTGATCACCGACCTTTCTTCAGACCGGTTTAAAATTCGTGAAGCCGCGTCGCGAAAACTGTGGGACGCCGGAGAATCCGCGATCGAAGCGCTGCAGAAAGCCTCGCAGAGCGAAGATCCTGAAACATCCTACCGTTCACTTTCTCTCCTCCGGTATCTTGAACTTCACATCACCCCGGACACCGATCCATCCGTCATCGAACTGGTCGAAAAATACCAGAGGGCAACCAGCAATGAAAAACGCGACCTGATCGACGAAATGCGCAAAAAACGCGCGTGGCGGCAAATCCTCAAACTCTACGCCAGCGAGAAAGATCCCGAATTGCTGGAATCCATGAGCCGCACGGTCGAGAACGTCGCGCTCCTCGGCGCACGGGAGGAAATTTTGAAAGGGAATTCCGAGAACGCCAAAGCATTTCTCGAAATGGCTCCGGCGACTTCCCGCACTCTGCTCGCTCTTGCGGATTTCCACCGCGCGCACGGAAGTTGGCAAGCGGAGGTCGAGCGGGCGCTTGCATCAGACGCTCCGGGAGCCGCGGCTTGGAGACTGGCACTCTACCGGACAAATGGAGATTTCGAAAACGCCCGGACGGCTGCTTCCAAAGCGGGCGATTCCCAAGTGGCAGCCATGATGGCGATGCTCGGCGGCGACCCGATTCCTTGGATGCGACGGCACCTTGCCGACGCCAAATCCCCAGCGCTTCGCGCGGCGATTTCAGCGACCATCCAATCGTGGGAAGGAAAACCCCTCCTTCAGGCCGATCTGGAACCGATGACCCGACTGCTTGCATCTCGCGACGACAGCGAGCGCTGGACCGGGACCGGCTTGCTTTTCCTTTTGGGGAAACCGGAGCTGGCCGAGAAGACTTACGCCGAGCTTTCGCCCCAAGGAGCTTTTCAATATTTCGAATCTCTTGAACGCACCGATGACGCGCTGGCGGTGATCGGCCTTGACCCGCAGAATCCGGATTTCAGCGGTTGGGCTTCGGAGCGTTTCACGGAACTTTTGGAAAATGGCGAACAATCGGAAAAAGCGACCTTCGACCTGTTATTGCTCGGAGGATTTCTCGACGCGCGAGGAATGACCGACGAAAGCACCAACGTTTTCGCCGCCCCGATGAAAAAGCTCTCGGAGGAGAGCGGCGACGCATTTGCAAACCTGCTCCGCGGTTTTTTTGGAGCAGACGCGGACCGACCGCAGGCGCTCGGCATTGCCAGACGGATTGGCTTGGCGTGGGCGGGCGATGACGACTTGAAATGGGACGCCCTGCTCGACCTCGCGTTTGACGAAGATTCACAAGTCGATGAATGGTGGACTTGGATTGGCGAAATCGATCCGAAAACCACTCGTGTCGAACGTTTTGACGCGATGTTGGCCCTTTTCGACCGCAGTTCCGATCCCGACCGTCTGCGCGAAAAATGGCTCACGCTCGCGTGGAAAACGCTCGATGCCAAACCGGCCAACCAACGCCCGGAGTTGATGCGACGGATCGGTTTCCTGGCCGCCCGCACCGGCGATGTCGAAACCAGCCTGCGAGTCTGGGATCGGCTTCCAGAGGACTCCCAATCCGATGACCTCGGGCGCTATCATGAACTCAACCTCTCCGCTGCAAACCGGTGGGAGGAAGCCGCCGAATGGTTCGAAAAACGAATCGAAAAAGGCGGAGAAACCGGTCAACTCAGCCGACCGGATTTCCATGCCTATGCCGCTTCGAGCCTGAGAAAAGCCGGCCGGGAAAAGGACGCGGCGTTTCATGATACGATGGCGGAAAAACTGGCGCTCGGTGATGCGACCGTCTGTCTGCGGATGGGCCAAGGCTACGCTTATGGCGGCGACTACCCAAGAGCCCAGCAATGGTGGAAACGCGCGGCATTCGTGGCAGCGCCCCCCACGGAGAATGACCCCAATGAGTTCACCCCTTCGATCAACCGCTACTCGGATGCGCTCCTTGAAGAGCAGCAATGGAGACAGGCGGCTTCGACCGCTGAAGCGCTCGGACTTGTGATCGGAGAAATCGATCTCAGCAACGCCATGCCCGCCTTGCTCCTCCGTATGCGGCTCAAAGCAGACCTGCCCCGAGCCCTTTCACAGATCAAAACCGATCGCAAAATGGCGGTGAAAATCTTGGAAAAATGCCACCGCATGCTGCTGAGCGACGGATCGCTCGCCGACGAGTTTTTCCCAAAAATCCGCCAAGCCGGTCTGACGGACGAACACGACCGTTGGTTCGAACAAACTTGGAACGTCGTCGACGCCGCCATCCAACGCTATCCGAAATCGGAAACCACCCGCAACACGGCGGCCTGGCTCGCGTCACGCGCCATGCGCCATCTGGACGAAGCGGAAAAACACCTCCGTCAGGCACTCATCCAAAACCCAAATCAACCAGCCTATCTCGACACGATGGCAGAAATCCAATTCGCCCGGGGAAACCGAAAAAGCGCCCTCGAATGGTCGCAACAATCGGTCAATTTCGCCCCAAATGACGAAATAATCCGCCGTCAACACCTCCGATTTGAGACGGCCCCTTTCCCAAAGTAGAGCGGTTTGAAAGACGCATAGCTTGACAGCGGGCCCGCTCTGAGGCGGGATTCCCGCCCATGGCCAAACTCTCGATTCGCGATCTCGACGTCAGCTCCAAAGAAGTTCTCATGCGTGTGGATTTCAATGTCCCTCTACAGGACGGAGTTATCACGGACGATACCCGCATCCAAGCCGCTGTCCCATCGATCAAGCACCTGATCGCCGGTGGCGCGAAGCTCGTTCTCTGCTCTCACCTCGGTCGCCCAAAAGGCGGACCAGAAGCAAAATTCTCACTCGCCCCAGCCGCCGCACGCCTTTCCGAAATCCTCGGTCAGGAAGTGAAACTCGCGCCTGACAGCATCGGCGAAGAAACCGCAGCCCTCCGCGCTGGCTTGAAAAACGGCGAAGTCCTCTTGCTCGAAAACACCCGCTTTTACCCTGCGGAAGAAAAGAACGAGACGGGATACGCCAAAGAACTCGCCGGCTCGGCTGAAATCTATGTGAACGACGCCTTCGGCACCGCTCACCGCGCCCACGCCTCGACCGAAGGAGTCACCCACTTCGTCAAACAAAGCGCCATGGGCTTCCTCATGGAACGCGAGCTCGAATACCTCGACGGCAAGCTTCAGAACCCGGAAAAACCATTCCTCGTCATCATGGGCGGCGCGAAGGTTTCTGACAAAATCCAAGTCATCAGCGCCTTGATGGAAAAAGCCGACGCCTTCCTCATCGGCGGTGCGATGGCCAATACGTTCCGCAAAGCTCAAGGTTACCAAACCGGTAACAGCCGCGTCGAAGCGGACAAACTCGATCTCGCTCTCGAAATTTTGGCAAAAGCCGAAGCAAAAGGGGTCCGGTTCCTGCTTCCTGCTGACACACGCGTGACTCAGGAATTCAAAGAAGGTGCCGAAACCAAGGTCACCGAACCTTACGAAAACGGCGGCTCCACTCCCGACGGCTGGGAAGGCATCGACATCGGTGACGTCGCCATCGAAGAATTTTCCAAAGAAGTCGCAAAAGCAAAAACCATCATCTGGAACGGACCGATGGGCGTCTTCGAAATCGACAGCTTCGCCAAGGGCACCCTCGCGATCGCCGAAGCCATGGCAAAAAGCGACGGTGTGACCATCGTCGGCGGTGGTGACTCGGTGACGGCCGTGAACAAATTCGGTCTCGAGGACAAGATGACCTTCATCTCCACCGGTGGCGGCGCTTCGCTCGAACTGCTCGAAGGCAAAGTCCTTCCCGGTGTCGCCGCTCTGACCGACGCCTGATTTTTCGTTTATCCCTCAAGCCTTCTCTCTCATCACTCTGAATATGAATCGCAAGCCGATCTTCGCCGCTAACTGGAAAATGAACAAAGGAGCCGTGGAAACGGAAGACTTTGTCAAAAGCTTCCTCTCCAAGATCCAAGGCCAGAATTTCGCGGCTGAAATCGTCATCGCCCCGCCGTTCATCGCCCTGCCGAAGCTCGCGGATCTTCTGCACACCGCGACCGCTGTGCAGAATGCTCATGCGATTCAGATCGGTGCCCAAAACTGCTCCGAATACGATTCCGGCGCCTACACCGGTGAAATCAGCGTGCTGATGCTCCGCGAGTTTTTCGTTCACTACGTGATCCTCGGTCACAGCGAACGCCGCTCGATTTTCGGTGAAACCGACGCCTCGATCAACGCGAAGCTGAAAAAGGCACGTGAAGCGAATTTGAAACCGATCTTCTGCATCGGTGAAACGCTCGCCGAACGTGAAGGCGGAAAACTCGAATCGGTTCTCCGCACCCAAGTGACCGAAGGCTTGAAGGATATTTCCGAAAAAGACCTCGCTGAAACCGTGATCGCTTACGAACCGGTCTGGGCGATCGGAACCGGTGTCACCGCCACCTCCCAGCAAGCTCAAGACGCCCACGCGTTCGTCCGCTCGCTGATCGCCGAGCTTTACGGTGCGGATGCTGCCGGAAAAATCCGCATCCAATACGGCGGCAGTGTCAAACCGGGCAACGCCGCCGAACTGATGGCCTGCCCTGACATCGACGGCGCACTGATCGGCGGAGCCGCCTTGGAACCTCAAAGCTTCCTCGACATCATCCGCAACGGCACCGTCCAAGCGCAGTAATCCACGTCTCCCGAAGCCCCGTCCGGAACCTCTTGGCATCCAAAGGACGGCGGCTTCGATCGTGACGCATCTTCCCCCCAATTCCCGCTTTCCACGCTCGGATTCCTCCTCTAGCTTCACGCCAATGATCGGCCGTCTACGGATTTTCACGCTACTCCTGGTTCTCATCGCGCCTCTGGCCCGTGCGGAACACGTCATCGTCACCGGTGGCCCCGCTCTGCGGAAATGGGAAAACCTCCGGGTAACGGATGATCAGCATGACCGCTGGTGGGCGAATTTCGTCCGCGCCTCGACGCTCCGCATGGCGGAAATCCGCACCGCTTACGGCCCCGATGCGCCACTCGTCTGGATGGTTTACCAACCCGGATATCAGGCACGTGGCCGTGAAGATGGAAAACCCTACACCACTTGGATCGCGGAACAGGCATCCAAACGCCGCGCCACTTTGATCTGGATTTCCAGCGGAGGCGATCTCATCCGCGCGATCAATTCTCGCCCTCGTGGCTCGGTCCAATCGTTCGATTTCTTCGGCCACTCGAACAAATACGCGTTCATGCTCGATTACGGCAACGACATCATGGCCGTCTCGACCGCGACGCTTCATGAAAATGATCTTTCGCGCATCAAGTCGTCCGTTTTCGCCAAAAACGCCTACTGCAAAAGCTGGGGTTGCCACACCGGTGAGAGCATGAGCAATTTTTGGAAAAGCGCGATCGGCATCCCACTCGAAGGCGCCAAGGGACCGACGGTTTACAATAACGTCGGACAAGGTTCCATGCCCTTTGTCCGGGGCAGTTGGGTCCGATAGTCCCCTTTTCGCCCCGCAATTTTCACCCACTCTCATGATCCTTTCCGAACTCGAAGAACTCTACGCCCTTCCTTTTTTCGAACTGCTCAAGCGTTCCCGCGAGGTTCACGAAAGGCATTGGCCGGATGGCGAAATCCAGCTCTGCACCTTGCTTTCGATCAAGACCGGCGGCTGCTCGGAAGATTGCTCCTATTGCGCCCAATCCGCACGTTACAACTCCGGCGTCCAAGTGGAGCGCCTGATGGAAAAGGAACAAATCATGGAGCGTGCCCGTGCCGCCCGTGAAACCGGTTCCACCCGATTTTGCATGGGAGCGGCCTGGCGCGGTGTCCGTGGCGGAACCCAGCGCTTCGAGCAGGTTCTCGACATCATCAAAGACGTCTCCACCCTCGGCATGGAAGTCTGCGTGACGCTCGGCGAGTTGGGTCCGGACGAAGCAGTTCGCCTTCGCGAAGCCGGTGTCACCGCCTACAACCACAATCTCGACACCTCGCCGGAACATTACCCGAACATCGTCACCAGCCACACCTACGAAGACCGGTTGCGGACCATCCGCAATGTCCAGGACGCTGGCATGTCGGTCTGCTGCGGCGGAATTCTCGGACTGGGTGAAACCATCACCGATCGACTCCGCCTGCTTGAGGTGATCTCCAGCTTCAATCCTCAGCCAGAGAGCGTCCCGATCAATTCGCTCATGCCGATGCCCGGCACACCGCTTGCGGAAAATCCCCAGGTCGATCCCTTCGATCTGGTCCGCATGATCTGCGTCGCACGCATCGCCATTCCTCAAGCGAAAATCCGTCTGTCCGCCGGACGCACCCGTCTGTCCGATGAGACTCAAGCGCTCTGCTTCTTCGCCGGTGCGAATTCGATTTTCTACGGCGACAAACTTTTGACGGCGAAAAATCCAGCGGTCGAAAAAGATCGCGAGCTCCTTGCCAAACTCGGCCTCGGAACGCTGCTCCCCAATCCCTCCCTCGAAGCGCCTCAAGCCGATTGCGAACTTCCGGCGAGCCCCGCGTGCGCCGGTGCCGGTTGCTGCTGATTCGGGAGCAAAATGGTCAAAAACCTGAACTCGACAGCCGCAAGTTCCGTCCTTAATTTCCCGCCTTTCCATAAAACATACCCATGATCCGTAAACTGATCCCCGGCGCACTGGCCCTCGGCCTGCTCGCTACCGCAACCGCCCAGCCGTCTGCTCCCGCTGAGAAACCTGCCGCCGCTCCAGAAGCACCCAAAGCGCCGGTCGATCCAGCCGTGATCAAATCGGATTCCTCCTACGCTCTCGGCTTTCGCACCGGTGGCAGCTTCGGTCAACAGTTCGGCAAATTCGGCGTGACTGCCGCCGACATCGAGACTGAAACCTTCATCAAGGGATTCATGGCCGCTCTCAAAGGCGAAAAGCCTGAGATCGAGGAAAGCAAACTTCAAGCCGCCATGGAAGGCCTTGGCAGCATGCTCCAAGCCCGTGAAAAAGAAACCGCCGCCGCCAACTTGGCCGCAGGTAAAAAATTCCTCGAAGAAAACGGCAAGCGCAAGGAAGTCACCACCACCAAAAGCGGCCTCCAATATGAAGTTCTCGCCAAAGGCGGCGACGAGAAATATGTCGCTCCGACCGATGCCAAAGAAGGCGCGCCTGACAACAAGCAGTTCCTCGTGAACTACAAAGGAACGCTCATCGACGGAACGGAATTCGACGCGTCCCCTGCGGGCGAGCCTGTCCCAATGACGCTCCAAGTCATCGAAGGTTTCCGCGAAGCACTCACCACCATGCCCGTCGGAGCAAAGTGGAAGCTCTTCATTCCTAGCGCACTCGCTTACGGCGAAGAACGCCGCAGCCCGGAAATCGCCCCTAACACGGTTCTCATTTTCGAACTTGAGCTCGTGAAAATCCAGGACGCTCCAGCAGCGCCTGAAGGTGGATTTCCGTTCCCAATGCCACAAGGCGGCGCACCGCAGCCTGGTGAATAAGAATCCAGTTTGATCCTTCTATGAAAAGCCACCGGGAAACCGGTGGCTTTTTTTGTTGGCTTACATCCGTTCCAAGAAGTTCTCGCGTTCGCGTGCTCTTTCCGTTTTTGGGAAGAGGCAAACTGAAGGTTGAAATCCGGACGGGGAAACGAGGAGTTTCACTTTTCTCCGCTCATCCGCGCCGGGTCGAGAAGCTCGTTTAATTCGTCGGCTGTTAGATTGAGCTCTTCCAATCTCGCTTCGCAAAGTTCGCGAACGGTGCGACCGGTTTGGACCGACTCCTTCGCGATTTTCGACGCGAGGTCGTAGCCGATTTTTGGAGCCAACGCGGTGACCATCGACAACGAGAACTCGATCAACTCCGCGCACCTTTCCCGATTCGCCTGGATTCCGGAAACGCATTTCCCTTCAAATGCCGACGCCACATTCGCTAACAGCTCGATCGATTCCAAAAGAACCGTGCCCAACAGCGGCATCGAAACATTCAGCTCAAGAAATCCCCCCACCCCGCACCATGCGATCGTCGTCTGATTTCCCGCCACTCGCGCGGCGACCATCGTGACCGCCTCGGCTATGACCGGATTGACCTTCCCCGGCATGATCGAAGAACCGGGTTGCGTGGCGGGCAGTAAAATCTCACCAATCCCACACCGTGGACCGGACGCGAGCAGGCGAATGTCGGACGCGATTTTATGAAGCGAAACAGCGATCGTTGAAAGTTGCCCGTGCGCTTCGACGCAACCATCCTTTGACGCCTGCGCTTCAAAGTGATCCGGAGCCTCGACGAACGGAATACCGGTTTCCGCAGCGAGCCGGCCAATCGTTTTCGTCGCGAATTCCGGGTGCGCATTCAGACCGGTTCCCACCGCCGTTCCTCCCAAAGGCAGTTCAAGCAACGCGTCCCTCGCCTTTTCCGCACGGCCGACCGATAGCCTCGCTTGTCTCGCCCAGCCGCCAAATTCCTGGCCCAACCGAACCGGTGTCGCGTCCATCAAATGCGTCCGCCCGATTTTTAAAACGTCATGAAATTCCGCAGCCTTTTTTTCTAACGAATCCGCCAATCGGTTGAGCGCCGGAATCAGCTTTCGCTCGATCTCCACCCCAGCCGCCAGATGAATCGCCGTGGGAAAGGTGTCGTTCGATGACTGGCCAAGATTGACTTCATCATTCGGATGAACCGGTTTGCCCGTCGCCGATGCGAGATGAACAATCACCTCATTCGCGTTCATATTCGTCGAAGTGCCGGAACCGGTTTGATACACATCGACCGGAAACTGATGGTTGTATTTGCCCGCAGCGATGTCACCCGCTGCTGCGGAAATCCGGCTCGCGACCTCATCCGTCAACAGACCGAGCTCACGATTCGTCTCCGCCGCCGCCTTTTTGATCCATCCATACGCATGGATGATCTGCGGTGGCAAAGGCCGTCCCGAAATCGGAAAATTCAAGACCGCTCGCTGCGTCGAAGCACCATACATCGCATCGACGGGCACTTCCATTTCGCCCATCGAGTCGCGCTCGATCCGTTTTTCGCCCGATGGTTTTTCCATGATCGCAACCTCGACGAAAACCGGTCGATCCGCAAGGCACTCCTAGAATTCGCCTTTAAAGGAGCAACGCGCCGTCGGGGTTTCGAAGATCACGATTTCCGCCAGACCGGGCAATTGCGGCGAAAGCTTTTTCCAAAACCAACCGGCCATGCGCTCGATCGTCGGGCTTTCCAAGCCTTCGATGTCATTGAGATAAGCGTGATCGAGCACATCCAGCAAAGGTGCCATCGCCTCCGAGATCTTTTTGTGATCATAAACCCAGCCGACCGATTCATCGACCTCGCCTTCGATGGAAATTTCCACCTTGAAGCTGTGGCCGTGCATCTGCCGACATTTGTGGCCTTCCGGCAAACTCGGCAGCGTGTGGGCTGCCTCGAACCGAAAATCTTTCGTCACTCGCGCTCTCATGACCACCAGCAAACCACCGGTCGCCGCCCCGCGCAAGCTCGCCCCTGGATTTGTGAGGCAAGTCACCCCTGCATGAGGCGTCCCGTTGGGACGCGGGCCATTGGGTTGCATCCTTCCCGGGGTTTTCAGCCCGGGCTGCTATGAGATGTCCCGATGGGACAGATGGAGTTTTGAAGATTCCAAGATGATTTGAGAATGCTACGTCGCGATCGCGATGATCTTACCCCGTGTCCTAACAGGACACTTCACACCAGCCTGGGGCAAAAACCCCGGAAAAACGATCGATTCTCTAAATACGTGTCCTAACGGGACACTTCATACCAGCCCGGGGTGCAAACCCCGGGAGACCGATCAATCTTTTAAATATGTGTCCTGAAAGGCCACCTCATGTGGGGAAAAACGTCGATCCTTCCACTCATCGTCACCGTCGAGGGATTCCAAAAACGCGACGATCCGTAACTGATCACAACCTCACCCCGTGTCCTGACGGGACACTTCATACCAGCCTGGGGCAAAAACCCCGGAAAAACGATCAATTCTCTAAATATGTGTCCTGAAAGGCCACCTCATGCGGGGAAAAACGTCGATCCTTCCACTCACGCCACCGTCAAAGGATTTCAAAAACGCGTCGATCCGTAACTGATCACAACCTCACCCCATGTCCTGACGGGACACTTCATACCAGCCCGGGGTGAAAACCCCGGGAGACCGATCAATCTTTTAAATACGTGTCCTGAAAGGCCACCTCATGCGGGGAAAACATCGATCCTTCCAATCATTGACCTCCATGCCTCCGCATTTCTTCTTCCAGAAATAGGATCGAGCACATGACATTCATCTTCCGAGTTTTTCCAATGAAAAAGATCGGAGGGCCGCATGAACCGCTGTTTTCGAAATTACAGTTCACAAACCGGCCCCCCGAAAGGGACATCGTCCGAACCTCGAAAACCGGCAACGGCTCCGATCGGACGAAAAGCATTTCCTAAACGAACAAGACGTCCCCCATCATCTTTGCCATCGACACGACCCCTCCGCTTCAACGCGAAGCGCAAGAAACCGGTCACATCACTGGGGGGAGTCATCATCGGACAGGATCAAATGTCCTTCCGGGTGGACGGGGAGTTAAGAGAACCGTAAACAGACGGCTGCGACGGTCTTTGGCCACCTCCCAAAGAAAGTGGCTTGGACATACACCGCCACCCCCCCGACCTTTGGATCGGGTGTGACACCGTTTGCGGTCGATGCCAACCGCTGTTTTTACAGGACTCTTACATCCTCGCCCGCCGAAGCGGACGAACAAAATCAACCACTTATCTCCCCAAAACACAACCCTAAAATTCCAACAACCCATCTCAAAAATACACTTCTTGCGCTCATTGATATATTAACTTCATGACCGCGCAATCTATCCATTCATAACCGTCCCTGATACTTCTTAAAATTCTCCGCCTGCTCGAAGATCTCTTTATAAACCTCATCTCGATCCACTGGCGGGTAGCCGTTTTTAGCGAGCAGGATGATCAGATCCACTTTCAACTCCGCCTTGATATCCGCGCGTTGGCTCCAATCGGTGTATTTGGCTTTATCATCGACCACCACCTTCACCTCCTTCGCCAGATGGATCAGCTTATCCTCTGGATAATCGAAATCGTATTTCTTGGCGAGTGCTTTGAGGATGTCGTAAAATGACTTCTCTTCCAGATCGATGCCCATCTCACCGAAGGACTCCTTCTCCCTCTGCAAAGCGTGAACCAGCTCGAAGAACTCATCGGTTAGCTGCGCAACGCCTTCTGTCGACCAAGTGTCCTTCTCATCCCGCTCATTGTATTTATTCACCAGCGCTTGGAACTGTTTGGTGAAATCCACGCCCTTGATCTTGTTGACCTTCTTGAAATCCTCAATCGCACGCTTCAGCAATTGCTGCAGCAGCTTGATCTTCGTATTCGGCAGTTTGATCTTCTCGATCTTCGCCAAGTAGTCCTCGCCGAAGATATCGATCTCCGTCGCCCCGTCTTCACCCAGCTTGAAGATCTCCTCGATCCCATCGCTCTGGAGCGCCTCGGAAATCATCTTCCGCACCTTCGCATTCATCTGTGCACTGTCCGGTGCTTCGCCCTTCGTCAGCTTCGCAACAATCGCCCGCACCGCGAGGTAGAAGTGAATGTAGTCGCGCTCCGTTTCGGTAAAAGCATCGCTACCGCTGCAGATGTCATACGCGGCCTTCAACCGCTTCACCAAGAACATCACCCGCTTCTCGATCTTCTCCGTCAGTTGCACAAACTCCGCCGCCAGATTCAGGCAGTGGAGCTGCTCCATCGGCAATCCGCTGAAATACGGCTTCGTATCGAAATGGTGGAAAATCTGCCCCAGCAAATCCAGATGATCCTTCACCACGATGACGGATGCCGCGATCTCCTCGATGTTGCTGCGATCCGCCT
Organism: Akkermansiaceae bacterium UBA1315; assembly: GCA_002307065.1. Lineage (GTDB taxonomy): Bacteria > Verrucomicrobiota > Verrucomicrobiia > Verrucomicrobiales > Akkermansiaceae > Luteolibacter. The sequence continues at coordinate 32,286 of DBTN01000013.1, read as the reverse complement.
TCGAGTAGTGCGCCAGCGCCAGGTTCATCTGCTTCTTGATGCCGATGTAGTCCACCACCAGCCCCTTTTGCTTATTGGCAAACTTCCGGTTCACCCGCGAGATCGTCTGGATCAGATTGTGACGCTGCACTGGCTTGTCGATGTAGATCGTATCGAGGAAAGGCACGTCAAACCCCGTCAGCCACATGTCCACCACGATCGCGATCTTGAAATTGGATTCCGCCTTCTTGAACTGGGCATCGAACTTCTTTCGCTCGTCCTTGTTACCGAGAAGGTCGTAGAGCGCCTTTTCATCGTCCTGCCCGCGCGTCATCACCATCTTGATCTGGGAGGGATGAAGCTCCAGCTTCGTCCTGCCTTTTCCCGAATGTCCGGTGTAGAGATGAGCCGTCGCGTCATTGTCCAATCCGGCGCTCTCCGGATTTCTTAGAATGTAATCAATCGCCCGGTTAAAATGCTCTTCATTCCTGATGAATCGATCCCAATACTCCGCTTGCCAAAAACTTGATTGATCTGCCGGGATGCCGAGTTCGAGTGTTCGATTTCGCTGAAGCGCCCATTTGCCGGTGAAGGATTTCCATGATTGCACGATCTTCGACAGATCCTCATAGGCCTGAATCATGACATGCACGTGATTGGGCATGATACTCCACGCCAGAAGCCGATACTCTTTACCATCATGATGACGCAGGGCGCTCATGACACATTCCGCTACCTTGGGATGCTTGAGAGCACAGCACCCGGCTCCGTGATCCAGGTAGAACTGCATCTTCTTTCGTTTTTCTAGCGTCTGCTGCTCCTCAGGTAGCGCACTCAGCTCCGCCCCCATTTTTTCGAGAACCTCCTTCGGCATGCTATCTGCCAAGCGGAACGTAATCGATTGAACCAATCCTTTCTTATGGCGATGTGGCAGTTTGCGCCGATGCCATTCCTCCGCAGCGCCAAAGGAACGAGTCAACGAATTTGGGAGCGACGTAGCTCCAGCTCCATCACTCCCACTCTCTTCAAAATCATCTAGAGTAACGCAGCAGGAGCTACGTTCTCCCAGCAGCTCGATCACCTGTTTATAGAAATCATAAGCAATCTGCCTGCTACTGCTCACAAAGATCGCCTTCCCCGCTACCGTCGATCCTTCGCTGACGCGCTTCTCATAATGCGCCACAAAGTCCGCCGCCAGCGCCGCGATGCGTTTCGGATCGCCAAGGATCGCGCCCATGTTCGCCATCGTCTTCTTGCTGTCCTCGATCGCGTAATCACTCGCGCCGCGCTCGGCGCACTCGTCGTAGTATTTCTCGATCTCTTCCAGCTTGCCATTGTCTAGGATCACTTTCGCCGCCCTGCCTTCATAGACGATGGGCACCGTGATCTCGTCCGCCACGGATTCCGTCATGGTGTAGGCATCCACCACCTCGCCGAAGACATCCAGCGTCGCATCGATGGGCGTGCCGGTGAAGCCAACGTAAGTCGCGTTCGGCAGCGAGTCGTGCAGATACTTGGCAAAGCCAAACGTCTTCTTCACCGTTTTAGATTCCTTATCTAACACCACCTTCTGATCCAGATTCACTTGGCTGCGGTGCGCTTCGTCCGAGATGACAATCACATTCGTGCGATCCGTCAGCAGTTCCGTATCCTCGGTGAACTTGTGGATCGTGGTGAGAAAGACTCCCCCGCTGTTCCGCCCTTTCAGTTTCTTGCGCAGGTCAGACCGGCTCTCCACACTGATCACTGCCTCATCGCCGATGTAGCCCTTGCCATTGGTGAAAAGTCCCGAGAGCTGGTCATCCAGATCCGTGCGATCCGTGATCAGCACAATCGTCGGGCTGGCCAGAGCCATACTCTTCATTAGCAGTCGCGCCAGGAAAAGCATCGTGTAGCTCTTCCCGCAACCCGTCGCGCCGAAGTAGGTGCCGCCCTTGCCATCGCCCGTGAAGCCGCCTTCACCGTTGGGACGCTTCATGTGCTCCAGGATATTCCGATACAGCTTCGTCGCCGCGTAGTATTGCGGATAGCGGCAGAGGATCTTCTCTTCCTTGCGGGAAACGTCCGGCAGGTAAATGAAGTTCCGGATCACATCGATCAGCCGAGTCTTCTGGAACATCCCTTGGATCATCGAGTAGAGCGAATTGATCCCATCCACCTCGACCAAGTCGCCGCCATCCGTCTTCCGCCATGCATAATAGAACTCATAGGGCGCGAAAAACGAACCCGACTTATTGTTCGCCCCGTCACTGATCACACAGAACGCATTGTATTTGAAAAGCTCCGGGATATCCCGCTTGTAGCGCACCGTCAGTTGTTCATAGGCATTGTAAATCCCCACCTCCTCACGGATCGCGCTCTTGAACTCAAACACCACCAAGGGCAACCCGTTGATGTAGAGAATCCCATCCGGGATTCGCTTGTCGCAGCCGATGATCTCCAGTTGATTAACGATCTTGAAAATGTTCCCACCCGTCCTATAAGCCGCTCCCTCATCCGCCACGATCAACGACACCTCGCCCGCCTTTGGTTCGCGGAAAGTCACCAGCTCGGAGTAATCGATCAACTGGATATACAAATCCTTCTGGGATCGATCCTCCCGCTTCAGCAGAAAGCCATCCGAGACCAACTTCATGATCTGTTTGTTGCTCTCGTAGAGATCGGCGGCAGAGTAGGCTTCAAGCTGCTTGATCACCGCCTCGATCTCATGCGACGTAATGAAATCCGCCGCATACTGCCGCGACAGGAAATGCCGCAGGTCTTCCTTGATCAGAACCTCCTGCGGCTGCCGCGCAATCGTTTCCCCAAGCACATGCGGATAACCCTCGGATCCGAGGAGTCCGATGATGGCGGATTCAAGCTGGGCTTCGGTGAATTTCATGACCTTGCAGCTGCTAATGCGATATCAATGTTTTCTAAAGCTGCGATGATTTCGTTCACTGTTTCGCGGGAGAATTCGGCTCTATTTTCTTCTTCGTGGGTGCCCTTATTCAGGTATCTCCATTCTCGTGAATCTCCGTTTATTCCAAGTAAAGACTCAAGGGGGGCGAGAACGGAACTTTTGTTCTGGTCCGCAAATGCAGTTTGCCCAATTTTTGACCTCAATTGCTCAGTGAGATTTCGTAGCTCAATAGGAGCAGCTGCCGACCGCATTTTTATGCTCAGATTGCCGTCACCGAAGCGATTAACATATCGCCACACCTTGTCCTTCGTTAGTGACTCAAGAGCCCTTCTTGATTTTCCTAGTGCGTCTCGTAATTCGTTTCTCTGAAAGTGGGATCGAGCAGAAACTACATAATTACGAGGCGCGCAGTCTAAATTCACCGAGACATGAAAAGCACCATGTTGCGGCAAGAAAGAGACGGCCTTAGTTTGGCGAGCTTGTTCCGCAGATAGGAGGTTCTGAATATCTTTGAAAAATTCTTCTCCATGGCACGCTATTACCATTTGTTTGCCAGTTAAACCTATATCCTCAAAGAGAGTCCTCCTGATCGCCTCTCGGTGATCATCATCAATCGCATTGACCGGATCGTCAAAGATTAGGAGCGGGCTATTTTCTTTGAGGTTTTTGGCGATCAAGATTGCCAGTCCGATGCAGCGAATATGACCCTCGCTCAAAATATGCAACGCATCAAAAAACCTCTCGGAATCTCTGTTGAACGAAATCGCGAGCCTCTGATGCTGACTCAGCGGAAGGCGGATCACTGCCAGCTGTTCATTCTCAGCGTCATTCCGATTAAATGCGTTGTATAGACTTACTACTGTTTCGCCGAGATCTGCCACTAGATGAGCGGGTAACCCGTTCTTATAGGCGTTCAACTTCTGAACAAAAGTGCCGTAGGCGTTTGATATGATCTTATTTTTGGCAATAACTGTTTTCTCCGATTCAGACTCTTCTATAAGCTGGGAATTGTCTGTCTCAAACTTGGCAATAGCTCCTTCAGCTTTCTTCTTGGTTCCGACTGCTATTTCTGTGCGAGATTTTAAGGCAACGATCCTCTTGGCAAATTGGCGAAGCCTATCTAGATCCGTCTGTTTTTGTGCCCTCTCGGTAGTCGCCTTATCAATTTCCTTATCGGCTTCTTCAATCGATTTCACCTGGGTCTCTAGGTGTTCATAAGAAGATAAGCCATGACTGGAGGCTTGAATCAATGATTTCCACCAATTGATGTCTGCCGCTTTTCCCTCGGTTGGCTGTGCAGTTGACAGGGGGTTGGCTTCAGAGAGGAAAGAACAGCAGATGTTGATAACCTCCAACAGCTTGTTCAATGATTTGGAAATCCCTACCTGCAGCGTTTTCACTTCCTCCTGTAAAATCCCTAAATGTTCGAGTTTTTTCAGCTCAGCGTCAGCATGCGCGAAAGGATTAGTTTTGACTTGAGCAAGCGGCGTCAGACAAGCGGGACATTCTTCCGAGCTGCTTCCTTGAACCTTGGTTACAGCCTCGTAAAGCTGTTTGAACGAGATCTGTTGGCTGACTTTTGCTAATTCGCCCTGTTTAGCTTCAAGCTCATCAAGGTCGTTTCCAATAGAATTTTTTAATGCCTCTAGGTCAGTGGCCGTCAAATGGCGCTTTTGCGGAAGTTGTTTTAATAGCTCATTTTCAATTTGTTTGATTTGACCCGGATTTTCTTCATCGCCGTTAAGCTCAACATCCATTTCAGCAAATGTGCACCCCTCCCTATAAGATTTCGCCAGCTCCTTTTCCGCCGTATCAACTTTTTGAATCTCTTCCGGGATTGTAGTCTCAAGTTGCTGCTTGTGGCCCGCAAGCACCTCCCGCTTTTTCTTCAAATCCACCGCCTTAACTCCCTCAAGGTCGATATACCTTCCATCCATCGTGCCCGTGAAATTGCTGACAAAATCAGTAAAGGCATCCAGGCCAAACAAGGTTGAGATCAGTTCAGTTTGTTTCGCCGGAGCCTGAGCTGCAATACGAGAGAAGTTATCGATACGATTCTTTTCCACGAAACAGAAGCGGTATAAGGCTTCGTTGGCCGTAATGGTAATATCGTCACCCTCCTCGTTACGGCCAACCAGTGCTGGCTGTGCAAACGTGTTAGTGTGGGCGTTCTTTAGGTATTCCTGCGAACTGAATCTTTTGCTCTCCGCTTCTGCGACACTACCTAGCAGATTAAATTCTAGCGCCTCACAAAAACTGGATTTACCTGTCCCGTTGGGTCCATAAATTAAAACCAGCTGGCCGTCTAAGTCAAAATCCTCCTGTTTGGCAAAGCCTCGAAATGGGCCAACCGAAAGGCTTTTCAGACGAGTGAACGGGCAGGTTTGGACTGTCGCCTGTTGTGGTGCAGGTTGAATATCTGAGTTGATTGCTGTCCAATTCGCTTGGGCAAGTGCCACTACCCTTTTGATGCGATGACCTTGAGAAGTGGATAATGGAATAAGCACATCTAAGTGAGTCAAAACAAGATTGGCTAGCTTTCGGACTTCAACCGACGTGCCATCGGCAATGAGCGTTTGCAAAAAACGAAGATATTCAGTTCGAATCATAAGCTTCTATCTATTTAATATTCTTTGGATACAGATTTGCTATTGCTCGGATGCATCAGCACGAAGTTTAACCTTCAGCGAGGCGGAGTTCGCCAGAGATGAGTTTCGGGAGGAGGGTGTCGCGGAGTTTGATGAGTGATTTGGTTATTTCGTCATTGGACTCCATCGCTGCACGAAACTCTCTGATTTGCCCGTCAAAAACCTCTGCCAATTTCAGAGATGGTAGTAAGACCTGCTTGATTGCGAACTCCATCCAATGCCTTCGGTATTCTTGGAATTCTTGGAGATCTTTGATCGCGTAGAAGGTCCAATAAGGAGCATATTTTTTCGCCGAGAGTGGAATTACATTTGGGCCGACCGAAAAGGGCTTCGTTGATAAATGAGTAATGCAGGTATGGTCGCCAAAAATGAATTTGGGATTCTCTTTTGATGAATCTTGGTCGCCAGGTTCATTGCTATACCCCAAGAGAAGCCCTGCCCCTTGGTCGAAGATAGGGACTGCGCCTTGATCCAATGCATTTTTCTTTGTGAACTTCTGTTTTACCTTATGACGGGCAACCAAATTTTCGGCTTTTGAGATCTCCCATCCCTTTGGGATCCAGCCCATGGATTCGGTTTGTTGGAAGGCGGCGGGGAAGGGTTTGGCGGCTTCGCGGTTGGCGGTGCCGTTGGCGAGGGCTTGGCGGCGGACTTCGGCGCGGTCGGCGAGTTCGTCGGGGATGGGATTGCCGGCGGCGAGGGCGTTGTCGATCACCGGATCAAAGTCCACAAACCAGCTTTTGAAGAGCGCCTGCGCCATCCCTTCCAGAGTCGCATTCATCCTCCGATTCAACTCAATCTTGTCATCCAAGCTGCCCAAGATGTGCGCGATCGCTTTTTGATCGGGGAGCGGTGGATGGCAAATATGAAACGCCTTTACCTCGGGGAAGTAGATCGTCTGGTGGGTGGTTCCGCTCGCGAAACGAAGGAAACTTCGATTCTCTGAAAGCAGGATGTATTTCAGAAACTGATGATCCAATTCATCGGAGCAAACCCAGTTCACGAAATCTTGGCTAGTAGCCATTTCCTTTCCCATTACAATGACATAGCCAACCGAAGCGGTCCTCGATAGGCAGACAGTATTCATCGGCAGCATTCGAGCGGATGAGTTTTTTATTCCCAGTTCTGATGCGTGTTGATTCGTGTCGTAGATGGTTTGGCCATGGTTAGCGGTCGCATCGCGAATCCCGACCCAACAAACTCCGCCGTCCCAGTATTCTGGATACTTTCGACTGGGTGTATGTCCGGATTCTAGACGGGCGAGGTCAGTTAGCTTAGACCATTTCCAGCCTTTGGGCGCCGGAGTTTCTGGCATCCCAACTGCCAGTGAATAGTCGCCAGGAATAAAACCGGTTGAGGCCTCACGCCCCCCTGTTTTCGTTTCCCCCCTTTCACTCCCCATACCCCAAGCCCTCCAAGTTTTTCCGAATCACCTCATCCAGCTTCGCCGACTCTTCCATCTGCGCGTAAAGCGTCTGGGTCATCTCGGACATTTTGGTTTCGAAAGGGATGCCGTCGTCTTCGATATCGGCGGCACCGACGTAACGTCCCGGTGTGAGCACGTAGTCGTGCTTGCGGATTTCATCAAGCGTGGCGGATTTGCAATAGCCCGCTTGGTCTCGATAGTGAAAAGCAGGATCTGTATCAACTAGCGCGCGCTTGCCGCCTCCGCAGTCAACTTCCCCATAATCCATCCGCCAACTGTGGTAGGTGTTTGCAATCTTGGCGATGTCTTCAGAGAGAAGCTCTTTTTGAGTGCGGCTGATCATGCTGCCCATTTTTCGCGCATCGATGAAAAGCGTCTCCCCTCGACGATCACGGTAGTGGCCATGTTCCTCACCTTCGTCACCTTCCATCGTCACCATTCTTGCCTTCTTATTTTTGGTGAGGAACCAGAGGCAGACGGGAATCTGAGTAGTATAGAAGAGTTGGCCGGGCAGGGCGATCATGCAGTCCACCAGATCGTTCTCCACCATTTTCTGACGGATCGCGCCTTCGCCGGTGGTGTTGGTGGACATGGAGCCATTGGCGAGAACAAAGCCCGCCACGCCATTTTCCGAAAGCTTGCTCACCATGTGGAGAATCCACGCGTAGTTGGCATTTCCCGTGGGCGGGGTGTCGTAGCCATTCCAGCGTGGATCGTGCACCAGTTCATCGGGTGCGCGCCAGTCTTTCAGGTTGAAGGGCGGATTCGCCATGATGTAATCCGCTTTCAGATCCGGGTGCTGATCCTTGAAAAAGGTATCGGCAGGCACTTCGCCGAGGTTTGCCGCCAGCCCGCGCACGGCGAGGTTCATCTTCGCCAGCTTGTAGGTGGTGGCGGTGAATTCCTGCCCATACACCGAGATATCCTTGGTATTGCCGTGGTGGCTTTCCACGAATTTTAGCGACTGCACGAACATGCCGCCCGAGCCGCAGCACGGATCGTAAATCTTGCCCTTGTAGGGCTCGATCATTTCCGCGATGAGATTGACGACGCACTTGGGCGTATAGAACTCGCCCCCCAGCTTGCCCTCGGACGCGGCGAATTTCCCGAGAAAGTATTCATACACCCGCCCGACCGTGTCCTCTTCCTTGTCGCCGACGGTATCGATGTTGTTGATCGCATCGATGAGGGCGGAGAGCTTGCTGCCATCCAGCCCGAGGCGGGAAAAGTAATTGTCCGGCAAGGCACCTTTCAGCGAGGCATTGCTCTTCTCCACCGCCGTGAGCGCGGAATCGATCCGGATTGCGATGTCCCCCTGCTTCGCATGCTGCTGGATGTGCGACCAACGGGAAGTCTCCGGTAAGTAGAAGACATTCCGCATGGTGTAGAACTCCACCATATCCACGTAGTCCCCCTTCCCCTCCGCAACCAGTTCCGCCCGGCGCTCCTCAAACTTGTCCGAGACGAACTTGAGGAAAATCAACGAGAGCACGACGTGCTTGTATTCCGAGGACTCGACCGAGCCCCGCAGCTTGGTGGCGGTTTCCCACAGGGATTCCTCGAAAGACTTCGAGGGTTTGGAGGCGGTTTTCTGTTTTGACATGCTATGATTAAAAAATAGGGGGAATCAGGCCGCAAATGCGACGATGCGTTTGAGAACTTCCATCTTCCATCCACCCTTAGGGGGTGGCGGCGGGGTGGCGTTGGATTTTACAGGGGGCATCGTGCAATGCAGTTCCTAACAGGAAGATGGTTCGGGGGAAGCAGAAACGACGTTTCATTCGGACTAGGGATGGGCGATTTGGAGGTCGCTCTTCTCCGGAGATGGCGTTTCCTCCACGCCGGCTAAAGGCAGCACTTCGTCAGTTGCTCCATCGTTGGCGGAACGGCTTTTTAGAGGCTTGGGTATCCGGACTTCTGCCAGCTTTCCTCGATGCGTTTCTCGGAGATTTTACCTTGGACCGGGACGTCGGGGGCGAAGGTGGAAATGCGCAGTTCTTCCAGCGCCCAGCCGTGTGACCAGAGTTTGGGGTCTTCGGGGTTTGCGATCCATTGCTGAAACCAGGGTGTCCATAAACGTCGGACACGGTCCATTTTCTCCAGATCTTTGACGAGGGGCAGCGATGAAATCCTTGCGAGTCGGGAGCGGATGCCTTTGAGCCGACGCGGATAATCGCGCACCGTCGAGAAACCGGCGCGCCATGCGAATTGGCCGCGGAAGAGCCACAGGAGCTGCTCTTCGATGTCGGCTGCGACGGGGCCGAGATTGCGGTCGTTGCGGTTTTTCTCCACCCAGTCGCGGATTTCGTGGAGCAGATCCATGATTTCATCGATCGATTTCCCGATCGCCGAAGCTGCATCAAACCAATGTCCCCTCGCCTTTTCGGTGACGGCACGGAATTCGTCCGGAGATTTCGGAAAAGCCCGGCCCGCCGCGCCTTCGGCGGCCAAAAGAATCAGTTCTTCCAGCGAGGTTCCGCCCGGCCCGAGCCGCGGCAATTCGACTTTCGCCATCAGACCGAGCGGGAATTTTTTCCGCAAATGAGCGACCTGATCGGGATGTGCGAGACATAACAATCGCGCCCCGCCCGCGCGATGAGATTGCTCCGCCTCGGTCGCACAACTGAACGCTTTAATACCGACGGATTTCCCCTCATCGACCAATGCGGGAAAGGCTGGCCCGCCTGGCGTTTCAACGCGCTCTGGCAGGCTTTCGCCGTCCCAGGAAATCATCCCGCGCTTTTCGAGATCCGCATTTGCCACCGCTTCGAACCGGATACGCATGCGGTCGGCGAGCTGCAATTTGATCGCCGCCACATCTTCGCCCATCGCCAGTTCTTCGCCATCGTCATCACAAACCCATATCTTCGTGATCAACTCCGGCGGAAGTTTTCCCGGATCATAATCATCGACGGGCACATAAGCACCGGTTCGTTCTTTGGCATATTCCGAGAGCGCCTGATTGATCGGCCGGTCTTTCGGGGCATATCTCCACAACTCGGCAAAACCTTCCGCCATCGAAAAAATCGGCTGACACGCACGACGCAGATCTTTCGGCAGAGAGCGGAGCAATATCTCAGACCGCTCTAACAGATCGCCATCCACTCCCCAGCCGGGCAGCCAGTCGGGGAATTTCGGCAATTGGTCGACATGGACTCCGAGCGTCACCCCGTCATCCCGTTCGCCCGGAGCGACGTGATAATAAACCGGATATTCTTCCCCTTCGTGAGTGAACACATCGGGAAACAAACCCAGTCCAAGGTCGTCCAGATCTTCATCGACCACATCGCCGACCTGCATCACCAACCGGTCTTCGTTTTTCTCAAGCCATTTGTGAAATGCCGCCGCCGTATGAATTTCACCCGGGATTCGTTCTTCGAAAAACCGCAGGACCGCTTCATCGCTCCACAGCCCGCCGGGTCGGCGCAGCTTCTGTTCGATCGATTGCAGTTCTTCGCGAAGTTCCGCCATCTGATCGAGGAACCGGCATTTTTTTCTCAGTCCGCCGCCGACCACGCCTTCGCGTAGAAAAATGCCGTGCGCGGCTTTCGGATCAATCCGGCCGTAATGAACGCGTCGCCCCATGACCACCGGCAGCCCGCCACAAATCACCGTTTGTTTTCCATACACCGCGCCTTGTTTTTCATCCCAATACGCTTCGCCAAATTTACTCGTGCACAGATGTGGCGCGACATCTTCCACCCATTGCGGATCGATGCGTGCCACGCGTCGCGCCCACAGGCGGGTCGTTTCGACCAGTTCCATGCCCATCACCCACTCGAAACGTTTCGGCGCGCTGAACAAACCGGACCCGGGAAACACCGCGAAGAATCCGCCGTTCGCACTGCGATACGCCTTGTTCTCCCGATCCCACAAACCGAACTGCCGCGGCACGCCGGAAAGCAGCGCTTTGTGAATGGTCGCGTAGGCACCGAGGCCGGAAAGATCTTTGCCGATTTCGCCGATCTTTAACTTCCACTCGCGTTCTAACAGATCCGCAAGTTCGTCCTGAACATTCGCCCATTCCATCACGCGACGCGCATTCAGGAAAACCGTGCCGGCATATTTCCGCAGTGCGTTTCGTTTCCATCGGCCCTTTTCATCGCGGAACCGGGCGACGTCCTGCCACAAGCGCAGGATGCCGATGAAGTCGCTATCGCCGTCTTTCCAACGAGCGTGCGCGGCATCAGCTTCGCGGGTTTTTTCCGCAGGGCGTTCGCGGGGATCGTTCGACTCAAGCGCGGCGACGATCGGTAAAACTTCGGCCAAACACTTTTCTTTGCGCGCCTCGATCAACATGCGGCCCAGGCGCGGATCAACCGGCAATCGTCCGATCTGGCGACCCGATTCTGTTAGATTTCTCTCTTTGTCCAACGCGCCGACTTCCCGCAGCGTGCGATAACCTTCCGAAACCGCTTTCGGTGCCGGAGGATCGAGAAACGGGAACTCGCTGATTTCGGGGAGACCGAGAAATTTCATCCGCAGGATGACGCCCGCCAACGAGCTTCGGCGGATCTCGGGATCGGTGAATTCCGGGCGTTCGGTCAGTTCCTCCTCTTCGTAAAGTCGCACGCAGGTCCCCTCACGGACCCGTCCGCAGCGGCCTTTTCGCTGGCGAGCGCTGGCTTGGCTGACCGGTTCGACCTGCAATCGCTGCACGCCTTTTCCTGGACTCCAGCGGCTGACACGCGCGGTTCCGCAATCGACGACACAGGCGATCCGTGGGATGGTCAGCGAGGTTTCCGCGACGTTGGTCGCGAGGATCAGACGACGCTTTTGCCCCGGTTGGAAAACGCGTTGCTGATCGCCCAGGCCGAGTCGCGCGAACAGCGGCAAGACCTCCGTGTTCCGGTATTGCCGACCTTCCAACACATCCGCGCACTCGCGAATCTCGCGTTCCCCGGGAAGGAACACCAACACATCGCCACCCGGTTCGATCTCCGTCAACCGGTCGACCGCACGAGCGACATGCTGAGGCAAATCTTCATCATTCCATGGCGGAAGGAAGACTTCATTGACCGGAAACATCCGGCCCGGGGCTTCGATGACCGGTGCTGGAATTCCGTCGATCGTGAAAAATTCGGAGAAGGAACCCGCGTCGAGCGTCGCCGAAGAAATGACCAGTTTGAGATCTTTCCGACGATCTAACAGACGCCTCACATAACCTAACAGAAAGTCGATATTCAGCGAACGTTCATGCGCTTCATCGAGGATCAGCGCTTCGTATTGTTTCAGATCACGATCCCCCTGGGTCTCCGCCAACAGAATCCCGTCGGTCATGAATTTGATCCGCGTCTCGCTCGTCGACCGATCTTCAAATCGCACCTGATAACCGACGTAATCGCTGAGCGGAACGTTCAATTCCTCCGCGACCCGCTTCGCCACACTCGCCGCGGCGATGCGTCGTGGCTGCGTGCAACCGATTCTCCCGCCGTCGACACCCAACGCTTCGGCGACCATCTTCGGAAGTTGCGTCGTTTTTCCCGAACCGGTTTCGCTCACCACGACCACGACCGGATGGTTTTGCACCGCGGCGATGATTTCCTCGCGATGTTCAACGACCGGCAGGTCTTTGGGATAGTTCCACTTACCAGAAAATAAACTCATTTTAATCCTGGCATCAAAACTTCAAATCCTCGTTCGCGAGCCGCATCCGCTTGACGAAAATCATGTGTCATCAGTCGTTTGATTCCCAATTCTTCCATGGCAGCGAGATGCAAGCGATCCAGCGAGCGGCAGTGAATCTCAGTTTGTTGGTGCTGATGGAGGGCGGCGCTGAAAACCGCACCGGAAATCATTCTGAATGCAAAGGGTCGGATCGACTTAAGACTCTCGAAATTTTCGCAAAGCGATGAATATTCGCGCCTTGGATATCGTCCGCCGAGAAACCATCCTCTCAGTTGTACGTGAATCTCCAACTCGACTAACGGAGAGACGATCACCGAGGTTTCTTCATTCAAACTTTGATCCACCGCTTCGGAGGCGGTTTCAGAAATCAAGGTTCTGATCAACGCGCTGGTGTCGATGTAGATCATTAAAATTCCCGCTCAGCGCGCCCGACCTCACAAAAATCTTTTACCCAATCCACGGTCACTCCTTTGCCAAAAATTTCTTCCCGTTTTTCCCGCTGCCTTTCCGGATCAAATTTTTGCATTTTTTCGACCGGTTCCTCCACGCTGCTGAGTTTGGCGACCGGTTTGCCATCGCGGGTGATGATGATTTCCTTTTCGATGGCCAATTGACGCTCCGCTTCGGGCCAATGCTGGCGGATATCGCGGATGGTCATCGTCTTCATGGCCGCAGCATAACATGTTTCACCGACCGGTCAATCCACGTCTCAGAACGGCTCGTCATCCTCCCACGGGCTTTCATTTCCCACCAACCATTCCTCCGCCATGTCTTTTGGAAAATCCTCTAGGAAACGCGACGGCCGGGTGATGATATCGCCGGTATAGGATTTCGGATTCATCATGGGATAGGTCAAATACAGTTCGTCCTTCGCACGGGTGATGGCGACGTAAAACAATCGTCGTTCCTCCTCAAGCGCCGGCTGATCGTCCATTTCGAGAATGCGGCCGTTCGGAAACTGCCCGTCCGCCAGCCAGATGAGAAAGACCGCTTTCCACTCCAAGCCTTTTGCTTGGTGAATCGATGACAGGGTGACTTTTTCTTCGTCCGGCTCGGTTTTGTCACCGGTGGGTCCGCCATCGACGGCGCTCATCAGGGAAAGCTGGGCAAGAAATTCGAGGATATCTTCAAAATTCCCGCCGTACTGCGAAAGCTGTTCGATGTCGCTGCGGCGGTTTTCGTAGTTATCAAAAGCCTCTTTCAGGTATTCGTCATAAACTCCCTCAAGCACGCTGAAGATCATGTCCGAAGGTTTGGCATATTCGCCATTTGGCGTCAGCTCGTCCAACGTATAACATAACTGTTTCCAGTGTTTCTCGGATTTTTTCGGGATTTTAAATTTAAGTAAAATCTCTGACCAAACCGGTGGTGGATTTTCTTTCGTTGCCCAACCGGTCGCCAACCATTCGCGCCACGCCTTTTCCGCCGTACCCGGTCCGCAACCGGGTAGAAGCATGATCATGCGCTTGAAGCTGACCTCATCCCGCCGGTTCACCACAAATCGCAAAAACGCCGCGATGTCCTTGATGTGGGCTTGTTCGAAAAAGCGCAGCCCGCTGGTAATCGCGAAGGGAATCCCCCGACGCGTCAGTTCCATCTGGACTTCAAGACTCTGGAAATGGGCGCGATAAAGGACGGCGATTTCCTCCAGCTCGATCCCCTCGTCCCGCAGTTCTAAAATTCTTTGAGCGACAAATGCCGCCTGACTATTCGGGTCCTGCACGGCGACCAATGCCGGTTTCGCTCCGGATTCGGGACGGGATGATCTGAGGTTTTTTTCAAACCGGGCGGTGTTCACACTGATCGCCGCGTTCGACAATTCGAGGATCTCCGGGACGCTGCGGTAATTCGTTTCGATCGTGAAAATCTTCGCTCCCAGATAACGTCGTGGGAAACTCAGGATGTGATCCATGTCCGCGCCACGCCAGGAGTAGATCGACTGCGCGTCATCGCCCACAGCCATCAAGCTGTTTGATTCCCCCGCTAAAAGATCGATCATCCGGCCTTGGATCGAGTTGGTATCTTGATACTCGTCCACCAGAATGTGGCGGAATTTTTTCTGATAAAGTTCGAGAACATCCGGCCGTTCTTCGAGCAACTTGACGGTCAACGAAAGCAGATCGTCAAAGTCCATCGAGTTCGTGGATTTCTTTTTTTCGATGTAGGCTTGCCGGACTTTTTCGATCTGCTCCAGCCAGTCGTAAAAATACAGATACCGGTCGGTGATGACATTTTCCAGAGTCTCGCCGGTGTTTTCGATCAGGCTGAAAATCGAGGCAAGGACATCGGCTTTCGGAAACCGGCGTTGCTTGGTGTCGATTTCACAAGAAGCGACCGCGGCATTGAGCAACGATTTTTGATCATCTCGATCGAGGATCGAAAAAGACCGGTTGAATCCCAGATCGTCGGCGTGGCGGCGTAAAATCCGGTTTCCGATCGAGTGAAACGTTCCGGCCCACAGGCTCGACGTGTCGTGCGGGACCAAACTTCGGACGCGCTCGACCATTTCCCGGGCGGCTTTGTTCGTGAAAGTGAGCAACAATATCTGCCGCGCCTCCATCCCGTGATCGAGCAACCAGGCGACGCGATACGTCAGTGTCCGTGTTTTTCCCGAGCCTGCGCCTGCGATGACGAGCGCTTTCCCCGGCGGTGAGGAAACCGCGCCGTATTGCTCCGCATTGAGCTCGCCGGCGTAATCGATTCCCGATGCTGGAGCCGCTGCGGACCGGTGTAAGGTGTATTGACGAGCCATTGACGGCGGCACCTTGACACCGGTTTTGTCGGGGGGCAATCCGCCCGACCGGTTCATGCGAACTTTTTCCTGCGTTGCACCGGCGGCGTATTCCCGATTGAGTCGCCCCATGTTTCGCCGGTTGGCTGTTCCGTTTCTTCTGATCGTTTCGATTTTGGTGGCGTCGTTCGGCCTGACACGGCTCCGTTTTGACACGGATATCTTGTCGATGCTGCCGGACAAACTGCCGGAGGTAAAAGGCTTGAAGGCGTTTCACGAGGCGTTTTCCAGCGATGACGAACTGGTCGTCCTCATCGAGGGCGGTCCTGCGGACGAGGGACTCCTGCCCGCCGCCGCCGAATCCCTGGGTGAATTTCTGGAAAAATCCGGGGTGATCAAAAGCGCGCGCTGGAAACCCAAGTGGATGGACGAGCCGCAAGGTTTCGCCGAATTGCTTGCCTACCTTTGGCTCAACGGTCCGCCGTCTGTCGCGGATTCGCAAGTCGCCCGCCTTTCACCGGAAAAATCCGAGGCAACGCTGAAGGCCGCCGTCGAAAAAGCCGGCACGGCGATGGAGGGCATGGACATGGTCATGCAGGCGCACGATCCCTTGGGTTTCCTCTCCCATCCATCGGTCGCGGTGCTGACCGACTCCTCCGGCCAAGGCGGTGAGGCTTACGAAAGCGGCGATGGAATGAGTCACCTTTTGTTCGTGAGTTCGCCCAAACCTTTGGACGGTTACCGGTCGGCGGATGAGTGGATGAACGCGGTTCGCAAAGCGGTTGCGGATTGGCAAAAGGGCGACGGTCAAGGGCTCAACGTCCGACTCACCGGTGAGCCGGCCTTTTCCTCGGAAATCGGCCGATCGATGGAAAATGATCTCAGCGGATCGATCAGTATCACGCTCGGGTTGATCGGCATCTTGTTTTGGTGGATGCAGCGTCGGCTGAGTCTTTTGCTCGGGTTGATCGGCGTTTTGATCCTGGTCTTCACCGTCGCGCTCGGCGCCGCCGGTTGGCTTTATGGCGAACTGAGCATCATGGCATTGAGTTCGATCGAGATCCTGATTGGCCTCGCGGTCGATTACGGATTGGTCATCTGCCAGGAAGCCAAGGTCGCCGGTCACGACAAAACCGAGCTGAAAAAAGCGGCGGCTCGGCCGATTTTTTGCGGCGCGCTGACGACGACCGTGGTGTTTCTCGCGCTCAATTTCGGCGGTCTGCCGGGCATGGCGCAACTCGGCACGATCGTCGCGGTCGGCCTCACCGCCGCAGCGATTTTGATGTTGGTGATCTACTTGCCATTTGTTGCGAAATTCGGCGTCGATCGTGCCCCGGCGACCGGTTCAGGAAAAATTCTTCCGCGATCCAAAGCGGCCTGGGGCATCACCGCGACCCTCAGCATCGCCGCGATTTTATGGCTCGTTTTTCAGGGCCTGCCCGGCGCGGAATTCGATTCGAAAATCATGCGTCCACGCAACAGCGACGCGATGGGATCGTTGGAGGCCGTTCAGAAAGCCTTTCCTGCCTATCAGGAAAAATCGCTCGGCTTGGTGATCGAAGCCAAGGACGACGCGGAAATGTTGCGGCGTTTCAACGAAGCAAAAACCCGACTCGATCGGGCAAAAGTCGCCGGTTGGCTGGCGGGAGAAAAACTTCCGGTTGGCTGGTGGCCGGACGCGGACGCGCAGGCGAAAAACCGACCTGACATCGCTGCGCTCGCCGCCGATCAAAACCGGTTGCTGGCCGAAGCGGACGCCGCCGGATTTTCTGAAGAAGGAACGGCACTTGGAAAATTGGTGCTCACTGAAATGGCGAAACAATCCGCTGCACCGGGCGTCATTTTTCCCCAATCCGAATCGGCACGCGAGGTGATGCGGCTTTTCATTTCCCGGAGCGAAACCGGTGGCGGGTTTCTGTTAGGTTCCGTCCAACCGGCGGCCGGGATCGATCCAGCGGGCGATCATTTCGAAAAATTCCGCACTCTAACAGGTGACGGCATCTGGCTGAGCGGCTGGGATCTTTTCAAACCCGCAATCGCAAAATTGGTCAGCGAGGATCTCACCCGGGTGCTGGTGCCGATGTTCGTTTTCCTGCTGGTGATGTTGGTGGTGATTTTCCGCAAGGCAAGCGACGTCGGGCTGACCTTGATGGCGATGGTTCTGAGCACGCTGCTGCTGCTCGCAATCATGAGCGCGACCGGATTGAAATGGAATTTCGTCAACCTGATGGCGACGCCGCTGCTGTTAGGAACCGGGATCGACTACGCGATTCACGTGACGCTCAGCCTTCGCAGAACCGGCGGAAATTTCAAAGATCTGTGGAATGGAACCGGGAAAGCGCTGCTGTTTTGCGGAGCGTCGAACGTGATTGGCTTCGGCTCGCTGTGCTTTTCGTCCAGCGAGGCATTGGTCAGTCTCGGCACGGTCGCGGTGATCGGCATCACCTTGAGCATGGCCGTTTCGATTTTCCTGCTTCCCGGCTGGAAATACCAGATCAGCCCAAGTGCTGAGTGAGCCAGACGTTGATCGTATCGATGAGCAGCGGATAGGTCGTTTCGTCAAACGAGTGACCCGCTCCGGGAACGGCGAGCCATTGTTTGACGGAATTCGCTTTTTCGTAAGCATCCAGTCCGTCTTGGAATGGCACGACGTCGTCAGCGGTGCCGTGAATCAAGAGCCACGGCTGCGTGACCGAAGCCGCAGCGGTCAGCGTGTCGCCGAGGCTCGTCAGGTCGTCCACATACGCTTGGGACAAAGGATGTTCGGGTTCGTCCCACATGCATCCTTCACCGGGAACGACGTCGCCGAATTCTCGTTTCACAAAATCCGCTGTGTGGGCAAGTCCCGCGATTGTCACCAAAAGAACGATGCGTGGATCCTGCGCGGCAGAAAGCACTCCGACCGCTCCGCCCATGCTGTGACCGATGTAAACGACTTTGGTTTCCGGAGGGACGTTGTCGATGACCGACGAAAGATCGCCGATTTCTTTGGTAATGTTCGAGTCCTCAAACCGTCCGCCGGACTCGCCATTCCCCGAATAGGAAATGCGCAAGCACGGCCAACCGCGATCGCTCAGACCTTCAGCGATCGCCACCAACAGCGGCCGATCTTTATTGCCGGTCACTCCGTGGCCGAGAATCACCAGCACATCGCCGCGGAGGCCCGGATGAAAGGAGGTATCGATCGTTTCGTCGAAACCGTTGGTCATTTCTGTGGAAGTCATGAGGTCGGAAAAATCAAGCGCCAGCGCGGTTCGGGAAGGTCAACTCAGCGACGGCGGACTTGTCCAATTCGCCGAGGCCGAGGTCGATCAACTGTTGATATTGAGCTTGGGTGGCGATCGATAGCGGCACACTCACGCCTGCGGATTTGGCCAAAGCATTGGCAATGCCGCTGTCTTTCGCCGCATGGGAGGCGGAGAAAAAGCAGTCGTGCTCGCGCGAGATCATGTCTTCGCCATCGGTTTCCAACACCCGCGAATTTGCACCAGTTTGGGAAAAGACTTCTTTCAGCACATTGGGATCCAAGCCCAGTGCAACGCCCAATCCGAGTCCTTCGGCAAGACCCGCGGTGTTGATGTTCATCACCATATTGACGAGGGCTTTGATCTTCGCCGCATTGCCAACGGGGCCAACGTGACGCAAGGAGGAGGAAAGGTCTTTCAAGAGCGGCTCGGCTTTTTCGAAAACCGAGGTTTCGCCGCCGATCATCAGGTAAAGCGTGCCCTGGCGAGCTTGAGTGATGCTCGAAGCCATGCTGGCCGCCAAAGTTTCCGCGCCGTTTTCGGCCGCAGCCGCCGCCACTTTTTCGTGCGATTCCGGACTCACCGTTGCGCAGTTGATGAAAATCCGGCCCTTCGCTCCGTCGAGCAACGAACCTTCTGGAGCGAAAATTTCGTCCATCGCCTTGTCATCGGTCACCACCGTGAAAATCACGTCGCTTGCCGCCGTGAGTTCCGGCAGGGTTTTCGCAACGGTTGAATTCAGTTCAACCGCCAACGATTCCGCAGTGGGGACATGGTGGTCATAGACCGCCGAAATGGTGTAACCCAAATCCGACAAACGGCGTGCCATGTTCGCACCCATCCGCCCGACGCCCACAAAACCGATTCTCGAACTTTTCATCGCGCCATTGTGTCGGCGGTCCGGGGCCCGCGCAACTGGAAGTTGTCACGCTAACCGTGGAAAGAACCGGTTCCTTTCCTTGCGCACCGCCCGATTCCCGCTTTAGTCCGACAAGTGTCCCAAACGGACGATTCCATTCACGGGTGGCTCCGCCGCGCCGTCACCCACCCGGATTTCGCCGCACGCCTCGCCCCACTGGTGACCGGCGATCGCGAGGTCGTGCTCGATCACTCGGCTGAAGCTTCGCATTCTTTTCTCGCCGCGATGATTTGCCTGGCGGCGAAAGATCAGAAAAAGAACCGGTTATGGTTCATTTCCGATCTTCCACGGCACCGCGAGCGCCTTGCGTCCGAACTCGAACTGTGGGGATTGACGGCCATGGTCCTGCCCGAAGGGCCGGTCGAAACCGGTGACGGAACCATCGCCGATCCGGAGTCCGCCGCGGAATGGTTCTCGGTATTGGAAATCCTCGCCCGTTCGGAAAAAGCGATCGTCATTTGCGGCAGCGACGCGTTTTCCGGGAAAGCCCCCTCGCCCAACGCGCTCCGCGCCAGCCGCACCCCGCTGAAACCGGGCAACACGCTCGATCCGGTCGTTTTGGCGAAATCGCTCGGCGATCACGGGTACGAACGGGTGCCGACGGTCACCGCTCGCGGGCAGTTCGCGGTGCGTGGCGGAATTCTCGATCTTTTCGCCTGGCAGGCGGCCAAACCGCTGCGGCTGGAATTTTTCGATACCGATCTCGAATCCGTCCGCGAGTTTGACTTGGACTCGCAGGCATCGACGAAAAAGCTGACCGAAGCCGATCTTTTGCTGGCCGAGCCGTCGGCGGAAGCGACCGTCGCCGACTATCGCCGACCGGATGACTTGATCCTTTCGCTTGGCGCGGAAATCACAAAACCGGATGTGCGGATCCTCGAAGGCGCTGCGGAATTCAACAGCGAGGAAGATTTCACGTTGGCGTGTTATGGAAGTCCGCTCGGGACGTTTGAGGCGGGCGATTTTGTGCTGGAGGAATTGCGCCGCGAAAATTTCTTCAAGCAGCTCAACGATTGGCGCCGCGACGGTTGGGAAATCGCAATGGTTTTCGGCAACAAAGGCGAGGAAGACCGGTTTGCGGAGCTTGCGGGAAAAGATTTGAGGCGCGATCTGGGACTGACGCCGATTCGTGGGGAATTGCTCGCCGGTTTTACGATACCGGTTTTGAAACTCGCGGTGCTTTCTTCATCGGAGCTTTTCGGGCGCTATCGCACGCCCGGCGGCCCGCGTCGATCGACCCTCGACAAAGCCCGAGCCGCTCGTGCGCGGGCGACTTTCGACGAAATGGAAGTCGGCGATCTGGTGGTGCACTACGAATATGGCATCGCCAAATTCCGCGGCATCCAGCAAGGCGATGAAGGCGAAGAACTGGCGCTGGAATACCGCGACGGAGCCTTGCTCGGCGTGCCTCTTGAGCAGGCCCACCTCGTCGGCAAATACGTGGGTCTCGGCGGAAAAACTCCGGAGTTGAATAAGCTCGGCGGCACGGCTTGGAAAACGGCCCGCAAGGCGGCGGAAAAATCGATTCTCGATTACGCGGCTCAGCTTTTACGAGTCCAGGCCGAGCGCCAATCCGAAGGAGGATTTGCCCATCCGCCGGATTCGAAATGGATGTGGGAGTTTGAGCGATCCTTTCATTACACCGAAACGGCGGATCAGCGCCGCGCGATCGACGATACGAAGCTCGATCTGGAATCCTCCCGGCCGATGGACCGGCTGATTTGTGGCGACGTTGGATTTGGCAAAACCGAGGTCGCGATTCGTGCCGCGTTCAAGGCGATCACGAGCGGAAAACAAGTGGCGATTCTGGTGCCAACGACCGTGCTGGCAGAGCAACACTGGCGGACCTTTCGCGAACGGATGTCGGATTACCCGGTCCGGGTCGATTTGCTCAACCGGTTTCGCACGGCTGCGGAAGTTCGCAGCACGATCGCGGGGCTGGAAGATGGATCAGTCGATCTGGTGATCGGTACCCACCGGTTGGTTTCGGGCGATGTGAAATTTAAAGATCTCGGGCTGGTCGTGGTCGACGAAGAACAGCGCTTCGGCGTCGCACATAAGGAAAAGTTCAAACAGCTTTTTCGACAAGTCGATGTGCTCACGCTTTCCGCCACGCCGATTCCGCGAACGCTTTACATGGCCTTGATGGGTGCCAGAGATATGTCAACGATCGACACCCCGCCGCCGAACCGGGTGCCGGTTTCAACGACGGTTTGCGCCTATGACGAACGGGTGATCCGCGATGCGATCCGACGTGAAATGAAACGCGGCGGGCAGGTGTTTTTCCTCCACAACCGGGTGAAAACCATCGACATGATGGCATCAAAAATCCGCGAGTTGGTGCCGGAAGCCAAAGTATTGATCGGTCACGGACAAATGGATAAAGATGATCTCGAAGTGGTGATGCATACGTTCGTCAAAGGCGAAGCCGATGTATTGCTGGCGACAACGATCATCGAAACCGGAATCGATATTCCAAATGCCAACACGATCTTGATCGATCGCGCCGACCGGTTTGGCCTTGCCGATTTATATCAACTCCGCGGTCGTGTCGGACGGGCCGGAGAAAAAGCGTATGCCATTCTTTTACTGCCGCGAGATATGTTAACCGTCGGTGATGCGCGGAAACGGATCCATGCGATCAAAGAATACACCGCGCTCGGCTCCGGTTTTAAAATCGCGATGCGGGATTTGGAAATCCGCGGCGCGGGAAACTTGCTCGGCACGAAACAGTCCGGCCACATTTCCCAAATCGGCTTCGATCTTTATTGTCAGCTTTTGCGACAATCGGTCGACCGGATCAAAGGGCGGCCCGACACGGCCGCGCGGCGCGAAACCGTGTTCAAGGCCGACTTTGTCGCGTTCAGCGAAACCGCCTACGCAAAAGAAGATCCCAAGCTCGTTCTGCCTGCTTTTCTGCCATCGGCATGGTTAGAGGAGACGAAATTGCGGATTTCCGCATTTCGCGAGCTCTCCGAAGCGGGGACCGAAAAAGCCGTAAAAGCCCTCGAAGCCTCGTGGCGCGACCGGTTTGGTCCCCTCCCGGAACCGGCGAAACGGCTGGTGGAAATCGCACGAATCAAAGCACTCGCAGCCGCTGAAGGCATTTCCTCGGTTGAAATCCAGGGACAGCGGCTGATGTTGCACCGGAACGGCGACTACATCTTGCTCGAAGGACGTCGCTTTCCCCGCTTGCAATCCGCCAGTTCACAAGGAAAGCTCTCCGAAGCGGCCACCTTGCTTCTGAACTTCTGACTTATCCATGAAACATTCGATTTTCGCCCTTTCTTTGACAGCCGCCTTTTGTCAGGTCACCACGCTTCAAGCTCAGGAAACTCCAGTCTCCCCTGCGTCCCAGCCGTCCTCCGGACCGATTGAGGTCAACGGAATCGCCGCCAAGGTCAACGGCCGCGTCGTGACAAAAAATGAAGTTTCTTTCATGCTTGCGCCGATTTACTCGCAGCTCGCAGCTCAATTCCCGCGTCGCGGAGTGGAATTCGAACGCCAGTTCAACGAAGCCAAGGCGAAAATCCTCCAGGAATTGGTCGACCGTCAGATCATCCTCGACGAATTCAAACAATTGGGTGCCAGCATTCGCCCAAATCTCATCGACGAAGAAATCAAGCGCCAGATGCGCGAACTTTACAATGGCGACGAAACCCGGTTCCGCGAAGAACTGAAGCGCAGCCGCCTGACGATGGAAGGTTATCGCGAAATGACCCGCGAAAAAATGGTGGTGCAAGCGATGCGCGCCCAGCAGTTTTCCGACGCTCCGCCGCCGCTGCCCAACGAAATCCAGCGCGAATACAACGAGGTAAAACCGACCCTGCGCGACACCGCGAAGGACGTGATTTCCTTCCAGAAAATTTTCATCCCACGCATCGACAGCGAGAATCCGGTTTCCACACCAGAGTCGCAACTTGCCCTTGCCGAAGACATTGCCAGCCAGCTTCAGAAGGGCAAAGATTTCGCCGAATTGGCGAAAACCTACTCCAAAGACGCCTTCGCGGAACAAGGTGGTTTGCAGGAAAATGTTCCCCGCACCGACCTTTCCCCGGAATTCGCCGCAATCATTTTTGACGCCGACGAAGGAAAACTCGTCGGTCCGCTCGAAGATCCTCAGGGTTTCACCCTCGTTAAACCGGTGAAGAAAGTCCTCGGACCTTCCCCATCGCTCGAAAAAGTGCGCTCGATGATCGAAGAACGCGTTCGCCGGAAAAAAACGTCCGTCCAATACGACAAATGGATCGAAAGCCGCCGCAAACGCGCGATGATCGATTTGAAGATGTAGAATCCAATTCTCCGCCTTCGACGCTCAATATTGGACGTTCGATGTTCGATGTTCCGCTAAAACATCCGCCAATTGTTTCTGATATTGGCGTCGGCTGAGCTCGTACCCTCCAAACTGCTTCAAATGCTCAGTCATCCACTGGGTGTCGAGCAATCGGTAGTTTTCCTCTCTCAGGCGATCGACCAACGCGACGAGAGCGATTTTCGACGCGTCGGTTTTTCGCGAAAACATGCTTTCGCCGAAAAACACTCCGGGCAGCGAGACACCATAAAGCCCGCCTTGCAGGCCGTCGGCATCCCAACATTCGACCGAATGGGCGTGTCCGGTCGTATGCAGCCCGCAGTAACTTTCGAGGATCGTTTGATCGATCCATGTTTCCTCCCGTTCCGCGCAACCGAGCATCACCTCGCGAAAAGCGGTATTCCAACGGATTTCGAAAGGTTTTCGTTTGAGCGCTTTTTTGAGGCCATGGGGAATATGAAACCGGTCATCCAAAGGAATGAGCCCGCGCCTCTCCGGCGAAAACCAAAGAATTTCCCCATCTTCCGCCATCGGGAAAACGCCTTGGGAGTAGGCATCGAGCAAAATTTCAGGTGGTATCACGCCCAACATCCGCAGCATGTTGAAAGGGTTCCGACCGGTTGCCAAGGATCACCTCGCTCTCCTCGCCCGCAGACCGGTTTCAAAACGTTTAAGGTACATAAAATGCTGTTGCGCTCACTCAGCCAGCTTCTTAGCATTTCCACCGATTGCCATTGTCGTTTATGAAATCCCTACCCTCCTCTCTCACCGCCGCGTCGCTCGCCGCCGTATTCGCCCTCGGCCTTACCGGTTGCAAATCGGGCGGAGGAGATACGATCAAAGTGGGCGAATACGCCTCGCTGACCGGAAAGGAAGCGACCTACGGCGCAGCGATGCACGAAGGCACGATGCTCGCCATTGAAGAGGTCAACGCAGCCGGCGGCGTCCTTGGCAAACAAATCGAGCTGATCGTCGAAGATGATCAATCGAAGGCCGGGGAACCTGCCAACGCGGTGAACAAACTGATTTCCAAGGATGGAGTGGTTGCGGTTCTGGGAGAATTCGCCTCCAGTCGGTCGCTCGAAGGCGGTCCGATTTGCCAAGAGAATAAGATCCCGATGATTTCCCCCGGTTCGACCAATCCGGCCGTCACCCAAGTCGGTGATTACATTTTCCGCGTCTGTTTCACCGATCCTTTCCAAGGCGCGGCTCTCGCCAACTTTGCCAACGGCACCTTAAAAGCGAAAAAAGTCGCGATCCTCACCGATGTGAAAAGCGATTACAGCAAAGGGCTCGCGAAGTATTTTAAAGAAAAGTATCTGGCAGGTGGCGGCGAATTGGCAGCAGAGCTTGATTTCAACGGTGGCGACAAAGATTTCAAGGCGCAGCTTACGACGATCAAAAACTCCTCGCCGGACGCGATTTTCATCCCCGGTTATTACAACGATGTCGCGCTGATTTGCATTCAGGCGAAACAACTCGGAATCGATGTCCCACTTTTCGGTGGCGACGGCTGGGAAAGCCACATGCTTCTTGAGATCGGCAAAGATGCGGTGGAGGGCCATTATTTCTCAACTCACTGCCTGACCGATCAAGACACTCCCAAAATGAAGAGTTTTGTCGAAGCTTACACCAAACGCTACAACAAAGCTCCGGATGCGATGTCGACGCTTGGATACGATTCCGCGATGGTCCTGATCGACGCGATGAAACGAGCTGGAACCACGGAGTCCGCCGCACTTCGCGACGCGATAGCGGCCACCAAGGATTACGAAGGCGTCAGTGGAACGTTCAGCTTGGACGAAAATCGGGACGCGGTGAAACCGCTGGTTTTCGCTCAGATCAAAAACGGAAAATTCGTTTACAGCGCCACCGTCAATCCTTGATCCCCCCAAGCGCGGTCGCATGGAATTCCTCCAACAATTCATCAATGGTCTTAGTCTGGGATCCGTCTATGCGCTTATCGCTTTAGGTTACACGATGGTTTATGGGGTGTTGAGATTTATCAACTTCGCCCACAGTGACATTCTGATGCTGGGTGCCTTCGCGGCGTTTTATTTATCGCCGATTGTTGAAAAATTCTGCGGCCCCCAATCACCGGTCGGCGCAATCCTGGTGGTGATTCTCGCCGCTGCGATCTGCGCGATCATCGGAACGCTCATCGAGTTTTTCGCCTACCGCCCCCTGCGCGGGCGGCCGAAATTGACCGTGTTGATCACCGCGATCGGCGTGTCACTTTTTATCGAGTTCACCTGCCAACACGGGAAAGTTTTTGGTTCAAACCCGCGCCCATTTCCAAAACTTCTCAACGACACTCAATTCCATTTCGGAAAATTGGCGATCGGCAGCAACGATGTGATCGTTCTCCTGGTGACCGCGATGTTATTGGTCGGCATCTGGTTTCTCGTTCAAAAAACCCGCGTCGGCACGGCGCTTCGAGCGGTCTCCTACAACCAACAGGCGGCGGCGCTGATGGGCGTGCCGGTCAACCGCATCATTTCCTTCACCTTTGCCGTCGGCTCCGCCCTCGCGGCAATCGCAGGCATTCTTTACTCGATGAAATTCCCCGCCATCGAACCTCTGATGGGTGTGCAGCCCGGGCTGCGGGCCTTTATCGCGGCGGTTGTTGGCGGCATCGGCAACATTCCCGGCGCGGTCCTCGGCGGATTGATCATCGGTCTGTTAGAAACGTTCGCCGGAGGAATTCCCGGACTTTCGAACTACCGTGACGCCATCGCATTCGGGATTCTGATTCTGATTCTTTTCTTTAAACCCGCCGGTCTGCTTGGCCGCTCTACTGTCGAAAAAGTCTGATGCTGAAATTCGGAGCCAAACGCTGGTTATTCATCGGTATCGCACTGGCGATCGCCGCATCATTCCTTTCGCCGAATTTTAACCGCTATTATCTCGGAGTCGGAATCGATGTCGGGATCGCGATCATTCTCGCGGTCAGCCTCAATCTCATCAACGGCCACACCGGTCAGTTCAGCCTCGGGCACGCTGGATTCATGGCGGTCGGCGGATATTTCGCCGCCTGGATTTCCCTGAAACTCGGAGAAAGCGCTGAGGTTTTTTTCCCGTTAAGCCTGCTCGCAGGAGGTTTGTTCGCGGCGCTGATCGGACTTTTTGTCGGCATTCCCTCGCTGCGATTGCGAGGAGATTATCTGGCCATCGTGACGCTGGGATTTGGCGAAATCATCCGAGTCGTCGCTCAAAATACTGAAGCGATCGGTGCTGCGAGCGGCCTCAAAGGCATCCCGAAACTGACCAACCTCGGATGGACCTTTGGCTTGGCCGCGCTGACGATTTACATCATCACGGCTCTCGTAAATTCCACTTACGGCCGTGGATTTCTTGCCGTTCACGACGATGAAATCGCGGCGGAATCTTCTGGCATCAATACGACCCGTTACAAGGTCGTCGCTTTTGTCACCGGTTCGTTTTTCGCCGGAATCGCCGGAGGGCTTTACGCTCACCACAAACAATTCCTCGCACCAACCGGTTTCGATTGGCTGAAATCCGTGGAAATCGTGGTGATGGTCATTTTGGGTGGCATGGGCCGCACGGCGGGTGTGGTGGCCGCGGCGATTTTGCTGACGCTTCTTCCCGAGTTCCTCCGGGAAGTTTCCGAATACCGGATGATTCTTTACGCCCTGCTGATCATTTTCCTGATGATTCTCCGTCCGGAAGGCCTGTTCGCCTTCAAACTCAAACGCCGTCAAACTTCATGAGCGAGCCCTTGCTGGAACTCAAGGACGTGACCATCCGCTTTGGCGGTCTCACGGCGGTCAGCGCGCTGGATCTCACGATCCACTCGAACGAATTGATCGGACTCATCGGGCCAAATGGCGCTGGAAAAACCACGGCGTTCAACATGATCACCGGCGTTTATCGTCCAACGTCAGGTCAAATCACTTTCGCAGGCAAAAACACGCTCGGCATCAAACCCAGCCGCTTGGCCGGACTCGGAGTCGCCCGAACGTTTCAGAACATCCGCCTGTTCGGTTCATTGACCGTTCTCGACAACATCCGCGTCGCCACTCAACTCCACAATCCCACCGGATATTTTGGATCTCTCTGGCGCGGAAAAAATTGGAAAACCGGTGAAGCAAAACTCGAAAAACAAGCGCTCGAACTGCTCGAAATTTTCGATCTCGCGAAATTCCGCGACGAACTCGCGACTTCCCTGCCCTACGGTGCCCAACGGCGCTTGGAAATCGTCCGCGCCCTCGCGACTCATCCCAAACTTTTGCTGCTCGACGAACCGGCCGCTGGCATGAACCCCGCCGAAAAAGACGAACTCATCCGCTTGATTCGTTTCGTCAAAGACCGGTATCAGCTTTCCGTCCTGCTGGTCGAACACGACATGAAGGTCGTAATGGGAATTTGCGAACGCATTGCGGTTCTCGAATACGGCCGTAAGATTGCGGAAGGAACTCCGAAAGAAATCCAATGCCACCCCAAAGTCATCGAAGCCTATCTCGGCGCGGCGGCAGTTTGATTTTAGAAAAATAGCCACATGTTCGGATTTGAAAAACTGGAAGTCTGGGAACGATCCATCGGTTTCGCGGAAATCGTCTATTCAGTGACCCACGGAATGCCGGTCGATGAAAAATTCGGAATCGTCCGCCAAATCCGGCGAGCGTCGGTCTCGATCTCCGCCAACCTCGTTCGCGGCAGCGCCTGCAAGTCCCGCAGAAAATTCGCGAGGTTTGTGATTCTCTCGATCCGCTCGCTCAACGAAGTGATTTACCAATCCATGATCGCCAAATCCCGCGGTTTCTTATCACGCGAAGAATTTCACGTCCTTTACGCCGCCGCCGAGGAGCAACAGCTCATGCTCAATTCGCTGCGACGAACGCTTCAGGGCGGCAAATAACCCGATCACCCTTTTCATCATGCTTGAGGTCGAAAATCTCCACGTTTCTTACGGAGCCATCCGCGCTCTGCACGGCATCAGCCTCAAGGTCCCCAAAGGCAGCATCGTCACGCTGATCGGTGCGAACGGCGCGGGAAAATCCACAACGCTCCGCGCCCTTTCCGGATTGGTTCGCCCAGCAGAAGGCACGATCCGTTATGACGGCGAAGACATTTCGAAATTCTCGCCCAACAAGATCGTTGCCAAGGGTTTGTGCCACGTTCCCGAAGGCCGCATGGTATTCGCCAATCTCACAGTCAGGGAAAATCTGCACATGGGGGCTTATTTACAGCGCGATAAAGCCTGGATCTCCGACCAGACGGACTACGTGTTTTCGCTTTTCCCACGACTTAAGGAACGGGAGAAACAAGCAGCTGGAACACTCTCCGGCGGAGAACAGCAGATGCTCGCGATCGGTCGCGCTCTGCTCTCGAAACCTCAATTTCTGATGCTCGACGAGCCATCTCTTGGAATCGCCCCGCTCCTGGTAAAAACGATTTTTGAACGCATCGTTGAAATCAATCGCGAGCAAGGCCTGACCATTTTACTCGTCGAACAAAACGCAAATCTGGCGCTCGATGTTTCCAGTTATGCCTATGTTTTGGAAACCGGTAGGATCCTTCTGCACGGCCCTTCTGCGGATCTGAAAGCGAATCCCGAAGTTCAGGCAGCCTACCTCGGCGCCTGAAAACAAAATACCCCAACCGGAAATTTCCAGTCGGGGCATCTGAGGATAGTCGATGGGGAAATCAGTTGCGGCGACGGCTCCGTCCGCAAACAACGAACCAAGTCGTGCCTAAAATCGCCAGCAAGGAAGTCGATGGTTCAGGGACCGCGGCGTTGCCATTGCCCACACCTGTGGAGGAGCTGACGATCTGATATTCAGCAGCCAATGCAACCCACTCCGGATTATTGTTGCGAACGACCACTTCGAAGGTGTTTTCACCCGCGAGGAGGGAAACAGCGATATCGCTCAGTGTCGAAATCTCCGTCCATGTCCCTGTCGGGCCAAGATCACCGTAGATGGATATACCGTTCAACAGAATGTCGGTGACTTTGTCATCCACCGCATAGTTCATGCTGAAAAGACCATCGGTCAATCCGGAGGTGTTGTTGAAGGTATAAGTAAAAGTATAAGTGCCGGTTTGTGAGGTTTTACCGTTTGTGCTAACACTCGTCCATTTGCTGTCGCCGGGAGCACTGATCCAGTTAAGCGGTTGGGAGTTATACCATTGGCCTGAAACCGGATCGATGGCATAAACATCGGAAGTTCCGATTCCCCAAGATCCGCCGTCCCAGACAACAGAGTTGGTATAGTTGTAGTGAACGACAACCGATTCATCGATTTGTCCGACAGCGGTATCTTGACCCGTGGAGTAGCTCCAAATAGCAGTCTGAGCTTGGAGTGCGTTAGTGCATGCGAGTAGAGCGAGGGCTCCTGTAATTACGCGAATAGATTTAGCAGTCATGGGTGGTGAACAACGCGTTGTGCGTGGGGGCTGCCGTCGCCCCGATCGTGGTTCCATGCAAGACATTTATCAAAAAGTCGTGAAAATAATTATGCCAAATTTGCATGAAAATTTCAGATTTCTCCATGAATCATATGATATCATGATTAACCCGCTCTAAATAAAAGACATCGTTGCATTCAGGCTGCCTAATGGGATAAAATAATCTGCATTTTTCCGGTTTTATTTATGCGGAACGACATCATTCGATGGATTTGAAGTTAAATAATTGCAAACCGCCCGATTCATAATTTGCAATATGCAATATCCCATCGCGTGAAAATGCGTTCTGCACGAAATATCACGGGCAAACCAATCAGAGCGAACATCCGATGCACCTCGGATCATTTCCCTCACAGGAAGAAGTCAGTAAAAAATGCCCGACCTTCGGTGAACCGATTAGTAGCGAGGATTCACTCGGATATAAAAAGGCGGCCCGGGAGCCCCCCAACCTTTCGAAGCGTACAGAATCCCAGGGAGAGACGATGGATTTTCAGGCCCATAATCGGAACCTGCCAGGTCCAGAATGAGCGTCCCCCCCGAATCGACCGCAACGGATTGTTTGGCGCTGGAATCGATCTGGCCGTCCTCGGTGAAAAAACGGACCTCACCAACATCGGTCACCTCTTTGATGGGCGCACCCTGTTGTTTCACCCATTTCAGCGTAAATCCGGTTCCCGATTTTGCCACACTCGCCGACCACGCATCGGAAGTTTGCGCCACTTTCGCGCGATACTTTTTGAAAAGCTCTTCTGTTTCTTCATCGATCTCCGCTTTCAGCCCCACCGGCAAGGTGAGGGAAAAAGGCACCCCACTTGCAGGACTACAAGCCGTCCCGCAGCACATCCACGTGACTTTCGCTTCTAACGCTACAGCCTCCGTATCCAGAATGGCAGGTGCCGTGATGGGAACCATCAACAACGTTTCGCCATGGAATCCCTGCGCATCGTAAATCGCCATTTTGACCGATTCCGGC
>DBTN01000013.1:0-823 GCA_002307065.1 Akkermansiaceae bacterium UBA1315 | reverse complement strand
CCATTCGATCTCTCCCGCCACGAAACCCTTTGGCAAAACCCATTCCACCTGAGTCGGAACGCCTACAATCCCGGGGTGCTTCCAGTAAGTATGATAACCTTCTGGATGGATCAGCCGGAAGCCGACATAAAACGTTTCCCCCGCAGCAATGGTCCGGTTTTCAGAAATCAAATCAATCTTCAGTGGATTCGGAAGCTCCTCACCCAAAACCGGTTGCGCGATCGCAACCATACACACCATTTCAATCCATCGCATGGCGTCAACATACGGTGATTCCCGGGCAATCCATCAACTAATATCTGGCCCAATCCGCCATCGGAAAACGGCAAACCCTCCTCCTAAACCACGCCCGATCCCTCAACCCAAACCGGTCATCATCGCGACTGCTTGAAAATAAATAAAATGCATGTTGCTAAAAACTTTTCCAGCGGCCTATTCTTGTTTCGATCAAACAGAAAACGTTTGTTGGATCGCGCTTTGTTTGATTGGTGACGCCATGATCGGAGAGAGTATTGAATGATTATTGGCGTCGCTAGAATTGAATCAAATGGATATTTACGTAGGCAACCTGCCTTACACCGCTACTGAAGAAGACGTTTCCGGCCTTTTCGCCGCTCATGGCCCTGTTGAACGGGTCAAAATCATTACCGACCGTGAAACCGGTCAATCCAAAGGATTCGCGTTCGTGACGCTTGGCGACCAGAGCCAACTCAACGCGGCCATCGAAGCTCTCAACGACTACGACTACAACGGTCGCGCACTTCGCGTGAACGCATCTGAACCGAAAGAGTCCCGTCCCGGTGGCGGCGGCGGCGGTTACGGC
>DBTN01000003.1:27933-43557 GCA_002307065.1 Akkermansiaceae bacterium UBA1315 | reverse complement strand
TGATCGAGACGATCAACAAGCTGATGCGCGTGCAGAAGCAGCTCGTCCAAGAATACGGTCGCGAACCGTCCCCGGAAGAAATCGCCGAGGAAATTCACTTGCCGGTTGAGCGCGTCCGCGCGGTTCTCAAGATGGCGCAGCAGCCGATTTCGCTTCAGGCACCGGTGGGTGATTCGGACGATACCTCCTTCGGTGACTTCATCGAAGACAAGGCCGCCGACAACCCAATGGAAGAAGCCGGTTTCTCGATGCTGAAGGACAAGATCAAGGATGTCCTCGACACGCTGACCGAGCGCGAACGCGAAGTTCTCGAACAACGCTTCGGCCTCAAGGACGGCTACAGCCGGACGCTCGAAGAAGTCGGTCGCCAATTCCAGGTCACCCGCGAACGGATCCGCCAGATCGAAGCCAAAGCCCTTCGGAAAATGCGTCACCCGACCCGTATCCGGAAGCTCGAAGGCTTCATCGAGCTGCCTGGAGCCTAGGAGTAGGGACGCCCCTGTCCCTACCACTTCCCAATCCCATGGAAAACGCAGAAGAATTCACGAAAATCGAATCGATTTTCGTCCGGCATCGGAACGCGCTGGTCCTTCGTGGCCAGTTCACGCCGATTTATACCGACTATTATCTGCATTTGATGCAGCACGGTCTGCGGTATCCAGGAGAGCTCGATCAAATGCTGAAAGACGCTTTGGCCATGATCACGCTGCATTTGACCGCTCGGCCCTGGGCGGAAACCATTGCCTGGACCGCAAACCTGCGCGCACCTCGGATCAACCTTTTCGTCACCGGCAGCTCATTGGGTGAAGCGGTCACCGGCCGGATTTTCACCGAAGATGTGAGAGAGCCGGATCGGAACTTTTTCTATTCGCAAACCACCACCGTCGAAGGCAACGAACCACGATTGTCCACCATGGAAGTCGAGGGCCGCGATCCGATCGAATGGGTCAACCAGTTTTATTGCCAATCCGAGCAACGTCCGGCGCGCGCGTTCCGGCTCGAAGACGAAAATTTCGTCCTCATCGCTGCTCAACCCGATTGCGATTTGGAATGGCTGGAAGCACTGGATGAGGAAGCGGTGAAAAATCTGACCGAGACGGAGGAAACGACGCTGCTGGAAACCCGCCGCTACCGGTTTCACTGCGGGTGCACGTTGGAAAAAATCCTGCCGGTTCTCGGCGGCTGGCGCGATCGTCCGGATGAGCTTTTTGAAGGAGCCGATTCCATCAGCATCGAGTGTCCGCGTTGCGCCGCCAAATACAGCGTGACTCGCGATATGATCTGATGCTTCCGCAACGTCATCATCACCGGGATTTCGCCGATTCCGGCCGCTTGGCGAAACTCAAACTCGCCCAATCCCAGCGGCTATCCGTCTGCATCCCGACACTGAATGAGGCCGCGACGATTGGGCCGATCGTCGAATTGATCCGCCGCGAGCTCTCGGACCAAACCGGTTTGGTTGATGAAATCCTGGTAATCGATTCCGGTTCGACCGATTCCACCCGGGAAATCGCCACTGCTGCAGGAGCGAAGGTTTACCTGTCCGCGACGATCGCCCCGAGCTACGGAACGTTTCTGGGAAAAGGAGAAAATCTTTGGAAAGCTCTGCACGTCGCCTCGGGAGATTTGATCTGTTACATCGATGGCGACATTTCCAATTTTCATACCGGTTTCGTGACCGGTTTGGTGGGACCGCTGCTGACCGACCCCAGCACCGACTATGTCAAAGCCTTCTACCAACGGCCGCTGCTCCGAGGTCAAAATCTTGATCCGACAGGTGGCGGACGTGTTTCTGAAATCCTCGTCCGTCCCCTGCTGTCGCTTTTTTATCCCGAGCTGACAGGAATTCTTCAACCGCTGGCGGGCGAATACGCCGCGCGCCGGACACTTCTGGAAACGCTTGCCTTTCCAACTGGTTACGGCGTCGAGATCGCGCATTTGATCGATCTTTCCCGCGCCGGAAAATTGGCGGCATTTGCTCAAACCGATCTCGAACAACGCGTCCATCGCAACCGAGACGACTCTGAACTCAGCCGCATGGCCTTCGCCATTCTCCGCGTCGTACTCGGCCGACTGCAAGAAGACGGCAAGCTGACCTTGGAAAATCCCCTCCCCGATCTGCATCGGGCATGGCTCTTCGCGGAAAATGAACCGATCGAAATTCTCACGTCCGTCCCAGAATCCGAACGACCGCCGGTTCACTCGCTACTGACTCGAGCGCTTCAGGAAAACTAAAACCGGTAAAAATAAATGTAATTTGCCCCGATCGATACCGGTATCCAGTAGGTTGACGTTTGTTTTTCCACTAACGCCTCGATGCCATGAAACCTTGCTGTCCCGGAAATCCGCTCGATCGCTACACTTCTCGCCGCGAGTTTTTTTACGTCGGTCTGCTCGGTGGTCTGGGGATGACGTTGCCGCAGTTTTTGAGAAATCAGGCGTTCGGAGCGACCAAAGATTACACCCAACACGCACCGGTCGCTCAGGGAATCATCCACATTTTCCTCCCCGGCGGCATCGCCCATCAGGAATCGTTTGATCCCAAACCGCTCGCGCCGAGCGAATATCGCGGGCCGTTCGGTGCGATCGACACCAAAATCCCCGGCGTTCAATTCAGCGAATTGATGAAAGACACGGCCGCTCTGGCGGACAAGATGACGATCATTCGCTCGATGTCCCACGGCGAGGCGGCGCACGAACGCGGCACGCACAATATGTTCACCGGTTACAGGCCATCGCCCGCGTTGGAATATCCTTCCATCGGATCGGTCATCGCGCATGAGCTGGGTTCGAGAAACGACCTTCCGCCGTACGTTTGTGTGCCCACCGTGCCGAACGAGTATGCAAACTCCGGCTACCTTTCTTCCGCTTTCGGGCCCTTCGCGCTTGGCTCGGATCCGGCGCGCGGCGATTTTAAAGTTCGTGATCTCAATCTTCCCGAAGGCGTCGACGATCAGCGATTTGCCCGTCGACGTTCGCTGCTCGAAACGGTCGATCAACATTTCCGAACGCTGGAATCCTCCGACGCACTCGATTCGATGGACGCTTTTTACCAACACGCGTATCAGCTCATTTCGTCGCAGAAAGCTCGCGAGGCATTTGATCTTTCCGCCGAACCGGAGGCGCTGAAAGAAGAATATGGAAAAGGGCCCGCCGGCCAGCGGATGCTGCTCGCCCGCCGGTTGATCGAAGGCGGCGTCCGGTTTGTTTCCCTCACCGCCGGAGGGTGGGATCATCACGACCATCTCAAAGCCGCGATCCGACGGGAATTGCCACCGGTCGATCGAGCGATCGCGGCGCTGATCCGTGACCTCGACCGCCGCGGCATGCTGGATCAAACGTTGGTCATGGTCACCTCGGAATTCGGTCGCACGCCGAAAATCAATCCGGCCGGCGGTCGCGATCACTGGCCCCGCGTTTTTTCGACGATGCTTGCCGGTGGCGGCATGAAACAAGGATACGTCCACGGTTCATCCGATTCGCTCGGCGGCGAACCCGAAACGGACAAGGTCGGCATCGAAGATCTCGCCACCACTCTTTACCATCAGGTCGGAATCACGGCAGACAAAGAGTTGATGTCACCTGGTGCCCGTCCGGTCGAAATCGTTGATGGCGGGCACGTCATCGATTCCCTGCTTGCCAAAAAAGCATGACGGGAACCAGCCGGACGTCGCCGAACCCAAACCGCCGCGTTTTGAAATCGATCTTCTCAACTGCGTTTCTCGCCGTCGCGCTCGCCTCACCGGTTTTCGGATTTTCACCGGTTCTCGATTTGATCAACCCGAGAGGAGGTCAGCGTGGAACGGAAATGGAAATTTCGCTCACCGGCGACCGATTGGAAAATCTGGAGGAAGCGCTGTTTTATGAACCCGGCCTCACCGTTTCCCACATCGTCGTCAAAGATCCAAAAAATGCGACGGCCAAACTGACGATCGCACCAGACGCGAGCTTGGGAGAACACTCCGTGCGTTTTCGTTCGACGGGTGGGGTAACGGAGATCCGCTCGTTCTTTGTCGGGCCCTTTCCCACGGTTTTCGAAGTCGAGCCAAACCAAACCCTCGCCCAACCCCAACGCGTTGAGCTCGATCAAACGGTTCAAGGAGTCGCCAGCAACGAAGACGAAGACTTCTTTGTCGTGACTTTGAAAAAAGGCCAACGGCTCTCGGTCGAAGTCGAAGCCATGCGACTCGGCAGGGTCCTTTTTGACGCCTATGTCGCGATCTTCGATCCGCAAGACGTCGAGCTCGCCGCCTGTGATGACGCCCCGCTTTTAAAAACCGACGCTTTTGTGTCCATCATCGCGCCGGAAGATGGCGACTACCGAGTGCTCGTTCGAGAGGCCGCTTACGAAGGAAGCAGCGCCTGCCAGTATCGGCTGCACATCGGCACCTTTCCGCGGCCATCTTCCGTGTTCCCGCTCGGTGGAAGACCGGGAGAAACCGTGGAATTCACCTTTCACGGTGACCCTTCCGGACCGATCAAAAAAACGATCACTCTCCCGGCCGAACCAAATCCGCATTTCCCGATCTTCCCGGAACAGGACGGTCAAAGTGCGCCTTCACCGCATTTCATTTCCGTTTCACCTCTGGAATCGATCACAGAATCCGGTGCCAATCTCGATGGGAAATCGGCCACTGCCATGCCGCCGATTCCCAGTGCCGCTCACGGCATTTTAGACGGCGAACAAAAAGCCGACTGGTTCAAATTCTTCGCGAAAAAGGATGAAAATCTCATCATCAAAGTCGTCGCCCGCGCCCTCCGATCACCTTTGGATTCGGTCCTCACGCTGCATCACGAAAAAGGAAACCCAGTCGCCAAAAACGATGATCTTCGCGGCCCGGACAGTGTCATCCCATGGAGCTGTCCCGCCGATGGCGAATATTTCCTGAAAATCGAAGACCAGCTTCGGCGAACCGGTCCGGACTTGAGTTACCGCATCGAGATCGTTCATCGCACCCCGGCGATCGCCGCAAATTTGCCGACGGTGGAAACCCGCGATTCGCAAAAATGGAAAACGTTTCCCGTACCGCGCGGAAATCGATACGCTGCCGTGGTGAATTTGACTCGCGAAAATATCGCCTGCGATGCGATTTTCGAAGCGGCTTCGCTGCCTGTCGGAATGACGATGACCGTCCGCCCGCCGACCAAAGCGCTGACCAGCTTTCCCGTCGTTTTCGAAGCCGCGGCTGACGCTCCAATCGCGGGTGGATTGCACGCCTTCTCGATTCACTCAACCGGCGTTGAGCCCACAGTGACCGGCTCTCTGATCGACACGGTTCACTACATTGATATCACCAACGAAGGCACGTATCACTCGGTCATTTCTGATCGGGTCTCCACTGCCGTCACCACCGAGGCCCCTTTCAAGATCGATCTCGAAACGCCACCGGTTCCGCTCGTTCAAGACGGCGTCTTGCAACTCAAAGTCGCCGCCACTCGTTCCGCCGGTTTTGCCGAACCGCTCACCTTGCGATTTTTATGGAACCCGCCGGGCGTGAGCGCTCCAGCAACGATCGATCTGCCTGGCGATCAGAATGAAATTTTTTACGAACTCAACACCAATGCCGAAGCGGCCATCGGCGACTGGCCGATCTGCGTGCTCGCCGAGGCCAACACTCCACTAGGACCGGTTGTCGTCTCCTCCGCATTGGTCACGCTGAAAGTCGCCGAACCCTATCTCACCCTGACTCTCGAGATGGCGGCCACGGAACAAGGCAAAGCCAGTTCGATGTTTGGAAAAATTCAGAAAACCCGGGATCTTCCGGGAGATTTTTCGGTCGAAGTGGTGGGCCTTCCCCACGGCGTCACCGCACCGGTTTTAAATTTCAACAAAGACGCCACCGAAATTTCTATTCCTCTCACCGTCGCTGCGGATGCCAGTGTTGGAAAACATGCATCGGTTTTTTGCAAAGTGATCGTGAAAGAACCCGGCGGGCCGATTGTCCACCAGACGGCGAAAGGCAGCACCTTACGCATCGATGCCGCACCCGCCGCAAAGTCCACCAGCGAAAAACCGGTCCCCTCTCCTGCTCCACCCGTCGGAGCAAAGCCGCTTTCCCGACTCGAACAGCTCCGCCAGCGCGCGAAGTGAGATTCTAACAGATCGTTCTAACAGATCCGTTGGTCTCAACCTTGGAAAAGCGATTGGGCACCATCGATGTAGATTTCGGTGCCAGAGATGTGCGTCGCAGCATCCGAGCAGAGGAACCAGATAAGCTGTGCAACCTGCCCCGCCGTCCCAGATTTTCCACCTGTTAGAGGAACGGTGCCCTCCGGAAATTCAACAGGCAACCGCGCGGAATCCAGGTTTCGTTTTTCAGTGGAATCCTCGATATTCGTTTCGATCGCACCGGGACAAATCGCGTTCACTCGGATATGACTTTTTGCAAATTCCAGAGCGGTCATTTTCGTAAAAGCCACTTGTGCCGCTTTTGAGCAGGCATAAGCCGTCGCTCCGGTATTGCTGAACATCCGATTTCCGTTCACTGACGAAACAATCACAACCGAGCCGCCCTTCTTTCTAAGCAGCGGAAGAGAAGACCGGACCGTTAAAAACGTTCCTCGAAGATTGATATCCATCGTATCATTCCACTCATTCACCGAAATCTCATCGAGAGGAGCCCAAACCCCGTTGATCCCGGCATTCGCCACCACGATATCGAGCTGATTCCACTCGGCGGTGAGTTCGTTTAGCGCCTTCGCCATCGCACGTTCATCCGCCACGTCGGCAATGAGTTTGAGATGACCGGCCGCTTCGCCACCAATGCTCTGGAAAACCTCGTCCACGGAATCGTCCGATCGCCCCAGAAGAGCAATACGCGCTCCGGCGTAAGCGAGAAGCTTCGTAGCAGCTCTGCCAATTCCGGATCCTGCCCCGGTGATCAATGCAGTCTTTCCTTCAAGCGTGTCTTTGGCAATATTCATGGGATCGGAAATGGTTCGGCGTTTACCGAAACGAGTTGAACCGACTTAGCATGCCACATACCACGCCAGCCTTTCCGCCCAAGGCTTACCGCTCAATCAATCCGATACTTTGCCCGCGATCGACAAATTGCAGCCTGCATGAACAACCGGCAGATTGCACTTTGACCCAATAGCTCAAGGCCGCGAATATCCTGCCACACGACCGGTAAAGTGGAAAACCGGTTCGTCTCCCTGAAAGGAAACCGACCCATGACGAGTCGCCTTTTTCGGCAGATAAGGCACGGTGAAAGTTGCGATTTTTATTCCCTCTTGCGACTCGGCTTGAACTTCGATCTGCACATCCGACGCCACTTCATTCCCGCGATTGGTCACGGTGACCGGCACCTCCCACTCCCAGGCACTGCGGATCACTTCTCCCAAACGGATTTCCATTTTCGGCGGGCTCTCTTTTTCGAATAACGCCTGTTTCGCAAGGAATCCAGCCGTTGAAAGAACGAACAAACCACTGACCACGAAGACCGTCCATTCCAGCCAGTTTTTTCGGTTTCGTTCGGAAGAGTTCGATGAGGGAGGCATGGTGGGAAAGAGGATTTAGATTCAAAAAAACCGGTTGTGATTCACATTCGCGGCTTCAAGCATGATCGGCCCCACCGGCTTGCAACAGCAACCGGCCTGCGGAAGCACCCAGCACCGCAGGAAAAGCCAGCACGACGATTTGACCGACAACAAACTCCAATGGCATATCATCGAGTTTTCCAAAAAGATATAACATTGCCGCGGAAGCAAACAGGGCAACCGCGTAGGTCGTAATCATGCCGCGAAGCCCAAGATAAAACGAACCGCGCATGACATGTTTGTCCGAACCACGAAACCCCGCGAAATGAAGAATCAGCGCGGTCAGGCCCAGGGAGGTCAAAAGAATCAACAACAACCGGCTTGGCGTGCTTTCCATCGCGATCACTTCGACCTCTTCCGTTGCCGCGACGTTTGCCGCGAACAGAACCGCACCGCAAAGCGCGATGGCAACCTGAGGAAGATATTGCGGTTCTTCCTTTTCGTCGTCTTCTCCAGAAACGCCGCTGTTCGAACCCTTGCTGATTCCCAACTGCGCCGTGCCCACAGACACTCCGATGGCGATCGTCATCGCTTCCATCGAAACCATGCCGATCATCTCTTCCACGGTCAGGTCTCCTGAAATCCGTCCGGTCAACCACAACACGCCCGCCGCGACGACGAAACCGATCCCCATTTCCTCCATCGAATCAATGGCAACCTCCAAAAGATTCGCATCTCTCCGCAGGCCGACGAACCGGTTGTAAATCATCAACAACCCGAACGTGATCACGACATACAAAAGAATGCGGCCCGGATGGAGCAAAAAACCGGACCACCAAACCTCCATGGTATAAAGCAGCGGTGTGGAAAACATCAACCCTCCCGCGATTCCGCGCCCATACTCACGCAATGAGTCGGCGACAGTGCGGCTGTGACTAAAAGAAATCATCGGCAGCGGCCAATTGCGTTGAATCGCTGAGAATTGTCCATTTCATTCCAACGGAGCGCCCGAGACAAACCGGTCATTTTTCCCTGAGCAAATCCGGGCAAGTTGCGGGTTGCACCTCCGGTCGATTACGCGACAATCCCGCGTCCATGAGTCCAGATTTCATCCGCGAAGCCCTCCGCCAAGTCCGTTATCCGGGGTTTTCCCGTGACATTATCTCCTTTGGCCTCGTCAAAGACATCGCCTGTGAACCCGGCAAGGTCACCGTCAAACTGGAGATCCAAACGCGCGACCCCAAGGTACCGGAACAAATTTTCCGCGATTGCCACGCCATTCTCGATCCTCTGCCGGACATCGGAACGGTCAAAGTCGACATCGATATCAAAGACGCGCCCGTCGCCGCTGCCGGTCTTGGTGGCACTGTCGGAAAATCCTCGATCCCCGGCGTGAAACGCATCATCGCCGTCGCTTCAGGAAAGGGCGGCGTCGGAAAATCCACCGTTTCCGCCAACCTCGCCGTCGCCCTCGCCGCTACCGGTGCCAAAGTCGGACTTTGTGATTGTGATCTTTATGGCCCGTCGGTCGCCCAAATGTTTTCGGTAAACGAAAAACCCATGGCGAACGAGCACGACGAAATCATCCCGCTCGAAGCCTATGGCATCAAACTGATGTCGATGGGATTTCTCCTCGAAGACCGCTCACCGGTCATCGTCCGCGGCCCGATGGCGACCCGCTACACCCAGCAATTTCTTCGCCAGGTCGCTTGGGAAGATCTCGACTATCTCATCCTCGACCTACCGCCCGGAACCGGTGACATTCAGCTTACCATCGTTCAAACCGTCAGTGTCGACGGCACGATTATCGTCACCACGCCTCAAGAAGTCGCGCTGATCGACGCCCGCAAAGCCGTTTCGATGTTTGCGAAAGTCAACGTGCCGATCCTGGGGCTGGTGGAAAACATGGCTTGGTTCGAAGCCGACGACGGGAAAAAATATTATCTCTTTGGAAAAGAAGGCGGCGTCCGCGAAGCCGAAGAACTCAACGTTCCCCTGCTCGGCCAAATCCCGATCGACATCGAAACTCGCGAACGCGGCGACTCCGGCGCACCGATCGCACTCGTTTCTCCTGAAGAGAGCAAAGTCTCCGCTGCTTTTCACGACCTCGCCGCCGCGATGCGTGCGAAGTTAAAAGTCTAACAGCGAGGGGCGATCTCCGAATCGCCCTGTATGGATTGCCGGAAGAAGGGGCGATTCGGAGATCGCCCCTCGTTAATCAAATCTTCACCCGCAGACTCTTGCCTGTCATTTCAACCGGTTTTTCCAAACCGAGCATATCCAGCAATGTCGGAGCAACATCGGCGAGGATTCCGTTCTCAACGCGGTAGTTTTTCGCGTCTTCGGCGACGTAGAAAATCTCGACCAAGTTCGTGGTATGCGCGGTGTTAGGCGATCCGTCCGGATTGCGCATGTATTCGCAGTTTCCGTGGTCGGCAGTGATCAAAAGTTTTCCGCCGAGGCGCAGCGTTTCTTCGACGACCGCTTTCACATCCGCATCGATCGTTTGCACCGCTTTGATCGCGGCTTCGACGACACCGGTATGGCCGAGCATGTCCGGATTGGCGAAATTGAGGATCACCAAATCGTAATCCTTGAGCTTCGAGACGACCGTATCCGTCACCTGCTGAGCGCTCATTTCCGGTTTAAAATCGTAGGTCGGGACATCCTTTGGCGAAGGAATGATGACCCGGTCTTCACCGCCGTAGGGAAGCTCGACCCCACCATTGAAGAAATAAGTAACGTGAGGATATTTTTCGGTTTCCGCGATGCGCATCTGCGTCAGGCCAGCCATCGCCGCCGTTTCGCCAAGTCCCATCGTCAAGGTTTGAGGACCGAACACCACCGCGCAGCCAAAGGTTTTGTCATACTCAGTGAGAGTAACGAAATGGATTTTCGGAACGACCACCCGGTCGAACCCGTCAAAATCCGGCAGCACAAACGCTTCGGAAAGCTCGCGCGCCCGGTCCGAGCGGAAGTTAAAGAAAAGCACCACATCTCCATCACGCACCCGCTGGGTGTTCGCCTCGGTGAAAACCATCGGCGGCATGAACTCATCGGTTTTGTCCAACCGGTAATAATCCGCGACCGCTTCGCTCGCCAACACATCCCGGCTCTCGCCAATACCGCGGACGATCGCGTCCCAGGCCAATTGCACCCGGTCCCAGCGTTTGTCGCGGTCCATTGCGAAATACCGGCCGATCACCGTGGCGATCCGTGCTCCCGATTTCGCGGCTTCGTCTTCGACCTTTGCCAAATATTCGCCACCCCCTGTCGGCGAGGTGTCGCGGCCATCGGTGATCGCATGGATGAAAATATCGTCCACGCCAGCGGCTTTTGCCAATTTCACCATCGCGATCAATTGATCCTGATGGCTGTGCACGCCACCGTCGGAAACGAGTCCGATAAAATGCAACCGACCGGTCTTCGCCTTGTCGAAGGCTTGAACCAGCACTGGATTCACTTCCAATGTCTTTTCTTCGATCGCTTTGTTGATGCGCGTCAGGTCCTGATAAACGATCCGACCGGCACCGAGATTCAAGTGGCCCACTTCTGAATTGCCCATCTGGCCCGGCGGCAATCCGACATCGAGCCCGGAGGCGCTCAAGAAACCACTGGGATACGTTTCATGCATCACATCGTGGAAAGGCGTCTTCGCCAGCA
Organism: Akkermansiaceae bacterium UBA1315; assembly: GCA_002307065.1. Taxonomy (GTDB): domain Bacteria; phylum Verrucomicrobiota; class Verrucomicrobiia; order Verrucomicrobiales; family Akkermansiaceae; genus Luteolibacter. The sequence goes on along the minus strand of DBTN01000003.1, from coordinate 32,415 downwards.
GAGTCGCGTTTCCATCTTGGATCGCCGTTTGTTTTCCGCCGGGATTTTCACCCCAGCCATCACGAATAATGAGCACTACCGGTTTCTTGGCCATAACGACGCCGGTTTACGCTCCCCGCCCGCTCCGGGCAAGCCTTGGAACCGGTTCGGGAAAAAGATTTCTCGGGAAAATCCAGCCCCACCGTTTCTCCAATCCTGAACATAACCAGTTCCACTCTTGATTCTCACCTCTGGATTCTTGAATCTCCCCCCAAGATGCCAGCCGATCTTGTTTCCCTCCTTCAACACCTCGTCCGCATTCCGTCGGTCAATCCGGACAACTCACCGGGAACCGACCAAACCGGTGAAGCGGACATCGCAAATTTCCTAACCGGTTTGCTGGAAGCGATTGGCGCAGAAGTCGTGCTGCAAGAAATTTTTCCCGGCAGACCCAATCTCATCGCACGGTTCGCACCGGTTGACGGTCGGCCACGCATCCTCCTGGGCCCGCACCTCGACACGGTCGGCGTCGGCGGCATGATCGTCGAACCGTTCGGCGGCGAAATCCGAGATGGAAAAATCTGGGGCCGCGGAGCATCCGACACGAAAGGCCCGATGGCCGCGATGCTGTGGGCGCTGCACGAAACCCGTGAGCTCCTCGCTGAACTCCCGGTCGCGGTCGATTTCGTCGCATTCATGGGCGAAGAATCCTGCCAGTGGGGATCGAAAAATTTCGCGGAGCGTTACGCCGGAGATTACACCTTCGCCCTGGTCGGAGAGCCGACGAACATGCAAGTCGTTCACGTGACAAAAGGTTCACTTTGGACAAGTTTGCAGGCGACCGGAAAGGCCGCTCACAGTTCCCAACCGGAGCGCGGCGAAAATGCGATTCTGAAACTCACCCGCGCGCTCGACACCCTGGACCATCACCTCGGTGCAAAGCTCGCCACGTTCACCCACCCGGTGCTCGGACGATCCACGCTCAATGTCGGCACGATTCGCGGGGGCTCGCGGCCGAACATCGTCCCGGATCTTGCCACCGCCGAGATCGATATCCGCATCACTCCCGCCCTCGCCCAAGCCGGCGGTGCTTTAAAATTGCTGCGCGAAACGATCGAATCGCACGCGCTACCGGTGGAACTGGTCAAACCTCACGAAAATCCGCCGATGGAAACTTCCGCCGATCACCCGATGATCCAGGCGTTGCTCGCCACCGATCCATCGATCCAACTCGCAGGCGCGCCTTGGTTTTCCGACGCCGCCCACCTTTCCGACCGTGGGATTCCCAGCATCTGCATCGGCCCCGGCTCGATCGACCAAGCCCACACCATCGACGAATTCATTCAAATCTCCGCTTTGGAAAACGGGGCGAAATTGTTCGAACGATTCATCCGTAGTCTTGCCCACCGCTGACCGGTTCATTTTTCGACATGTCTTCTCTCAAAGGAAAAACTTTGCTCGTCACCGGCGCGTCCAGCGGCATTGGCCGTGCGCTTTGTGAACTCTTGGCCGATCGCGAAGCCAACATCATCGGCGTCACCCGCCACGCCGCCTCACTGCCAGAGAACGTTTCGCCCATCGTGGCCGATCTCACCCAGCGCGACGAAGTGTCCCAGATTTTTCAAAATCTCGGGAAAATCGACATGCTGATCAACTGCGCCGGAGTCGCTTATCTTTCGCGCATCATCGACGGAAATCCCGCCGATTGGGAAGAAATGTGGCGCGTCAATGTCATGGCCCTCAGCCTGTGCTGCCAGCTCTCGCTGAAACATTTCCCCGCGAATGCCGGACGCATCGTGAACGTTTCGTCGATGAGCGGCCATCGCGTCCCGCCAACCGGCGGGTTTTACGCACCGACAAAATTCGCCGTCCGCGCGATTACCGACGCGCTGCGGAGCGAACTGAAAGCCGCCGGTTCGGCCGTTCAAGTCGCCTGCGTGTCACCCGGTTTTGTCGATACTCCTCTACTCGAACAATATTTTCGCGGTCGCGAAGAAACGCTCATCCAAACCAAAGCCGCGATCCGCATGCTCGATCCCCACGATGTCGCGTGGGCGATCCTGTGCATTCTCGAAGCGCCTCCGCATGTGGAAATCGGTGACATTCTGATGCGCAGCAGCGGCCAACATCTGTAAACGCATCGTGGAAATTCGCCCCATGACTTGCTACCGGTTTTTGATTTATCTGCTGCTCTCGCTCATCACCGGTTTGCTCGTTTCGTGCATCGATGGTCGCGAGGAAATCTGGATCAACGCCGATGGCAGCGGCCGCGCGGAGATCTGCTACGAAATCCCCACCGCCGCAACCCATCTGCAAAACGGAGTCGAAGGTGTTCGTGAAAAACTCGAAACGCTCGTCACGCAATCGCCTGAACTGAACGCAACCTATTCGATCGTCGAAACCGGTGACCGGCTGCGAGTCACCGTCCATGCCCGATTTCCATCGGCACCCGATCTTGCCAAAGCAGCGAACGCCAAAAATCGCGAAAATCTCCCCGTGGCATCGCGTTATCTAACAGGTGAGTTTGCGTTCTTCCGCGACGGACGCACCATCGACATCTCCCGCACCATTTCCGCAGGCAAAGCCATCCCCGGAGCCCGGTTCATCCCCGAGCGGCAGTTGCGCGATCGGAAGCTCGTTTACATCCTCCATCTTCCCACCGCCGCCGAAGAATCGAACGCGACCGCAGTCACCGACAACGGTCGCACATTGACCTGGGAATACCCGCTCAGCGACGCCTTGCGCGAACCGTTCACCACCCACTTCAAAGTGAAAATCCCGATTCCGCTCTGGCTGTGGGCCGCCGGAATTTCCACCGTGTTATTCATCGCCCTTCTGCTACTTTTTCTCATCCGCCGGATTCGAGCCGCTCGATTCGCGGGTTGAAAACCTGTTAGACCGTTCCAAATTTCCTCAACTCCCATGTCCGTGGAATTCAAAGATTACTACGAAACGCTTGGCGTCCCGCGCGATGCCACGACCGCCGACATCAAAAAGGCCTTCCGCAAGCTTGCGCGAAAATACCACCCGGACGTCGCCGAAGACAAACAAACGGCCGAGGCGAAATTTAAGGAAATCAACGAGGCGAACGAAGTCCTCACCGATCCGGAAAAACGGAAAAAATACGACACGCTCGGCGCCGATTGGCAGAACGCCGGCAGCTATGGGCCGCCGCCCGGTCGGCAAAGCTCCGGCCAACCGAACGCTCAGGAATTTAATTTCGGTGGGACCGGTTTCAGCGATTTCTTCGAGCAATATTTCAGCGGCGCGAGTCGTTACGGATTTCCCGAAACCGGTTTCGGGCCCGACGTCCAAGCTGGCCCTCGCGATCGACGCGGCAGCGACGTCGAAGGTGACATTCTTGTCACCCTCGAAGAAGCGATGCACGGCGCGACCCGGCCGCTTTCGCTGCAAATGACCGATCCGCAAACCGGCAAAAGCGAAATCCAATCGTTCCAAGTTCGCATTCCGCCCGGCATCCTCGATGGCAAGCGCATCCGCGTTCCCGGGCAAGGCGAGCCGGGCCGAGGTTCCGCTCCGGCGGGCGATCTCTATTTGCGAGTCCGCCACGCCGCGCACCCGGATTTTTCGACCCAAGGTTCCGATCTTTACCACGAACTCAACGTCACCCCATGGGAAGCCGTGCTGGGCGCGGAAATTTCCGTCCCGACCCTCGACGGCAACGTCAAACTCCGCCTGCAACCCGGAACGGAAAATGGTCAGCAACTGCGAGTTCGCGGGCGCGGATTACCGAAAGGAAAAACCGGTGAGCGCGGCGATTTTTACGCCGTGATCGCCGTCCAACTCCCCTCGAAAATCAACGATGAAGAACGCGAGCTTTGGCAAAAACTTCGCGACAAATCCAACTTCAACCCACGATCCGCATGAGCTCCGATCCCGATCCAACCTACACGCTCGAAATCGTCGCGAAACTCACCGGTGTCGATTCGGAAACGATCCTCCACTATCAGGAACACGGCCTCGTCCAACCGGTTGAGCCGGATCATTTCGACGATAACGCGATTCACGCCCTCCGTCGGATCGAACATCTCCGACAAACTTGCGAGGTGAATTTATCCGGCGTGAAACTCATTTTTGAACTGATGAACGAAATCGACCAGCTCCGTGCACAGCTCCGCTCCGGATTGCCTCGATGAATGACCGGTTTTTCATTGGCCCGAACCGGTTTTAAAACAGGCCGACTTCGCTTGCACATGATCAGTCGCTGCCCTAGAAATCTGCCCAAGATGAAACGTCGCCTTGCCCTTCTCTCCCTGTGTTTGCTGCCCGCGCTCGCCTTTGCCCAAGAGCCGAAAAAGGAAACAGAACCGGCAGCCGCCGCCGCTGAAAAATCCCCGAAAGTCCGCTTCAAAACGAATCTTGGCACTTTTGTGGTCGAGCTGAACCCGGAAAAAGCACCCATCACGGTTGAAAATTTCCTCAGCTACGTGAACCAAAAGCACTACAACGGCACGGTTTTCCACCGCGTCATCGACGGCTTCA
>DBTN01000003.1:3743-27664 GCA_002307065.1 Akkermansiaceae bacterium UBA1315 | reverse complement strand
ACGGCTTCATGATCCAAGGCGGCGGATTCGGACTCGAAGGCGGACGCATCGTCGAAAAACCAACCGGTAAAGGCATCGTCAACGAAGGCCGCAACGGATTGAAAAACGATCGCGGCACGATCGCCATGGCCCGTACCAATGACCCCAACAGTGCGACCGCCCAATTTTTCATCAACGTAAACGACAACGCGGCGCTGAATTACCCGAGCAACGGCGGCTACGCAGTATTTGGCAAAGTGATCGAAGGCATGGACGTCGTCGACAAAATCAAGGCCGTCGAAACCGGGGAATCGAACATCACCATGCGTCATCCGGTGACCGGTCAAAAAATGGAAATGCCATCGGGCGACGTGCCGATCAAAAACGTCGTGATCGAATCCGCGACCGCCGAGTAACCCCCCTTTTATTTTCCGTCCATGCAACTCTGGCTCTGCCCGCTTTTCGCGTTTCTCCTCGGCTCGGTGCCTTTCGGCCTGATCATCGCCAAGGCAAAAGGAATCGATATCCGCCAACACGGCTCCGGTAACATCGGTGCAACCAACGTCCTTCGCGTCGTCGGGAAAAAATACGGCATCACCTGCCTGGTGCTGGACGCACTGAAAGGCATCATCCCCACCCTCGTCGCGATCTCTTTGATCCGATTCGACGGCATCAACAACCCGATGACCGTGGAAGCGTTGCTGCCGTATGCCAAAAATTTCCCGATGCTCACGGCCCAAATTTTTCAAGTGGTGACCGGTTTGTGTGCGATCCTCGGCCACAACTATTCGCCGTGGGTTGCCTTCAAAGGTGGCAAAGGAATTGCTACTTCCGCCGGTGTGCTGATCGCCCTGATGCCCGCCGGAGTGGTGATTTTGATCATCGTCTGGCTCCTCGTTTTCCTCACCAGCCGCTACGTTTCCCTGGCCAGCGTGGTCGCCGCCGCGGTTCTGCCGGTCGTGACCTTGTGGGGTTCTTACTACCACGGAAAAATCGCCAATGGCACTTGGAACAAACCGCTGTTTTTCTTCACCGTTTTGATCGCTGTGCTCGCCATCTGGAAACACCGGACCAACCTCCAACGGCTCCGCGCCGGCACGGAAAATCGGTTCGAGCCCAAGCGAAAGGCGAAACATGTCTGACGCTTCGTTTTTATCCGCCGCCATCATCGGTTCCGGCTCGTTCGGCACCGCTCTTGCCAAACTGCTTTCGCCAAAGCTCGATGCCATCACGCTCATCGGCCGGGATCCGGTGACCGCAGACGCGATCAATCGCGATCGAAAAAACCCGCACTACCTCAGCGGTGTCACGCTCGACGAAAACGTCACCGCCTCGGCAAATCTAACAGACGCGCTCGCTCATTCCTTACTGCTGTTTGTCGTCCCCACCTCCGCGACCCGCGACACCGCCAAAATTCTCGCCGACGCTGGTTTATCGGAAACCGTCACCCTTCTTTCTTGTGCAAAAGGCATCGAGAAACAAACCGGTGACCGGATGAGCGAAATCCTTCGCGAAACGTTTCCGAAAAATCCGATCGCCGCGATTTCCGGACCGAATCACGCCGAAGAAATCGCAACCGGTTTGGCGACCTGCGCGGTCATCGGTTCGGAAGATCACGATCTCGCGATCCAGCTCCAAGAGCTTTTCACCTTTCCACATTTCCGTTCCTACACCAGCGATGATCTCGCCGGCATCGAACTCGGCGGTGCGGTGAAAAACGTTTACGCCATCGCCGCCGGAATGGCTCACGGCCTCGGTCTTGGCGACAACGCGGTGGCTGCGCTGGTCACCCGCGCGCTCGCGGAAATGACGCGGCTCGGCACCGCACTCGGTGGTCGAGTGGAAACTTTTTCCGGGCTCTCGGGCGTCGGAGATTTGCTTGTCACCTGCTTTTCCGAACATTCAAGAAACCACCGCGTCGGCCTCGCGCTTGGCGGAGGGAAGACGCTTGAAGAAGCTGTCACATCTCTCGGCATGATCGCCGAAGGCGTGCCGAATACCCTTTCCATTCACGAAGCCGCACGCCGCGCTGGCGTGCGCACTCCGATCATCGACGCCGTTTTCAGCATTCTTTACGAAGGCAAACCGGTTCCCCTCGCCATGAAGGAACTTCTCAACCGCGACCCTCGACCTGAAACCGACTGAACCATGACCGAAATCATCGACTTCATCCTGCACATCCAGGAGCACCTTGAAACCTTCACTCAAAATTATGGTCCGCTCGTCTATGGGCTGCTTTTCCTGATCATTTTTTGCGAAACCGGATTGGTCATCACCCCATTTCTTCCGGGCGATTCCCTGCTTTTCGCCGTCGGGGCACTCGCCGCCGGTGAAAATTCCGGGATTAACGTTGGCATCGCCGGAGCCATCATGCTCGCCGCCGCAATCCTTGGCGATACCGCGAACTACTGGATCGGCCGTAAATGCGGTGCTTGGGCGATTCGGACGTTTCCACGTTTCATCAAACAAAGCCACATCGATAAAACTTCGGAGTTCTTTGTCCGCTACGGTGGAAAAACCATCATCATCGCCCGGTTCGTGCCGATCGTTCGCACGTTCGCGCCTTTCGTCGCCGGTTCCGGCCAGATGGACTACAAGCGCTTCATGTATTTCAATGTCATCGGCGCGATTCTGTGGGTCGGTCTGTTGCTCCCCGCCGGATACATTTTTGGCCAGATTCCTATCGTGAAGAACAATTTCGAACTCGTCGTCTTCGGCATCATCGGATTTTCGCTTCTTCCGATGGTCATCGAAATTATCCGTGCCAAACTGAACAACCGAAAAGTACCACCGGTTCGTCCTGACTGATCAGGTCTCAGACGTCTGGCCTCTTTCCTCGGGAATCTGAAATCTCATCTCCGACACCTTCATGCGACTGCTCATTCCCATCCTCGGCCTGATTTTTTCCATGAACGTCCGCGCCGACAACGCGGCGCTGGACGCATGGTTGAAAAACCAATCGTCCATCACTTCGCTGGATTCCACTTTCACTCAGGAACGAAAACTTCCATCGCTGAAACAACCGGTTTCCACGCCGGGTCGGTTGTCATTTTCCAAACCGGATAAATTCCGCTGGCAGCTTGGCGAACCGGTGGCAACGCTCGCCGTCTCCGACGGGAAAACCATCACGCTGATCGAGGAAGCCGATAAATCCGCTCGGCAGGTATCCGCCAATTCTCCACAAGCCGCCCGGTTCTCGATGCTTTCCGGCAAAGCCTTCGAATCGCCCGAGACCTTTCACGCAGCATTCGAAATCATCGAATCCCGCGTTTCCTCCGGCATCCACCAATACACGCTCAAACCGAAAGATCGGCGCACTCGGTCGAACGTCCCCTGGGTTTTCCTCGATATCGATCCCGAAAAAAAGGAGCTGCGCGCCTTGGAAATCGAGCTTCAGGACCAATCACGGCTGCGCACAATTTTCCACAATCCGAAAGTGAATCTGAAACTGCCGGAATCGTTGTTCGCCCCAGATCTCACCGGTTACACCGTGAAGTAACAAGGAGTGTTGGCGTCTCGCCAACGCGTATTCACGAGCAGACATGTTGGCGAGACGCCAACACTCCTTGCTCAATCCGGCATCGGAATCACGTCCACGGCCACTCGCAGCTTTTGCCCACCGGCTCCCAGCGTCACCCCACGCAAGGGACTGACATCGGAAAAATCCCTGCCCCACGCGACGGTGATATGGCGTTCTCCCGGCAAGACGTTGTTGGTCGGATCCGCGTCGACCCAGCCAGCGGATTCTCCGCAGAAAACCGAGACCCACGCGTGCGAGGCATCCGCTCCGGTCAACCGCACTTTTCCAGGCGGCGGCACCGTTTCCAGATAACCACTGACGTATCGTGCCGGCAGTCCGATCGACCGCAAACACGCCAACATCAAATGCGCAAAATCCTGACAAACCCCGGCTTTGTTTTTTAAAACTTCCGAAACCGGCGTCGCCACATCCGTCGCCACGGTATCAAATTTAAACTCGGTGAAAATCCGCGCCGTCAAAGCCATGACCGCCTCCAACACCGGTCTGCCCGGCGTGAAATCCAGCCGCGTGTATGCCGCGAAATCGGCGCCCAGAGGAACCATCGGCGAAGCGAAACGGAATTCCCCGGCTCTCGAAGACGGAGTCAATTTTTCCGCCTGACACGCCGCGCGGATTTCCTCCCACGGCGGAGTCCCGGACGGGTCCGGATGTTCGGTCGGTAAAACTTCGACAAAACTGCGGGCAACCACTTCCAGTTCACCGTGATTTCCTTCCAGCTCAAAATACGTCGTGATGTTTCCAAAAGCATCCGAATGCACTCCCCGCCCCACGGGCACCGGTGTGATCGTCAGTTGGTGCCAAGGACAACTCTGCCCCGGCAAAGGCCGCGGAGCCAAACGCGCCAAATGATGCGAAACCGTGACCGATCCCTCATAAAGATAATTGGTGCGATGGATGAGTTGATATTTCACTCGCGGAAAGACTCCAGAATCCCGATTGAAGAATCAAGAGCAAGCGGTGAGAATCTCTCTTCTTGATTCTGAATTCTTGTCTCTTGATTCTCAAAAATTCACCCAATCCACGCGAGAAACTCCTGATTCCCGTCGGTCCCGGTAATTTGCGATGGGACAACTCCGAGCCATCGGCGACCGTGCTCCTCCGTCACGAAACGGCGGATTTTTTCAACAGCCTGTTCGTGCAGCGCCGGATCGCGGACAATTCCGCCTTTGGAAATATCCTCTCGCTGGAGCTCAAACTGCGGCTTGATCAAGCAAACGACCGATCCACCCTCGTCGAGCACGCCAAATACCGCGGGCAACACTTTCGTCAGAGAAATGAACGAAAGATCCATCACCGCCAAGTGGACCGGTTCTCCGATATCTTCCAAAACCATATGCCGGGCATTGAATTGCTCTTTCACCACCACACGAGGGTCGTTCCGCAGTTTCCACACCAACTGATTCGTCCCGACATCGACCGCATGCACTCGGACGGCACCGCGCTGCAGCATGCAATCGGTGAAACCACCGGTCGATGCGCCGACGTCGATGCAGACCCACCCGGCAGGATCGATGCCAAAATGATCCAGCGCTCCCTCCAGCTTGAAACCTCCGCGACCTACGTATTTCTGCTTTTCCTTCACCTCCAGCGGCGCGTCGTCGTCGATTTTCACGCTCGGTTTGTCCAAAATCCGATCGCCGCTGCGCACCTCGCCCGCCAGAACCAGCCGTTTCGCCTGTTCCCGCGAATCACAAAGCCCCCGAGCGACGAGTAAAATGTCGATTCTTTCCTTTTTTGCCGCCACGACCCGAATCTGGACGCCACACGGCACGAATCCAAGCGCGAAGCACCAACCGGCCACACTTGCTTCTTGCGTCCCGCACTTTGTCACCCAACCATCCGCCCGTGACGCGACACCGCACCGACGACCTCCGTATTTCCGGCCTGAACCCGTTGATTTCACCGGCTGTTCTTGCCTATTACCTCCCCCTCACCGAGCAGGCTTCCGAACTCGTGGCCAGCGCCCGCGCGCAGGCCGATGCGATTTTGCGCGGCGATGACGACCGATTGCTGGCCATCGTCGGCCCGTGCTCGATTCACGACCCGGAAGCAGCCCTCGAATACGCCGCCAAATTGAAGGTGGAAGCGGAGCGCCTGAAAGATGACGTCTTTGTCATCATGCGCGTCTATTTCGAAAAACCCCGCACGACCGTGGGATGGAAAGGTTTGATCAACGATCCGCATCTCGATGATTCGTTCGACATCAATCACGGCCTGCGCATCGCTCGTGGCCTGCTTCTCGAACTCGCCAACATGGGCGTCCCCTCCGGAACCGAATTCCTCGATACGATTTCGCCCCAATACATCGCCGATTTGATCGCCTGGGGCGCGATCGGCGCTCGCACGACCGAATCCCAAATCCACCGCGAACTCGCGTCCGGCCTGTCGATGCCTGTCGGGTTTAAAAATGGAACCGGTGGGTCGATTCAGATCGCTCTGGATGCGATCCAGTCGTCCTCGCGGCCGCATCATTTTCTGTCGGTCACCAAACAAGGAGTTTCCGCGATCGTCACCACAACCGGTAACGAATCGTGCCACCTGATTTTACGCGGTGGAAAATCCGGACCGAATTTCGAAAAACCGGAAATCGATGCCGCCGTCGCCATGCTTCGTGAACAAAATCTTCCAGAGTCGGTCATGGTCGATTGCTCACACGGCAACTCGATGAAGGACTACCGCAACCAGCCGCTGGTCGCGCGAAATCTGGCCAATCAGATCGCCGAAGGATCCAAAGCGATCACATCCGTCATGATCGAGTCCAATCTCGTCGAAGGAAATCAAAAGCTGACATCCGATCTAAAAGCCCTCACTCACGGCCAATCCGTCACCGACGCTTGCATCGGCTGGGACGATACCGTCGAGGTTTTGGACATGCTCGCTCAGGCGGTTCGAAATCGTCGGCAGTGAAACTACCCGTCGTAATGGTAACGCAACTGGGCGATTTCTAGATTTCCATTTGAGATGCGATAGACCAACCGGTGCTCAGGTGAAATCCGGCGCGACCAGAACCCTGAGAAGGCGTGCTTTAACGGCTCCGGTTTACCGATGCCCTCAAACGGATTTCTGACAATCTCTCGGATCAGTTCGTTAATTTTCTTCAACATCCGTTTGTCGGTCTCCTGCCAGTGGAGGTAATCTTCCCAAGCTTTGGGAGAGAAAACCAGGTTCATGCGTCGACGAGATCCGTGATCTGCTTCTCAACTCGCTGACCGGCGTTCAAACTTTCGATGGAATCGAACAAACGCTTCGCATTGACCGGGGAACGCAAAAGATAAGCGGTTTCCTGAAGCGATTCGTAGTCTTCCAGCGAAAGCATGACGACTGCCTGATCCCGGTTTCGGGTGATGATTACCGGATCATGATCAAGACAAACCCGATCCATGGTCGATGCCAGATTTTCGCGAGCGGCGGTATAAGTGATCGCTGTCATCTGGACAGGATCATGCACAGATAAACCGATCAGTCAAGGCGACCGATCGGTTAACTGGTTTTGAGATCACTCCAAATCACTCAAATAACGCTCGGCTTCCAGCGCGGCGGCACAACCTTGGCCAGCGGCGGTGATCGCTTGGCGATAGTAGTGATCGGCGACGTCTCCGGCAGCGAAAAGTCCTGGCGTTTTGGTCGAAGTGCGACCCGGATTCTGGATGATGTAGCCGTTCTCATCCTTGTCGACGAGATCGCCCAAGAACGAACTGTTTGGCACGTGACCGATGGCGACGAAAACACAGGCGACCTCCAATTCGCTGACTTCACCGGTGACCAGATTCGTCAGTTGGATGGCGCGCATTTCACCTTTCTCATCGGTGAGATATTCGCTCACCGTCGAGTTCCAAACCGGCACGATCTTTGGATTGGCCAATGCGCGATCGGCCATGATTTTCGAAGCACGCAGTTCATCGCGGCGGTGAATGAGATAAACTTTGCTGGCGAAACGGGTGAGGAAACCGGCCTCTTCACAGGCGCTGTCGCCGCCGCCGATCACGCAGACCGGCACGTCGCGATAAAACGCTCCGTCGCAGGTCGCGCAGGACGTCAGACCGCGCCCGATCAATTCCTTTTCGTTTGGCAATCCGAGGTGACGCGGTGCGGCGCCGGTCGCGACGATCACGGTTTTCGACTCATAGGATTTTTCACCCGCGTTGATTTTGAACGTGCCGTCCTCGCGGTGCTCGATCGATTCCACGCTCGCCCATTCGATTTTTGAGCCGAACTTTTCCGCTTGAGCCTGAGCGCGCATCATCAGCTCAGGGCCCATGATACCTTCCGGAAATCCGGGGAAATTTTCCACTTCGGTGGTGGTCGTGAGTTGCCCGCCCGGTTGGGTTCCAGAAAGGAGAATCGGCGCCAGATTGGCGCGACCGGTATAAATTGCAGCGGTGTATCCGGCACAACCGGTGCCGATGATGATGACGTTTTCCATGGTTCGAAGAGCCTTGCGGCGACGGAGTATCTCGGCGAAATCGGCGCCGAGTCAACCACGGCCATCACAAATCCCCGCGACGGGTCAGCGGAGGTTGCGCATTTCCTTCTGCTGCTTGAGCCAGTCCCGGTCCGCGCTGGAAAGATTCGATTCTTTCGTTTTCGAGCGCGTGCCATCCGGCTCGATCAAAAGCAGATTTCCATCTTGGTAGGCGGCGAGTTTGGCGAAGACTTTGCGACCTCGAGGATCCTGCCACTCGCGGTAGCCTTTTTTCCCCAGCTTTTCCCGCCAATTTTTGTAGGCATTGGAAGCCACCGCCTCCCCCTGCTTGATCAAGCCCCAAAAATAAGCCGCTTCGCCCCGTTTGTATCCGCGATACCGGCCGATCACTTCGCCACTGGGATTGAGCATCAGCACCACGGGATGGCCGATCACCTTGTAGCGTTTTTTCAATTCCGTGACGTAGTTGCGGATCTCGGTCTCCCGCGACATTTTTTGATCGAGGGAAAAATTCGGATTATCGCCCCCCGCTCGGACATTGGCATCCACGCGCAGCCGGACCAGATGCTCGCTCGCCCATTTTTCGAAATCGCTGGTGGAAAAAAGCTCCTCACTTAAGGCTTTGCTCATCGCACTGCCGGAAACCGATGAGTCGGTGAACCAGATCAAAAGCGGCTTCCCCTCCCGGCTTGCCCGTTGTTTCGCGACGGTTTCACTCTGCTCCCAGGGACCTTTGCTTTGGGACTCCAACAGTTTGGAAAGTTCTGGAGCCAGATCATCCGGAGCGTCCGGATCGGTAAAAAACACCTCGCTGTCCGGCGTCGCATTTGCCACGGCGAGCGCTTGAGCCTGAACGTTCCCGCCTGCCGCGACCGCTTGACCGTCTTCCGATTTGCGCAACTGCGGCGGAACGCCGGACGGCCCGAACGGGCTAGGATCGGCCTTTTTCCCAAAACGAGCGCACGAGGTCGATGCGAGGACGCAAATCAGGACGATGGAAAAAACACGCAACATGGACCGATAGAATGAGCCGGTTTGGCGAATTGTCTATTCCTCACTTTTTCAGACGAATCGGCGTCGCGCAGTAAGTGCAGCGAAACCAACGAAAAAGAAGGATGTGAAGGCAAAGGGGAACGATGTAGCCCAGCCCGGTTAGGTGATGCGCCTTGGCATTTTTCAGGCAGTTTCTTGGAAAAAAAAGCCTCTGTCCACAAATCCTGCAGCGCCCGGGGATGCCCCAGATCAGGTAGATCAATCCAAAAATCGGCAGCGCGGCAGGGAAAACCAAAAACCACTTTGAAACCCACGGATAACTCGCCGGATACATGTCCGAAAGCAGCAATAGAATTCCCGAAAGAATCGCAACCGGCATCATCACGAGCACACACAAGGTCACGAGTGCACCCATGGCAATCCCGACGGGATGAGTGTGTAAAACGCCTCGAATGTAGCGGCGCGATTGGGGGTCTTTTCCCCGATTGGTTTTCTCCCGCGGCGTGCGTAGAAGTGCAACCCGATCTTCGGATTCCGACGTTCTTGAAGTCGGCCGCTTTTTCACACTCTCCCCCATTTCACTGATCGATTTGACCCGAGAGACGTCGATATCCAAACGTGATCCAGAGGGCTCGGAGACCGTCACATTTCCAGTAGCAAAGGGCTGGCGGCCACGGGTTTCGGTCATCGGACGCACCGGTTTCCGCGGCGTTTCCCGATCTCCTATTCTTACTTCGAGGTCGCCCGCGTGGCGACTCAACAAGATCCCAGGCGGAATATCGCCAACGGTGAGTTTGTTCGCGAGCAGGATTTTCGCAGGCAACGGAATGGCGACCGGTGCGATCGCCAACATTTCCAGAACCTCCGGATTGCCTTCGTAATTGACCGGCATCGTCGGTACCTCGACCGGTTTTTCATCCGCGTGACCCGCCGCTTTTCGAGCCGACTGAATCCAGCTTTCCACCGTTTTCCGCGACGGGGTTTTCCCGGAAATTTTGAGGATGGTATTGGCCCGCTTCAGCTCGTCCGAAAGCGCATCCACCGATGCCGTGGAAAGGGATTCCACGTTGAGAAATCCGGCAACTTCGAGCAATTCGATCGAGGTTTTTCCGATTCCAGGGATAGTATTTAAATCCGACATGGTTAATGGGTGGCTCGAAACTACGAACTCCGGCCACCAAGGCAAGCCGTCATGACAACGCCGCCAACATCTCTCCCATCTGCTCCAGTTTGGTTTTCCAGTCTTCTAAGCGGGCTCTTTCCTGATCAACGACTTCCGGTGGCGCACGATCGACAAAGCTGGCATTACCCAGTTTCCCTTCGGATTTTTTTACCTCAATCCGGATGTTCTCGATTTCTTTCGTCAGACGGATTTTTTCCGCTGCCACGTCGATCAAACCATCCAGCGGCAAATAAACCTCACCGACGACCGTGATTGCGGCAGGTGTCCCCTTCGGAGCCTCGTAGGCAGAATCGATGTCGATCTCTTTCGCTCCGACGAGCAACGACAGCACCTTCGACTCCTCCGCCAGCCACTCGGGCGCGGCTTTGATGACGAATCGCACATCTTTGCGTGAGCCGACTTTGTATTCTGCTTTGAGATTTCGCATGCGGCCCGCCGATTCGTAAATCGCGGCGGCTTTCGATTGAGCGGCGGAAATTTCTGCTGCGGAAAGCGTCGCCAAAACCGGCTCGGTCGGCAGCGTTTTTTCCATCAGGAATTCTCCGGCGGAAAGATAACCCATCCGTGCCGAAAGTTCTTCGGTGACGTGAGGCATATACGGATGAAGCAGTTGCAAATAGCGGCTCATCACGGTGTCGAACACACCCAGCGTCGCGGCCTTCGCCTCGGGGGTCGCCGTTTCGCGAAGGTCGAGTTTCACGGCTTCGAGGAATCGGTCGCAGAAATCGTTCCAGAGGAATTCATACAACCGCTGAGCGATTTCTCCAAACCGGTAATCGCCGTAGATGCGTTCCAAGTCGGAAGATAACTCATCGAGCTTCGCCAACACATTGACATGATACGGACGGAGATCGGTGAGATCAGAAAGCGTATGCAATCCCTCGCCTCCCATCTGACGAAGGCGGCAGGCGTTGTAGAGTTTGTTCGCAAAATTCCGGCCTTCTTCGACCGACGCTTCATCAAAACGAACGTCGCTGCCAACCGGTGCGATCCGCATCAGCCCGAAACGCAATCCATCGGCACCGTATTTTTCCATCAGGTCGATCGGATCGGGCGAATTGCCGAGAGATTTCGACATTTTCCGACCTTGGAGATCGCGGATGATCGTCGTGAAAAACACATTCTTAAACGGCAGCCCGCCGGCAAACCGGTAACCCGCCATGATCATCCGGGCGACCCAGAAGAAGATGATGTCCGGACCGGTCACAAGATCATCGGTCGGATAGAATTTTTTCAACGTCGCGCTTTCTTCGCCGACGTCGGTCATCGTCGCGAAAGGCCAGAGCCAGGATGAAAACCACGTGTCCATCACGTCTTCATCACGCACCCAACTGCCTTCGTCTGATGGAGCTTCGATACCGACATGAATGTCACCCGCTTCGAAATTTTGCATATCCAGCGACTCCGCGGATTTTAATGCATCGAGCTTATCCTTGCGGTACCACACCGGGATCTGATGACCCCACCAGAGCTGGCGGCTGATGCACCAGTCCTGAAGGTTTTCCATCCAGTGAGCATAGGTTTTTGCCCACCGTTCCGGACGGAATTTGATTTCACCGGTCGCCACTGCGTCCGCCGCTTCCTGAACGCAGGGATATTTCAAGAACCACTGCATCGAAATGCGCGGCTCGATCGGCACGCCGCCGCGTTCAGAATAACCGACGTTGTTGTCGTATTCGTCGATCTTGATGAGCAGGCCCATCTCTTCGAGTTTCGCCGCCGCTTTTTTCCGCGCGACAAACCGGTCAAGTCCATGAAATTCCGGAGCTTCCGGGCAATTGATATGTGCGTCCGGAGTTAAAATATCGATGATCGGCAATTGATGTCTTTGGCCAATTTCAAAGTCAGCTTTGTCGTGGGCCGGAGTGATTTTCAACGCACCGGTTCCGAACTCGATATCGACGTGTTCGTCTGCGATGATCGGGATCTGCGCCTGCGGAAATGGCCGATTCACCATGCGACCGATGTATTTCGTGAAGCGCGGATCTTTCGGGTTCACTGCCACCGCGGTGTCACCCATGATCGTTTCCGGACGGGTCGTCGAAATTTCCAAAAACTCGCCCGGAGCATCGGCGAGTTCGTATTTCATCGTGTAAAGTTTCGACCGCTGAGGCGTCATGGTCACCTCTTCATCTGACAAGGCCGTCAGCGAAACCGGGCACCAGTTGACCATCCGCTTGCCGCGGTAAATCAGGCCTTCTTTAAAAAGATCGACGAACACCTTGCTCACCCATTTGGTGTAAGCTTCGTCCATCGTGAAACGCTCGCGGCTCCAATCGCAAGAACAGCCAAGGCGCTTCAACTGGTTGATGATGATGTCACCGTGCTTGTTTTTGAAATCCCAAACGCGCTCCAAAAACGCATCGCGGCCGAGATCGCGACGAGTCAGTTTTTCCTTTTCGCGAAGCTCGCGCTCGACTTTCGCTTGAGTCGCGATGCCGGCGTGGTCGGTCCCCGGAAGCCACAGCACTTCTTTCCCCTGCTGCCGCGCGCGACGCGCAAGGATGTCCTGGATCGTGTTGTTCAAAACGTGGCCAAGGTGCAAAATGCCAGTGACATTCGGCGGAGGAATGACGATCGCGTAGCCGTCTCGGGAGGAAGACGGATCAGCTTCGAAACACTTTCCTTCCAACCAAGCGGCGTACCACTTGGCTTCGACCGCTTGGGGTTCATAGGCTTTCGGCAACTCGGACATGGGGGCGGATGGATGCCAGAGCCGACCGGTTTTGTCCAGCATGGGAAAACCCGCCGGCACGCAAGATCGCCCTTTCTTCCTTCTTGGCCGGAAAAAACACCCTCTCGCTCCACCGTCGGCCCAACCGGCGGGCCGAGGTGGATCAAGGATCAACGTGAGTCGATGATGAAAATCCTGCGATTTCCCATTCAGACGCCAAACCCGAAGTGGCGATTGGCATTTTCAAAACTGATCGCACGAATCAATTCCGAAAGTTGTTCAAAATCGTCTGGCAGTTCGCCGCGGTCGGCTTCGCTGCCGATGAGATTGCATAAAATCCGGCGGAAATATTCGTGGCGTGGAAAGGAAAGGAATGACCGCGAATCGGTGAGCATGCCGACGAAACGCGACAGCAAACCGGTCGAGGAAAGCGCGTTGAGCTGCATCTCCATGCCCTCCTTCTGATCCAGGAACCACCAACCGGAACCGAACTGAATTTTCCCGGGAACCGATCCATCCTGGAAGACGCCGGTCAAAGCGGCGAACAGATAATTGTCACGCGGATTGAGGTTATAGAGCACGATCTTCGGCAACGCGTCGTTTTTGACCAGAGCGTCAAGATAAGTCATCAAGGCGGCTCCTTGCGGCGTATCGGCGATGGTGTCGAAACCCGCATCCGGTCCGACTTTTCCAAACTGGGTGCTGTTGACGTTTCGAACGACCCCCAGGTGGAGTTGTTTGGTCCAGCCTTTGGCCGCGTCGAGTTGGCCGAAGAAAACCATCAGATAAAACGAAAAGCGCTCCTTGTCTTCGGCCGAAACCGGTTTCCCGGAGCGGGCGGTTTCAAAAATCACCGAAGCTTCGGCTGCCGAGCATGGCAGCGCCGGACAACGGTCGAATCCGTGATCGGACAGCCGCGCACCCGCTTCATGGAAATCGCTGTGTCTCTTTTGAAGCGCGGATAAAAGATCCGAAAGGCGCGTGATCGAGATGTCTGAAACCGCTTCGAGTTTGCTCAGCCAAGGATTGAGCAAATCCGGGCGATCCACCGCAAACGCTTTGTCCGGGCGAAAGGTCGGCAGCACCCGCGTCTTGAGATCGGACGCAGAGATCGCCAAATGGTCGTCGAGCGGATCGGCCGGATCATCGGTCGTACCGACCACCCGGACGTCGAATTTTTTGAGCAGGCCGTGAGTGTTAAAATCCGGTTCAGCGAGTTTGGCTTTCGCTCGCTCCCAGATTTCGTCCGCCGTTTTCGGACTGAGCAGAAGGTCGATATCGAAGTAACGCTGAAGCTCCAAATGCGTCCAGTGATGCATCGGATTGCGCAGCATAAACGGCACGGTTTCCGCCCACGCTTGGAATTTTTCGCGAGGAGAAGCATTACCGGTGACGAGGTCTTCGCTGACGCCGTTCGCCCGTAACAGCCGCCATTTGTAATGATCTTCTCCAAGCCAGATTTCCGCCAAGTTCGCCCAGCGATGATTTGTCGCAATTTCCCGCGGTGACAGATGGCAATGATAATCAATGATTGGCTGATCCTTGGCGACCTCGTGGTAAAGGCGGCGTGCGGTCGGGGAATGAAGCAAAAAATTCTCGTCAAGGTAAGCCATGGCAAACAGATCAAAGAGCCGGAAACGCGGGGTTCCAAGCGTGAAATTGCGAGACCCACGCTTCTTTGACCGGAACGTGATGGATCGAGCAAACCGCGCCGTTTCGATTCGTCAAATCGAGCTTTTAATCGCTCTTCTCCACACCACCACGGACGATGCGATCACAGTAATCTCAACCGGTTGTGCAGAGCCGCTCGGATTTCCTCAACGCGTTCCGGAAGATACGCTTTTTTCCCCTCGAATCCCCAGACCGTACCGGGCCACGCGGGATCTTCGGAGGACCGACCAACGATATGGATGTGCATTTGCCGGACTTGGTTTCCGATACAAGCGACGTTGAGCTTTTCCGGCTGAAAATAGGCGGCGACAAATTGAGAGACATCTCTCACCGCCTCCATCACCTCGCCGTACCGGTTGTCGGATAACTCATGCAAATCTTCGACGCCCTCTTCCACTTCAGGGACCAGCAGAAACCATGGGAAAATCGCGTTGTCCTTCAGCAGCAACCGACAGCCGCCGATTCGGCCAAAATCGTGTCCGCCCGCCGCAAGCCGTGGATGCAGTTGAAATTTCATCCCGGGATCAAGCCATGCCGCGATCGATCTGTCACTCGTCGGATTTCCCTAAGGCAAAAAGCACCACCGACGGAACCGGCAACGGTTTTCCCACCACCAGATCGTCCACCAAATTCTGCAGCCATGGCCGCGATGCGCGGGCTTTTTCGATGACCAACGCATTTTCACCCGGTTTGCCCATGATGCGGTAGCTTTCGATCTCGATGTTCAGCGGGATTTCTTCACCTTCTAACAGCAATTCGATCGAGATCGTTTTTTCACGGCTGCGAATTCTCAAATCCGTCAATTTGCCATACCGGTGCAGACGTGAAGCGATCATACTTTTCGCCGCGCTTGAGGCCAGACTGTCTTTGATTCCGTTGAACATCTCGGGTCGAATCATAACAGGCAGATCGTAAATCGGTCAGCATTTTTCAAGCGCAGATGAAGAATGCTGACACGGATTTCGCAGATACGATTTAAGGACCGGTTTTTAATACAGCGCAACCTGCGTTAATCCTCTCAATCTGCGTTCAGGAAAAGGCACGTAGTCACTCGTCGCGCCACCGAAGCAACCCAAACTTTCCTCGGCTGCTGACCTTGCGAACACTGCGAAACCGTTCTATGAATCCGGCGGATGCCTTTTAAACTTGTCAGCGATTACCAGCCTGAGGGCGATCAATTTCAGGCGATCGAAAAACTTTCGAAGTCCCTGCGTGCTGGAAATCGTCATCAAACGCTGCTCGGGGTCACCGGTTCGGGCAAAACGTTCACGATGGCAAATCTGATCAAAAATCACGGGAAACCGGCGTTGATCATGAGCCACAACAAAACCTTGGCGGCCCAGCTCTATTCGGAATTCAAAAACTTTTTCCCGCACAACGCGGTCGAATATTTCGTTTCTTATTTCGATTATTATCAACCGGAAGCCTATATCCCGAGGAGCGACACCTATATCGAAAAAGATTCGTCGATCAATGATGAGATCGAGCGACTGCGACTCAGCACGATGGGTTCGTTGCTGACGCGAAAAGATACGATCGTCGTCGCTTCGGTTTCCTGCATTTACGGATTAGGCTCTCCGGAAGATTACAAAGGCCGGATGCTGAAAGTTTGGGTCGGACAGAAAATCACCCGCGAAGAACTGCTCAATGAACTCGTCGGCATGCTTTTCGAAAGAAACGACATCGCCTTCGGTCGCGGGAAATTTCGCGTTCGCGGTGACGTTGTCGAAATCCACCCGGCTTACCTGGAAGAAACCGCGATCCGGGTGGAATTTTTCGACGACGAGGTCGAGCGCATCACCACGATCCACACGTTGACCGGGCACGTCATGGAACGCGTCGAGGACCATACGTTTTTCCCCGCGAAACAATTCGTCACGGAAGGAAACAAAATGAAACGCGCGGTCGTCGCGATTCGCGAAGAAATGACCGAACAAGTCGCCAAGTTTGAAAAAGAAGGAAAGCTCATCGAAGCCCAACGCCTTCGGATGCGGACGGAATACGACTTGGAAATGATGAACGAGATGGGTTTTTGCCAAGGCATCGAAAACTATTCGCGCCATCTGACCGGCCGCGAACCGGGTGCACGACCTCACACATTGCTCGATTTCTTCCCCAAAGATTTCCTGCTGCTGATCGATGAAAGCCACGCGACGATCCCCCAAGTTGGCGGCATGTACGAAGGCGATAAAAGTCGCAAAACCGTTCTCGTCGATCACGGCTTCCGCCTGCCCAGCGCGCTCGACAACCGACCACTGCGTTTTGAAGAGTTCATGCAAATGACGCATCAGCGCGTCTATGTTTCGGCGACGCCCGGTCCTTTTGAAATCGCAAACTCCCGTCCGGAAAACAAATCCTATATCCCGGTGAAAACCCGCGATGACAGCGGCGGATTCACCCATTTCGACCTGAAAAAACTCCGCGTCACTCCAAGCGGAAACGCTCAACCCATTGAGGATTTCGACCCATCGAAACGCGGAACCACCTTGGTCGTCGAGCAGATCATCCGCCCCACCGGTTTGCTGGATCCGGTGCTGATTTTACGTCCGCTCAAAAATCAAATCGATGAGACGATCGAGCTCTGCCGACAACGCGTCGAGCGCCAGGAACGCGTGTTGATCACCACCCTCACCAAAAAAACCGCAGAAGACCTGAGCGAATATCTTACCGAAACCGGTCTGAAAGTTCGCTACCTGCATTCGGACATCGATGCGGTGGAACGCGTGGAAATCCTGCGTCAGTTACGCGCGGCGACATTTGATATTTTGGTCGGCATCAACCTCCTCCGCGAAGGGCTCGATTTACCGGAAGTTTCCCTCGTCTGTATCCTCGATGCGGACAAAGAAGGATTCCTCCGAAATGAAACGTCGCTGATTCAAACCGCAGGGCGCGCGGCTCGTCACATCGGCGGAGAATGCGTGCTTTTTTGCGATACCGTCACCGATTCGATTCAGGCACTGATCAACGTCACTGAATACCGCCGCGCCCGGCAGAGAGAGCACAATGAGCTTCACGGAATCACTCCACAAAGCGTGAAACGCGCTCTGCAGCAAAGCCTCCAGACTCACGAAAACGAACGCAAGCAGGCCGATAAAATCAATTCGTCGATGGTCGCTGATGACGTCGAAGCGTATGATAAAGTTCGCGTCATCGCCGAACTGGAAGAGGAAATGCGTGAGGCATCCTCCCGACTGGAATTTGAGCGAGCCGCTCATCTTCGCGATCAGATCGCGGCTTTAAAAAGTGATCGACCCACCGCCTCCGCCACCTCCGGCAAACCGGTCAAATATCCCAAAGGACGCGGTCGCAAACGATAGCCAACCGGGTCCCGGCTTGACCTGCAAATTTCGAACCGATACGTCTTTTTCGTGTTTACCGCTAAGTCTGATCGCCCTTATTTCGAGACTTGGCTTCGCCGCACCCGTCGGCAGTTGTCTGTCAGTGGCCGCCTTTCCGAAATCGCACTTTTACTTTCCCGCGAAGAAGGAGGCAGTGCGGATTCCTGGCGAAACCGGTTACGAGATCTGCTTGAAGGCGAAGAAGCCCCGTCGGTCGATCTGCTCATTCAAATTGACCAACTGCTTGCCGGGAAATCCCAGGAAACTCCTTCGAATCTGGCCCAAGATTCGCTTTTCTAGCCAAGAAGTGCGGAGTACTAACGGGTGATTCGCTATTGACCAAAAGTCAACCGAGGTGAAATTATCTGTCAGCGATTCCGAATGGACATCGTATATACAACAAGTCAGACCCTTCATGCACCGACTTCCTTCTCAGACCGCGGTCACCCGATTCAGGCTGGCATCTTTGCTTCTGCTCGCTGCTTGCGTAAGCGCACTTTCGGCAGTTGGTGTCCTAGGTTACTCGATGTATGAACAGGATAAATTTCTGATGATCATCGGCGTGGCGCTGCTTTGCACGACTTTGATTCTTGTGATTTTTCAATTGCTGGTCGCTTCCCGAGCCCGTTGCCCTCTTTGCCTGACGCCTGCTCTGGCGAGTAAAGGATGCTCGAAACACCGAAGCGCGAGACGCCTGCTCGGCAGCTACCGGTTTCGCGTCGCAGCCTCGATCCTCGCGAACGGCCATTTCCGCTGCCCTTATTGCGGCGAGCCGACGGCCATTGAAGTTCGTCCCCGCCGCGCTCACGAGGCGTGAAAATCTCCGTCCCGGGATTGACAGCCCCTGTCGCTGCGACAGAGTTGGCGCGATGAAATTCATCTCCAAACCCATTCGGGCTTTTCTCCCCCACGCCGCCGGTTTCGCGATGGCGCTCACTCTCAACTTACATGCTCAAGAATCTATGACGCCTGAAACTCCATCCGACGTAAAAGCCGCACCCGCCGAAGCCGAAAAAACCGCATCCGGTTTGGCCTCAAAAGTTCTCACTCCAGGAACCGGTACCGTTCATCCGGCAGCCGCTGACACCGTGACCGTTCACTATTCCGGCTGGACCACCGATGGCAAACTGTTCGACAGCTCGGTCCGACGCGGCCAACCCACCAGCTTTCCACTCAATGGCGTCATCAAAGGTTGGACCGAAGGCGTTCAACTCATGGTCGAGGGCGAAAAACGCCGTTTCTGGATCCCCGCCAATCTCGCCTACGGTGAAAATCCCGGCGGCGGTCGCCCGGGCGGCTTGCTCGTTTTTGACGTCGAGCTTCTGAAAATCAAGCAGGCTCCAAAACCACCGGCCGTCCCTGAGGACGTCAAAGCCGCTCCCGCTGACGCAGAAAAAACCGCTTCCGGCATCGCATCCCGTGTTTTGACCAAAGGAACCGGCACCGTTCATCCCAAAGCAACCGATCAGGTAAAAGTTCACTACTCCGGTTGGACGACCGACGGCGAACTGTTCGACAGCTCCGTGGTTCGCGACGAATCGATCATTTTCCCACTGAACCAGGTGATTCCCGGCTGGACCGAAGGCGTCCAACTGATGGTCGTTGGCGAAAAACGCCGCCTGTGGATCCCCGGGAAACTTGCCTACGGCGACAGCCCGCCTCCGGGCGCACCAGCCGGAACACTCGTTTTCGACGTCGAACTGCTCGACATCGTCAAATGACCCCCATCATCCGTTTCGCACCGCTCGGATTTCTGGTCGTGCTCTCCTGCGCGACTCAAAATCCGGGCGATCCTGTCCCTGAGTCGGTCGTTTCCGCCGAAACGATCGCCGCAGCGGAGGAAACGCCCGTCTCCCAACCGGTGGCGGGCCGCGTGACTCGGATCATGCTCGGCGATTTGTTCGCGCTTCAGCAAACCGGCGAAGCGTTGATCTACGATGTTCGTCCGGCTTTCATCTACCGACTGGGACACATTCCCGGTGCGGTAAGTTGGCCGAAAAGTTCGTTCGATTCCCAAATCGCCCAACGCGAAACGGAAATCCGTGCTGCAAAAGCTGCCAAAAAACCGGTGGTGATTTATTGCACCGATCTTGCTTGCCCGGACGCCCGCACCGTGGCCTACGCTCTGGCCGACCGAGGCCACTCCGTCACCATCCTTGAAGGCGGCTGGGACGCATGGAAAGCCGGCGATCTCCCTACAGAATAATTCCTTTTATGTCAGACACTTCATTCCAAAACGTCACGGTCGATGCCAAAGCCAACGTGTATTTTGACGGCCGCGTCGTTTCCCACACCGTTCACTTCGGCGATGCCACGAAAAAGACGCTCGGCCTGATCTATCCCGGCGAATACCACTTCGGCACGGGCGCTCCAGAACGCATGGAAATCATCGCTGGCGCTTGCGAAGTCGTGCTGGATGGCACTTCGGAAACATTAAAAATCACCGCCGGAAATGCGTTCGACGTCGCCGGAAACAGCGGCTTCACCATCACGGTCGCAGAAGGAATCTGCGAATACATTTGCTCGTTTCTCCCGGTTTGATCGAGCCATGCGCCCCCCGATGCTCGTTGTTCCATGGATCAAACACGTCGCGCTCACGAGCGCGGCGTTATTTTTTCTAAACTCCTGCGGCCTACGCCTGCCGGTGAAATCGGAACCGGTTTACGCCCCGGTCGCCCACGTCGCTCCCAAGCCCAAGCTGGGTCCTGATCGGAAACCGGTCCCGCAAGACCCGGACGTGCTCATTTGGCTCCTCGCCGATAAGCTCCATACTGGCATGGTTTTCCCCTTCGACTGGTTGGTCGAGTCTGGATTCGTGCCGCCCGAAGGCTTTGGCAACCCACGATTCGTTTCGATGAGTTGGGGAAATCGCGACGCTTATGTGGAAAAACGCTGGCTGAGTCCCTGGAAAGTCATGCGCGCACTTTTCACTCCGAGCCCCTCGGTCATGGAGCTGATCGAAGTCGATTGGGACGTGGCCGAAGTCGTCCCGCATCAGCGAATTTATCGGAGACTCACGGATCGCAAACACGGCCCGGAAATTGCGGAGTTTCTTAACCAATGCACGATTGCCGGGGCCAACCATCGACCCGTGACGATCGGCCCTTCGAGTTGGGGAAAAGGGGTATTGCTCGAATCCCCACAACATTACTTTTTCCCACGGATCTGCAACGTCTGGACCGCCCAAGCGATCGAGGCATGTGGCGGAGAAATGAATCCGTGGCTCGCACTCGGTGCCGACGGCGTGGTCAAACAAGCAGAACGCCCACCGAACCATTTCGAAAAAATCTGGGACGCCAGTTGGGTGATGCCTAAAACCCAACCCTGACCGGTCAGGCAGGTTGGATAAAAATCCGGCCTTCGCGCCGCCGCAATTTCCCCCCGCCCGGCAGATTTAACGTCGCCGGTTGCTCCACATCGATCAGGCGGATTGCTCTTTGGATGAGATCTCGATCGAAAGAAATCCCAGCATCTGTCAGAAATTTGGCGATCGCCGCGCTTTGCAACGCGACCGGCAACTGCGACAATCCCGGAACAAAAAGCCGCCCTTGCGGATCAAGCACGGACGCTTTTTCCAACGCCCAGTCGACGATTTCCTGGAACTCTTCTCCGATCACCGCTCCTCTCGCCAGCATCGGCACCGGATCGCGGCCGGTGATTTTTTCGAGCAGAGGGAAAACCTCGTTGCGCATCCGGTTTCGGACGGCGATCGCCTCGGCGTTGGTCGCATCTTCCCGCCAGCTCATGCCGCGGCTCTCCAAATAAGCACGCAATTCGTTCCGACGAATCCCGAGAAATGGCCGGTGAATTTCCAGTTTTTTCCCCGACGGTGTCCGCATCGATTTCACCTCACGAATCCCTTTCACCCCTTGCGAACCCCGAAGCAGATTCCAAAAAACCGTCTCCGCCTGATCGTCCAAATGATGCCCCAAGATCAACCGGTCGCACCGCCGTCGCCGCGCGCATTTTCCGAAAAAATCCATCCGCGCATTCCGAGCCGCCGTCTCCAGAGATTGCCCGGTTTTCGCCGCAAGCTTGAGAACCTCAACGCGCTCCATTTCAAAAGGCAGCCCCAGTTTTCCCGCTGTTTTTTCGACGAATTTCGCATCACCGGTCGATTCCTTCCCTCTCAACCGGTGATCCAAATGGCAAACGATCAACTTTTGAAAGCCCGCTTCCACCAGCCCGTGCAAGAGCGCCATCGAATCCGCGCCGCCAGAAACGCCGACCAGCCAGCACCGCTTCCGCGACGCCTTTTCAAACCATCCTTTCGAAAAATCCACCGCCACGCCCGAACCCTCCACATTTCCGGCCCCGGGCGCAATCCGTCAATCTTCCCTCTTGATTCTTGATTCCCCAATCCTGAGTCTCTCCCCATGCAAACCGCAGCCTACCTCAAGGAACTTTTTGACCTCTCAGGAAAAACCGCCGTCGTCATCGGCGGAACCGGTGAACTCTGCGGCACCATGGCGGTCGGCCTCGCCCGCGCCGGAGCGGAAGTCGTTCTCGGCGGCCGCATCCCGGAGAAAGCCGAAAAACGCCTCGCAGAAATCGAATCCCACGGCGGAAAAGGCTACTTCGTCCCTGTCGACGTCACCTCCCGCGAATCGCTCCACTCGCTTCTGGAAACCGTGCTCGAACGCTCCGGCAAGGTGGACATTCTCATCAACGGTGCCGGAACCAATTCGCCCACGCCTTTCCTCGAAGTTTCGGAAGAAGAGTATCAAAAAATCATCGATACCAATTTGTCGGCGATCTTCCGCTCTTGCCAGGTTTTCGGCCAATATTTCGTCGATGAAGCTCGCCCGGCGTCGATCATCAACCTTGGCTCGATCTCCGGACTGAATCCGCTTTCCAGGGTTTTCACCTACTCCGCCTCGAAGGCTGCCGTTCACAATCTCAGCCGTAACCTCGCCCGCGAGTGGGCCGATCGCGACATCCGCGTCAACACGCTCGTCCCCGGATTTTTCCCTGCAGAACAAAACCGCAAGGTCCTCGATGAGTCCCGCGTGCTCGACATTCTCCGCCAAACCCCCGCTTCGCGCTTCGGAAATTCCGATGAACTCATCGGCGCGACGCTGCTTCTCGCATCCAACAAAGCCGGATCGTTCATCACCGGCATCGAGATGATCGTCGACGGCGGATTCCAGTGCATGACTCTCTGATTCAGAAACATCTGAAAAACTCGTCGCGGCAGAAAAATTTTCGCTCATGAACTTTTTTCTGCCGCTGCGAAATTTCGCCATTACAATTCTCACCTATCCCCCGCGCTTGCACAGGCGCTTTCCCCGGTGTATGGCCTCCGCCGTGCCGGGTATTCCCGCCAAACCTCATCGCTCTTTATGATCAAGTGGATCCTCCAAAAAATCGTCGGAAATAAAAACCAGCGCGAAGTTCGCCGAATTCGTCCGACGGTTGCCCGCATCAACGAAATTGAAGAAGCGTTGCAACGTGAACCGGAAGAAAAACTTCTGGAATTCACCGAAAAATGGAAAAACCACCTTTCCCGCTACCACGCGCTCGTCGTCCCGCCGAAACCGGTGATCGAACGCATGGGTGAAGCGGAATTGCGCGATACCGCAGCAGCCTTGGAAACTCGCCTCGCCGTTCTTCTCGAAGAATTCCCTTCGCTTCCGGCCCGCGTTCTCGCCACTGCTGAATCGATCGAAGCCGCGAAAGAAGCGTTCCACGAAATCGAACCCCTTTTCTCGAAATCCCGCGCCCGGTATCTCGACCAGATCCTTCCTGAAGCTTATGCGGTCGTGAAAAACGGGGCTCGCCGTCTTTTCGGAACGACCCACATGATCAACGACATCCCGCAAAAGTGGGAAATGATCCATTTCGACGTCCAGCTCGTCGGCGGCGTCGCCTTGCACCGCGGTATGATCGCGGAGATGCAAACCGGTGAAGGAAAAACCCTCGTCGCAACGCTACCGGTTTACCTCAACGCGCTGACCGGCCTCGGCGTCCACGTCGTGACGGTCAACGATTACCTCGCACTCCGCGACTCGTCCTGGATGGGCACGCTTTTCCGATTCC
This sequence comes from Akkermansiaceae bacterium UBA1315, assembly GCA_002307065.1. Taxonomy (GTDB): domain Bacteria; phylum Verrucomicrobiota; class Verrucomicrobiia; order Verrucomicrobiales; family Akkermansiaceae; genus Luteolibacter. The sequence continues at coordinate 3,823 of DBTN01000003.1, read as the reverse complement.
TCGGCCTCACCGTCGGCTGTATCCAAAATCAGATGCCACCTTGGGAACGTCGCGCCGAATACGCCTGCGACATCACCTAC
>DBTN01000003.1:1097-3491 GCA_002307065.1 Akkermansiaceae bacterium UBA1315 | reverse complement strand
TGCGACATCACCTACGGCACCAACGCGGAATTCGGCTTCGACTACCTCCGCGACAATGGCATGGCGTCGACCAAAGACGAACAAGTCCAACGCGGCCACTACCTCGCCATCATCGACGAGGTTGACTCGATTCTGATCGACGAAGCCCGCACGCCTCTCATCATCTCCGGCCCTTCCAGCCAGTCGTCACACCAATACGACACCTACAAACCGCTGGTCGAACAACTCGTCCGACGTCAGACCCAACTCTGCAACGACCTCGCCGCGGAAGCGAAAAACCTCTTGGAATCCGGCGACACCATCGGTGCCGGGCGTGCACTTTTCAAAGTCAAACTCGGCCAACCGCGCAACCGCCAGTTGATGCGCTACATGGAAGATCCTGAAATGCGCCGTTTGCTCGAAAAGACCGAGCTTTCCTTCTACCAAGACTCGCAGAAAAAGGATCTCTTCGCGATTAAAGAAGAGCTCTACTTCACCATCGACGAAAAAGGCCACGATTCCGACTTGATGGAAAAAGGCCGCGAGTTCCTTTCTCCTGGCGATCCGGAAGCCTTCACGCTTCCCGACCTCGGCACGCTCTTCGCCGACATCGACACAAATGCCAATCTCACCGAGGAGCAAAAACTCGCCGCCAAAGAGTCCGAACAAGTCCGCATGGACGCCCAGGCCGAGAAAATCCACAACATTTCCCAACTTCTCAAAGCCTATTGCGTCTTCGAAAAAGACGTTCAATACGTGGTCAAAGACGACAAGGTGATCATCGTGGATGACAACACCGGCCGCGAAATGCCAGGCCGCCGTTGGTCGGACGGTCTGCACCAAGCCGTTGAAGCGAAAGAAGGGGTCGCCATCGAAAAGGAAACCCAGACCTTCGCCACGATCACCATCCAAAACTACTTCCGGCTTTACGAAAAACTCGCCGGCATGACCGGTACCGCCGAAACCGAAGCTGCAGAGTTCCACGACATCTATCGCCTCGACGTCTTGCCGATTCCAACGAACCGGCCCAACCAGCGAATCGACGAAAACGACCAGGTTTTCAAAACCCGTCGCGAAAAATTCAACGCCGTCATTCAAAAAATCGAAGAAGCCCACAGCAAGGGCCAACCGGTTCTCGTCGGCACCGCTTCGGTGGAATCGTCGGAAACGCTCGCCCGGATGCTCAAGCGTGCGAAGATTCCTCACTCCGTCCTCAACGCCAAATTCCACCAACAGGAAGCCGAAATCGTTTCCCGCGCCGGACACATGGGAGCGGTCACCGTTTCGACCAACATGGCGGGCCGGGGAACGGATATCAAACTTTCTCCTGGAGTTGCTGAACTCGGCGGACTTTACGTCATCGGCACCGAACGCCACGAATCCCGCCGCACCGACCGCCAGCTCCGCGGCCGCTGCTCCCGCCAAGGCGATCCAGGTCGCTCGCAGTTCTTCATCTCGTTCGAAGACGATCTGATGCGGAACTTCGCCGCCGCCGATCGGATGACCGCGATGATGGAACGGTTCGGCATGAAGGAAGGCGAAGCGCTGGAACATTCCTGGCTCAACCGCTCGGTTGAAACCGCACAAAAACGGGTCGAACAACGGAACTATACCGGTCGGAAACGCGTTCTGGATTTCGATGACGTGATGAACAAACAGCGCGAAGTCGTTTACGGCTACCGCAACGAAGTGCTCAGCACCGAAACTCCGCGCGATCTGGTCAACGAAATCATCGAGGAAACCATCCCAGCGAAAGTTCACGAATACCTCGCGGGTCGCGACAACGACTCCGAGGACTACAACGAACTTCTCAACTGGATGAACGCCACCCTGCCGGTGCGCTTGACTCCCGAAGAAATCAATTTCACCACCCGCGACGAACAGGCGATCTCCAACTTCCTCGTCGGCAAGGTCAAAGAAACCTACCAATCCCGAGTGAATAACCTGCCGCTGGAGGTTCTCGATCAAGAAGAACGCCGCATGGTTCTCGTCGCGATCGACAAACAATGGCAAGCTCACCTTTACGCCATGGATGCCCTGCGCGAAGGCGTGGGTCTGCGCGCTCAAGGCCAAAAAGATCCGCTGATCGAATACAAAAACGAGGCTTACAATCTGTTCGTCACCTTGATGGATGGCATCAAACAAGAAGCTCTCCAGAACTTGTTCCGCTCCGCGTCCAATCTCGAAGCTTTTCTCCGCCAGCTCCACAGCGCGCCTCAGCACCTCCAAGGGGGCGAAGAAGCCTTAAATCCCGATCACTTTGCCTCTTCGGACGCCGATCCAACCCTCGCATCACCCGGAGGCAGCACTTTGAAACTGAATCTTCCAAAGCGGAAACCGAGCTTCTCGATCGAAACATCCGGTCGCAATGCCATCTGCCCTTGCGGATCCGGCAAAAAGTTCAAGCAGTGCTGC
>DBTN01000003.1:0-856 GCA_002307065.1 Akkermansiaceae bacterium UBA1315 | reverse complement strand
GCAAAAAGTTCAAGCAGTGCTGCGGTAAAGAAGCCTAACGGACTCTTTCCTCACCCCTTCAAACCGGTTGGAAATCACTTGATTCCCAACCGGTTTTTTGTAGCCTCCTTTCAGAAGATTGTGCGTTGATCACAATCATTATCCCACCCCCCAACCCGTTTCTTTGCTTGAACGATCAAGCAATTGATCTCCCCCCGGATCATGAATACCAAATACCAGAATACCGAGTCCCCTCATCTCGCCGTTGATAAAAACTCATACGCTCGCGCGCGTTCTCTTCCCTACCGTCGAACCTACTTCTGGGCGGTGCTCTGGTCAGCAATCAACTACTTGGCCATCATCGCCACGATCACGGTCGCAAGCATTTTCATCATAGAGCCCACCCGTCAAACGATGGTGATCTTGGTCGGTTCCATGATTGCCAGCACCCTCACATGGATCATTGCGTTTTTCCGCCGTCGGGCGACCCAATGCCCACTTTGCAAAGGAACGCCCCTGGTCAGCAGCGGTGCCTTGGTGCATCGAAAAGCAACCAGGATCTTCCCCTTCAATCATGGTGCCTCTGCGGTCATTTCCATCCTCGCGGTCCAAAAATTCCGCTGCATGTATTGTGCAACCCAATATGATCTGTTGAAACCTCGCGATTCAAATCGCAACGCCGTCCGCCAACAACCGGTCATGGTCGCAGATCATCACGTCTCCCGCCAAAAGACCGAATTTTGAAAAATCCTCGCGGGCCGAGACGGATTTCAAGAAAGCCGGAGTTGGGCGTGGCGCTCCGCCATGGTCCACGCCACTGCAGGCACCAATTTCCGCCACTCTTAATTTCCCGCCCCAATGCTTCGGCAAAGATCAC
>DBTN01000002.1 GCA_002307065.1 Akkermansiaceae bacterium UBA1315 | reverse complement strand
TCTGGAAAAACGCATACGCTTTTCGGAGCGAGCAAGCAATCTCTTTTTTGCAGCCTTGCCGAGGCAGCCATTCCTTTTCCCGCCCCAAGTCAACTCGGACGGCTCGGCGGCCTCAGTTCCACGGCTCTGGATTCCATGGATCAGAATCACGAATTTCCAACTATGCGGGAACTAGCACGTCCGAGAAACCCATTTCCGCTCGTGAGGAGGAGAGGAAATTCTGTTGAGAATTTCGGACGTCAGACCACAAAAACCCCTGCTGCGACCAAACTTCCAATCAGAATGCCAAGGCCGATGCGATACCAGCCGAACAGGGCGAGGCCGTGGCTTTGCAAATAAGAAACGAGCCATTTCACGGCGAAGGCTGCGGAAATGGCCGCTGCTAAAATGCCGAGTGCGAGCGGAACCGGACCATAGGAATCCCACATCAGCTTCGACCCTCCGAACCACACGTCGTAAGAGGGATCGAGACCTTCGATTTTCCAAACCGCCTTCTTCGCGGTCGCCGCGGTGAGCGTCAACACGCCGAGCAAAAAGGAATATTCCACGGCCGCGCGGATGGAGAGACCGACGATCACGCCGCCGACGATGGTCATCAGACTGCGGCTGGTGCCTGGCCACATGGCAACGCACTGCATCAGACCGATGATCAGTGCGAGCTTCCATGTCAGCTCTAACAGATCCTTTCCGCCGCCCGCGACCGGGTGTCTTTTTCGCCACCATGCAGTTAATAAAATGGCAATGCCGCCGACGATCCACGCGATGATGATGGGCCAGACACCAAAGAGCTTTTCCTCGATTTTATCATTCAGCAGGAACCCCAAAACCGCTGCTGGGAAAAAGCCTGCGAGAATCGCGATCGCGAGTTTTAAGCCTTCAGGATCCTGCCCGAGCACACCCCGGATCATTTGTAGAACCCGTTTGTAATAAAGCCCGAGCACGGCAAGGATCGCGCCGCCTTGGATACAAATCGCAAAAGCATCCGCCGCGATTTTATCACCGGCGGAGTGAGTTCCGATGCCCATCAGACGTTGAGCGACAACCAAATGACCGGTTGAACTAATCGGGAGATATTCGGTGATTCCTTCAATCAGGCCGAGGATGATCGCTTGCCAAGGTTCCATAAGATGCGGTGAGCCTGTTAGCTGAATTCGTGCCGGGCAAGGCATTTGCGGTTGATTCATGACCGGTCCTCGCGAAAGTTCACCTGGCTGTCCCTTATGAAGAAACGTTACCTTAGATTGGTCAGGCGCACCTTTCGCGCGCTGCGCCATCGCAAGCTTCGCCACCGCGTTTGGTGGCAGACGCTGACCAAGCCTTTGTTCGATCGTAGCTTGTGGGTTCCCTGTCGAGATACGGTCGCGAACGGGCTGGCGATCGGTTTGTTTTTCTCGCTGTTGCTGATCCCGATGCAGTCGATTTTCGCGGCGATCGTTTCCATGCGAGCCAAGGCAAATGTTCCCTTCGCCGTCGCCGCCTGCCTCTTAAGCAATCCGTTAACGAATGTGCCGATCTGGATCGCGCAGGCGAAATTGGGTCGGTGGCTCGCGGAGGTTCTTTCGTTACCGGTTCCGCATTTCATCGCTCACCCGATGAGCTTGCCGGGCGTTGGCCAGGTCGGCAGCGTGGGGACCATGATCATCGGAATGATCGCATCTGGGGTGCTGGTCGGGCTGTGCGCTTATCCGATCGTCCACCTATTTTCGGCTCTGCTTCCGCACCACTTGCCGGTTTTGCGCCGCCGTCCGACGGGACTACGAGCGATCCGAGACGCGGCTAAACCGTCGTGAGCTGATTTTCCCACCGCCGTAAGGGGCGCCGAGCCGTTCTGGGATTTCTACCGGCGGGAAAACGTAGCTTTTCCGCGCATCACTTGCATCCGCCCGGCGAGCAAGCGCTCCGAGCCCGAGTGCGCCCAAGCCGAGCACACAGGCGACGCCTGCGATGACCAGAGCGACTTTTAAATTCCGGTCCGCCGGCCCCGGGGCGTCCCGCTGCAGGAAATACTCGCGATATTTTTGCAACAGCTTCGTCACGAGATTTTTCATATAAACATCCGGTTCCGCTTGGGGATCTAGAGTGTCCATCACTTCTGAAATCAGGCCTAACGTTTTGTAAGCGGGCACTTCTCCAGGATGACGGCTGCCCCCTTCAATGGGCGTCTCCAGCCCCCTGCCGAAACCGAGGTTCCTGCGGTCGGTTTCGTAGACCACTACCAAGCCGTTTCCATCGGGAAGCCAAGCTTTCTGAAGTTTCGCCGCCAAATCCGACACGGTGGATCCAATCAGCACCGGCCTCACCACCACATACAATTCAAAGCCATATTTTTCCCGCAGACTGCGGATTCCCTCAACGAGTGACCGATAGGATTCGGGATCTCGATTCAGAATCCGAGAGTCATCCAAAACCCCCGAGACCGGTCGCGGTGGCAGGATGTCATCCCCGGAGCTTTCCCAGCCTGACGCCAATTGACTGTTCCCAGGCAACGTGGCTCCGAGGAAAATCATCATACTGAGGGTCAGAAATTTCCAAAAATTCACGGCGGCATTCTTCCCCAATCTCCAAGGGATTGGCAAGCGGCGATCCGCAAGGGGTGGAACGAGTCAAAAATGGCTCATTTTTGTTCGATCGAACATCTTTTCCTTGCGGAAATGGAAAAAGACGTGCAAGGATTTCACCAACACAAACGATATGGCCGCTAAACAAACTTCCGAAGAATCCGCCGCTGAGAAGCATGCCGAAGCACGCAAACGCAATTTGGACCTTGCGATCTCACACATTCAGAAGGAATTCGGGGAAGCGGCCATCATGCGAATGGGCGACGGCCACCGGGTCGATGTCGATGTCATCCCGACCGGTAACCTCTTGATTGACCGCGCGCTGGGTGTGGGCGGTTTCCCACGCGGCCGGATGGTCGAAGTGTTCGGTCCGGAGTCTTCGGGTAAAACCACGCTCACTCTCACCGTCATCGCCCAAGCTCAGAAACGCGGCGGATTGGCGGCATTCATCGACGTGGAGCACGCGCTTGATCCCCAATATGCCAAAAAACTGGGCGTGAATATCGACGATCTTTTGGTCTCCCAACCTTCTTCCGGTGAGGAAGCTCTGCAAATTTGTGAAGCACTCGTCCGCTCAAACGCGATCGACGTGATCGTGCTCGATTCTGTCGCCGCACTGGTGACGAAACAGGAACTGGATGGTGAAATTGGTGACTCCACCGTGGGCGCGCAGGCCCGTCTGATGAGCGCGGCGATGCGGAAACTCACCGCTCTCATTTCCAAAGCCCGCACCGTCTGCATCTTCACCAACCAGATCCGGGAAAAAATCGGAGTGATGTTCGGCAATCCGGAAACCACACCCGGCGGCCGCGCGCTGAAATTCTTCTCCTCGGTCCGCATCGACATCCGCCGGATCGGCCAGATCAAATCGACCGATGGCACGGTGACTGGCAGCCGCACGAAGCTGAAAATCGTCAAAAATAAAGTCGCCCCGCCTTTCACCGAAGCGGAATTCGATATCATGTATAACGAAGGGATTTCTCATACCGGTTCGCTTCTGGATCTCGCTCTCGAAATGGAAATCGTCCAAAAACGTGGGTCATGGTTCAGCTACAACGGGACCCAGCTTGCCCAAGGCCGTGACGCGGCGAAGGAACTGCTCAAGGGAGACGCGGAGCTTTACGGCGAAATCGAGCTCAAGGTGCAAGAAGGCCTTGAGACGAAGAAGAAAAAGTAATCGGCAAAACTTCCTTTCAACCCGTCGCCCGCAAGCGCGGCGGGTTGATAAAAACGAAATGAGCTGTTCAAACGGTCGTCCAAATGATCGTTTCGACATTGATGAAACAGATCGCATCGTTTCCTACGGTTGAGGACGCTTATCTTTTCCGTTCATTTCTCGGGTCGCGGGGAATCGAAGCTCACCTGTTCGACGAGCATCTTGTCCAATTGGCGTGGCATTACAGCAATGCGCTGGGCGGCGTCCGGGTGATGGTCGCGGAAGAAGATCAGGACGAGGCTTTTGCGTTGCTCGAAACTTACCGCACTTCTCTTAAAGGTGCGGAAGACCGCACATTACCGCCCAAAGCTTGGCCGGTAGTGCTGATTCTTTCTTTGCTCGTCGGAGCACCGATGATGATCTTCGGACGACGGAAGAAAATCTGACCGATGTTACTCGGAATCAGGAAGCGTCACCCGAACGCGGGAAAAGATGTGAGGCATTTCTCCCAACGAATAAGAAATCGTCCGGAGGGAATAGCTCTCGACCGCCGGGTCAAAAGCAGCCGTGGTCGTCGTTACCGGAACCGGAGGTTCTGTTGTCCAGACCCCTTCTTCCATGGTGTCCGAGTACTCCACGGTATAAGTCAGCGCTGAATCTGACCTGACAGGAAATGCGAGAGTGACCTGCCCATCCTCTGACACGATGCTGGGCATCAGTGTATTTCCAGCAACGGTTTTCCAAGAAGCGGCATGCGGATCCCCGCCAAAAGCGTATTCCAGCAAATTGCCGATCCCATCCCCATCGGAATCGCCCACCGGATCGGGATCGGCGAAAAAGCGCGCCCACTCGGCGTAACTCGTGACGGGCGCCAGATCGGAGTAAAAGGTTTTTTCCGTCGCTCCGTCTGCACCGTAAGTGGTTTTCACATACAACGAAGCACGCTCTGGGAAACTCGCCCATGTCGCAGTTGCCGTAGCGGTCACCATCGAAGCAATCGACGCTTTCCGGAACCGCCATTCATCCGTGCCGACAGATTCCACCACCCAGCCCGGTGCCGAAATCGAATCCGGCGCCGCTCCTGACGGAAATGTTAACGTCATGGTCACATTTCCGGCGACTCCCGAGGCATAGTTTTTCAGACCGAATTGGCATACCGCCTGTTGGCCGGCGACAAAGGTCTCCGGTTCTTTTACCCTTAACGTTCCAAGAATTGGAGTGGGCGGAGTGAACGGGATCATCCGGTAACCGGTGGGCTCCATCAAGGTATTCAGCGCCGTCACATAATAGGGAATGGATGAGCAATAGAGGTAATTATATGTCGTATCTCCGCTTACTGCGAAATTGATTCCGACCAATCCGGGCCTGCCGTCTGTCACGATGAAGCTCGGGCTTCCGGAATCCCCTCCCTCACCATAAGCATCATCGATCGTGGTGGTCGAATCTGCCGTCTTTTTATAATCGATGCGGAATGAGCGCGTTGCAGCTCCAACATTCGCATTGACGGTTAAATAGGTGGAGATTTTCCCATAGCCTGCCCGCGCGGACGTTCCAAAAACCACCACTTCCTTCCCGATGTAATACGTTTCCGACCCTAAATTCATGTAGGCGAAAGGGGTCACCTCAGATTTCGCCAACGGTTCAGAAAGTGTGCACAAGCAAACATCCACCGCAGAGCCGCCGACTAGCACATTCTCAATTGCAGAAATGGTGCGGCTCACCACCTCGCCGTCCGCCGTGAGAAATTTCACTTGAGAGTTCACAGTGGGAGCAAAGTGATTCGCTACCAAGATGTGTACCGGCGAAACCAAAGTGAATTGGCGCCTCACGTCATTTGGCCACCAACCCACTCCGGCAAATAGTCGGCTGTCATACCACGCCGTATCATTCCAAACCGGCGCGCTCGGAAAACCGGTAAACCGGTCATGACGCGCCGCAGAATAGGAGCGGATTACCAACGCTTCCGCCACTCCCCCGCAAAAAATGCAGAGAAAAAATGACGCCACCATCCAACACTGCGATTGCTTTTTCATAATGATTTTATCCTTCTCCGGGAGGGGTGACGACCACGATGCGATCGACCCCCCGTTTTGAGAATTCCTCCCAATAACGTTTTTCCCAGGCTGCGGTTTTTGTTCTTCGGTCTTCTTCACTGAGATTTTCCCAGGCTTTGAACCCGATCGCGCGCGCTAAGTCGCGGTCGGAAAGCCGGACGGCCAATTCGTCCCAAAAACTTTCGTTCCGAAATTCATCGTAACATTCGTGATAAAACAGCTGCTCTTCACGCTCTTGCTTCACCCGGAACCGCTGGCTTTCCTCATCAAATTCGATCCAATCCCCCAGTCCCGAGCGCGCCGCTGTTTCTAAAATCTTACTCTCAAGTGTCTCAAAAGCAGCAACTTGCTCATCTGCCGTTTCCTTTTGGTTCCACGAAGCCACGTTGGCCGCAAGGCTAACCATTTCCACCAATGTCGCAAGCTCCTGATCCGATAAACGTAAATGCATTCGTAAATGAGATAATCATTCGCCGAACATCTCCGCAAGCTCACACACTCCGAGCTTGATCATCTTTGGAAGATTCTGACAATCTCTCCCCGCCCCTGCACGAGTAGCTCAGCGGTAGAGCGGCCCGCTTACACCGGGTTGGTCGGCGGTTCGATCCCGTCCTCGTGTACCATCTTTTTCTCGCGTGCATTTCAGACGCGCCACCGGCCAAGTAATTCACCGGTTTGACAGGTGTCCGGAGTTTCTTCGATCACTCCCCGCGTCAGCCAACCCTTTTCAAAATCGACGAAATGCGCACGGCCGGGATTTAAGAACGAACCGGTATTGATGACGCGCCGCCCGCCCCTGTTCCAAGATCCGTGGCGATGAAAGTGGCCGATTAAAATCACTTCCGCCTGCGGAAAATACCGCTCTCCAAACGCCGCCGCCGCCCGCCCCTGATTTTTCCACGACACCAGCATCTGAATCGCCCGGCTGGGCGGAAATGCCGCGTCGACCGCTCGTTGAAAAAATTTCCGGCCACCCGGGTGATTCACCGACGGCAGCTCACGTGCAATTTCCCGTGCGACCAAGAGCCGCGCGTCGATTTGCGAATCCGCCCCGGGATGCCGTTCCCAGATGTCATTGACCCGTTCCTGCCCGGCCAAAATTTCCCGTTTCCACGGCGATCCGTCGCGATAAATCGCGTCGCCATGCGTCACGATGACTTTTCCGCCCGCCAATTCCACATACCCCGGGCCGTCCCAGCCCGGATCATGATTCCCGGGAAGGAAAACCGGATCACAACCGGTTTGCACGCAGAGATCCTTCAGCGCCGCCAGCATTTCCCCTGAGCGGTCACGAAATTCCCGCGCCAGTTCCTGCCAAGTATCGCCATTAAAAATCACCGTGCCGACCCCTTCGAGCAACGGCCGCAACGCGGAAACCTTCTCGATCCGCGAAACTTTGTGACCCAGATGCAGGTCCGAAAGCACCCGCACCGGTTCGTTCAAACCGAAGGCCGGCGCTGACGCACCGCCTCGAACAGACAGACTCCCGTCGCGACTGAAACATTCAGGCACGCCACCTTTCCCGACATCGGGATCGAGGCGAGGAAATCACAGTTCTCCTCCGTCAAGCGGCGCATGCCTTTCTCCTCCGCGCCCAAAACCAGCGCCAGCGGGCCTTTCAAATCCAATTCGTAAACCGACTTCGACGCCCGGTCCGATGTTCCGACGATCCACACGCCGGCTTCTTTCAGCTTTTCCATCGTTCGCGCCAGATTCGTCACCTGAGCAAAGGGAACATGATCCGCCGCACCGACGGAAATCCGCCGCACCGTTTCTGTGATGCCGACCGCTTTGTCCTTCGGTGCGATCACCGCATGGATGCCTGCGGCGTCCGCCGTCCGCAGAATCGCCCCAAGATTGTGAGGATCCTGCACGCAGTCGAGAATCAACAAAAACGGAACCGGCACCTGCGAGACGATTTCCATCACATCGTCTTCATCGAGCGACGGCACGGTTTTTTCCGGCTCCATGGGGCGGACATGCCGATTTTCGCGTGCCTGTTTATTTTGCGTTCCGTGAACTCTAGGTTTCATGAGAAAGTTATCGGTGATCGGAAAACGGTTATCAGTAAAAATTTCCGCCGAATGAATGACCTGATCTCTGATAACCGGTAACAGAGAACCGGTTCATCTCCCCAAGAGCCAAGAAATATGCGGCGTGTAAAGATCCGGCTCCAAGAGGAAAGAATCGTGCCCCTTGTCCGAGTGAACGATGATGTGCATCACCTCCACCTTGGCCTGCTCCAGATGCCTCACGAGCTCCGATTGCTCTTCCGGATAAAAACAGAAATCGGAATCGATCGAAAACACCAACCAGCGCTGGCCCGCCGCTCTCGACCGCTCGAAAAGATCCTCCGGCGTTTCCGCGTCACCTTCGTGAGTCGCGTCATACCGTGACCAGAGATCGATGATCCGCAAATACGTGTTGGCATCAAACCGACGCACAAATTTTTTCCCCTGATGCAGCATGTAGCTTTGGAACTGGTCACGCACCCGGTACCAGGAAAGCACGTCATCCGGTTGCACCACGTCCTGCCGCGCGCGCTTCTCGATCGTGTCCAAATGCAGGAAAGTTTTGTGCGAAATCATCCTCGCCAGCGCCAATCCGTAGAGTGGCCCTTGCCCATCGTAATAATCTCCGCCGTTAAAATACGGGTCATTTTCGATCGCTAAAATCTGCTCGAACAAGATCAACCGGTTCAGCACCGTCGTCTTAAAACCCGACGCGATGGAAATCACCGTCTTCACCCGCTCGGGGAAACGGGTCGCAAACGTCAGCGACAACAAACCGCCGACCGACGGCCCGGCAACCGCCGCCAGCACCTCGATGCCAAGCGAATCCAGCAACCGTTTCACCATCTCTACCTGATCCGCCGCCGTCACCGCCGGAAACGCCGAGCCCCACGGTTTTCCCGTCTCAGGATGGATCGACGCCGGTCCCGTGCTGCCGTAACAGCCGCCGAGGTAGTTGGCACAAATGACAAAAAACTTATCCGTATCGATCGCCTTTCCCGGGCCGATCATCGATTCCCACCAGCCCGCGTGCAGCTCCGGCTGCCACAAATCTCCCACGCCTTCGATCTCCGGATTGTGCCCGACCGCGTGGTGCGATCCCGAAAGCGCATGGAAAACCAAAATCGCATTGGAACGGTCCGCATTCAGCTCACCCCACGATTCATAAGCCAATGTCACCCCAGGCAAAGACCCGCCGTCCCGCAGGCGAACCGGCTCGGCGGCGCTACCGGTTTGGAAAAATTCTGTGCGAGTCTCGGCTGGCATGCGCGGAAGCTAGACGAAGCCAACGCGATTACGCAAGGGAAGCCTAAGAAGCGATCTTCCCTTCGCCTGCAAACCACTCCCTTTCTCAATCCCAAAACCCGTGGATTTTCCCGATGATCCTCCGATCGCGTTTGGTCGGTTTTCCACCTGCCGCGCGACGCTCGATCAACGCCTGCTTGTTCGCTTCGTAAACTTCCGGCGGCGTTCGGTCTTCGTAGCACGCCTGGGCGAGCGGCGCGCTGACCCGCAGGGAAATCAGACTTTTCACCCAAATCGTCCTCACACCAGGGCCTTCGGCAAACGGAATTTCCACGACATCTCCTTCGTGAAGCATCGTCGCCGGTTTCACCACCAACCCGGCCCGTTTCACTTTTTCCAACGAACAAGATTTCGCGGCGAGGCTGCGGGTTTTAAAAAATCGCGTGGCCCAAAGCCATTTGTCAGCGCGTTCACCGGTCATTGCACAGAAGGTAACGCGGTCTTTTCCAGACGCCAATCCGCCATTTCAAATCGGTTTCCTTTTCCCTCGGACTTGCCCGCGCCGCCCCAGACCTTTAACACCCTCCCGTGGCCGGAAAAAACATCGTCTATTTTGATTTGGAAACGCAGCGCAGCTTCGGCGACGTCGGAGGCTTCGCCAATAAGAGCAAAATGGGCGTCTCCGTCGGCGTCACCTACAGCACCGCCCGCGGAACCTACGAAATCTACGGGGAAAACGAAATGGACCGGCTCGGCGAAGAACTCGTTCGCGCCGACCTCGTCGTTGGCTGGAATCACCTGCAGTTCGACTACCCCGTTCTACAGCCCTACATTTTCCACACCCTCGCCGATCAAACGCTGAATCTCGACATGATGCTCGATCTTGAAACCAAGGTCGGCTTTCGCCTCAAGCTCGACTCCGTCGCCTCCGCCAGCCTCGGCACCGGGAAAACCGCCGACGGACTCGACGCGCTCCGCTGGTGGCAGGAACACAAAAAAACCGGCGATTTCTCTCCGTTGAGAAAAATCGCCGAATACTGCGCCTTCGACGTCAAAGTCACCAAATGCGTCCACGAATTCGCCCTCGAAAACGGCTACCTCCGCTACGACGATAAAAACGGCGGCATCGCCGACATCGCAGTGGATTGGTGATTCGATTCACGGCAACGGCGTCCCATCCGGAATCGTGAACGCCTTCAGCCGCGAGCTGCTGCCTTTTTCCAAAGTCACCTGGGATTTGGAAAGCTTCAGCGATTTCGCCAGAAAATCCCGCAGCGCCGTATTCGCTTTCCCATCAACCGGTGGTGCCGCGATTTTCACCCGCAACACCCGCCCAGCCTGTGGATCCGTTTCCCAACCGAGAATTTCGCTCGTTCGGGAATTGGGCGTCGCGCGGACAAAAAGCTTCATTCCCAGAACCTGCGATTTTACCGAACCTTCAACAAAATTTCACCACTGGACCAGCCATCACCTCGCGTCGCTTAAAGAACGCGGCTTCACCCAATCCTCTCTCCTCCCCGGCCCCTTTCGGCCACCGGCTCAGAAAAATCCCATTTGCGTCAGCACCTTGTAAACCGTGTAGCCAAAGGTGACGACAAGCGCCAAAAGGAAAATCTTAATCGCCGTTTCGATGGAGGTCTGCGTCATGACGCCGCCGTCATAGGCTTCCAAAGCGTTCCCGCCAAGGGAAATTCCCGCCGAACCGGCCAATCTTTCAATCCGGTCACACCCGCCGTTTCCCCTTGCCAAACGCGTTTTCCTGACTTTACTACCCGCCGCACCTACAACTAGGACGGTCCGGCTTTCCCGCTGGACCCATCCCCTACGATTATGAGCACACAAGAAATCAACCTCAAAGACTATCAGCTCCACGAAGGAGACACCGGCAGCGCCCCTTACCAAGTGGCCCTCCTCACTCAACGAATCTTCCACCTCACGGATCATTTGAACGAGCACAAAAAGGACTTCTCGTCCCGCCGCGGTCTCCTGACCCTCGTTTCCCAACGCCGGAAGCTCCTCGATTACATCAAAAAAGGCTCCGAAGAAAAATACCAGCAGGTCATCCAGGGCCTCGGACTTCGCCGCTAATCGAACCTTTTCGCAATCACAGCCACGGGGGAAACCTCGTGGCTGTTCTGCAAAAAACCGGTTCGTTCAGTTACTGAACGGGTCGCCAGACAAAAAACTCCCTGTTGCCCGACCTTTTGCGGCGCAACGACTTTGTCTGAAAGAAGGAAATGCCCGCCTGGCACCCTGCCGCGCGGGCCGTACGCACTGAAATAAAGAAGAACAATATGAATATCCATACTATTACGGCCGAGGTCGGAACGAATCCGATCACGATCGAAACCGGCAAACTTGCCAAACTTGCCGATGGCGCCGTGACGGTCCGCTCCGGTGATACCATCATCCTCGTCACCGCCGTTTCCGCCACCAAAGTGAAAGACGGCCAGACCTGGTTCCCACTTTCCGTGGAATATAAGGAAAAAGCCTCCGCTGCCGGCGTATTCCCAGGCGGCTACTTCAAGCGTGAAGGTCGCCCTACCGAAAAAGAAATCCTCACGTGCCGCATGACGGACCGCCCACTGCGCCCGTTGTTCCCGAAAGGCTATTTCTACGACACCCAAATCATCGCCATCCTCCTCAGCGCGGACGGTGTGAACGATTCTGACATCCTCTCGATGAACGGCGCTTCTGCCGCTCTCGCACTGTCCGACATCCCATTCGCCGGCCCGATCGGTGCCGTGCGCGTCGGCCGCATCAACGGACAATTCGTCATCAACCCTACTCACGACCAACGTGAGGAAAGCGACCTCGACCTCATCTACGTCGGCAACAAAACCGACGTGATCATGATCGAAGGCCAAGCCGACGAACTTCCGGAAGAAGAATTCATCAAGGCCCTTCACTTCGCTCAAGAAGCCGTCGTGAAACTCGTCGAAGTTCAAGAAGAACTCGTCCGCCTCGCCGGTAAGCCGAAGCGCGAATTCACTCAGATCCTCGCCAAAGAAAACCTCCTCGAAATCGCCTACGAAATCGCTGGCGACCGCATCGAAGCCGCCATTTACGCCCCAACCAAAGTCGAGCGTGCGAAAAAAGTCGGCGCCCTCCGCGACGAAGTCGAAGCCGCCATCAAAGCCCGCGCCCCTGAAGCGACCGGTTTCGATGTCGAGCAAGCCTTCGAATATCTTCAGAAAAAGGCGTTCCGCATCTCGATCATGGAAAAAGGCGTCCGCGCCGATGGCCGCAGCATCGGTGACCTCCGCGCACTCTACGGTGAAATCGGCACGCTCCCACGCGTTCACGGTTCCGCCATTTTCTCCCGCGGAGAAACCCAAGCGCTCGCCATCACCACCCTCGCACCTGCTGACGAAAAGCAACGTTTCGACAACTACGCCGGTGGCGAAAGCGAAAAACGCTTCATCCTCCACTACAACTTCCCTCCGTTTTCCGTCGGTGAAACCGGTCGGATGGGTGGCATCAACCGCCGCGAAATCGGTCACGGCTCGCTCGCCGAACGCTCGATCGAACCGGTTATCCCTGACGAATCCGTCTTCCCATACGCCATCCGCGTTTCCTCGGAAGTTACCGAATCGAACGGCTCGACCTCGATGGCATCGGTTTGCGCCGGCACCATGGCTCTTCTCGACGCCGGTGTCCCGCTGATCCGCCCAGTCGGTGGTATCTCCGTTGGCCTCGTCACCGAGAGCAACGAAGACGGCTCGATGAAATCGCACAAGATGCTCTTGGACATCATCGGTTCCGAAGACTTCTACGGCGACATGGACTTCAAACTCTGCGGCACCAGCGAAGGCGTCACCGGTTACCAGCTTGACCTCAAGCTCCCGGGCCTCCCGATCGCGATGCTTGAAGAAGCCATCCACATCGCCAAAGACGGCCGCACCAAAGTGCTCGCCAAAATGGCCGAGTCCATCAACACCCCTGGCGACCTCAGCCCGCACGCTCCGCGCATCGTTTCGATCAAGATCCCTGCGGATCGCATCGGCGAACTCATCGGACCTGGCGGCAAAAACATCAAAGGCATCCAGGCCGAAACCGGTGCCGAGATCAACATCGAGGACGATGGCACCGTCCACATCTACGCCTCCCGTCAGGAAGGCCTCGATCGTGCGAAGACGATGATCAACCGCATGTTCCAAGAAATCGAAGTGGGCACCGTCTATACCGGTAAAGTCGTTTCCATCACCGCCTTCGGCGCGTTCATGGAAGTGCTTCCTGGCAAAGACGGCCTCATCCACGTTTCGGAACTTGCCGAAGGCCGCACCGACAACGTCGAAGACGTCGTGAAAAAAGGCGACCTCGTCACCGCCAAATGCGTCGGAGTCGATGAAAAAGGCCGCGTGAAAATGAGCCGCCGCGCCTGGCTCCGCGATCAAAAAGCCGAGGAAGCCGAAGCGGCTCCTGCGCTCGCGAACGCCGAGTAACCCCTCAAGGAGCGGCGAACTCCGATTCGCCGCTTCCATTTAAAAAGCCGACGTCCGAATGGGCGCCGGCTTTTTTCGTTTGAGGGAGTTCAAACTTCAGTTTGCCTCTTCCTTTCCAAACCTCCTGCCCCTATCGCAGACGAAAGTTCGAACTCCCCAAACGCACAAATTGCGGAAACTTTTACTGAGAACCTTAATCACTCCGCTTCCACCAACCGGATCCCATTGTTCTCGATGGTGATCAAACGCTTTCTCAGCAACGCTCCGGTTGCTTGTTTAAACGCTCTTTTGCTCACGCCGACCTCCTCATTGATTTCCGCCGCAGAACTGTGATCGCCAATGTTCCAAAAGCCGCCGCGGGCTTCCAGTTCGGCTAAAAGCTGTGTTTCCAAATCATCGATTTTCGCACGGCCGGTTTGGTGCAAGGTCAGATCGATTTTGCCATCGGGCCGCACACTGGCGATGTAACCCTGGAGTTTTTCCCCCGGTTGCAGTTCTTGGAAAACTTCGTTGGCGAAAATCAGACCGCTGTGGGTGCCATCGACGATCGCCTTGTAACCCAGATCGGTTTTGCCGAAGACCATCAGATCGACCACGTCACCCGCTTTGAAAGCGTGCGGCGTTTGGTCCATGTGACGAGCGATCCGCGTGGTCGCGATGAGCCGACCGGTTTCCTCATCCTCGCGGAGATAGACGACATAATATTTCCCGACCTCCATCCGCACTTTTTGTTCGCGGAACGGAACGAGCAAATCCTTCGGCAATCCCCAATCGAGAAACGCCCCGACATTCGTCACGGCGACGCATCGCAACCGCGCAAATTCCCCAGGCATCGCCAGCGGTTTTTTCAACGTCGCCACCTGCCGGTCTTCGGAATCGTGGTAAAGGAAAACGTCCACATAACCGCCGAGCGCCCATTTCACCGGCATTTCGCGGCGCGGCAGCAAGATTTCCCCCAAATCTCCGCCATCGAGAAAAAGCCCGAAGGGTTTCTCGTGCAGAATTTGCAAAGTGTCGCGCTCACCGATTTTCGCCATGCCGGAAAATGACCCGCCGAACCGGTTCCGTCGATGGTGAAACAGCGGGGTGGAATTTCCGACCGGATTTTCACTTTCTGAATGGACGAACTGCTTCTAGGGTTCCGCAATGCCGACTGCCGAACCGATTGGAAAAAACCGCAGCAAATGGGGCGAAGGCCCGATCTGGTGCAATGACGCGCTCTATTACGTGGATATCGAAAGCCATCAGGTCCATCGATTTGATCCCGCGACCGGTGAGGAAAAATCCTGGGATGTCGGCGAACGCGTCGGCACGGTCGTCCCTCGCGAAAGCGGAGGACTGGTCATCGCTGGCGACAACGGCTTGCAATTTCTCGACGAGGAAACCGGCTTGCTCACGCCGATCGCCGATCCGGAACCGGATAAAAAACCGGACAATCGATTCAACGACGGCAAGTGCTCACCCGACGGCCGATTTTTCGCAGGAACGATCAGCTTGGTGAAAAAAACCGGCGACGCGAAACTCTACCGGCTCGATCCCGATCTCACGCTCCACGAGGCGTTCGGACCGGTGACGAATTCCAACGGCATCGTTTGGTCACTCGATGGGAAAACGGTGTATTACATTGATACCCCGAGGCGTGAAGTCCTCGCCTTTGACTACGAAAATGGCCAACTCCGGAATTTGCGCAGCGTGATTTCCACCGCTCACATCGACGCCTCGCCCGACGGAATGACGATCGATGAAAACGGCCACCTCTGGGTCGCGTTCTGCCACGGCGCTTGTGTCGTCGATTTCGATCCGGTTTCCGGTGAGGAAATGCGCCGCATCGATCTGCCATGCGCGGAAACGACGGCGTGCGCATTCGGGGGACCAGACTTGGCCGAGCTCTACGTGACAACCGGTTTGAACAAATCCGGCGACGAAGAGCATGACGGGCGGCTTTTTGTGATTCGCGACCTTGGCGTGCGCGGCGTTCCAGCGAGCGCCTTCGCCGGTTGATTCGTGAGTTGCGATGCGGCGGTTTTTGCGACAGACTGGCGGGAACCCATGAAACTCACTCCTGCCACCACTCTCGCTGCGGCCGCCATCATCGGCGTCGCGGGATTTTTCGTCGGCCGCCTGTCCTCGCCCGAATCTTCCGACGCAAAGCTCGCCCAGGAAGTCCAAGCCGCCGTCCAACGCCAAAGCCCGCGAACGAGCGCTGACGGAACCGGTCGCGTTCGCGAAACCGGTGGTGAAACGCTCGGCAGCGCTTCCGACCGCCAAGCCGTAAGACACCAAAAGCTTGAGGAAATCCTGCGCGGCGAAAACGCGCTCGACCGAAACCGCGCGTTGCTGGCCTTCATCGACCAGCTCGCGCCAGGCGATTTCGAGGCCGCCATCGCCCATTTCCGCACCTTGGGCCTCACCGATGACCGCTTGGGCGAATACTCCCTGCTGCTCACCGCTTGGGCAAAGGTCGATCCGCTTTCCGCATTGGAGGACGCGACGAAAAACACCTCGGGAAATTTCGCTTCGTCGACGATTCTCGCTTCTTGGGCAACCACCGATCCGGACGCGGCGCTGCGCTGGGCTCAGGAAAATCATCAGGGCGCTGGCGCCAACCCCTTTCTCATCGGCGTCATCCGCGGCATCGCGGAAACCGATCCAGCCCGCGCAACCGAACTCCTCGCAGGCATGCCGTTCAGCAATGAGCGAGGACAAGCGCTTGAAGGGATCATGCAGCACATCCTCAAACAGGGACCGCAAGCCGCACGCGACTGGATCTCCGCCCTCACCGACGATCGGCTGCGCGAAGGCGCGGTGATGCGGATGTCCGAACAAATGGCCTCGATCGATCCGCAAGGCACCGCCGATTGGCTGCTTGCCCATCCGGGCCAAGCCGCCAGCCGCCGCCTCGACGACGTTTACAACACTTGGGCCAGTGCGAACGAAACGGCGGCACTCGATTCGTTCTCCGCTCTGCCCGCCGGGGAAAGCCGGACCAACGCACTGCGCGGAGTGATCGATGCCTTGGCTGAGCAAAATCCCCAGCGCGCCCTCGCGGTCATGGATCAATATCCGAGCGACGTGAATGACGGAGTCCTGCAAACCTTTATCCGATCCGCTACCCAATCTGATCCAAACGTCGCCGTCAGCGCGATCCCCCGCATCACCAACGAAGGCCAGCGCAACAATGCCTACCGCCGGACGCTCGACCGGTGGATGCGTCAGGATACCGAAGCGGCGGTCGCTTGGGTCCAGCAAAACCCCCTGCCGGAAAATGTGCAGCAGCGGTTTTTCCGGCAAGTCGAGCGACTGCGGGAACGCTCCCAATAGAAACGGCGTTCCGGACCGGTTGACATCAGCCGTTCGGCAAGACACGTTGACGTTTCATGGACACGATGAAACTTCTTCTCGGGGCGACGATCGCCCTCCTTTTAGGCGCGCTGGTAGTGTCTTGGCAGGGCATGCAAGACGGCGTTCGCAACACGCCAGCCGATGAACTTGCCCGATTGCAGAAGCAAATCGAGGAGCTCCGTCTCGAACAAGAGCGGATGCATTTGGAGAAACAATACCAACAACTCCGCTCGGAACCCGCCACGCCCACTCAGCCGTCCGTTTCTGAAATGGATCTGATGAAAGCCCAGCTCGCCGAAAAAGAAGCCGCTCTCCAACAAATCGAAGCGGAAAAAGTCAAAGCCGAACGGGACGCTGACGTTTACCGCGACGAGGCCGGTCTCGTGGGCCAACGCGAACTTGAAAAAGGCGATAGCGAACTTCGCCGCGCCCGCATGATTTCCGACGCGCTTTTGGTTGCTCGGGTCGTTCAATATCAGGAAGACCCGAACCTCGGAGATTTCGTCACGCTCGAAGTGCTGATGCCTGACAACGTCCAGCCGGGGACGATCCTCGCGATCCGCCGCAAGACCGGCATTCTCGGCCAACTCAAGGTTTCCTCCCTCGAAGGAAATGGAGCCATCGCCAATCCGTTGCCCGGTTTTGGCCAGGTGAAACCGCAGCCCGGCGACGAGCTGATTTTACCTCCGCAATACTAAACGTCTTGCTGCCGACCGATCTCTCGCGGGTGATCGGCGACAAAACCCGCGGATTCTCCCGAGGCTTGCGACCGGTTGGGCGGAGAATTACAGTGGCGCATGGCCATTGAAAGTTTTGCCGGCATTTCCCCAACGATTCATGAAAGCTGCTTCGTCGCGGCCAGTGCGGATGTGATCGGACGCGTCACCCTGCACGAGGAATCAAGCATTTGGTATAACGCCACTCTGCGCGGCGACATCAATCAGATCGTGATCGGGCCCCGCTCAAACGTGCAGGACAATGTGGTCATCCACCTCTCGGATCACTTCGGCTGCTACGTCGGCGAGCGGGTGACCGTCGGCCATTCTGCCATTTTACACGCCTGCACCGTGAAAGACGAAGTGCTGATCGGCATGGGCGCGATCGTTCTCGATGGCGCAATCATCGGCGAGCGCTCGATCATCGGTGCCGGTGCGCTGGTCACCGGCGGCACCATCATCCCACCCGGTTCGCTGGTCCTTGGATCGCCCGGAAAAGTCGTCCGCACCCTTTCGCTCGACGAGCAGTCCCAAGTGAAATCCTGGGCGGAAAAATACGTGCTCGGATCGCGGAAATACTTGGAACGCTGAAAATCCGCCGACCTTTCCCCTTGGAAATTCCCACCTCTGCGCGAAACTCCCGCAATGCCTGATCTTGTCCGCGTCGAACCGATCGCCCTGCTTCCCACCCAGGCCGGCTGCGCGGTGTTTTTGGGTGATGGGAAAAAGGCGATCGTCTTTTATATCGATCCGGCTGTCGGGATTTCGATCAACGCCTCGCTCAGCGGCCACACGCCACCGCGCCCTCTGACCCACGACCTTTTCCTGCTCACGCTGGAAACATTTGGCGCGAAAGTTTCCCGCTGCGTCATCGTCCGCGTCGAAAACGAAATTTATTACGCCCGCCTGATTCTCGAAGCCGAAAACGAAATCATGGAGCGCAAAATCGTCGAACTGGACGCCCGTCCGTCCGATTGCCTCGCGCTTTCCGTCCGCTGCGGCGCGCCGATTTATGTCGTCCGCGAGCTTTGGGACACCCTGGAAGACATGTCGGAAACGCTTGAGGAAATGCGGAAAAGCGCGCCGGATTTGGAGGGAAAGTGATCGAATTTCTGCCGCAAAAAGGTTCAAAAAAATTCACCAAAAATCCGGAGTTCGATGCATTTCCTGTTTGCGGCTTAAAATGACTTCTACGGGCAGCGCGCTCATTGACGACCGATTTCACAAACGTTAGAAACCGGTTCACTCCCGGACGCGGCGCCTTACCCGGTCGTGCTGAGATTTCACCCACACCCATTTCATGAAACGCCTGCTCACCTCTTGCATCGCCATCGCACTGGCCTCCCACGCGTTCGCCGCCACGGCGGAAATGCGCCCACTTTTTAACGGCAAGGACCTCACCGGCTGGAAAGGCGAAGGATACGTGGTCGAGGACGGCACGCTCGTCGCCACCCCTGAGGCCAAAGTCCTCGCGACGGAAAACACTTTTTCCGCGTACGTTCTGGAATTTGAATTCAAGCTGACACCCGGCGCAAACAACGGCCTCGGCCTCAATTACCCAGGCGAAGGCGAAGGTTTCGAAACCGGTATCGAACTGCAAATCCTCGATAACTCGGCGAAAAAATACCAAAACATCCCGGAAACCCATTCTCACGGTTCGGTCTATTCCCTCGCCCCGGCGAAAAACAGCGCCCTCAAACCGGTCGGAGAGTGGAACCAACAACGCGTCTCGGTTCTCGGCTCTCTGGTGCTCGTCGAACTCAATGGCGAAATGATCCTCCGGGCCAATCTCGATGATCTCCAAAAACGAAATCCCGACCACGCCGGAGTCAAACGCCGGTCCGGACACATCGCCTTTCTCGGCCATGGCGACCGCGTAGACTTCCGCAACATCCTGATTCAGGAAATCCCCCCCTCCGCCAATATCGAAGGCGTCAAAGCCGCCGGCTACCAACCCCTTTTCGATGGAAAATCGCTCGCCAACTGGAAACACACCGAAACCACCCAAAATTGGTACGCCGCCAATGGCATCCTGAAACACACCGG
The DNA here is from genome assembly GCA_002307065.1 of Akkermansiaceae bacterium UBA1315. Taxonomy (GTDB): domain Bacteria; phylum Verrucomicrobiota; class Verrucomicrobiia; order Verrucomicrobiales; family Akkermansiaceae; genus Luteolibacter. The sequence continues at coordinate 3,387 of DBTN01000002.1, read as the reverse complement.
TGAACCAGGTGACATCAACGACCTGTGGACCGCGAAAGAATACGGCGATTTTTCCCTTGTGTTCGATTGGCGCTGGAGCGGCCGCGGCGTGATGAAAAGCCAACCGATCGTCCAACCGGACGGTTCGAATAAAACCGATGCCGACGGCCAGCCGGAACTCGTGGAAATCGAAGAACTCGACAGCGGCGTTTATTTGCGCGGATCATCCATCGCCCAAGTCAACCTCTGGAACTGGCCCATCGGCTCCGGCGAAGTTTACGGCTACCGCGTCGATCCCGCTCGCTCCCCCGATGTCAGAGCCGCAGTGACGCCGAAAGTCAAAGCCGACCGCCCGATCGGCGAGTGGAACCGCACCATGATCAACCTCAAAGGCGACCGCTTGACCGTCTCGCTCAATGGCCGCGTCGTAATCGATAACGCCCAACTTCCCGACATTCCCGCCAAGGGCCCCATCGGTTTCCAGCATCACGGCCAAGCGATCGATTTCGCCAACGTTTGGATCAAGGAACTCTGATTTTCCCCACATTCACGCTCTAAAATCCCCCCATGATAAAACTACAGTTCGATTCCGCGGCATTGTGGAAAATCGAAGAAGTTTCCCTATTATTTTACTGATGTGATCCGGGAAGATGCTCTTTATCTTCTCGCTCTCGCCCACGAGAGCCGTGATCCAGAATATGGGTTGGATCGACTTTAGTTTCCCATGACCTACCCCGAATCCATCGATTGGCTTTTTTCGACCCAAATGTTTGGCATCAAGCTCGGGCTCGATGGACCACGGCGCTTGCTGAAAGAATTTCTCGCTTACCCCAAAGCCGGTGTGGTCGTGATCCACGTCGCCGGGACAAACGGAAAAGGCAGCACTTGCGCGATGATCGACAGCATCGCCCGCTCCTGCGGAAAACGCACCGGCCTTTTCACGTCGCCGCACCTCATCGATTACCGCGAGCGCATCAAAGTCTCCGGTGAAGAAATTTCCGAAGACGCCTGCGCCGCCGGCTTGACGGAACTCCGCGAAATCTGCGAGCGACTCGATCCCCATCCGACGTTTTTCGAAATCTCCGTCGCCCTTGCCATGCGTTGGTTCCGCCAGCGCGAATGCGAAATTGTCATCCTCGAAACCGGTATGGGCGGCCGACTGGATGCGACGACCGCCGTCCCCGCCGACGTTTGTGTGCTCACGCCCATCGAACTCGATCACATGCAATGGCTGGGCGACACGATCGAGGAAATCGCCGCCGAAAAAGCCGGAATTTTTGTCCGAGAAAAACCGGTGGTCTCCGCGCTTCAACACCCCGCCGCCCGCGCGGTCATCGAAAAAGAAGCAAACGAACATCGAGCGCCGCTGGAATTTATCGAACAACCGCTGCTCGGTTATCCCATTCATCTTCCTGGCGAGCACCAGCGCTGGAACGCCGCCCTCGCCGTCGCCGCCCTGCACCGCGCCGGCCTGAATTTGAACTTCGATACGATCCAATACGGCCTCTCGAAAGTTCGCTGGCCGGGACGATTCGAAATTTTCAATCCGGGCGATCTTTTCGGCGTCAATGTCCCCGTCATCCTCGACGGCGCGCACAACCCCCATGCCGGAAAAATCCTGGCAGAGACGTGGAAATCCGAATTTCCTGCGAAAAAACCGGCCCTTGTCTTTAGCGCCGTCGACGGCAAAGACATCTCCCACATTCTCGCCGAACTCGCGCCGCTCGCCTCGAAGATTTTCCTGTGTCCGGTCGATACCCCCCGCGCACTTCCCGCCGAAAAAATCGCCGAATTTCTCCCCATCGATTCCCCGCCGCATCTGACGTTCGCGACGTTCCAGCAAGCCTTCGCCGCCGCGCTGACAACGGACGAACCGGTTCTCATCGCCGGCTCGCTTTTCCTCGTCGGTGAGGCCCGCGCTTCCTTTACTTCGAGGGATTTCCAGTCGAGCTCGCAATAACTCCCAGCGGCGAGGGAGACAGGCCGTCGGCCGCCGCATTTCTCAGTGAAACAAGAGTGGCCGTCGGGTCCAACCGGTTCAGCGGATGCATGGCGTAACCGGCCCCGATATCGACGCCGTCGCTGGTGCGCATTTCGAAATGGAGATGCGCAGGGTAAAATCCGTTCGACGTGCCGACCGTGCCGACCTTTCCGCCGCGCGGGACGAGTTGGCCGATGTTCACCAAAATCTCGTGCATGTGCGCATACATCGAGTGAAGCGGTTTCCCGTCCGGTGTCGTGTGCGCTAACACCACGACATTTCCCCAACCGGGCGATGGTTCACCGGCGAAAATGACCAATCCATCCGCCGCCGCGAAAACCGGATCGCCGAGATCGGTGTTCATCCCGCCGATGCCGTTGAGATCGTCCCCGGTATGGTGGCCGCCGCGTTTTTCATTCATTTCCCAAAACTTCTGGGCGTTGTAAATCAGCGCGGAATGTTCCGATCCGAGCGGCGGATCAAAGCGGACAGCCCGCGGGATTTGCACCGTTTGCCACGCCGAGAGAAAGTGAAACCGGTCGTCCACGGGATCCCGCTCCGGCATCGAAAGCGCCGCGCCGCCTTCCTGCAGGCCGAGACTTTCGATACTCCCGCCCGGCGAGTTTTTCGAATCCCAGATTCGAAAACCGATCATGCCCGCAGCGATTACGAGCGTCAGGAGAAAAGTCAGGTTCTTTGACACGGTGAGAAGATTGAAAAACAGCCGAAAAGAAGCAAGCCGGACAGGTGATACGCTCCCACTCCGTGCGCTCTTTCGCCCCCGCCGCTTGCCCTTGGCCAGGAAAATGCCAAATTCCCCGGGCTCCGCCAACCGTCCCCCGATCTGCCATGAAATTCTCTGCTCTGCTTTTTTCCGCCACGCTTCCCCTTTTCACCCAGTGCAAACGCACCGAACCGGTCGCTGCCGCTCCCAGCCCGGTGACCAATGTCTCAAGCACTGCCTTCAGCGGATTTACCAAACAACCAGGCAAATTGGTGGTGATCGATTTTTACGCCGACTGGTGCGCGCCCTGTAAAGAACTCTCGCCCATGCTCGAAAAACTCGCCGCCGAATATCCCAGCATCGTCGAAGTCGGCCGCGTCGATATCGAACGTGCGGGCCAACTCGCCAACCGCCTGAACGTCCGCCCCATCCCCGACGTCCGGTTTTACCGCGACGGAAAACTCGTCGATCAGTTCATCGGCCTCATCAGTGAAACCCAGTTACGAAAAAAATTCGAAGTCCACTCCCGAGGATTAACCCCATCATCTCCCGCCCCCCAATAACCAATAACCCATAACCAATAACCAATAACCCATAACCAATAACCCATAACCCATAACCAATAACTTCTGTCTTCTGAATTCTGTATTCTATTTTCAACAATCCGCAATCCGCAATCCGCAATCCGACATCAGCAATCCCC
>DBTN01000020.1:8760-9049 GCA_002307065.1 Akkermansiaceae bacterium UBA1315 | reverse complement strand
GACCGCATGCTCGACATGGGCTTCAAGGATGAAATGGACGAGCTTCTCGCTGCCCTTCCTGCGGATCGCCAGACGATGTTTTTCTCCGCAACGATGAATCCGGGTGTCTCCCGTCTGATTCAGAAATTCGGCAAATCTCCTCAGATCGTCGAAATTCAACAAAAAGCGAAAACCGTTTCGACCATCGATCAATCGTATTTCGAAGTCCGTCAGCGCTCGAAAGTCGAAGTCCTTTCCCGGATTCTCGACATGAATCCACCGCGCCTCGGCATCATTTTCTGCAACACCA
>DBTN01000020.1:0-8515 GCA_002307065.1 Akkermansiaceae bacterium UBA1315 | reverse complement strand
GGCATCATTTTCTGCAACACCAAGCGCTCGGTCGACGAATGCACGGAAGACCTCGTCAATCGTGGCTACGCTGCTGACCGGTTGCACGGCGATATCACGCAGCAAATGCGCGAACGGGTTCTCAAGCGTTTCCGCGAGGGCACGGTTGAATTGCTCGTCGCCACCGACGTCGCCGCCCGCGGTCTCGACATCGAGGAAATTGACATCGTTTTTAACTACGACCTCCCGACCGATCCAGAAGACTACGTTCACCGCATTGGCCGTACCGGCCGGGCAGGTCGCTCGGGTCGCGCCGTGAGCTTCGTTTACGGCCGTGAAATCTACCGCATGCAGGCGATCGAGCGTTACACCCGTTCCATCGTGAAGCGCGAAAAAATCCCTTCCGTCGAACAAGTCGAAGGCCGCCGCGCCGATGCGATTTTCGAAAATCTCAAGGAACGCCTCGAGTCAGGAAAATTCGACGCGCACCAAGAACAGATCGACCGGTTGCTCGAACAAGGTCACACCCCGACGGACATCGCCGGTGCGCTCGTCACCATCCTCCGCGAAGCCAGCGGCCGCGAAGGCAATCTGATCGATGAAGACCGCGAGTCCGAACGCCCAGCCCGCCGCGATCCGCGCGAACGTCCTCAACGGGACGGCCCACCTCGTGAGTCATTCCAACGTGAAGGCGCGCCTTTCCGCCCCGAACGCCGCGAAATCATCCCGACCGAACCGGGCATGGCCCGCATGTTCCTTTCCCTCGGGAAAACCCACGGCGTCATGGCCAAGGAAATCGTCGGCATGCTCTATCGTGAAGGTGGATTGCCAGACGGCTGCCTCGGACGCATCACCCTTTTCCCGAAACATTCACTCGTGGATGTTCCAGAAGCACTCGTCTCTCAAGTGATCGAGCGCACTCGCAACGCACGCCTCCGCGGCCGACCTTTCCGCATGGATGTCGATCGTGGACCGGGCATGTGAAATGCTCGACCGAAGGGGTTCCACCTAACGGGAAAGATCTAATCCTCTTCCCCCAGGGTCGATTTCCCGAGATAATCACACAGTAGAGGAATCCGCTCCCCGGCGGATTCCATCTCTAACAATTGCTGGCGAAGATCGGGATCGTGGATAAATTGCTGGCTGACGATGTCGGTCATCAGCTCCGGATTGTCCGCACGATCGATCAACGTTAACACACCCGCCTGGACCGGTTCAGGTAATACCCGAATCGCGTCCTCGACCGCACCCCGAAGCGTTTTCATCGCTGCAGACGCTTGATGTTCCGGGGAAAAATACGACACGCGCGGCTCGATCGACGCGAAAGGATAAGGGTAGCCCGCATGCCACTCGGTAAAGCGCACGCGCATCACTCCATGCAGCAAGAGCTGTGAGGTTCCATCATCCTGCTCACGCGAAGCGCGGACCAGGCCAATCGTCCCAACCGGTGCGACACAGTCTCCAATGTTTCGCGTCTCCTCTTTGATCAGCCGCGCCACCCCAAACAAAAAATCGCCCTCAAGCGCATCTGCCAGCATCCGACGGTAACGTTCCTCGAAAATAAACAAGGGCAGTCCGCCATGCGGAAACAAGGTGCAATCCGGCAGCAACATCACGCCGCAACGTTCGGGAATATGGAGACCGGTCATCGGATGTTGAGAATGGCACGGACCGGTTTCCCACGCAAGCCGCCGGTCATTTGGGTGACGGAAATTGGCTTGAAATCCCCTGCCATTTCATCTTTTCAAACAATCACCCGCTCCGGTGGCGCTTTCGCGTCAGCTACCGGATAAACCTGTTTCACAACCCATGATCGAAGTCGAAAGTCTCACCAAACAATTCGGAACCAAACTCGCCGTGGACCACCTTTCGTTCTCGGTGAAAAAAGGCGAAGTCCTTGGATTTCTAGGACCTAACGGCGCCGGAAAGTCCACCACCATGCGGATGGTCACCGGCTTTTTCCCACCGACATCCGGCGATGCGAAAGTCTGCGGCATTTCCATCGTCGATCGTCCGACCGAGGCAAAAACCAAGATCGGCTACCTGCCCGAATCCGCACCGCTCTACAACGACATGACGGTGACCGGTTTCCTCAAATTTTGTGCGGAAATCCGTGGCATTCGCGGCGGTGATAAAAAGGACGCCGTCGAACGCGCGATCGAAACCTGCTTCCTCCAATCCGTCGCCAAGCAATCGATCGACACGCTCTCAAAAGGCTACCGCCATCGCACCTGCCTCGCCCAAGCGCTGCTGCACGATCCCGAAGTATTGATCCTGGACGAACCGACGGACGGCCTGGATCCGAACCAAAAATTTGAAGTCCGCCAGCTCATCAAACGGCTCGGACAAACCAAGGCGATCCTTTTTTCCACTCACATCCTGGAAGAAGTCGAAGCCGCCTGCACCCGCGCGGTCATTGTGGATCGCGGGAAAATCGTCGCCGACGGAACGCCTGCCGAATTGATCGAGCAATCCGGAACCGGTTCACTCACCGACCTGTTCCGCACCGTCACATCACGCGACACCCAAGCCGCCGCGTAACCGCTCTGTTAGATTTCAACCTGTCCTCCAATCTCTTGATTCTGGACTCTTCATTCTCTGCTCTTATGTCATCTCTCACCATCTACAAGCGCGAACTCAAAAGCTATTTTTCGCAACCCACAGCTTACGCGATCATTGTGATTTTCCTACTGTTTTCCCAAGGTCTCACCTTCACCTTCGGCGAGTTCATGCGCGTCGGGGATTCATCGCTCGAATGGACGTCGATCTTCTGGCATCCGTGGGTCTACATGCTGCTCGCCCCAGCGGTTGGCATGAAACTCTGGGCCGATGAACAGCGAACCGGCACGATCGAATTGCTCGGCACCTTTCCGGTTTCCACCTGGAGCGCGATCGTTGGGAAATTCCTCGCCGCCGCCACCGTGTGGCTGCTCGCACTCGCCCTGACCTTTCCGATCATCGTCACTGTCAACTACCTCGGAAATCCAGACAATGGCGCGATCTTCGCCGGCTACCTCGGCAGTTTTCTCGTCTGCTGCACGTTCCTCGCGATCACGATGCTGGTCTCGGCCTGCACGCGCGATCAGGTGGTTTGCCTCATCGTTTCGGTCGCCATTTGTGTGCTGATGGTCCTTTGCGGATACGATCCCGTGACCCGCGAGCTTTCCAAGGTCACCTCGCCCGCCGTGCTGGAGGCGATCGTCTCCTTCGGCGTCTGGGACCATTTCAGTTCGCTCAACCGCGGGCTTTTCCGGGTGCAAGATTTCGTTTGGTTCGCCTCGACGATTTTCATCTGCCTCCTCGGCACCAGCGCCATCCTTTCCGCCAAACGTGCGTAAACCTTCCCAATAACCTCTAACTTTTAACCTTTAACTTTTCCATGGCCAAAACCACTCACCCGGTCACCCGCGCCGCACTTGGTGTCGCCGCGCTCGTCGCCATCGCCGTCCTCGCGAACTGGCTGGTTTCCCTCATACCGGTGGGAAATCGCGGTGCCGATTTCACCGAAAACAAACTGCACACGTTGTCGGAAGGCACTCGCTCGATCCTCACCGAACTCGATACCCCGGTCGTCATCCGTTACTACGCGTCTCGTAGCACGGACTACATGCCTGAAGAGTTAAAAATCCACATGCGCCGCGTGGATGATCTGCTGAAGGAATACGCCTCGATTTCGAAAGGAAAACTGCGCATCGAAGAACTCGATCCCCAACCAGATACGGATGCGGAAGATTCGGCGAATCTCGATGGCATCGACGGCCAACGCATCAACGATCAAAACCTTTATTTCGGCCTCGCCGTTTCCTGCCTCGATCGCACGAGCGTATTGCCATTCCTCAACCCACAGGAGGAAACGATGCTCGAGTATCAACTTTCCAAAGCCATCTCCGATGTCAGCACCGTCTCCAAACCGGTCGTCGGCGTGATGTCGGGCCTGAACATCGCAGGCGGCCCCGCGATGATGCCCGGCCAGCCCAGCGCCCAACCTTGGGTGATTTATCAGCAACTGAAACAGTCCTACGAAGTTCGAGACATCGAGATGGGAGCCACTTCGATCGATCCGAAAGAAATCAAAGTGCTGCTGCTGTTCCATCCCGCTGGAATCACACCGGAAACGGAATACGCGATTGATCAATACCTTCTCGGTGGCGGCACGGTCGTCGCCTGCCTGGATGCCCATTCGGTCGCCGCACAGATGACCAACCCGCGCAATCCGATGATGGGCGGCGGAGCGCCGACGATGTCCACCTTGCCGACCCTTCTGCCCGCCTGGGGCATTTCGTTCGAATCCTCGAAAGTTCTGGCCGATCCGCCATTCGCCACTCTGCTGGCCGGGAACCAACTCGGCCTTGCGGTGCTTACGCTACCACAGGAGGCGATGCCGCAAAAAGACAGCGTCATCACCAAAGACCTCGGCTCCGTCACCTTTTTCCTGCCCGGTGCCTTCACCAAAACCGGTGGCGCCGGAGTCGCGGCCAACACCCTGATCCGCTCGTCGAACGAAGCCGGATTCGTCGATTCCGAAGCCGCCGCCCAGCTCGATCCGAAACTTACCACCAGCTTCCGTCCGACCGGCGTGGTCTACGATCTGGTCACCCACCTGAGCGGCACCTTTAAAACCGCCTTCCCCCATGGAAAACCTGCCGCGCCCGCCGATCCGAAAGCCCCAGCAGATTCCAAGGAAAACAAACCGGAAGAACCCGCCTCGCTCCAATCGGGTTCCAGCCCTGGAAATGTTTTCCTCATCGCTGATATCGACGCGTTCTTCGACCGCTTTGCCTACAACGTCCAGAATTTCGGCGGCATCCAAATGGCGACGCCCATGAACGGCAACGCGTCCATGCTGTTCAACCTGCTCGATCAAGCAACCGGTTCAAAACATTTGATCGGTTCCCGCTCGCGGGCAGCCGTCCGACGACCGTTCACCCTCGTCCAAAAGATGGAGGCGGATTTCAACAAAAACGTCGGCGCGAAGATCGCCGAATTTGAGGAAAAACAACAAGCCGCCCAAACCAAACTCGCCGCGCTCCAGGCGCAAAAATCCCAAGGCACCGAGCTCCACCTCTCTCCCGAACAGGAAGCGGAAATCCGCAACCTCCGCAAAGAGCAGGTCGAATACGCCCGGATGATCCGCGAACAAGAAAAAGATCTCCGCCGACAAAAAGATCAACTCGCCGGGAAAATCACCCTACTCAACGTCGCCGCCATGCCCACGCTGGTGATCCTCATGGGCCTCGGCCTCTTCCTCAAACGCCGCTCCGCGACGCGTGCGCGGTGAGTGGCCAGTTAGAAGTGATCAGTTAATAGTTAATAGTTAATAGTTAATAGTTAATAGTTATCAGGAATATTACCTATAACTTCTAACTCCTCCAGATAACAAATAACAGCCAACCTCTCCACCCATGAACAAACGTCAGATCATCACACTCTGGACCATCGCGCTCGCCCTTGGCCTCGCCGTGGCTGCCGTGAAATTCACCCAGAAAAAATCAACCGACAGCGCGACCCAGCGCACGCCCGGTCAGACGCTTCTCGAATCATTTCCCGCTGCCGATGTTTCCCGCATCGAAGTGCGCGGCGGCACCGAATCCACAACCTTGGAAAAAAATAACGGAGTTTGGACCATCGCCGAACGCGCAGGCTACCCGTCAAACACCCGGAAGATCAACGAATTCCTCCGGACCGTCTCTGAACTAAAAGTCGCCCAAGGCATCGAAGCCGGGCCATCGTTTGCCCCACGATTTGGCATCGATGAAACCGCGACCGATGCCAGCAAACGCGGTACAACCCTCGCCTTCAAAGATTCCAGCGGAAAAGAAATCGCCCGGATTTCTCTCGGAAAAACTCTCGAAACCGGTGCCTCCGCCAATCCGATGGGCGGCCCATCCGGGCGCTTCGTTCGCAATCACGCCGACGAATCCGGTTTTTACACCGTCAGTGAAACGTTCTCCAATCTCAGCGCCGATCCAAAACAGTGGCTCGATCACACGTTCGTCACTGCGGAAAAAATCCAATCCATCCGCGTCACCGCACCGGGAAAAACCGACGTCGCGTGGAAATTGACCCGCTCCGATGAAAACGCGGAGTTCACCCTGGACGGAAAACCGCTCGACCCGGTCGTCGCATCATCGATGAAAACGTTTTTCGCTTTTCCCCGTTTCGACGACGTGATCCCCGCCGACCAAGTCAACGATCGGATTCTCACGGATCAAAAACGCACCGCCGTTTTGGAGACGTTTGAGGGAATCACCTACACCCTCGACTTTTCACCGGCTCGACCAAACCCCGCTTCCGCTGCGGACGATCCAGAAAACCCGATACCTCCTGCCGAAGACAACTATTTCCTGACCGTCGTGGTTTCAGGAGAACCGCTCAAAGAGCGGACCAAGGAAGCGGGGGAAAAAGAAGAAGACGCCAAAACCAAAGACGCCGCCTTCGCCGAACGCCTCAAGACGCTTTCGGAAAAACTTCAAAAAGAAAAAGCCTTCGCGGGACAAACCTTCGAAATCAGCAAATTCACCATCGATCCCCTGCTGAAAACCGCCGCCGAACTTCTGCCCAAACCACCGGCCTCTTCCGATTTGCAAGTCCCGCCCTCGCTCGCTCCGGCACCAACGGATCACCCGACCCCATCCTCAGCGCTCCCGACTCCGGCGGATGACACTCAAGAATAAGCGAGATTTTGATCCTCTCGCAGTATTCACCGAGACACAGATTGTCGCCGCATTGAAGCAATGCTGACGCCGGAATGAAAGTCGCTGTGTAGTGCTCCCTTTGAAGTTGGACAGCTGATTGTGTTATTCAGGCTGCCTGATTGCATTGCTTTTGGTGATATTGGTTTGGGGTGAGGTATCTGAGGGATTGGTGGGGTCTGCAGGTGTTGTAGTGTCCGATCCAAGCTCTGAGTTCGAGCCGGGCGTGTTCGATGGAGGAGAAGCGGTTTCACCAGCAGAACTCTTCCTTGAAGGTCTTGATGAAGCGCTCGCAGAGGCCGTTCTGCTGTGGTGTGTAGGGGGTGATGTATTCCTGTTTGAGTCCGTAGTCCCTGACGACGGCCCGGTATTGTCTTGAGCCGAAGACCCGTCCGTTGTCGTGACGCAGGAGCATTCCGGGAGGTGCGCTGCGAAGGGTGCCGAAACGGCCGAGCAAGGCTTCCTCCAGCGCGCGCTCGGCGGTTTTGGCACGGCCGGTCCGTTCCAACGCATGGCCCAGGATCTCACGGGTGCAGCAATCGATGACCGGAACGCTGATGCCCGACGTGAGGAGGTGCTGCTGGACCTTGCTCATGAGTTCACGTCGGGCAGTGGCTTTCCCTGGATTTCGAGGACGGCCTTGTAGACCTCCTTTTCCATGGTCAGCTCGCCGATCTTGGCGAGGAGATCCTTCTTTTCGGCGCGGTGCTTGGCATCGACATCCCGGGGATGGGAGTGGAGCGCCTCGGTGCCCCGGGGAGATGAAGTCGTCCATCCATTGGTCGATCTCGGCGACGGTGAGGTCGTGGGATCGGGCGAGTTCGGCAGAGGTGGTTCTGCCTTTGATGATGTCCATGACCGCGGCGGCCTTGCGGCGGGCGGTCCAGCGTTTGATGTCGTCAGTGGGATCACTCATGGGGTGCCTCCTTTTCCGATGAATGGAGGAAACGAAGCCCGGAATCGAGCTTATTGCCTGTCCAGTTCTTCAGGGGGACGCTCCATGGCTACGATCTAGCTTTCCGTGAATTACCTTTTTTTCATGATTCGGTATGGATGTCCCCGAGCCGTATCCTCTCATTTCAACCTGTCTCACTTTAAGGTAAGCTTACACAACCGAACAGGTTAAGGGTTGAAGCAGGACTTTAACCCGTGTGAATGCTACCTTCACAGGCGCACTGGTGCGTAACACGCAATATTTACATATTATTTATTTTTCCGCCATGTAACATACATTAAAGATTTATTTGGATTGCTTTCAATAGAAAATAATTGTATATCATAATTCGAGCCGCCCCATTCATGCATGCCGATCTCAGCATTTTTGGTTATCGAGAAAGGTAAATGATCATTGGTAAATTGACGAAAAATAGCATTCCATCTTGACATTATATACTCTTGGCTAGACGGGACTGAGGCGGGCTCTTTGCCAACCAAGACAGAAAACGAACGAACAGCATCACCAATAGTTGCCGGAGTTGAATCCGATATAAAATAACCATATTCAACCTTTCCCAATTCCCAAATATCACCTCGAATTATTGACTCATCTTTACGGAAATCTTTCACTTTGATTTTTTCGATTACAAAGAAAGAGTCATCCTCAATCGATATATGTGATATTTTTTTCCCAAAGCAACCAGCAAGAAAAACAAAGCATAGAACAATTATTAAATTTAGAATTTTTCTATCCATGGTATTTGTCGATTTTCAAAAGAATTAATTTTATAATCATGCCCAATAAAAGTATTACCTCTTAACCAAATAAATCAATCGTCTTTAAAAAAGCCGCCAGGACTGATGGGGCCCCTGTCGGAGAACAGGATTCAATGAGAGTTCTGCGGGAT
>DBTN01000048.1:39814-81251 GCA_002307065.1 Akkermansiaceae bacterium UBA1315 | reverse complement strand
TTGTCGGACGTGAAGAAGCCGGAGAGAAAACCGCCATCCTCTATACCATCGTTGAAAATTGCCGCCGCCTCGGCATCGCCCCGGCCGACTACCTCGCCGATGTTCTAGGTCGTCTTCCATCCATGAAAGCCAAAGAAGGCAACCGCCTCACCCCGGCTACTTGGCTTGCTGGGCGAAAGACCAAGCCGCAGATCAAAGCCGCCTGAAATTTTCATAGTCGGCATAAACCGATGACTATGACGACAACGATACGGCAGTTGCAACGAAACCCATACGGTGCTTCGGACTACGCTTACCTTAAAGGGGGCGGATCCTCGACTGAGGATTTGCCCCCGGAGCGCCACGCTCATGACCTATGACGCTCCGAGGGCTCCTGATCGGCGTTTTCAGCCGCTCTGGGTGAATCGGAAGCCTGGGGCAACCCCACAATTTCGCATTCGGCGTTGAAACTCTCCACACCTGACCAAGGCATGAGGTCGAAGCTCAATTCGTAAATTAGGCCGTTGGAACATGTCACTTTCACGGTGGTGGTGAAGCGGGAAGCTTGGCCTTGTGCTTTCACGATCGCCAAGACGAGCCGACCTTTACCAACGAGCCGTTCAATCGGCGGTATCGGCATTCCCTTGGGAAAGTGGAAGGCCATCATTCTGCTTCCCATCTGCCGATCGAAGAGGGCCGCTCGGATTTGAATTTGGAGGGCTTGGCCTTCTTCTTTCGGTAGAGCTGCAATGACGCTGTTCAGAACGGCAGATTCCAAAGGCGTGAGCCTTTGAATCCATCGCCGGATTTTATCGAAAAACCGCATAGGCTAATCCTAGGTGCAAAAATGGATCACGCACCCTTCAGCTCCTTCTCTCCAATTGGACTTCTCTGGTATTGTAAGGCTTCAAAAGTAGCGGAATGCCATATTCCCGAATGGACCGACCGATGTCAGAAAGAACCTCTTCCGCATTCGAGCCCTCAGAGTCAACCCACCAAATATCTTTACGGATGCGCTCCTGTGACTGCATTTCCAAGGCGCGAATATCCATTTGATCGACAATATTTTCCAATCCATATCGCACATGACAGATGCTCTCCTTGGGTATCAATAAGCCATCGTCATCCGTGTCCGCTGCTGGGCCATAAGGGAAGTTCAAATAGAAAATTCCCAGCCACGCGGTAAGAGAGGAAGGCGGAAACCCCGCGCATTGAGAGAAGTGGTTGCCCACTGACCGCATGTTGAAGACCCAAACGGAGTCCTCCAAATATCTCCAAGCTGTCCGGCCTCGAAAATTACTAAACCCGAGATCCTTGAGCACGGGAGTAACAACCTTGCGGGCAATCTTATTGATTTCGCCTGAGGTGGTCATTGCTAAACAGTGGACGGGTGCGGCGCTCACCAAGTCTCGCCTTTAAATCTTCCATTTCTTCGTTCCTCCAAAACCATTTTGGCATCGAAAGCAATTAATCCTGAATCACTTTTTGCAATCCTTTCAAGGGTAAGAAGTGAATCTGATTCGCAGAAATTAATGAGGTGTGTAGCAGCCCAAGAGGCAACGGAAGGATTTGGATCATTCAGTAGCTTCATGAGTTCGATGGGAGCGCTGGGATGATGTCCTTTCATCTCCGCCAACGTTGCCATCATTTTTTTGTAGCTGGCGTTCGTCGCTTTTGAATCTCCAGACATGGTGCCAACCCCATGCTGGGTGGCCCATTTCTTGTATTCCTCAATCAAGACTTGCTGTTGAGAACCCGTGGCTCCGCTTCTCATTCTAACCCTTTGTAAGCATAAGTTAGCTCGACTTGGTCAGGATCGTTTAGCCAATCAGACCCGGTATCTGTTTCAAAAACCAGTTTTAGTTCACCCTTGGCTTCGACGCTTTCGACAGCGATAATTCCATCGAGAATCCCGAGGAAATTGTAGGCTGCTTGATCTGCCGCCATCTCGGCAATTTGCACTACAAAGTCCCTCTGTTCGTCTGTCAGGGCTCTGAACTTTTCTGATAGCTCTAGAACAGCCTCGCTTGGATTTCGACCGGCTGGGGCAGCGAGTTGGGAAATCACTCCTTTCGCGGCGTTCTCAGCGACTGCCACCTTTATTGAGCTTACAAATGTTTGGGGTGTCATGGCGTAACTTTCGTAAAGGCAGCCGGAAAAAGCGTCTTATTCATCTCAACAAGTTGAATAAGGGAGCTATTCGGAGCGTTCGTGAACTTTCTGAGATTCCAAATATCGAGCGCCAAAAGATCCCTCGCACTTCCGGAATAAGTTCCTTGAATATTTGGAATTGCTTTGTGCTCGGCCGTCGGAAGAGCAATCGAAGGTGCGGTATTCCGATTATACGTGGGAATGATCTGTTTCATGGGGTGGGTTTGACCCACGTGGTGAAGGGCAAGATCATCGCCGACCTTCGAAAGGCCACGTAATGAACTAAAGCTTCCCACTTGATAGGCCTGAACTCCACTGCTTATTTTTGTTGGGATCGGAAGGCCTGAATAAAGGTTTCCGCTGAACCTGTAGCCCGCCGTGTATAATGCGTCCGATGCTCGATAAGCCCCATACACGGCAGCTCCCCCGCCAATAAGCTTCGCTCCGGCCGCGAAGTCGCCAATTCCGGGGATCGCGCTCGCCAAGTTCATGGCTGCATCGACGTAGTTGCCGCGTCCGATGCTGATGCCGGCGTTGATGACATCGAAGACCGCACCGAACACCGGCGTCATGCCGAGGAAGGAGAGCACGGTCTGAACGGAATCAAGGGCACCCTCGATACCGAGACCCATAGGATCGACCATGCCGATTGGGTTGCCTCCGGCGTATCCATACCAGTTCATTCCCTCTTGGGCCGGGTCGGCATTGAGGAAACGACCGAGCTGCGGGTGATAATACCGTGCCCGCATGTAGAGCAGGCCATTGCCATCAGTCTGGTTGCCGAAGAAGCCTGTGAACAGGAATGGCGTGTCGTGCGGTGCGCCACTGACGTTCACGCGATGGTTGATCTGACCCCACGGCGTGTAACCGATTCGTTCCAACACCTTACCGTCATCAGCGGTTAGTGCAATGGTGCTGCCCGTAGCATCATGGTGATAGCTGACAGTGGTGGCACTACCTCCGTTGCCATTCACCTCGTAGAGCAAGCCAAGCCCCCATACATAGCGGGTACTGACGCCGTTCTTCGTGCGAACCAGCAGTTTGGAAAGCCTTGAACTAACGTCGGTGACAAAGGTGGTGGTGTCGGCTCCCTTGTCCATACGGACCCGCTGCCCGTCGGCATCATAGGAATAAGTGACGCCCAAGGCCCCTATAAGGCGGTTGCGGGAGTCGTAGGAGTAGCTGGCGAGGGAGGAACCGTCGGGAGCTGGCCCGATTGTCATATTGCCATCAGGATCGTGGGTGATCGATTGCCCGCCCCAGGTGGCGAGTTGGTTGTCGGCGTTGTAGGTCATCGCCAGCATTTGGGGCGGATCGTTGCCGCTGGTGCGCTTCACCGGCAGCGTATAGCGCCAAGCCATCTCATCGCTCGGGTAAAACCCGTGCTTGTGGACGAAGATTAGCTTCATGCCGGGCCCGTATTCCTCAATTAGATCTGGCCTTCCGGCGGCATCGTATTTTATCGTGCGAACGGTGCCGTTCTCGCGGGTTACCTTGTCCAGGCGACCGTCTTTGTTCCAGAGGTAGGAAGTTGTGCGTGGACTGGTGGTGGAATCGAGCTTGTCAATCACCTCCTTGAGCTGGCCGCTCTGCCACCACGTGTATTCGACATGGCCGGTGCCGCTTTCGCTGCCGCCCGGATAGATGACCTTCCAGAGCTTACCGCTGGGGTAGTACCGGTAGCCGATGGCCTGCCCGTTCTCGTCAGTGCGTGAGGCGAGGCGCTCTTGCCGATCGTAGGTGCGATTGGTGGTTTTGGTTCCCGGAGTTCCGCTCCGCGCTTCGGTGGTGGTGAGGAGGTTCCCGTTGTTGTCGTAAGCGGTGTGGCTGATCGAACCGACGCCATCTGAAACACCCGAGAGGCGACCGGTGGTGAGATCATAGGTGAAATTGGAGATCTCGCCCGAGGGCTCAGTTACCTTCTTCACAGCACCCCGGTGGTGATATTCCGTGTGATGCGAGCGGCTCGCCGCTGCATCAAGCGGGGTGATGACGTGGGTCTTGCGGCCCAAGCCGTCGTAACGGAATTCCCAAACGTTGTTCTTCCGGTTCGTATAGAACCGGGGCTTTCCGGTACGGTCTTGGACCTCTGACACCGACAAGTTGTCGGCCGTTGTTGTCACGGTCCGGGGATAACCGGAAGGTGCCACATCATAGGCGAGAGCACTGCTGCGGGTACCGTTGGAGCCCGGCACCGTGCCGCCGGTTGGACGGCCGTCGCCGTCCTGGGCTTGAATTTTCTCCCGGCTCATGGGGATGGCAGTCTTCCATGGTTGACCGTTGGCTTTCGGCGTGAAGATGGTCAACCGGGAGCCGGGATCAAGACTCTGGCTCTGCCAGTCGCGACCATCATAGGTGATTTCTGTAAAGGGATCGTTCGGCCCTTCGCCATCGTTGTCGCTTGTTCGGACGAAGCGCCGTTTTTCGGTGGGAGAATATTCGGAACGGATTGCCAAGCGTTGGCCCCCGTTGTCAGCCGCTTCCGTCTTGCGTTCTAGGAGACCTTGGTTGTTATAGACGAAATCCACCACCGATTCGCTCGCTCCACCCGGGTCTGAAGTGATCTTTGTTACTTGGCGGCGTGCGTTGTAGAGGTAGGCGGTTTTGACGTTGTTGGGATCGGTGGACTCCTGCAAGTCGCCTCGAGCGGTGTAGGTATACTGGGTTTGAAATCCACCTGGTGCCTTAATCCAGTCTGGATGTCCGTTTGCATCATATTCGTACTCGGTCACCAGACTGTTGCCATCGGTGGTCTTCCAAACACGCCCAATGGCGGCACCTGTCGTCTTGTACGCAAAGGTGGTAGTGCCTGCCGGATCAATGATTTGGTCGGGACGGGCCTTCGTGTTCCCCACGTTATAGACGTGGTCAATCTGATTACCATCCGGGTCGATCGTGAGATCGAGACGATCCAGCGAATCATAGAACATCTGAGTCGATCCCCCACCCCGCGGGTGGTCGATCTTCTTCAAATTATGGCGGGCGTCATAGTGGTAGATCGTCGTCTCATCTGAGCCGGTGGTTTTCTCCACAATCTGGTCCTGACCGTCGTAAATCCACGATTCCTCCACTCCCTCCGGATCACGTTTGCCGGTGGACCGGCCACGTTCGTCATAGAAATACGTAGTGATTCCTCCGGCCGGATTTTCCTCCGTGTTGGCCGTTCCAGTGTAACGCAGCTTCCAAGTTTTGTTGGTGTCACCGTGAAGGAATTGTTCAGTGACCCGTCCCAGGGAATCATAGACGTTTTGGGTGATCGCCGCCCCGTCATGGTTCCGCATCCGGACAATTCGGTGATCCGTGGCCACAGTGCCGCCAGGATCGCCCGCGACTACGTAGTCGAAATAATTGAATTTGCCCTCGGGGTCGGTCACCCGATCAAGGTTGCCTGAGGCATCGAAACGGAACCCGATCGAACGGGTGGCTCCCGTGTTGGTGGAATCGGTGATGCCTGTGATTCGGGTACCGGTATAGGCGAACGTGTAGCGCCGGGAATAGCAGTCCTGGACGTAGTTGATGCGGTCGTCGTTGTGATAGGCGAAGGTCATTTCCTTCCCGTCCGGATCGACGATCTTCTGGATGCACTGCGAGGTGTCGGCAGTGCTCGGGGTGTTCTGGAAGTGCATCGTGTTTCCATGCCGCTGCGAGACGCGGAAGAGATTGGAAACCACCTCCAGGGACATGGTGGACCCCGCAGGTGGCTGGTAGGTGCCGTCCGGCTGCTTGATGAACTGGAAAGTATTGCCGCCGATGGTGACCGAGACCGCATTATCTAACATCTGGTCCTGATACCAAGCCACCGTCAGGGCCGCCGTTGCCCATTCCCGGACCGAAGCATCGTCACGGTAGAGATCCGAGCTGACCAGCGTTGCGGTGAGGAAGGAAGCGGCCTGTTGAATCGTTCCCAGGCCAAGAGCTTCTTCCGTGGCGGTGCGCTTCGCAGCACGAATGTGCATCGAATGCGACCAGCCAAAGCCCATGTTCTGCCGGTCCTCAGAGCTGTTTGCGCTGGTGTAGCTACGGGCGAAGCTGAGGCCCCGTGGGGCGGCCTCGATGCCCGTTTCCATGTCGGTGTGGGCATACTCGAAAGCGCCCGTGGCCATGTTAACGGGGTCCGACCCGAAGAAGCTCGGAGTGCTGTAACTCGGAGCAACGTAGGGGGTCGAGTAGCTGTAGGAAGGCGTGGAATACGAGGGGTTATAGAAACTGTTGTCGAAGACCGCCGGAGAACTCACATAGCCGTAGTTGGTCGAATAGCCCCCGCTGTAGCCTCCACTGATAATCATTCCGGTTTGGAGCGGAGATCGAATTACCCAGCCCGAACCTGACCATTGCCCTTGGCTGACATTCGCATTGCGGGGAAGGAAAAGTTTCGCTCCCTCGTTTGTGATATAGCCGCCGAGCTGGTTCTTTTGAGCCGTCGTGTAATTCTGGAGAGCCGCTTGAACGGTGGCCCAGTTAGCCGATGTCGCCCGATAAAGCCGTTGACCGGCCGTATTCGCATTGCGAAGGATATTCACCGTTGAAACCGCCGAGCTACCGGGTTGCATCTGTTCGATGATGCCGTGCTCCATCGCACTCGCAAAAAGCGATCCAAGGTGGAACACGTTGTCGAAACGGCCATCGTCCTTGAGTCCATCGTCGGTGATCGAACCGCTGAGTTGCAATCCGACATCCACGTAGAACCCCTGTTCCTGGCTCATCCGACCGAAACGATGGTGATGCACCGTGAGCACGTCGTTCTGAGCGGACAGAAGCTGATCGGCCAAGGCAGTTTGGTACAGCCACGTCATGCCCATGATGTTGAGAAGTTCGGAACGGACTTCCTTGGAATTGTCCGCTTTCCCTTCATCTAGATAGGCTGCAAGCTGCTCATGCCGCTTCTGGACCAATTTGCCCGAAGAGGAGAAACCATAGATAATAGCGTAAGCGAAATTGTTGTCCTTCTTATAGGTTTTCGTCTCGCTCTTCGCACCCACATGGCCCGGGTGAGTGACCGTGATGGTCATATCGAAACTCGCGGCAGTGACCGTGGTGGTTGCAACGGCCGCCGCGTCATCCAGTTTCAACTCGACGGTGTTACCGGTGAAGGTGAGGGAAATTTTGCGACCCTTGAGGTCCGATGTGAAAATTGGATGATTCATCGTGCCCGCTTGGAAGCGGACGACGGTTTTATAAGCATCAGGAATCGACGTCCATGTGAGGTCCGTTCCAAACCAATTTTGGGGCAGGGGAAAACCTTGGCTCAGATCGGTGATGTCGTGCTTCACGATTCGCTTTCCGCCTACGAGATCACGCAAAGTCAGGTTCGGGTGATTCGTCGCGATTTCTTCAAGGAGGTCGCCCGTTAGTCCTGCCAGATAAGTTTTGATGTTCGCCTCGTTCATCGACACGGCGAAATTCGGGTCGGTACCTCCTCCGGCTGCGGTCAAAAGGGCGCTGCGATTGTAACCTGCTGCCGCGAGAATACCGCTGAGACCTTCTATCTTCTCGTAGGTTTTGTAAGAGGGATCGAGATTATAGGGCACGCCTCCGATGGTCACGACAAGATAAAGGCGATCGAACACGATATTCGCCTTCGCAGGAAAGTCGGGATACCACATGGCTGCTGTTCCCACCGAACTCCTAGATCCTCTCATGGAGAGGAATTGACCTCCCAAGACTGCCTGTTTGGCGACCGCCTCACCCACCCCATTGTCCGTTCCTCCGGGGAATATTTCGGTGATGGTCTTGCCCGTCGCCTGGAGGAAGGTTTTTCCTGGATAAGCTTCCTCGGCCAAACCCATCCAGTCTTTCAGATACGAGTAATCAACACGTTGCCCGCGGTGGCGGAACTTAATATTCGTATGGCCCGCTGCCCTCAGAAGGTCGGCAAGCAAGGCACATTGATCGAAATCATTTCCTCCCCCTTCAAGCAAGGTAAGCACAGATCCCTTGCGGAGCCCGTGATAGTGTTCGTAGTCGATCTGATTCCGAACGTGATTGAAGATTTTCAGCGGGTCATTCCCCAAAGCTTTGGCAAGCTCGGCAATCTCGGCTTCGACCGAAGCAGGGGCGCTCAGGGACATGGCCTGAACCGGCGGCTCTTCCCCCGGATCTTCGGGCTCAGGAGCATCTTCGGGTCCGGTGGAGGTGACTGGATGAGCGTCGAGCGCTGTATTTTCCCACAGCGGATTTTCCACTTCCTGGGCTTGGGCCGATCCCAAGCAAAGCACTGCCAGCAAACATGGGAGTAGAGATTTAGCGCGCATGATTGCGTCAGTTGGAGGAGGATTCAAGGTTGCCTTCGATGTCGAAGGTATAGGAAACTCCTTCGGCTTCCGTCAGGCGGCCCATGACATCATAAAGGTAGCTCGCACGCTCCGCAGGATTTGCGGATTGGTTGGTGGTGGGGTCAGCACCGGCGTTTGCCTCGATCATATCGGGAATGCCATCGCCATCCGAGTCGCTGGTGGCGTTCATCGTTGTCAGGTTCTGATACCAGTGCATTTCGATGGCATCCGAAATGCCATCGCCGTCCGTGTCCACGAACGGTTCCGCCACCAGCGGGTCGTGGCCGATCAGAAGTTCTGCAAGGCTGCCAATGTTATCCGAATCGAAATCCTCGATCTCGGGATCGGTCGTCGGATCGTCGGTGTATTTCAAGCGGAAGAAAAACTTGGGAGCAGCGGTCGTATCCACTCCCAGGCTCTTCATTCCGTCCCCGAACTCGATCACGGGTACATACTCCCACGACGTAAGATCGACGCTGCATTGGGAGAAATAGGTACGCTGGTAAATACCCAGCCAGTCGGCAATCCAGGTGTCATTTGATCCCGCCGTGAAGGAAACCTGCGGTTGCGCTACCGGATTGGCCGTCAGATTGCCTATCAGGACAATCGCCAGAATGGGAGTGAGGAAATGGGAGTGAGGTTTCATCGACCGGTGGTGGTGGAGGGTTTGCTACGCTTCCAGAATTTGACGGTCACGTCTTCGGGTTTGGGAGGATTGGCGAGAAGGTAAGCTTTCCGCTCCTCACGCGCCTTCTCGCGAGCTATCCGGCTTGCATTCATGCGGTCACCTTCCACGGAATAAAGGACGTGCATGTCGTGGATAGCTTGAAGGGCCTCTTCGTTGTTCCCTTCCAGCACCACATAGGAGGGCGCTTCTCCTTCGGGCAATGTCGGCAGCTGGGGGGCTTCATAGGTGCGACCGTCCCTTGCCGCAAATCGCCCCATGTTCGCGGCGATTTCGTTATTGATCGCCATGATCAGGGCATACTGCCGGACTTCTTCGGTCCCATCCTCGCCCTCGCCCGCCACACTGAAGGTGGCGAAGCCTGAAAAATCGTTGTAGTCGATCGAGCTGACCACAGTCACGGACTCCTTGGCTTCCCCGTTTGGATGGACATCCAGAATGGTTCTCTCAAAGTCCAGCACCCGGGCGGAGACGAACAGAATCTGCGTTTCCTTATATCGCTCCCGGGCTTCGGCCAAGCGTCCTTGCACCGCAGCATCGTCAATCGGCAGCGGAGGAAGGGGCGGCGGAGGATCGGGCAAGCCAGGATCCGCCACCAGTTGGACGGTCCGCTTGATGATGCCTTGGACGGGCGGAAGCTCCGGCATTTCGGAAGACTCCGTTACATGCACCCGCCTTGTAACCGAGTTGAGCACCGCGAAAGTAATGGGAACCTGTTTCTCAACCGCAGGAGGTGGGGTTCCATCCGCAATAGGTCCGGAAATGCCGGTGGCTGCCGTGGGATCGAGAGCCGAGTCCTCGGCGTGAAGCACTCTCGCTGCGAGGAGGAGTGCGGTGAGCCGCGGGACTAATTTCATGGTGTTAAAGTGGGAGAAATGGAGCAACGCGATGAGAGGCCACCGTGTTAGGGGAAGTTAGGCCACCGGGTCAAGCAAGCTCCAACGAAGTGTCGAGTTCGTAACAAGCCTAAATATCGAACCTCTGCCTCATACGAACCTGCTCTCATCATACCAAACCATGAATGCAGAAGAATGGGCCGATCGCTTGAAAAAGTCGCTTCCGGGAGAGCTGACAAAGCTGCGGGAAGCCCGTGGCCTCTCGAAAAACGAGCTTTCTGTCAGGACCGGTCTTGCCCGATCATTTATCACATACTTAGAGCAAGGCAAAACTACGCCCTCCATCGAAACCCTTGGACGCTTGGCGTTCGCATTGGGAATCGCATAAGGCGAAATCATTAAAAGAGCCGAAAAGCAAGTCGGTCCTGTTCCGCGATTCCGAAGAAATTCTGGCGTATAATTCGAGGGCGATCCGCTGTACATGAAAGACGTGCTCCTTACCGCCGTACATTACGGCGCGTCGACTGAGGGAAACGGGATTAAGGGCTTTTCCGTAACGGCTGCGGTAGAAGACGTCGACTTATGCATGCCGCGGGGCATTGAGCAAAGCATCGTTTTGGTCGTCGTCTCACTACTTTACGTTCAGTCTGGAAGGTAAACGTAGTCCGAAGCGCTTTTGAAACCTGAATGCCCCTGCCGTATTATTGTCGTCATAAGTAGGATAAATATGACGAGAACAACAGAAGACGGACGGGTGCGGGTGGATCGGATGTGGAAAGGAAGTTGTCAAAAATCGATCGGTTCGATTTTTTTGAATTGCGGTTTTGAGGGTTAAGTGGTTGAGTTTTTTTGTCCGCTTGGCGGACGAGGATGTAAGAGTCCTTGAAACACGCGGTTGGCACCGACCGCAAACGGTGTCACGCCCGATCCAAAGGTCGGGGAGGTGGCAGTTATGTCCAGGCCGCCTCTCTTTGGGGAGTTGGTTAAAGACTGTCACAGCCGACGTGTTTCGGTTCTCTTAACTCCCCGTCCACCCGGAAGGACTATTTGATCCATTCCGATGATTGCGACTCTTTGTTTACGAAACCGGTTTGCTTCGCTTGGTGTTGAAGCGGCTGGGTTAATTCTACGAAGGTCGTCGTACTTTGAGCGGTTGAGTGATCAATGATTGATTCGTCACCGAAAGATTCCCCCCTATGAAATCCCCCAGTCACCCCCGATTTTTTCTGCTGCAGCAAGTGAATTTGACACGTCGGCTGAAGCCAGCGCTCTGTTAAGAACGATCCTTTCCCCCTGGTCCGGAGTCGGGGCGCGCGACCCGGCTTTGGCATATCTTCTTTGATGCATCTCTTTTGGTTCGCTGGATAGAGTTACAGGCTATCCAAAGGTGAACGACGTCCCTTTCGGAGGGTCGTCGAGGGTGAACTGTAATGTAGCAAACGCGGTTCCTGGCGCTGATCCTTCGATCTCTTTTGCTGGTGATCTTTAATGAGGTCGATCCGAGTATCCAAGAAAGATGGCCACGTTTATTCTTCTCCGGAATAAAACTCCCGTGCTTCACCGGTTACGACCACACGTGCGGGTTTGATAAACCATTGGCCGCTATCGGGATAGCCGACGGTGTCGCAGGGCGGATTGTCGGCGACGATCAGCAGCACCAAGTCGTCGGTGCCGGTGTTTCGGATTTGATGGGGTTCTCCGGGTTTTTGGAGAAAGGCATCGCCCGCCTGGATGTCGGTTTCGGCATCTTTGCAACGCACCACTCCGAAGCCTTTTTTCACGAGAAAAAATTCCCATTGGGCGCAATGGAAATGGAATGGCCAATTGATTTTCCCCGGAGGAATGACCGCTTCGCAAACATCAAACGGATGTCCTCCGCCGGAAGGCCCGGTGTCTTTCACGCCGCCGAGGGCGAGAGAAAGGTTTTTCTGCAGAACCTGAAACTTCCCCTTGGGCGAGCGGCGCTCTTCCACGGGCACATGAGCGAGGTTGATTTTTTCCATCATCGGATTTGAGGTTGGAGATAGAGGAAAGCTCGACCGGTCAAGGGGCCGCAAGTCGTTTGGCGATTCGACCCAAGGTCTTCACGGCGCGTTCGATGACAGGGTCCCATGGATGACCGCAGTTGATGCGAAAGCAGTCTCGGAATCCGCCCACGGGCGAAAACAACGGACCGGGTGCAATGCCGATCCCCGAGGAACGCGCCTGATGGTAAAGCTCCATCGCATCCACCCCACCGGGCAACTGACACCAGAGGATGTAGCCTCCCTGGGGCCGGGAAAGCGCGGAGCCGTCCGGCAGTGAGGCCGCCAGGGCTTCTCGCATCCGCTCGGTTTGCAAGCGGTAGGCGTGGCAGATCGATCGCAAATACCGGTCGTAGCCCCCCGTTTTTAAGAATTCCGAGATCGTGAGTGAAGTCAGCAAGGTGCCCGACAGCGTGCTCGCTTGCTTCAACGAACGAATTCTCCCCTGCCAGGATCCGGCCGCGATATAACCCACGCGATATCCTGGTGCGAGCTTCTTGGAAAACGAGCCGCAAAGAATGACGATCCCCTCTTGGTCGAAGGCTTTCAGGCAACGGGGGCGAGGCCCCACGTGTGGAAGATCGCCGTAGGTATCGTCCTCAATGAGTGGAATATGGTTGCGCGAACAGATCTCGACCAATCGTTTTTTGTGAACGTCGGATGTCACGCTGCCGGTGGGATTGTGAAAATTGGGAACGACGACGCAGGCTTTGACCCGGTTTTTCCGCAGGGCACGTTCCAGCACGTCCAGATCCAGTCCGTCCGAGGGATGCACGGGAACGGGCAAAGCTTTGAGGCGCATTTCCCGCAACATGCCCGCGAGCCCAAAATAGGTAGGAGATTCGATGACCACCGTGTCGCCCGGTTCGCAGATCGCACGCAGCGCAAGCGACACCGCCTCGGTGGCACCTATGGTGATGAGAAATTCGTCCGCCTGAAGCGCACATCCCCAGTCCAGCGAGCGGCGGGAAAGTTCCCGGCGCAGGCTGATCGACCCGGGAGGCGGATCGTACCCGATACTTTCATCGCCCAACCGACGGCCGACGGATGCCATGAGACGAGTCAATTTCACTCCCGGCAATCGTTTGGCAGATGGAATCGCCGCGCCCAGAGGAACCAAGCGATCATTTGCGTAGTCGGAAAACATCGACTCGACCGGATTGGGATCTCCCATCGTCGTGACTTGTGGCCGGGAAATTTTCGTCACCGGTTCCGGAGCCATGTCCGCCAGCCTTGAGCGCACGAAGAAACCGGACTTCGGCCGCGCTTCAATCCATCCGCGAGATTCCAGCAAAGTGTATGCCTGAAGAGAGGTGGGCACACTGACACCTTGTTGCATGCTGAATTGTCGCACCGATGGCATCCGATCCCCGGTTCGCAACGACTGACTCTGAATCATCTTTTCCAGCACTCCCGCCAATCGCTGATAGATAGGATCGCGGCGACTCACTGACGAACGGCTTCTGTTCACGGAAAGATATTACAACGAAATTTGTCGGGTGCACAGATTCAGCCGAGGCGATTTTCACCTTTCACAGATGATAAGTCCCGACGCATCTGTGAAAGGTAAAAATGTCGCGGGCTGAATCTGTCTCCATTGTGATTTCGCCCGTAGCGTTGCCACATGAAATCATCGCCCATTTCCGCCTCCGAAAAACGGGTCATCCTCGCGGAAAACGAAATACTCCGTCTTGAACGAAAAAGTCGCGTTCGCGAAATTCGAGTCGTCACCGGTCGAGTCTGGCTGACAGAAACCCCCGCCGATTCAGATATCATCCTCGGCATGGGAGAAACCCGGAGGCTGGGAATGAATGGGCCGTTCATCCTCCAAGCACTTGAACCGGTGGAAATGATTTTGCTTCCTGAGCCCAGCGAGTTTAAGACTGGAGAGTCCCCAACTCAGGATGATCTTTATCGCTGCGCATTTCAATGGGCTCATTTTTACAAAAAACTGAAAAATGGCTTCTGAAATTCCGTAGGTTTCACCAATCGGTGGTGATGGACTCATCCCGTGCTTTTTTGATCCCTATGAAACGAAATACAACCGCACTCACTCTCGCGCTCGCCGTTTGCTCACTCTCGTTTGCAGCCTCTCAGCAAACCAACACCGACTTGGAAAAGATGCCTGCCAATTCCACGCAAGCGCTCGGCCAAACTTTCAGCGAACGAAAGGCAGGTGTCACTCGCGTCTTGCTGGCGGGTTCCGGGTCAGCCCACCATTTCCCGCGCGATTTCATCAAAATCGATTCCGAAATTCTGACCAAGGCCGGCCATGATGTGGCTGGCACTCTCAACGGTGAAGAAGCCGTAGGACTCCTGCCGGAAGCGGATGTCATCGTTTTCAGCGGAAACGACGGTGGCCAGTGGGGCACGCCAAAATTTCAAGCCGCGCTGAACACGCACGCCGACGCTGGCAAAGGGATCGTGATCCTTCACGCCGCCGCGTGGAAGTGGAATTGGGACGGCGGAAACTACAACAAACGCTTCGTGGCGGGATTTTCCCCAAGCCATGGCGCGGGCGAATTCGAGGTGGATATCAACGCGCCGGATCATGCAATCATGCAGGGCGTTGCCGAAAATTTCAAAATCCGAGACGAGAGCTATCGCCATGAATTCATGAAAGATGCCGACGCGACGGTCCTCGCGACCAATGGCAAAGGGGCGGATGAACACGCCAGCGTATGGACCGTGAATGATCCGAAGGCGCGGATCGTCGTCATCACCCTCGGCCACGACGTCAACTCTCACAACAACGAGCAATTCAAATCCATCCTGACCAACGCGGTCAAATGGGTGAGCGAAGGAACCGGTCCTACGAAAAAGTGATCGATGGGCGATGCCCGAAAGGAATGCCCTACACCGGACGCACGGTGTAGGGTGAAAATCCAAGGGCATCGTTGATCCCGGTCTGCCTGACGTCTGAGGGCAGCCGAAAGCGCTCAGGTTTTTAAGAATCCTTCACGGGTGGCAGAGGCCGCTGCCCCGCCGCCCGGAGAAGAGGAGTGGTGCTTTTTATTCACCATTCAACGCGGCCACGGGATCCAGCCGCGACGCTTTCCGAGCAGGCATAAATCCAAACATCAAACCGGTCACGATCGCACAGGCCAAGGCCAACAAGATCGAACGGATCGAAAAAAGAATGTCGATCCCGTAGGCATCGAGAGCCCATCCGGAGCCAAGGCCGATGGCAATGCCCATGCATCCTCCCAAAGAAGAAACCAGTAAGGTTTCGATGAGAAACTGCCAACGGATATCGCTGCGCCGTGCTCCTGTCGCCAGGCGAATGCCAATCTCCCGAGTTCTCTCGTTCACCGACATCAGCATCACATTCATCACGCCAATCCCACCGACCAACAGGGAAATCGCAGCGGTGAGGGCCAACATCGCCATCATGGTATCCCGCGTCTCCTTTTCCGTTTCCAACTTCGCGGCGGCATTGCTGATCGAATAATCTCTGCGCCCGTGGCGAGAGAAGAGGATCTGATCGATTTTATGCTCTGCCAATTTCACCTGTGACGAATCGGCCGCCTCGACAATGATGTATTCCGGCTCCCTCATCAGTGGCCACAGACGGGTTTGCGCCGAGCGAATGGGCACAAAAAGGCGGGCGTCCTCATCCGATTCGCCAGAGGAAGCTCCCTTTTCCGACAGGACTCCGATCACCTCAAAAGGCGCTTGATCGAGCACCAGAATCTTGCCGATGGGATTTTCACCCTCCGGGAAAAAATGCTGGGCGATCTTGACGCCGATCACCGCGACAGGCGCGAGCTGGGCGTTTTCCGTTCCCGTGAAATAACGGCCCTTTTCAAGAGACCAATGATGAATGGAGGGAAGCAGTTCATTGGTGCCCTGGACATAAGAGCGCAGATGGTTGTTTCCGTAGCGGACCAGCGCTGGCTCGCCGAGACCGGGCATCACCCGGGAGACTTGGGGGAGTTTCGAAATTTCATCGATATCCTCCAAAGTGATTTTCCCGATGGGTCCCCCTTCCGGCGGAATGCCATGATAAACATACATGATCGTGGCACCCATCGACCCCATCTGAGCCATGATTTTTTCTCTCGCTCCCAGACTGATGGCCAGCATCACGATGACCGAACCAACTCCCATGATAATCCCTAACAGCGTGAGAGCCGTCCGAAACCGGTTGAGGTAAAGAACGCGCCACGCGGCACGCAGGGCTTCAGCCGCATTGGCAAAGGCACCTCGCCGTGCATTTCGCGAGCCACTCGATTCGTGCAACTCTCCGGCCAACCGAGGCAGGCATTTCCGCTCCGCATGGGGAGCGGAAACATCACTGAGAATCTGGCCGTCCTTTACCTCAATGATCCGGTTGGCACGTGCGGCGATCTCCCGGTCATGGGTGATCAAAACGATCGTGTGTCCCAGCTCGCAAAGCTCCTGAAGCAACGCCATGACCTCCTCGCCACTGGTCGAATCCAGCGCACCGGTCGGTTCGTCCGCCAAGATGACCTTGCCGCCGTTGATCAGCGCCCGAGCGATCGAAACCCGTTGTTGCTGACCACCCGACAACTGTCTTGGCAGATGATCCAGTCGATCTCCCAGGCCTAACTTGGTCAGAAGAGCGATGGCTTTCGACTTTCGTTCCGAAGAAGGGATGCCGGTGTAGGTGGCAGGCACCTGAACGTTTTCCAACGCTGATTCCGTGGCGATGAGATGATAATTTTGAAAAACAAACCCAAACACATCGCGGCGGAGATAGGCCATCTGATCCGCATCGAGATTCCGCGTATCTTCTCCACTGAACAAAAACGAACCGCTGGTAGGTCTATCCAACAACCCAAGAAGATTCATGAGCGTGGATTTCCCGGAACCGGATGCCCCCACGATGGCGACAAATTCGCCCTGATGGATGCTCATGGAAACTCCGCGCAGCACCTCCGTCGCCGGGCCACCATCCCGCGAGTAGGTCTTCCGAATTTCTCTCAACTCAATCAGAGGCACTTCGGGCTTCTCGTGCCTTACCATATGAAACGCTTGGGTTGGGTATCTGGAACTTCACCGACAATCAACTGCTCACCCTCCGCCAGCCCATCCAAAACTTCAGCAGCTTTGCGATCCAACCGGCCAATGGTGATTTCTCGGAGTTGATCCTTACCCGTTGCATCCAGCACTCGGGCATGCCAACGATTGCCTTGGTTTTTGATCGGAATAAGACCCGCCAAAGGAGCGACAAGCACATCTTTCGCAGAATCTGTTAGAATGGTGACTTGCGTTGTCATTCGTGGCAACAGGGCGTGGTCCGCATTGTCCACATCGAACAAAACCGTGTAGTTGATCACCTTGCCAAATTCCGGCGCAGGTGCCTGCAAGGAATCTGAAGGAGGAGGCATGTGAAGGATCTGCCGGACCACTCCCTGCCAATGTTTATTTTGATTTCCCAGAGTGGTGAAGCTCGCGGTCATCCCTTCCTTCACCCGCTGAATGTCCGCCTCCGCCACGTCCGTCCAGACCGTCATTTTCGACAAGTCGGCAATCCGAAGAATGGTTGGCGTTTGATAGGTGGCATTCAAAGTTTGCCCTTCCTTTGCCTCCACGGAAATCACCGTTCCGGAAACCGGTGCATAGATGCGCGCGAAGCCGAGCAACGCTTCATCCCCTTTCTGCGTGGATTCCCTTTCGACAATCTGCGCTTCCAATTGGCGGATCTTTGCGTTTGCGACTTCCAATGCGGTTTCCGCGGATTCCAGCAGCTCTTTGCTGGTGATGTCCCCCTGATAGAGCCGGCGCTGGCGTTCCAGTTTAAGAGCCGCCAATTTCGCCTCGGACTTTTGTTCGCTTACCTGGGCGTGCAAATTGTCCAAGGCGGCGCGCCCCGCATCCACGGTCGCTTGCAACACACTGGAATCAATCTCGGCGAGAAGCTGATTTTTCTCAACGACGTCTCCAGCCTGAACATGCAACCGCAAAATCTGGCCGGAAACCTGAGCACCCACCTCCACCGACTGGACCGGTTGAAGGGTGCCGATCGCAGTCACGGAGGAAACGATGTCGCCTTTTGTCAGCTCCACCGTTTCAAATTTGGATCCCGGGCTGCTCCGAGTTCCCTTCCAGAAAAAGAAAGCGATAAGGGCGATCGCGCACAGCGAGAACCAGAACGCTTTTGGGGAAAATTTGGCCATAGATCAGAAGCAAGATGCGAAAAAAGGCGCTCCGGTGAGGAAACTCCGCCGGAGCGCCTTGATTCCTGTTAGAATTCCACTTTTACGCTGAGAGCCGCCGAGATTGGTGTCCCGATGCCGGCGTTTGACCAATATTTTTTGTTGGTCAAGTTATTGATATCCGCCCGGAAAATCGTCGTGTGATCGCGGAGAGTGGTGGTGTAGCTCGCGCCCGCGTTGACGAGGGTATAGTCCGGGAGTTTCAGGGAGTTCGCGTCGTCATAATAATTGCTTCCATAATAGCGAGTCCCCGCGTGGATTTCCAAACCGGTAACCATCGGGACGGCATAGGATGCCTGAACGACCGCTTGGATGCGCGAAGCACCGGAGACCTGATTCCCCTCGATATCCGCGGACTCGGGGGAAAGTTTATCGTAGGTAGGATCCATCCACATCGCGCCGGCGGAAAGGGTGAAATCCTCCGTCACTTTCACGCTGCCTTGGGCCTCGATTCCTTGATAGAGTGTGACGCCATCTTGAACCAAGGTGAGTGTCCCATCGCCATTGACCCGATCGATGTTCGATCCGCGTTCCAGACGAAATACCGCCAGGCTGGCTCCCCAGCGCTCGCTTTCATATTTTGCCCCGATTTCATACTGTTTGCTGATCATCGGTTCCAGCAGTTCCCCAGCGTTGGAGTAAGGAGCACCACCATTGTCGTCGCCGACGGTGCCACCGTCTTCCAGCGACTCCATGTAGCTGGCGTAGAGCGTAAGTTCGTTCACCGGTTTGTAGATGATCGCATAGGTCGGAGTGATCTCGTCCGTGGTGTACCCGCCTTCCTGATCATAAGTGTTGTAACGACCTCCCGCGAGCAACGAGAGCCCCGGAAGCACTTCCGCCGTATCGCTAAGGAAAATGTCCGTGCGTGCCGATTCCGAGCCGAAATCCGTGGCAAGCGAACGATATGGAATCGGATTGGTGATCACATAATCTCCATTGATGTTACCCGATCCGATCGTGGACCAATTTGATGTACCGCTATACTCTCGGGTATACAGCGATGAAGCACCCGCGACCACCTGATGGGAAACGCGCCCCGTGTCAAAGCTACCCTGCACCATCGCTTGGAGAAACTGCCGATCCGTATCTCCACCCAATTGATAAAAATTCAGGTTATAATCGCCTTCCCGGTTCAGGAGATATGCCCAGGCTTTTTTGGTGTCAGAGTGCTTATGCGTAAAATGATACTCCAACGATGCCTTCCAGTCCGGATTTAACTCGTAGGTGAGACCGGTGGAGAGCATCGTATACTCGATGTTCCAATAAGAACCATCGACGGACATTTCCTTGGAACCGTCGATCGGTTTGGGAAGCGAGTCGTCCCCATAGTTATAGAAACCAATAATGGCACTCTCATTTTCCAAGTTACGGTTCAGATAAATCAAATCCGTGGTAAGAGTGAGATCGTCGCGAAGCTTGCCTTCCAGAGAGATCGTAGTGGCCAGGCGGTTGATATCTCCACCGTTGTAAGTGGTCCCGTATTCTTCATTGATATTTACCCGGTAACCGAACCACCCGTCTTTGCCGCCGCGCTGGCTGAAATCTCCACCCACGCTCCACACCGACTTGTTTCTGAAACCCGCGGTGAGCGCTGCATAGGGAACATCCAAAGGTTTTTTGGTCCGGTAATTCACCAAACCGCCGGGCGTGCCGAAGCCATACATGAAACCGGTCGCCCCCTTATAAAGCTCGACTTGGTCCATGATCTCCAACGGCCACTCAAATCCCCAGGAATCCGAAGGGACGCCATTCACTCGGTAACTGTCCCAAGCGAGCTCCATCCCCCGCACCTGGATCGGCGAACCCCAACCGCTGGCATAAGCGCTCACTTCGGTCACAACCGACGGATCGCCAAAAAACGCTTCCCCCAAGGAGTTCGCCTGCGTGGCTTCCAGGTCCTTGCTGTCCAGAACTGAAACAGAAAACGGAGTGTCCTGCACCGACCGCTCACCGAACACCGCCGTCGCCGCCTCTTTTTTCCGCGTCGCCGTTCCATTCACGACCAATTCCCCAAGGGCAACGCCCTCGTCGCCCGTTGTGGTGACGGTCGATTCCTCCTCCGCATGCAATAAGGGAAGAGAAAAAACCATTCCAAATAAGATGCCTGTCAAAGGCTTCGACTGAATCAATAGTGATGATTTGTGTTTCATAGGAAAAACGCTTCTGATTTAAGGATATAACCTTAATCCTCTAATCCTTAAAAAGTTGAGACAGAGTCCTCGCAGCACGCAGCCGCCTCAGAAGCGAGAAGCTGGATAAAACGATATTGAGACGCAACAACTAAAAAATTAAAATTTTGGAACTGTTTGTACGGTTGACACCATGCTGAGACTCATTATCAAAGCCAGCCTACTCGATTCGAAAGGCCCGATCCAAAGCACGTTTCGACAAAGCATTTGCCCCGCATGACCCAGAAAGTGAACACCCAAAAGCAGCCAAATTACCGATGGGGAGTTGCCTCCCGCAGCCTGTCGGCGACCCTTGGAGGATACGCCTTAGCCGCCAGCATGACCGCCTGTCTTACGCTGGTTTTACCAATGAGTCGGCAGAATGCGGTGCCTGCGGCAGCCATGCTCGGTTATGTCGGTTTCACGGCGGCGGTGATCTGGTCGTTTTCCTGCTCCTCTGCTTGGAAAGCCTGGGGTGGCGTTCTCATTCCGACCGCTTGTTGTTTGCTTGTGGTGTGGTTGAAAACCGGAGGGCTGATCAAATGAAAAAGACCTTCAGACATTCCATGGCGTGGCTTCACACCTGGTCCGGCCTTTTGCTTTCCTGGATTTTATTCGCCATTCTGGTAACCGGTACCGCCACTTATTTCCGCCATGAGATTACCCGCTGGATGAAGCCGGAGCTCGCAATTCCAATCAGCAAGAATGCGCCGGCACACGCGATCCAGAATTCGTTGATGTATTTAAATGATCACGCGCCGTCGTCGGAAAATTGGTTCATCAGCTTACCCGGAGACCGGTCAGGGGTGAGTTCGCTGATGTGGTGGAATGATGAATCGACTGAGACCGCATTGATCGACCCGTCGACGAGACAGGAAATCAAACCGCGGGACACACGCGGCGGCGAATTTTTCTACCGTTTCCATTTTCAACTCCAGCTCCCCTACCCGTGGGGCCGCTACCTTGCGGGGGTGGCCGCCATGTTCATGTTTGTCGCACTGATCAGCGGAATCATCACCCATCGGCAGTTCTTCAAAGAGTTTTTCACCTTTCGGCCCACACGGGCATGGCTGCGGTCCTGCATGGATTTCCACAACGTGATGGCCGTGTTGGCTCTTCCGTTCTATCTGATGATCAGTTTCTCGGCGCTCGTCATTTTTATGCACATGTATCTGCCGTGGGGAAACATGGCGCTCGACAAAATTTCGGCACCAGCCGTGACCGAAGAGTCACCCATGGCAACTCCCGCGACACCTCCCCAGCTCCTTCCTTTCGATCAGATTTTAGCCTTGGTGGAAAAGGAAAGTGCGGGGCTTTCACTCTCCCGCATCGTCATCCGCAACCGAGGCACGGAAAAAGCAGATATCTCGCTGTTCAAAAACAACAGCAAAGGTCTCTCGTCGAGCAGGTCGAACCAGCTTCGATTTAGCGCGATCACCGGAGAAAAACTCCCTCTCGAAGATCTCGCCGCCGATGGGGTGGTTGGGAAAATTTCCGATGTCTTCTATGGCTTGCACCTTGCCCATTTTGCAAATCCTCTCACCCGAACGCTTTTCTTTATCATGGGGGCCATGGGAGCCGCGATGACCGGTTCAGGCATGGTGATGTGGACCCAAAAAAGGAAAGCCGCGCAGCTCAAGAAAAAGCGGCCGTCCTTCGGCTACCTGATCGTGGACCGCCTCAATCTGGCCAGCATCACCGGACTGTTCATCGCCATCGCCGTGATGTTTTGGGCAAACCGGTTGCTGCCGACCGAAATCGCCATGCGGGAATTGCTGGAAGTGAAAGGATTTCTCTACGCCTGGGGCCTTTCCCTTCTCCATGCCTGCTGCCGCCCGATTGGCAAAGCATGGTTGGAGCAACTTTGGATCGCTGCAATTCTCTATCTGGGGATTCCCCTGCTCGACATAGCGACCGCCTGGCAATGGATGAAAATCAGCATATCCAACGGAGACGGATTGTTTCCTCTGTTTGATCTGGTGATGGCTCTGACCGGAGCATCGTTCGGCTGGGTCGCGTGGAAACTGGCAACCCGCCAAAGCAAAGCCACTCCATCCGTCATTTCAACCAAGACACAGGAAGCATGAACAGCGTGGGATTGATATTGGGATTCTTAACGGTGGCAGGTTTCGCCTTGAGCATGAAACCTCACCATCAGGCGATTTTAAACCGTCCTCTGAAAGACCGGGAAAAGAGGTGCTATCAATTCGCCGGAGTCATCGCGGCCCTCGTCACGTTTATTTACTCCGTCAAAACCCATGGATGGGACTTTGGCCTCACCGGAGCAGTGATCGATCTGACGATCGGCGGGTTGCTGCTTACCTTTCTGATCAGTTATCAACCACGGGCGGTAGTCTGGCTTTCGGGGATCGGGATGGCAGGGCTCCTTTGCCTCCTTGCCCTTCCTCGGTAGTCACCGTTGCCCACCGAACACGGAGCAACTGAAGCATCGACTGTGAGCCCCGAGCGGAGGGAAGATCGGAGGCGAACCCAAATAAATTGATGCAATTTATTTGCATTAGTATCTTTGGTGTGGTTTTTTCCACCCGTGTCCGCTCCCAAGAATTTCCGTTTGTTTGAAGACCGCACCAGTGTGCTTCAAGTCGAAGAAAGCGATCAGTTTGCGCCGAAGTTTGATGCCAATGGCCTGATTCCGTGCGTGACGATGCACGCCGCCACGCGGGAGGTGCTGATGTTCGCGATGATGAACCGGGAGGCTCTGCAACTCACGATCGAAACCGGTCTCGCCCACTATTGGTCGCGGTCACGCGAGAGGCTGTGGAAGAAAGGCGAATCCTCGGGGATGGTTCAGAATGTCGAACGCCTTTTGATCGATGACGATCAGGATTGCATCGTCATGGAAGTCCGTCTCACCCCTCCGACGTTCGGCGGCGAGGCGGCCTCGTGCCACGTCGGTTACCGCAGTTGCTTTTATCGCGAGATCCCGTTGCGCCCTGATCCGAATGCCCCCGTTTGTTTGAAATTTGTCGAGCATGAGAAGGCCTTCGATCCTCTTGCCATCTATGGCGACGCACCGAACCCGACCCGTCTTTAAACAGGATGATTCTGGAACCGTTACCTGCGCTCGTCACGATGCGGCCGATGGTCCTGCTTTCCGGATTCCTCGGATCCGGTAAAACGACCTTTCTTCGCGATCTATTGAATCACCTCCCGGGACACCGCCTCACCGCAGATGTCATTCTCAATGATTATGAAAATGCCGACCTGGATGCGGAAACGCTTCAGCAAAAAGCTGCCAGCATCTCGCCGCTTTCTTCCAGTTGCGCCTGCTGCAGTGGCTTGGATGACTTGGTGAAGCTTGCGCTCACCGCTCAGTCGACCCGGAGCGACGCGTTGCTGATCGAACTGAATGGCACGGCCGATCCCATTCCGCTTCTCGAATCGTTCACTCTGTTAGAACGCAAACTCAAGTTCCGGCCCCGGTGGCAAGTCGCGATCATCGATGCAAGGCACTTTGGTCAGCGAGGTTATTACAACGAACTTGAGATCCAGCAATTGCAGACTGCCAGTCACTACGTTCTAAGCCATACCGATTCCATTTCGAAAACACGCCGGGAGGATGTCCAATTGCAGATCCGGCATTTAAATCCCCATGCTTCCAGAACCACTGCGGGCCGATTGAGCACCCACCTCGCGACCGCCGTTACGAAGGCGACTCCGGTTTTTCTGTCTCACGGCAGTCCTAAATCCTCGGGAAATGCTCATCGCCACGGCCATCCTTTGGCTCATTCATTCACCGGCTGCCAGATTCTATTGCCCAACCGCGTGCGCAAAGGGCAGGTGAAAAACTGGCTGACCTCGCTGCCAGAAACAGTGATCCGGGCCAAGGCACTGGTCACGCTATACGACCAACCCGAATGCCGACAACTCTTCGAACGAGTGGGACTGGATTTCCTGCCGGATCCGATCGAAGTCCCGATCAGCGGAAAGGTGCCTGCGTCGGCGATTTTCATCGGCCCCGACCTCCAGCCAGAAGAACTGCTCGTTCACGCGCAACACCACTTCGGCCCCACCGTGAGCATTCCGGACGATGAGTGAATTCCCCGCTGCAAAAATCCCGATCATCATCGTCACCGGATTTCTGGGCGCGGGAAAAACCACCTTTCTGCGCGAACTGCTTCCCTGGTTCGCACAGTCGGAGCGGAGACCCTATGTCATCCTCAACGATTTTTTAAATGCAGAAATCGATTCGGCAACATTGCGAGAAGTCGCCCGTGAAGTGCATTCGATTTCGGCCGGATGCGTCTGCTGCGAATCCAGCGATGCCTTGAACCGCACGCTCCACGCCATTCCCGACCATCCGCCCTCCACGGTTTTCATCGAAGCAAACGGCACCACCGACCCGTATCCTTTGATTGAGCTGATCAGCTTGTTGCCTCGCCATCATCGACGTTTCGGCCCGATCCTTCAGGTCAATATCGTCAATGAAAGCCGCTGGCAGAAACGATTGTTGCCGTGGGATCGCGCGCTCGAAAGAGCCCAGGCAGCAACCGCGAGTCATATCCTAACAAACCGGAGTTCGTCCGCCTCACTTCGGCAGCAGTTGCGAGTGCGAACCGCCCTGGCGGAAATCAATCCCCATGCTCAACGCATCCACTCGGCAACCGAGTTCGCCAAGCTGATACCACTTTTGACCGAGCATCCGGATTCGCAACCGAGGATCGACACCTCCACGCCGTTGCCCCACGCGCACCATCACGTCGCGACGCGCATCGAGCTCCCTCCGATGAAAGAGGAAACTCTCATCCGTTGGCTGAAATCCTTTCCCGCTCAGGTTTTGCGCATCAAGGGTGCCGTGCGTCTCCTCGATGACGAATACGAGGCCTGCTTTTTCCAGCGAACGGATGACGACCGGGAACATCCCAGCGTGATGAAAGGAACGATGCCGACCACCACTCAACCTTGCGCGGTTTTCATCGGGATCCAGTTGGACCCCGTATCCATCGAAAAATCACTCGAAGCCATCCTGACCGGTGCGCTGGAGCCAGCCGGACCGACTTATGCCATGCCCCGGCTGCCGCCGCTTTCCGCACGTCTTCCAAAAAGATAAACGTTTATGAACCCATCCATCACTTCTCGACACGTATTGGACCAATGGACCGACGGCATCAATCGCGGCGCGGTCTCCGAGGTGCTTTCGCTCTACGCCCCCGACGCGATCCTTTTGCCCACCTTTTCATCCCGCACCCTGTTCACTGCAGCGGATCGCCGTGATTATTTTGAGCGTCTGGCAAGCCGTGAAGATCTGAGCGTTTCACTCCATGAAAAAACGGTCCATCGCCAAATCACCGGAAGCCTTGAGATCATCAGCGGCATCTACTGCTTCCGCTTTTCCATCGACGGGGAAATTCTTAGCTTCGAGGCCCGCTTTTCTTACGGGATGGACCTCAGCCTGAGCGCCCCGATCCTCCATCACCATTCGTCGCAAGTCCCTCGGCAACTTCCCTAATCCTATGCTCGCACCGCAGGAAATCGTGGACACTTATTTTCTAGAAGCCCGCTGCATGGCCCTTGAGCTAGGCGCGCTGTTGGACCGTTACGATGCGGCAGTGAAGCGGTGCGGATCTCCGGCGCAAGACGACTGGAAACTCAACCGACTGCGCCAAGGTCTTTCTCACTTGGCTTTCGGAGACACCCCCATGCCACGGACCGAAGTATTGCTTGAGCTGTTTGCCGCACCTTGACCGCTACTCTCCATGCAGATCATCCAGCCTCATTATCACGCCATCGCGCGGACCGCTCAAGACTACGAACGGATGGCCATGTCCGGCGTTGTCGCAGTGGCAGAGCCAGCTTTTTGGGCAGGCTTTGATCGCCGTTACCCGGAAACGTTTATCGACTATTTCCGTCAGATCACCGAGTTCGAGCCCACTCGCGCCGCGCTATATGGAATCCGCCATTTTTCATGGGTCGCGGTGAATCCGAAGGAAGCGGAAAATATGGAACTGACGGCGGAAGTCCTCAAAGCCATGCCCGAATTTTTCCAAAAACCCACGGTTCTCGGTGTGGGCGAAACCGGTCTGCATCGATCCACCCCAAACGAGTGCGACGCCTTGCAGGCTCATGTCGAACTTGCCATGAAACACGATCAACTGGTCCTGATCCACACGCCTCACCTTGCCGACAAGGCTCACGGCACCCAACGCACTCTTGAAGTGTTGGCAGGCCTAAATGTCGATCCCTCCAGAATTTGGATCGACCATGTCGAGGAACAAACGATCCGCCCTTGCCTCGACGCCGGCTATTGGGTCGGGATGACGCTTTACCCCATCACCAAATGCAGTCCTCGCCGCGCCGTCGACATGCTTGAATGCTACGGCACCGAACGGATTCTGGTAAATTCTTCCGCCGACTGGGGACCAAGCGATCCGTTCACGCTCCAAGAATGTGTTTTGGAATACCGCCGTCGTGGCCATTCCCTGCAAGAAGCACTCGAAGTCTTCCATAACAATCCGTGCCGCTTCCTTGGCCAGAACCCCAAGTTCGATATCAAACCGCTCCAGGTATCGGAACTCGCCCATTAACATGCGACTCCGCCTTCACGACACCCTGAGCCGTCGCATCCTACCGGTCGTTCCGTCCGACGGATCGACGCTCCGCTTTTATTGCTGTGGCCCGACCGTTTATGGCCCTGCCCATATCGGAAATTTCCGGACCTTCGTGATCCAGGATTTGTTCAGACGAGTCGTGGAGTTCACCGGGACACCTACCCGCCACGTCCGCAATGTGACCGACGTGGACGATAAAACCATCCGAGGCGCTCAAGCGGAAAATCTGCCTCTGTCCGCCTTCACTCACCGCTGGACCCGGCGTTTCCATGAGGACTGTGCGGAGCTCAATCTCCTGGCTCCGCATATGGAACCCTCGGCCGTCGCCCACATTCCCGAACAGATTTCACTGATCGAGCGCTTGATCGGAAAAGGCCACGCGTACCTTTCCAAAGACGGCTCGGTCTATTTCAGCGTCGCCTCATTTCCTCCCTACGGAGCGCTCTCAAGACTGGAAGATCGACAGATCACGACCCGCAAGGAAACGCGCTCCGAGGACGAATACGACCGAGCATCTGCAGCAGACTTTGCCCTCTGGAAATCGCGGCGGCCGGACGATGGCGAAAATTTTTGGCCGTCTCCGTGGGGAGAGGGCCGCCCGGGCTGGCACATCGAGTGCAGCGCGATGGCCATGAAGCATTTGGGCGAAAGCTTCGACCTTCATTCCGGTGGCATCGATCTGATTTTCCCCCATCACGAAAACGAAATTGCCCAAAGCGAAGCGGCGACCGGCAAGCGCTTCGCGGGACATTGGTTCCACATCGCCCACCTGCTCGTGGAGGGGACGAAAATGAGCAAGTCGCTCGGCAATCTTTATACGTTGGAAGACATCAAATGTCGCGGTTACCGCGCGAACGAATTGCGGTATGTGCTGATGTCAGCCACCTACCGGCAGCCTCTTAATTTCACCTTTGATTCGCTGAACGCCGCCCGCAAGGCACTCAGTCGCCTCGCCGCCCTGCAAGACCGCTTGGGCGGAAAGCCGGACAACTTACCCGAATTTTCCGAAACCGGTGTCTTCCTACCGGTCGTCGCCGCACTCTGCGATGACCTGAACAGCCCGGAAGCTTTGGGCAGACTTTTTTGCATCGAAAAACGCCTTCAGGCGGAAATCGCGTCCGGTCGCTGCTCCGCAAAGGAGATTCGGCGACACCAACGCGGGCTCGCAGCGATCCTTCATTTGCTCGGTCTGGAGCTGCCCCCCTCTCCGTCCGCGGAGGCACCCGCCTGGGTCCATGCCCTCGCCGCAGAACGACTCGATGCCCGACATCAGAAAGACTGGGCGACGGCCGATGCCCTCCGCATGCAACTTTCCCAGTCCGGTTGGCAAGTGGTCGATGGCCCTGACTCCTATTCCCTCCTCCCGCTCTGATATGCCGACGTACCAATACCAAACCCTTCCGACCGACGAGTCCCCCGAAGTCATCACGTTTGAAATCAAACAAAGCATGATGGACGCGGCATTGGCCGTGCATCCGGAAACTGGCCAACCCGTTCGCCGCATCATCAGCGGCGGCTTCCGACCGATCGGCCTGCGGTCCCGTTCGCCGGAAGTGATGGCCACCTCCTGTTCCCACAACGGCGGCCCCTGTTGCGGCTGATGATTTCGGCACCCCCCCACGTCTTACCCGCATCTTACTCATTCGTTTATTTTCCATCCATGTCACCACTCGAAGAACTCCGCCACTCGACCGCCCACGTGATGGGAGCCGCCATCCTCAGGCTGTTTCCTGATACCCTTCTCGATATTGGGCCACCGACCGCCACCGGGTTTTATTATGACATCATCGGCGGTCACCGGTTCACACCAGACGACTTCCCCGCCCTCGAAGAAGCGATGAGGTCCATCATTTCTGAGGATCAAACTTTCGTCCGCGAGGAAGTGGACCGTGAACAGGCGCGGGAATATTTCTCGAACCGGGGACAAACTTTCAAAATCGGCCGACTCGCCGATATTCCCGAAGGCGAAACGATCACGTTTTACCGAAACGGCGAATTTACGGATCTTTGCGCCGGAACCCATCTCTCCTCCACCGGTCAGATCGGAGCCTTCAAACTGCTGTCGATCGCCGGGTCCTACCATCGCGGTGACGAAACCCAACCGCAGCTTCAGAGGATTTACGGAACGGCCTTCGCCACCCAAGAAGAGCTGGATAACCATCTCACTCAACTCGAACAGGCGGCGCTCCGCGATCACCGTAAACTTGGCCAGCAACTCAAGTTATTCCGCATCGATTCGACCATCGGCAGCGGTCTTCCATTGCTCCTCCCCAAAGGTGCGATCATCCGCAACGAACTGGAAAAGATGATTGCGGAAAAGCTGTTCGACTACGGGTACGACAGCGTGCACTCACCGCACATCGGAGCCATCGATCTCTACAAGACCTCAGGCCATTATCCCTACTATGCGGATAGTATGTATGAACCGATTCGTATCGAGGAGCGGCAATTCCTTTTAAAACCGATGAATTGCCCCATGCACATCCAGGCCTACACGTCTGAGCCGCGCAGCTATCGGGACTTACCTCAGCGCTACGCCGAATTTGGAACAGTGTATCGCATGGAACAAAGCGGCGAATTGAGCGGACTGGTCCGCGTTCGCGGCTTCACTCAGGATGACGGCCATATCTTCTGCACGGCGGAACAACTGAAAGACGAATTCAAGAGCTGCCTCAAGTTGGTCCAAGAAGTGATGACGGTTTTCGGATTGAAGACCCGCTGCCGGGTCTCGCTCCGTGACCCTGGCAACATCTCCAAATACGCCGGCGGTGATGAACTCTGGAGTCCGGCCGAGCAATGCATTTTGGAGGTCGTAAAAGAGCTCAAGCTCGATCACACCACCGGTCTGGGCGAAGCTGCTTTTTACGGTCCGAAGCTCGACTTCATGGCACTCGACGCGCTCGGACGGTCGTGGCAACTCGGGACCATCCAGGTGGATTTCAGCCTGCCGGAAAGGTTTGCGCTCGAATATACCGGATCGGACAACCGACCTCACCGACCGGTCATGATCCACCGGGCGGTCTTCGGTTCGATCGAACGCTTCATGGGACTGCTGATTGAGCATTTCGCCGGAGATTTTCCGTTGTGGCTCGCACCGGAACAAATCCGCATCCTCCCCATCACCAAGGGCCAATGGGAGGCGGCGGACGACCTGCACTCCCGATGCAAAAAGAAAAGAATTCGGACATCCATCGATCGCGGCAACGACCCCATCGGTGCCAAGATTCGCCGGGCTCAACTGGACAAAATTCCGCTCATGCTGATCCTCGGAAAACGAGAACTCGAAGCAGGAAACGTAGCGGTCCGATCAAGAACGCATGGTGATGAAGGAGTCGTTCCGATTGAGGATTTCCTCGAAAGTCTTCCTTTCCGGCTTGCCCGGCAACCGGTCGCGGATTCCCCTGTCAATCGCCCGATGGCAACTGCATGATGAACGTCACCTTAATCACCGGATTTCTTGGCGCCGGGAAAACCACTTTTCTGAGCAGACTCATCCGAGAGCACGCATCAAAGCGTAAACTCGGGGTAATCGTCAATGACCTCAGCGAACTGGAAGTGGACGGCGAACTGCTGCGAGAAGGCCACTTCGTTTCCGAAAAAGAAGGCACGCTGATCAGCCTTTTCAACGGTTCGATCTC
The DNA here is from genome assembly GCA_002307065.1 of Akkermansiaceae bacterium UBA1315. GTDB lineage: Bacteria > Verrucomicrobiota > Verrucomicrobiia > Verrucomicrobiales > Akkermansiaceae > Luteolibacter. The sequence continues at coordinate 50,744 of DBTN01000048.1, read as the reverse complement.
ATCGGATCGCAGTGCGGATTTTTCACGCGCAGTCGCGCAGATGGCCGAACGCAAGATCGAGCATATCTTGGTAGAAACCTCCGGGGGATCGCATCCCACGCGGATTATCGAAGAACTCAAAAACGCACCAGGCGTCACTTTGGGCGCAGTCGCCACTCTGGTCGACGCACGAGCGCTTTATCACGATTACGACGGAGGACCCGGTCTCGTCCGTCAGCTCGCGCGCAATGAGAACGACGGCGAATCCTCTTCGGAAAATCTTCTCGCCGATCAGATCCAAGCGGCTTCGGTCGTTGTGCTCACCAAGATTGATCTCGTCCCGGCCGAATCCTTGGCGCTCATGTTCAAGTCCGTCGGCATCCTCAATCCCGCCGCGACTCTGGCAGCGTGCGCCTACGGCAAAATGGACGCCTCCATCCTTTTTGACGCCCCGCCGTATCAGCCACCTGCTCAGCGGTTGACCTCCGATCCGGATTCTCTTCCGGAAATCCAATCCATCGTGATCCGGGATCCCCGTCCGCTGCATCCTCAGAGGTTTCTGGAACTCTACCAAAACCACCTCACCTTGGGAGTTTACCGGAGCAAAGGATTCATCTGGTTGGCGAGTCGGCCCGATCAGGTGCTCCTCTGGAATCAGGCGGGCGGCGCGATGGGAATCGAACTTTTGGCAATCTGGCGGTCTCACATTCTTGCCCATGACACCCGGCTTCTCGCCGAAGAAAAAGAACTGCTGAAATCCCAAATGGAACGTTCCCACCCCGATTTCGGAGACCGTTCTTGTGAGGTAACGGTGATCGGAAATGCGGACGAAGTGGAATTGTTTTGCTCTAAATTCAGGAGCTGTTTCTGCAATGACGAAGAAATCGAGGGCTGGAAAAAGGGCATGGAATTTCCTGACCCATGGCCGAAAAATTTGAAAAAACTTTAATACTCCGTGGCGGAGGATTCCGATTAGAATCCGGATTTCATTTAGCGTTTTCGAACCGGTCGTGAAGCCGCATCGCGTTCATCGAAGAGCGAGAGTTCACTCGGATGACACGATTCAAAATCACCGGATGGGTCAGGATCGGGCTACCCGGTTCAGCGGAGATCAACTTCCAAAAAATCCGTTATGCCACTTGGGAAACGGATCTTTGAACTTCTTCCATTTCTTCTGACCCAATGCCATCTCCGCAGGAGTGAGGAGAGCTTGATCCAGCATGGCAGTCAGCGCTTCCTGATCCAATCCCGCCCCGATCAAAACGATCTCTTGGCGACGGTCTCCAAACGGTTCCTGCCAGACGCGTTGGATGGCATTTCTCCGTTCCTCGTCTTCCGGCCAACGGGATTGGGGAATGGCTCCCCAGAAATTTCCCGCACATTGATGCTTTGCCAAACTTCCCGCCTGTGACCAGAAACCGGCGTCATCGGGCCGACTCGCAAGCCAGAAGAGCCCCTTGGATCGGATGACACCCGGCCACTCGTGTCCCAACACCTGATAAAAGCGGTCTGGGTGAAAGGGCACACGGCGCTCATAGACAAAATTCGAGATCCCGTATTCCTCGGTTTCCGGGGTGTGTTCGACCAAGGAGTCCAGCCAGCCTTCGTGCTGCGCTGCCATTTTCATGTCGAAAAGACCGGTATCCAACACCGACTGCAACGGCACTTCCGAATTCACGGTATCATAAATTTCCGCCTGAGGGTTCAGGGCTCGGATCATCCCGTGAATCTCACGCCTCTCCTCTTCGGTGACCATATCGGTCTTATTCACGAGGATGACATTCGCGAAATCCACTTGGTCCGCGAGGAGATCGACGATGGTCCGCTCATCCCCTTCCCCCAGGCTTTCCCCCCGGTCCTTCAGCCTTCCGGAACTTCGGAAATCTTTCAGGAAGTTGTAAGCATCCACGACCGTCACCATGGTATCGAGCTTCGCGATTTCCCCGAGGGAATGACCCGACTCATCTTCGAACGTGAACGTTTCCGCCACGGGCATCGGTTCGCTGACGCCGGTGGACTCAATCACCAAATGATCGAAGCGGCCGTCACGAGCGAGTTTGGAAACTTCTTCTAACAGATCTTCGCGAAGCGTGCAGCAGATGCAGCCGTTGGTCATTTCCACCAGTTTTTCTTCTTTGTGGGAAAGAGAAGCATCTCCAGATCGGATAAGGTCGGCGTCGATGTTCACCTCACTCATATCATTGACGATCACGGCGACGCGCCGGCCCTCGCGGTTGCGAAGGATGTGGTTGAGCAAGGTGGTTTTTCCAGAGCCGAGGAAGCCGGACAGGACAGTGACAGGAAGTTTTTTTTGAGCGATCATGTGGATTCGGAAAGAGAGGTTTCTAAAAGGTCGAGGCATTCGCGCCAGAAAGCGGCGTCCATCGCGTCGTAGCGGATCGAGTCGGGACCGGTCGGAGTCGCCAGAAGCACGTTGCCCGGTTCCAGCAGCAGATCGTCGATCAATCCCTGGTGAAGGTAATCGAGAACCGGATCTCCGCTGGAAGGGAGCTCGGGTGTGCCGCCTTTCGCATGGTCACGAAGCCAGTCGACGACGGTTTTAAAACTCAGTCGGTCCCGGGTCACTCCCATCCGCTCCGCAGCACGAACGTGTTCCGTCACGATGGTTTCCAGACGCTTGAGGACCCGCCGCGCTTCTTCTTTTCGGTTGGGAAAAGCGTCTTCCGGCCTTGTCGCCAGTTCGGTGGGAAAATCTTCAAGATCCGGCAAACCGGGCACGCCCCCAAGACGGAGACCACTTCCGTCGAGCTTGCGCCGGTTCGGCAATGGGAGCGTGGGTCCAGACGGACCGTCGGGCATCGGGTTCATGAAAGGGAAATACCGGACTCGATCTTCAAACGCAACTCTTTTGCATCTGTACTAAATTCAGAAATCAAAAAAGAGCCTCAATGGTGAAGCGGCTTAGGCGTTTCCGAGGTGAGAGGTTACCGAATCCTCAAACGATTTCACCCGGTCCGCCAAAGCACAAAGCAACCGGTGGCGATCACCATCAACGCAAACCCTTGCCGCAGACGTTCGACCGGTAATTTCCTGGCAACCCATGAACCCGCCATGACACCGACCGCGGCGATTCCCGCAAATACGAGTGCCATGGACCACCGCGGCGGAGCTTCGCCGAAATGACTGACAAACCCCGAGGCCGAGTTGAACGAAATCACTGCCAGAGAAGTGCCCGTGGCGACCCGGAGCGGCAGCCGCGCGAATTTCACCAAAGCAGGCATCAGCAAGAAGCCCCCGCCAACGCCGATGAACCCTGTGAGGATCCCCACGCCCAAACCCGCAAGCAGACATTTCCAAGGATGACATACCCCTCCGGCAGGGTGATCCCCCTTTGATTTTCTCAACATATTCAGCGCGACCACAAGCATGAGAGCCGCAAAAAGGATCATCAGCACGCGCCCGGAAACCAGCGGTGTAAGCCTCGCCCCCGCCGCCGCTCCGGCCATGCCAGACACGGCGAACATCATTGCGGCTTTCAGATGAATCTCCCCGGTTTTCAACCGCTGAAGCGCGCCAACCAGAGCGGCAGCCCCGACCACAAACAAACTCAATCCCACCGCCTCCCGCGGCGGCACACCCGCCAAATAAACCAGAACGGGCAAGGTAATGATACTTCCTCCCGCACCGGTTAACCCAAGAGACAGACCGATCAGCGCGGCCCCGGCAAGCGCGAGAAAATTCATGAGCTTACAAGAAGGTGCGGCATCCTCGGATTAATCGGTATGTAAGAAACGAAGGATCTATCCCTACGAGTCCGACCTGATAGAATCCGAAATATTTGCGAACGCACCATCCACATAAATGACGTCGCAGCCTTTGCTGGCGAGATAGGGCACGGCCAAACTGGCCCGCTGTCCACTGCCGCAATGGACATACAGAGGGCTCGCGGATGGCACTTCGCCGAAACGGGCGGCGAGACGCGTGTGAGCAATATTTGTCGCACCTTTCACATGGCCTTTGGCGAACTCTCCCGCGCCGCGAACATCCAGCACCGCAGCGTTCGGATGTGCCGATAAAGCATCGGCGAGATCGCTCGTCAGGATCGATTTCTGGCAGGTGATGATGTCGCCAAACGCAAGTGCTTCACGAACCGGAATCCACCCTTCGATCTGGTCGTATCCGATACGGATCAATTGCCGAACGGCCTCGTTCACTTCTTCGGCGGCGTTAACAAACAGAATGATGGGTGTCCCCTCGTCGATGTAGGAACCTGCGACGACCGACAACTTGCCACCGGCGAGCGGAGCGAAAAGTGAACCGGTGACATGGCGAGACATAAAATCCAAGCGGTCCGTCCGAAGGTCGAGAATGACCCGCTTCCGGTCGCCTACCAAGCTCGATAAATCTTTGGGTGAAAGCCGACGCGGCTCGGGCAATTCACCACCAGGAAGCAATGCGGGGCCCAAACGATTGTCCCGCTTCATCCTGGCGAAATAACGCGGCGGCTCGGGTTGGCCGGACAAGATCTCCTGGACGAAGTCATCTTCACTACCGGTCAGAGCTTCCCGCAACGCGTGATTATTGAGACGTTCATAGCCCATCACGCTGATCGGCAGCGCGCCTAGCGCCTTGCCACACGCACTTCCGGCACCGTGAGCGGGCAAAATTTGCAGATGCTCCGAGAGCCGCGACGTTTCACGCAGGCTTTGATAAAGCGTCCGTGCACTCGGCTCCATCACCCCCGCAAATCCGGCGGCGCTTTCTAACAGATCCGGACGACCGACGTCCCCCACAAAGATAAAATCGCCACTCAAAAGCCCCATCGGCTCGCTCGCCCCACCGCCTATATCGGTCACGAGGAAGCTCATGTGCTCGGGCGTATGGCCGGGGGAAAGCACGGCTTTCAGTTCGATGTTGCCGACCTTAAAGATATCGCCATCGTGAAGGAAATGAACATTCGGATTTCCTTTGCCCCATTCAAACTGCCAGTCAGGCCCACCTTCGGCCGATAGATACGCCGTGGCTCCGTGGCGTTCGACCAGTTCGCGTGCGCCACTCAAGTAGTCGGCATGGATGTGCGTATCCGCGACAGCGGTGATTCGGAGGTCGTTCTCCGCAGCGATTTTAAGATAGCGGTCGATGTCACGCTCGGGATCGACGATGACGGCTTCACCGGTTTTTTGACAACCGATGAGATAGGCATTCTGAGCGAGGGACGAATCCGTAATTTGTCGAAGGAACATGGGATTTGGGGGTTAGTGAGAGATGGAACAAGAAGCCTGGCATGAGTTACCGGAAACGCGGTTCCAGGGCATTTTCGATAACAACAGAGCGAGGCCGCACCAACCGGTGCTACCTGCGAAGGTCAGACCCGCGCCAAAAAACGCACAGAGGAATACCCAATTAGGATGGACGGTTAACGACAAGATCGCACCGGTTAGCACACACAACCCAATCGTAAGCTGCACTTGCTGCATGAGAGGCAGCCGTCTGTCACCCGACTTCTCCACCGGAAGGCCTGCGGCTTTCCAAGCGAGAATCCCACCTTCCAAATTCCGAACACCGGAATGATTGAGGGCTTCCAACTTTTTCAGAGCTTCCCCACCCCGCTTTCCACTCCGGCACATCACCACGACCGGGCGGGCGTTTCCGACTTCGGAAAGACGGGTTTCAAGTTGACTCAAAGGAATCAGTTTCGCGCCCGCAATGCGCTCTTCCGCATATTCTACAGGCTCACGTACATCGACCAACGCGCATCCTTCCAGAAGCAACTTTTGGAGTTCGGCAGCCGAGATCATGGTATTTTGAGGATTCATCCGAAATGTAGGGGTTGCAACGCTACCGGTTTTGGGCAGCGTCTAAAACAGCTATATCGCTATATGGCGATATAGCAAAATTTATTTGCTGAAATTTGAAATGCCCCGTTAATTTTCCGGCGAGCGCCAACAACCGCCACTGGACCATGAAGCAAACCTCTGAATCTCCCATCATCAGCCAGCTCGCTCTGGACCTGATCGCGGCCAGATTTCGGGCGCTCGGGGAACCGACCCGGCTCCGCCTTCTCAACCTGTTGATGCAAAAAGAACACACCGTTGGGCAATTGGTGGATGCTTCGGATTCGGGGCAGGCAAATATTTCAAAACACCTCGCGGTCCTTCGCGAAGCCGGAATGATCGGCATGAAAAAAGTCGGCCTCACGACCGTCTGTTTTGTCGCGGATCCGGTGGTCCACGAACTGTGCGATCTCATGTGCAATCGGCTTCGAGAAGAAATGGAGAGCAAGGCGGAGGCATTGGCGTTCGACCCAAAAATTTAAAGAATCTCAGGATTCTCCGGCAGCCGACACGTCTTCCGCCCACCTCGGATCGCAAACCGGATTGGCCTGCCTGAAATATTTCCCGGATCGCTTCATGGAAGCACTTTCCTATTTCTCATCGATCCTCATCCAAGGTAAAATCATGACCGCAGTCCTGCCGGATATAGCATCATCTAATTTTCGATCCTAGCAAAACAACGCGCCTCGATCTCATTGATAAAGATATCATTTCGTAATGGAGATAAATATTTGTTGCACCATTCGAAAAAGGTGCAATGATAGGTGCGTCGTGTATCAAAACTTACAAATCCAATCGTCCCTGAACCTCTGCGTCCCCGCAGATCGGTTTGTCGGTTGGTGCCGCCATCGGATGTCCGCGGGCCGCGCTTGAGCAGGCGGCTTCTTTAATAGGGTTCATTCCCGAAGCCGCCTGAAAAGCATTACGGATGATTTTCATCCATGGCGCCCAAACGTTCGGGCGCCTTTACGACTTACTTTTCCACCATGAAAACACCTCTCTATCTTAGCGAGGGCGACCAACTGCGCCTTCGATCCATCCTTCAATCTGAACCCCATCATTCCCCGCCCACGTCTGAACAGAAGTCGGCACTGGAGAATATCCTATCTCGATCGATCGTCCCAAAAACGTCTGACAAGCTCGAAAACCGGGTCGGATTTTACGACCGTGTCTCACTGGTTTCCGCTACCGATTCCCGCGATTATTTCAATCTGCAAATCGTCATGCCGAAGGATGCCAATCCGGACGAAGAACAAATCTCGGTTCTGCTACCTGTATCTCTCGCAGTGATCGGACGACGCTGCGGCGAAAATGTAACTTGGGATACCTCTCACGGCATCCGCGAGATGAGGATTATCGCCGTGAACAAATATGAAAATGCGGTAGCTTAACTTACCCACTTTCTTGGCCCATTAAACAAAACATCAAAACCATAACATTATGAAACAAAACCATCACATCACCATCCATCTGAATGATGGAAAAACTCCACTCGATACTTGGTCCCAATCGTTCGAAAAGATTCCGACCGTCGGCGAAACGTTGGAAATCGACACCGCTAAAAACGAGATCCTGAAAAACTATCAGCCGCATGCGATGGTTTCGAAGATTTCTTATCCTCTGAACCGTGAAACCCCTGAGATCACCCTGGAAGCGGTCGCGCTCAAACCGGCGAGCCGCCGGGTCACGATTCACCTGAATGAAAACTACGTTCCTTCATCGCTGAAGCGGGAGGCCGAAGACCGCCTTCGAGGCCTTCTCGAAACCCCAAGCTTCGAGTGGATCCGCAGCAACGAGGCCCGCCCGATCGTCGCCATCCACGCGACGCCTCGGATTTCTCGTGAAACGTTCCGCAAGCTGAACAACGAAGTCCGCCAGATGGTCATCGACGCTTCGCCGCTTGAAGTCGTCGGATAATCCACCTGCACTCCATCGGCGGAGGACCGGAATCTCTGGTTCTCCGCCTTTTGCTTTTTGGACGTTCGGGATTGGACGTCCCGCGATCCATGCTCTAGCGTCCGGCCAAGCCAATGATCCGCCTGCTCTCTGCCTGCACTTCCCTCCTCCTTCTGGCGTCCCCTTCGCTCCTCGCCCAAAAAGCGCCGCCGATGCCGAAAGGCCCGACTCCTTCCGCGCCCTCTGACGTTTACCGGTCAGTCGTCCGGATCGAGGTCGCGACCCAGGTTCCCGATTATGGCGTCCCGTGGAACGCGGGTCGCTTTGGTGGCGGCATCGGAACCGGTTTCCTGATCGGAAAAAACCGGATTCTCACCAACGCACACGTCGTCTCCAATTCCCGCCGCATTCTGGTGACCGTTCACGGCAGCCCGGAAAAATACCCGGCCCGGGTTGTCCACATCGCTCATGATTGTGATCTCGCCTTGCTGGAAGTCGAAGACTTCTCCGATTTCGAATCCTTTCCGACCTTCGAACTCGGTGAAATCCCAAGCCTCGAATCGCAAGTCCGCGTAATCGGCTACCCGATCGGCGGCGACCGGCTTTCGGTCACACGCGGCGTCGTTTCGCGGATCGATTTCCAACCCTACTCTCACTCACGCGCCGATTCCCACTTGGTCGTGCAAATTGATGCCGCGATCAATCCGGGAAATTCCGGTGGACCGGTGGTCCAGGACGGAAAAGTCGTGGGCGTCGCCTTCCAAGGCCTCCGTCAGGCCGACAATACCGGTTACATCATCCCGATGCCCGTGGTGAAACGTTTCCTCAAAGACATCGAGGATGGAAATTACGATCACTACGTCGATCTCGGCATCACCGAATTCCCGCTTTATAATCCTGCGATGCGAAAAGCGCTCGGTCTTCCGAACGACGGAACCGGCGTGCTTGTCACCAACGTCATTCCCACCAGTTCCGCAGACGGCATCGTCCAAAACGGCGACGTTCTCATCGCTCTCGACGGCAAACCGGTCGACAGCGCTGGAATGGTCCTCCTCAACGGCGAAAAAGTGAATTTTAACGAAATCGTCGAACGCAAATTCGCGGGCGACAAAGTCACCGCTCGATTCAAGCGCGACGGCGGCTGGAACGATGTCGAGATCGAGCTAAAGCCGCTTCACTGGTCACGCATGTACGCGATCGATTACGAAAAAAATCCGCGCTATCTGGTTTTCGCAGGCTTGGTGTTCCAACCGCTCGACACGAATCTTTTCGCGACTGCCAAATTCGAAGATGTCACCCTGCGCCGACTCTACACGGACTATGTCCCCAAAGGCTTGTTTCAAAAACACAAGGACATCGTGGTTCTGACGCGAGTGGAAAGCGATCCGGTCACCAGCCAACTTTCCGGTTACGCGGGTTTCGCCGTGGAAAAAATCAACGGCACTGAGGTTCGCGATCTGGCACACGCCAATGAGCTGCTGCACCCGGCGGTAGTGCCGGAATTTCACGTGATCGAGCTTTTTGGTGCAAACCGCCCGGTCATCATTCCTTCGGCAAAAGTGGAAGCCGCCAATCAACGGATCCAACAAAGCTACGGCATCGCCCGGCTCAGCAATTTGGAAGAATAGACCATGCCTCGTGTCGGTATCGCTCTCGGTTCCAATCTCGGAAACCGGCTGGAAAATCTTCGAAATGCGTGTGACCGGCTGCGCGCCATCGTCGTCCCAGGCACTTCGTTTCTCCAAGCACCGGTTTACCAAACCGCTCCGGTTTTTTGCCCAGACGGCTCACCAGATTTTTACAACTCGGTGGTCGAAATCGAATTCGCAGGCACGCCTTTCGAATTGCTGGAGATCACTCAATCGATCCAAGCCCAACTCGGTCGCATCGACAGCACCGAGCGCAACGCCCCGCGGACCATCGATCTCGACCTCCTGTATTTTGGCGAAGAAACCGTCGAAAGCGCCCACCTTCACCTCCCGCACCCGCGCCTTCACGAACGCCGCTTCGTCCTGCAACCGCTTGCAGACATCCGGCCTGACCTGATCCTAATCGGACAATCTTTCCCAGTCGCCCAGCTTCTGGAAAATCTGGATTCGTCCGAGCCCGCCCTTTCGGTCGTCCGATAACGCACCGTTTGACGACCCTCGAAAGGGCGTGACCATTTCACGACTTCGATGTTGGAAGTTTGGGGTTCGATGCTAATTCTCCCACATGGACCTTTCCGATTTTCGCAAAGAATACTCAGGCACCGGTTTGGAACGCGAGGATCTCAAGGCCGATCCCATCGACCAATTTTCGGTGTGGTTTTCCCAAGCCACCGAGCTGGGGCTCCACGAACCCAATGCGATGACCCTCGCGACGGTGGATGCAGACGGCATGCCTTTCCAACGAACCGTCCTGCTGAAACAAGTCGATGCCTCAGGTTTTGTGTTTTTCTCCAACTACCGCAGCCGCAAAGGCCGGCAATTGGAAGGAAACCCACAAGCCAGTATTCTCTTCCCATGGGTCGTCCTCGAACGCCAAGTCACGATCCAAGGACACGTCGAAAAAATTTCCACGGACGAATCGGAGAAATATTTCCACACCCGGCCTCGAGAATCTCAGATCGGCGCCTGGGTTTCCCATCAAAGCCAAGTCATTCCCTCCCGCGAATTTTTGATCCAAAAACTCGGTGAGCTGGAAAGCCAGTTCAGTGGCAAAGAAATTCCGCTGCCACCCTACTGGGGCGGCTATCGCGTCAAACCGGTCACCATCGAGTTCTGGCAAGGCGGCCCGGCGCGATTGCATGACCGCTTTTTCTACCGGCTCGAAAACGGCTGCTGGCAGTTGGACCGGTTATCTCCTTAGGATGTTTTTATAAAAACTTTCCTTTCGCTTCTGATGAAATCTTTGGTTCTCTTCACCTTCTTCCTTTCCTTCATTTTTTGCACGGCGAGTTGCTCGTTTTTCAAAAAAAACCAGGATGAGGATGAGGCCAAACCGGCTCCGCTGCCCATGAAAAAACTGGTGGGCAGAATCGCATCCATCCCGCCGGGCCAAAAATTCGTGCTGATCCAAAGCTACGGAAAATGGGAACGAAAAGCCGGCGAAATCCTTACCACTCAAGGGGAGGACAAACGCGCCGCCAACCTCCTCGCGACCGGTGAAGCGCTCGGCCAATACGCCGCCGCCGATATTCAGTCGGGCCAAGTCGAAGTGGGCGACGCGGTTTTTTCCCAGCCGCCCGCCCCCACCCCTCCAGCTTCCGAACCGGCGAC
>DBTN01000048.1:0-39552 GCA_002307065.1 Akkermansiaceae bacterium UBA1315 | reverse complement strand
CGACCCCTCCCCCCGCCTCACCCGACCCGAAAACCGCTCCCGCACCGGTTTCGGACGATCCTTCCGAAAGTCCTTTAATTCCAACAGACGACCCGGAATGATAAAAAAATAATTAGCTTTTCCCAAATTCTTTGCTTTCCAAGCGGCTGACCTTTCCTTAATTTCAAAAAGTCCCGCTTGGGCCTGCAGCCATTTTTTGAAAAACTCTTTCACAATCGAGCAAATGCCCCGTCCCAGGGTACTGCTGGTTTGAAATGACTGCGCGTCCTCACTTGTCCCAACTGTGAGTCCTACAACCAGCCAACATGAAATTAAGCCAATCGAGCGCCCCGGGCGCCTCGGTCCGCGCCGACGCGGATCGCCTCGCTGACTTCGTTCTGTTCACCCAGAGAAGCTGCATCCTGAATCTATCCACGGAACTGAACAAAGGGAACGTCTCGTTTCCTCAGTTCTTCCTCCTCACCTATCTTTCGAGCGAAGATTATCTGACGATGTCGGATATCGCCAAAAAGATGGGCCACTCCACCGCGGCAGCCACCGGCCTGGTGGATCGTCTCGAAAAACTGTCTTACGTCGAGCGAATGCACGCCGCCGAAGATCGCCGGAAAATCATGGTCCGCATCACCGCGAAAGGCACCGAACTGGTGGCGAAAATGCGCAAGGAAATCGCCTCCGACCTCGCCGGCATTCTTGCCGGAATGGACGAAGACGAAGCCGAAGCGGTCGAGCACACCAAGCGCGCGATCCACGGTCGAGTGCTCGCCTGACCCCCTGAAATCAAATCACATCGCCCCGGAAAACCGGCTTGGCGAACCCTCAACGCCTCCCTTACGATCTCGGTCGTGACGGAGGCGTTTTCTTTTCTCGATAGCATCCAATCGCTTTCCGGCGTGCGGGCGGCATGGATTCCGCGCGTTCCCGACTTAAAAATCACCGGAGATCGCGACGCCGCCATGCGGACGCTCCGGCCGTTTCATGAAATGGAAATTGAGCGATTTTCCCCCGGCTCAGCCTGGTGGCGAGCCGAACAAGTCCACGGAACCGCCGTTGCTACCGTTCCCGGAGCTCCCCAAATCATCGCCCCCGATGGCCTCCCCGTCGTCCCCGGTGTGGACGGCCTGATCACTCGCGAAACCGGTGTGGTGCTGGCCATTTATGCCGCCGATTGCGGTGCCATCTGGCTCGCCGATTCCCGAACCGGTGCCATTGGCCTGCTTCATTCGGGAAAAAATGGGACCTCCGGCAATATTTTCGCCGCCGCATTGGAACAAATGAAACGCGATTTCGGAACGGAACCGGCGGATGTCACCGCGGTTCTCAGCCCTTGCATCCGCCCCCCGGATTACGAAATCGATTTCGCCGCCGAAATCGGTCGCCAAGCCGATCGGGCGAAAATCGGCAATTTTGTCGACTCCGCCGAAAATACCGCTTCGGATCTCTCCCGTCACTACAGCTACCGGATCGAAAAAGGCCAAACCGGTCGCATGATGGCTCTCATTGTCCGCGATTTTTTACCATGACACCCCTCATCCTCTCTGCCCCTGCCAAGCTCAACGCTTCTCTTCGTGTCCTTCAAAAACGTGAAGACGGCTTTCACGAGCTGAATACGCTCATGGTGAAACTTCCCGGCCTTGCCGACGAAATCACGTTCGAAACCGCCGAGTCCTTTTCCTTTTCGTGCGACGATCCCACGGTCCCCGCCGATGAGACGAATCTCGTCGTCCGAGCCGTCCGCGCCTACGAAAAAGCCACCGCGAAACCCGTCACGCTCCGCATTTCTCTCCGGAAAAACATTCCCCACGGCGCAGGGCTTGGCGGCGGCAGCAGTGACGCGGCGACAACTCTGCTCGGTCTGAATCAGCTCAACGACGCGCCGCTTTCCGCAGAAGAACTTTCGACAATCGCCGCCGAGCTTGGATCGGACATCCCGTTTTTCCTGATTCCTGGAGCCGCGCGCTGCACCGGCCGTGGCGAAATCCTCGAACCCGTGGAACCTTTGCCCTCCGTTCCACTGCTTTTATTCAAACCGTCATTCGCCGTTTCCACGCCAGACGCTTACCAACGTTGGGAAAAATCCGCCCGCCTGCAGGGAATCAAATACGGCCAACAAAAATCACCTTGGGGCCCACTGATCAATGATCTGGAACGCCCCGTATTCGAAAAGCACCGCTTTCTCGGAGAGCTGAAATACTGGCTGCTCAGCCGCCAAGAAACCGCCGCCGCGCTGATGAGCGGCTCCGGCTCCACGGTTTTTGTGATCTTAAAAGACCCCGCTTCCGCCGAGCCGCTCACCGCTGCCGCACGCACCCAACTCGATCCAAATCTCTGGGCGTGGGCCGGGCCGAGCGAATAAGCGGTTTGCGGTTTTCGCCCGGAATTGAACGCCTCGTTTGACAAGATCGCCGGAAATCTCCTAGTTTCCCCGTCCCGGCTACGAAACCGGTCCAATTTACTATGAACATTGTCGTCGAGAAGCAGCCAAAATGCGTCGCCACCCTTCGCGTGGAAATCCCTTCGGAAAAGGTCAGCGGCCAACGCGATCAAATCGTCCGCGGCTACGCCAGCAAGGCGAAAGTCCCTGGTTTCCGTCCGGGGAAAGCCCCTCGCGCCCTCGTCGAAAAGCGTTTCGAAAAAGAGATCACCGAAGAACTCAACGGCGCTCTGATCAACGAAGCTTATGACGAAGCGTTGAAACAAGAATCCCTCAAGGTTCTCGATTTCGGCGTGCCAGAAAACGTCACCAATCACGAAGACGGCACCCTTTCTTTCCAAGCCGTTCTCACCCTCGCCCCTGAGGTCGCCCTTCCTGATTACAAAAACCTGACGGTCAAAGTTCCATCGGCCGAGCTTCCCGACGAAGAAGTCGACGCCCAACTCCAAGCGCTCCGCGAGCGTTTCGCCGATTTCAAAGACATCGAAGGCCGCGCCGCAGCCATGGGTGACTTCGCGGTCATCGACTACACTTCCACAGTCGAAGGCCAACCGACTGACGAGTTTCTCGGAAAATCCGCGGGTTATCTGACCGGTCGCGAAGGTTTCTGGGTTCGTCTCGACGAAAAAGCCTTCCTTCCCGGTTTCACCGTGCAACTCGTTGACCTCAACGTCGGCGATTCGAAAGAAATCAAAGTGACGCTTCCTGACGATTTCCCGGTTTCGGGCATCGCTGGAAAAGAACTGGTTTTCCAAACCACGCTCAAAGAACTCAAGGAAGCCGAACTTCCTGAACTCAACGACGAACTCGCCGCAAAACTCGCTCCGGGCAAGTCCATCGACGACATCCGCTCGATCATCCGCGAAAACCTCCAAGCCGAGCGCAAACGGAAAATCGACGACTCCAAGGTCAACCAAATCGTCACCCATTTCAACGAAAACGCTGACTTCGAACTTCCAGAAGCACTGATCAACCAGGAAACCCAGTCGCAAGCCGACGCCATGGTCGATCGCGGCATCAAGTCCGGCATGACGGAAGACGAAATTTCCTCCCAACAATCGGAAATTTTCGCCAGCGCCAGCACCCAAGCGGTCGCCAACCTCCGCACGAACTTCATCCTTCAGGAAATCGCCCGCGCGGAAAACATCACCGTAAGCGACAACGAGTTGATCAATCACCTCGCCCAGATCGCCACTCAACGCAAAGTCGCTCCGAAAAAATTCATCCGCGATCTGCAACGCGCCGGCCGGATCAACAACATCCGCAGCTCGATGGTCATCGGTAAGGCCATTGACTTCTTGGTCGAGCACGCCACCGTTGAGGAAACAAATGACGCTACCCTCGATGAATAATTTCCAGTCGCCGAACATGGCAGCCCCACGCAATAGCTACTACGTACCGGTCGTGATCGAATCCGACGGTCGTGGAGAACGCTCGTTCGATATCTACTCCCGTCTGCTCAAGGACCGGATCATTTTTATCGGCACGGCGATTGACGATTACGTGGCGAATTCCGTGATCGCCCAGCTTCTGTTTTTGCAAATGCAGGATCCGAAAAAGGACATCCACATTTACATCAACTCGCCGGGTGGATCGGTCACGGCCGGCCTTGCGATGTATGACACCATGCAGTTCCTCACCTGTGACGTGAACACCTATTGCATCGGCATCGCCGCATCGATGGGTTCCGTGCTGCTCACAGCGGGAACCAAAGGCAAACGTTTCTGCCTGCCGAACTCCCACGTGATGATTCACCAAGTCTCCGGTGGTGCTCAAGGAACCGCTTCCGACGTCGAACGGACGATCGGTTTCATGTTCAACCTCAAAAAACGCCTCAACGGAATTCTTGCCCATCACACTGGCAAAACCGTCGCGGAGGTTGAAAACGATTCAGATCGTGATAATTATATGACCGCTGAGCAATCGGTGGCCTATGGACTCGTCGATAAAGTCCTCGAAAGTCGCAAGCAACTTCCCGACGTGGTGGCTGCGGCTCTCGAAGATAAAAAGACGGATCTCTGATCCCGCTTCGTTGCTTCTGCATACGCTTTCAGTTCGAGCGGATCCACGAGTTGGATCCGCTCATTTTTCACCCATAATCTATTTCCGATGGCTCGCGCTTCTAATCTGACGATGTGTTCCTTCTGTGGCAAAAGCCACTCAGAGGTCAAAAAATTGATCGCCGGCCCAGGCGTTTATATCTGCAACGAATGCATCGACGTTTGCGCAAACATCCTCGAAAAAGAAATTGGCGCTCCCGCCGCCCCAAAAGGTCGCACCCCTGCGGAAAAAACCGGTTTCAAAATCCCCTCTCCCTCTGCGATCCGCGATAAGCTCAACGAGTTTGTCATCGGCCAGGAAAGCGCCAAAAAGGTGCTCGCCGTCGCCGTTTACAACCACTACCAGCGCCTGCGCCAGGACAGTGCAAAACTCGACGACGAATTCCGCGATGTGGAGATCGAAAAATCGAACATTCTGCTCCTTGGCCCAACTGGTTCTGGCAAAACATTGCTCGCCCGCACCTTGGCGCGCGTGCTCGACGTTCCCTTTTGCATCGTGGATGCCACGACGCTGACCGAAGCCGGCTACGTCGGTGAAGATGTGGAAAACATCATTTTGCGTCTCCTCCAAGCTGCCGACTTCGACGTGGCGAAAGCCGAGCGCGGAATCATCTACGTCGATGAAATCGACAAGATCGGCCGCAAGACCGAAAACGTCTCCATCACCCGGGACGTCTCCGGCGAAGGGGTTCAACAAGCTTTGCTGAAAATTCTTGAAGGAACCGTCTGCAACGTCCCACCGCAAGGCGGGCGCAAGCACCCGCAGCAAGAATACATCCAAGTCAACACGGAGAAAATTCTCTTCATCTGCGGCGGCGCGTTTGTCGGACTCGAAGAGTTGGTTCGGCGTCGTCTTGGCACCAACACCCTCGGTTTCCATACCGGCGCGACTTACGAAGACCTCGACGCGCCTTCGGTCAATATCCTCGAACGTGTGCAACCGGAAGACTTGCTGCATTTCGGGTTGATTCCAGAATTCATCGGCCGCCTGCCCGTGATCTCCTCGCTCCGCAAACTGACGGAAGACGAACTGGTTTCAATTCTCACCGAGCCGAAAAACGCTCTGGTGAAACAATACGGCAAACAGCTCGCCATGAATGGCGTGAAACTCCGTGTCACCCGCGACGCACTTCGCGCTCTCGCCGAAGAAGCGGTCCGCCGCGGAACTGGCGCACGCGCACTTCGATCGATCTTCGAAAAAATGATGCTCGACGTGATGTTCGACGTTCCATCCCGCGAAGACATCGAAGCCGTCACGATCAACCGACCGGTTGTCCTCGGCGAAAGGCCACCGTCGATTCGCCGCCGCCGTACCGATCAAGACGCGGCCTAAACCGGTTTTCCATCGTCCGAAAGCCACGTATTCTCGTGGCCCGGCGAGTCACGGATCAAGAACGATTCCGTTGCCACTCGCGGCCACAAAAAAAAGAGCCACCCGCCCGCGCGGATGGCTCTTTTTTTTAAAAACGATGATCTCGAATACTTAATAGCGGTAGTGATCCGCTTTGTAAGGACCTTCCTGAGAAACACCGATATAGTCCGCTTGTTCCTTCGTCAGCGTCGTCAGCTTGGCACCGATTTTCGCAAGGTGGAGACGAGCGACCTCTTCATCAAGGTGCTTCGCCAAAACCATCACCTGACCGGCTTGGTAAACGTCACGATTTTTCCAGAGATCGATCTGCGCCAACGTTTGGTTGGTGAAAGAATTCGACATCACGAAGCTCGGGTGACCGGTTGCGCAACCGAGGTTGACCAAGCGACCTTCCGCCAACATGTAAATGCTGTTACCCGCAGGGAAGGTATATTTATCAACTTGCGGTTTGATATTCTTTTGAACGACGCCGGGAGCGTTGTTCAGTTTATCGATTTGGATTTCGTTGTCGAAGTGGCCGATATTACAGACGATCGCCTGATCTTTCATCTTCTCCATGTGTTCGAGACGAATGATATCTTTGTTACCGGTTGTCGTGACATAGATATCTCCCCAGCCGAGCGTATCTTCGATGGGAAGGACGCGGAAACCTTCCATCGCCGCTTGCAGCGCGCAGATTGGATCAATTTCCGTCACCACAACTTGGGCGCCTGCACCGCGCAGCGCTTGTGCACATCCTTTGCCGACATCTCCATAACCGCAGACGACTCCGACTTTGCCAGAAATCATCACGTCGGTCGCACGCTTGATACCGTCGAGAAGAGACTCGCGGCAGCCATACAGGTTGTCGAATTTTGACTTGGTGACGGAGTCGTTCACGTTGATCGCAGGAACAAGCAACGTGCCAGCTTTCGCCATTTGATAAAGGCGATGCACACCGGTCGTGGTCTCTTCGGAAACCCCTTTCCAGTCTTTCACGATTTTCGCGAAAATGCCCGGTTGCTCCGCGTGGACTTTCTTGAGCAGATTTTTGATCACTTGCTCTTCCTGGCTTTCGGCTGGGCCATTTACCCAGTCAGAACCGTTCTCAAGCTCGTAGCCTTTGTGAATGAGAAGCGTCGCGTCGCCGCCGTCATCGACGATCAACTGCGGGCCAAGACCATCGGCATTGACCAGCGCTTTCCAAGTGCACCACCAATACTCTTCAAGCGTTTCACCTTTCCAAGCATAGACGGGGATTTCGCGAGCAGCGATCGCGGCGGCCGCATGATCCTGGGTGGAGAAAATATTGCAGCTTACCCAGCGAACCTCGGCACCGAGATCCACGAGAGTCTCAATGAGAACCGCGGTTTGGATCGTCATGTGCAACGAACCCATGATGCGGACGCCTTGCAGCGGTTTTTCCTTACCGTATTTTTCGCGAGTCGCCATCAAACCGGGCATTTCATGCTCGGCGATTTCGATTTCTTTGCGGCCGAATTCAGCGAGGCTGATGTCTGCGACTTTGTAGTCCGTGAAGGCACTCTTTGCAGGTGCCGGTGTTTTTTCGAGAGTGGTGCTCATATTGATTTCCTAATTTAAATTTGAATCAACCGACCGCCTTTTTGAGCGCGTCGGCTTTGTCGGTTTTTTCCCAGGTAAGGTCGGCGTCGTCCTTGCCGAAGTGACCATAGTTGGTCGTCTTCGAGAAAATCGGACGGAGAAGTTTCAACTGCTCTACGATGTCCGCAGGCTTGAACGAGAAAACTTCGAGGATCGCGGCGAGGATCTTGCTGTCCTCCACGGAACCCGTTCCGAAAGTGTCAACGTGAACGCTGACCGGTTGGTGGTGGCCGATGGCATAAGCGAATTGAACTTCGCATTTGCTGGCCAATCCGGCGGCGACCACGTTCTTCGCCACCCAACGGCCCATGTAGGCTGCGGAGCGATCGACTTTTGACGCATCTTTTCCCGAAAAAGCACCACCACCGTGACGACCGGTTCCACCGTACGAATCGACGATGATCTTGCGACCGGTCAATCCAGTGTCACCCTGAGGACCGCCGACGACGAATTTTCCGGTCGGGTTGATGAGATAAGACGTGTCTTTCGTCAGCATTTCTTTCGGCAGGACTTTTTGGATGACCTGTTCGATGCAGAACGCTTCGATTTCACCATGTGCGGTTCCTTCCGCGTGTTGGGTGGAAATGACGACATTGACGATGCGGGTCGGCCTGCCATCGACGTATTCCACGGAAACCTGCGTCTTCGCGTCCGGGCGGAGCCATTTGACCTGACCGCTTTTGCGAATGCGGGTCAGCTCGCGACCCAACCGGTGAGCAAACATGATCGGCGCGGGCATCAGCTCCGGCGTTTCATCGCACGCGTAACCGAACATGATTCCTTGATCACCAGCGCCTTGTTCAGCGTGCTTTTTTCCTTCAGCCTCTTTCGCATCAACCCCCTGCGCGATGTCCGGAGATTGGCTGGTCAGGTAGTTGTTCACAAAAAGGCGATCTGCGTGAAAAACATCGTCATCATTGATGTAGCCGATGCCACGAACCGCTTCACGGATGATTTGCTCAATATTGATCACCGACCCGATGGGCGCGTCGCCGATTTTCGGGATGGTGATTTCTCCACCCACGACGACCACGTTGCTTTTCACAAACGTTTCGCAAGCGACCCGGCTCTTCGGATCAAGCGTGAGGCAGGCATCAAGGATGGCGTCGGAAATCGTGTCCGCCACTTTGTCCGGATGGCCCTCACCAACGGATTCCGAGGAAAAAATATAGGTCACAGAGGGGGTTTGAATTTTCATATCGTCAAATCGCGATTTGTTGATACATCTGACTTGTCATGTCGTCAACGCTCAAATCCCTGAAGCTCCTCTCTGATCCTACCCGGTTGCGGATCTTGATGCTGCTGGACCGCGACACGCTTTCGGTCGCTGAGCTTCAAGAGATTCTGGGAATGGGACAAAGCCGGATCTCCAGCCAGCTCTCCCAACTCAAAAGCGCCGGCCTGGTCGCCGATGAGCGCAGCGGGAAAAACAATCTCTACTCGAGCGCCGCATCGCAACACCTGATGGAGGTCGCCAAACTCGCCGCACAGGAAATTCCGGAGGTCGCGACCGACGAAGCGGCAATGCGCCATCTTTTACGGAAACGCAAAGATTTAGCTCGTGCCTATTTCGACGAACTCGCCGGACGCTTCGGCAAGGATTATGTGCCCGGCCGTTCCTGGAAAGCGATCGCCGAAGCCCTGATCAAAGTGCTGAACTACCGGGTCGTCGCCGACCTCGGCGCGGGCGAAGGAACGCTTGCGCAAATGCTCGCCCAACGCGCGGAGAAAGTCATCGCGATCGACCTTTCCCCCAAAATGGTCGAATTCGGCCAACAGCTCGCAACTCAAAACGGCCTCACCAATCTTGAATATCGGATCGGCGACATCGAAGACCCGCCGATCGAAAAGCAATCGCTGGATCTCGCGATCCTCAGCCAAGCGCTGCACCACGCAGAAAATCCCCAACGCGCGGTCGACGCCGCATTTCGAATCCTCAAACCGGGCGGTCGGCTGATCGTTCTTGATCTACTCCAGCACGGTTTCGAAGAAGCGCGCGAGCTCTACGCCGATCGTTGGCTCGGATTTTCCGAAAGCGATCTCGCCAACATGCTGGAAAAAGCCGGATTTTCCCAGATCGAAACCATCATCGCCGATCGCGAAACGGCTCCGCCGAAATTCAACACCCTGCTTGGCATTGGCATTCGCCCGGAGTAACGGTTGAGAAATGCGTCGTCTCCCCATCCTTTTCATCTTTCTCGGCCTCGCTTCTTGCTCAACGCAGCCGGAACCCGCGCCCGTCGCTCGAATCGCCAAACCGGTCGCGCCGGTCACCCTCGCTTTTCCCACCCAGCCGGTTTCTCAACCGCCCCCGCCGCCCGCTTCGCCCAGCGGAAATGCCGAAGTTACCCGCCGCCAAATCGCCGGAATCACGTTCGAAGGAGTCGCCTTCGATTCGCGCCGCCACCGCCTGATCGTCGCCGATCAACCCGGCGGTCCTGGTTCTCGCTGGCCGGACGCGGCGAGCGCCGGAAGATCTCGGGACGCTCTCGCCGCAATCAACGCCGGATTTTTCACCCCGGAAGGTGCTCCTCTCGGTCTCGTCCGCTCTGCGGGAAATACCACCGGAGCATGGAACCGATCATCTCTCGGCAGTGGTTTTTGGCACGATTCAGGAAATCCGGCGATCCATCGCCGCGGAAATTTCACCGCTACCGACGCGAAAACAGCCACCGAACTCATCCAAGCCGGCCCGCTCCTCATCGAAAACGGACAAACCGTCTCTGGACTCGATGACGTGAAACCCAGCGTCCGCAGCATGATCCTCTGGGACGGGGGAACCCGCTGGTGGATCGGGCGAAGCGGTCCCTGCACGCTTTCCGCCCTTTCCAATGCTCTTGCCTCCGCCTCGCCAACCAATTGGCCCGTGCGTCACGCGCTGAATCTCGACGGCGGCCGATCATCGGATTTATGGATTTCCAACTCGATCTCCGGCGGTCCCGTGGTGCGCCGCTCCGCTTGGAATCGACCGGTTCGCAATTTCTTGTTACTCGTTGAAAAATAGACAAGTTCGTCACAAATCCGACACAAACCCCGAGATAGACACCCGCGTTTTTCCTGCTAGGTTCCCTTCGTCCGTCGTATGAAAACCATTTTTCCGGCTCTCTTTGCCGCGTTGTTGCTGCCGATTCTTGTCACCTCGTGCGGCACGGTCAATCGGGTGCGCACCACCACGGCAGCAACCACTGCCAAAGTTTCCGAACTGGCGAAATCCTCGATCGACAAGCTGATGCCGGACCCAAAAGTGCAGGTTGTTGAGGTCCGCGAAAAAGACCTCCAAGAAATGCCGCTCGGTGAAGAGCGGGCTCTCGCCTATACCAACAAACAGAAACGCAGCTTTTGGTCGTTCGGCGGCCCGGTGGATTTCGAAGAGCCAAATCTCCCACAAACCGGTGGCGAACTGGATGGCAGCCTGCTGCCCCCGAAAGATTAAGTCACCTGATCCGAATCGTTCACCAAACCGGATTATTTAAACGTGCGTCTGTTCCGGCTTGCTGATCCAGCCTCAATGCGAATCATCGCCCGCATGTCACGGTTGTTTTGCGTCCGCCTTGCAGCGCTGGTTTTCACTGGCGCACTGATCACTTCATGCGGCGGTAATCCTCCTCCTCCGCTTTCCCGGACATCTCCGGTTCCCCAACCAGTCTCTCCCGCCGTCCGCGTCGGAGCCATTCCACTTTCTCCTCCTCCTGCGGTCGTCGGCGAAAGCGCGATCGTCGTGGATGTCGAAAGCGGCCGCGTCCTTTACGCAAAAAACGCGGACCTCCAACGTGCCGTCGCCAGCACACAAAAAATCGTCACCGCCCTCTGCGTTCTTGATGCCGGAAACATCGACCAACCGGTCAACATCGCCAGTTCGGACGGAAATTGCGAACCTACCAAGCTCGGCCTGAGAGCGGGTGAAGTTTACACCCGCCGCGAATTGCTGAAAGTTCTCATGGTAAAAAGCGCCAACGATGTCGGCCGCGCCCTCGCCCGTGACGTCGGCGGCAGCCAGGAAAATTTCGCCAATCTGATGAACCAAAAGGCCGCTTCTCTCGGCATGCGGAATTCTTGCTTTCTCAATCCCCACGGACTGACCGAACCCGGGCAATATTCCACCGCCCGCGACATGGCGATTGCCGCCCGAGCCGCTTACCGCAGCCCACTTCTCCGTTCTTACTTCGCCACCAAATCTTTCACGTTTCGCTTCAACGACGGTCGGACCCGCACGTTGGAAAACACCAATAAAGTCCTCAAAATGCTTCCTTATTGCGATGGGATGAAAACCGGCACCACCAACGCCTCGGGCCGCTGCCTGATTTCGACCGGTTCTCTCAACGGCCGCTCGGTCATTGCCGTCGTCCTCAAATCGAACACGCCAAACATTTGGACCGACTCGTCGAAACTGCTCCGCTGGGCACTTGAACGCCCCGCGTCGGTCCAGTAAAATCGAGTCAGACGGATCTCGTGACCACGCCCGCCGAAACTCTCCGCCAACTCGCCGACGAGGGTTTGCTCCGGAAACTGCGCCCCCTCGATTCGCCCACCGGTTCTGAAATTTCCCGAGAAAATCGGGCACTCCACAATTTCGCGTCCAACGACTACCTCGGACTCGCCCGCCACCCGAGCATCGAGGATGCGCTCATCGAAGGCGTAAAAAATTTCGGTGCGGGGGCCGGATCTTCGCGCCTCGTTTGCGGCAGCCTCCCGCCGCATCACGAATTGGAAAACGCCCTCGCCGAGGCGAAACAATCGGAAGCGGCCCTCACCTTTTCCTCCGGTTTCGCCACCGCCCTTGGCACGATCCCCTCGGTGGCCGGGACGGGCGATTTTGTGATTCTCGATAAACTCTGCCACGCGAGCCTCGTCGACGCCGCCCGCCTTTCGAATGCGACTCTCCGGATTTTTCCTCACAACGATCTTTTAAAACTGGAGCGCCTGCTCACCTCCATCCGCGCCAAAGACGCATCGGCCCGCATCCTGATCGTCACCGAATCCGTCTTCAGCATGGACGGCGACGTTTGCCCGCTTCGCGAAATCGTGACCCTTGCGGAAAATCACGGCGCGCTTTTACTCCTCGATGAAGCCCACGCTTTCGGAATCCTCGGCCCCCATGGCATGGGGCTGGCCGACGAACTCGGATTGCAATCGCGGATCACTTTCCAAATGGGCACCCTCAGCAAGGCCGCTGGCCTTTCCGGTGGCTATCTCGCCGCCTCGCGGGAATGGATCGACCTGCTCACCAATCGCGCCCGGTCTTTCATTTTTTCAACCGCGACGCCGCCTGCAATCGCTCACGCAGCGCTGGCCTCACTTCAACTCATTCGCTCTGACGAGGGCGAACGGCTTCGCGAAAAGCTCTCGCAAAACCTTCGCGAGTTCGACGCCACCCACCCGTTCCCCACCCCCATCCGGCCGGTCATCCTCGGCACCAACGAAGCCGCTCTCGCCGCGTCGGCAGAGCTGGAGACCCGCGGATTCCTGGTCCCGGCCATTCGTTTCCCGACGGTTCCACGCGGCAGTGCCCGCCTTCGCATCAGCCTCTCCGCCAGCCACTCCTCGGATTCCATCCGTCAACTGGTCGCCGCCATTTCAGAACTTGCCAAAACGATCTCTGATTCCTAATCCACAGATCGTCATGATCCGAAAAACCCTCCTTTTCGTTTGTCTCACTCTGCCGATCCTTGCTCAGGAACCCGGCTTTTCTCCTCTTTTCAACGGCAAAGACCTCACCGGTTGGAAAAAAGTCGGCGGCGACGGCGAATTCAAAGTCGAAGGAAACGCCATCGTCGGAACCGGTCTCAAGGTGAAAGACAATACCTTTCTCCGCACCGAAAAAACCTACAAGGATTTCGATTTCCGCTTTGAAATGAAATTCGACACGCTCGAAGGAAACTCCGGAATGATGTTCCGCGGCCTCCAAAAAGACGGAGGAACCGGGCGCGTTTATGGCTACCAATGCGAGCACGATAACAACAAGGCGCGCGCATGGCACTCCGGACTCTACGACGAAGCACGCCGCGGCTGGCTTGCACCTTCCCGCCAAGGCGACGGAAAAAACGATACCGAAGACGCAAAAGCCGCTCAAAAAGCATTTACCGAGCAAGGCCAGAAGCTCACTCGATGGGACGACTGGAACCAGGTCCGCATGGTCTGCAAAGGCAAACATATCCAGATCTGGCTCAACGGCGAAGTCCGCGTGGACTACATCGACGAAGGCGAAGAATTCACCCCCGAAGGTTTTTTTGCGCTTCAAGTCCACTCCGGACCCGCCTGCCATATCCGCTGGCGAAATTTGATGCTGAAAGAACTCTAAATCTCCCCTCTTGATTCTGGATTCCTTCCGCTGTTCTCTGTCTTCCCCATGGCCGGCTTTTTCAAATCCCTTCTCCACAAAATCAGCAACCGTGCAGACGTCAATTGGGACGATCTGGAAGCAGACCTCATCAGCTCCGACTTGGGAATTCATCTGACGACCTTCATCATCGATGACCTCCGCGATCTCGGCCGGAAAGTCTCCGCCGAGGATGTGGTTGAAGTCACCCGCCGCCATTTGGCCGACCGCTTGCCACCGGATTTCCCCGCGCCGTCCCCTCGCCCCGACGGAAAACCTTTCGTGATCCTGGTAGTCGGTGTGAATGGAACAGGCAAAACCACTTCTTCCGCCAAACTCGGGCTTTGGCTAACCCGGCGCGGCCACTCTGTCGTTCTCGCCGCCGCCGACACCTTCCGCGCCGCTGCAGTCGAACAGCTCCAGCGTTGGGGCGACCGGTTGAAACTCCCAGTCGTCAGCGGCAGCACGAATGCCGACCCGTCCTCAGTTTGTTTTTCCGCCCATCAAAAAGCGATCGTCAACCATAACGACTTCCTCATCTGCGACACCGCGGGCCGGCTTCACACGCGCCACAACCTGATGGAAGAGCTGACGAAAATCCGTCGAACCCTCGCGAAACAGGACGAAACCGCCCCGCATCTCACCTTGCTCGTCGTCGACGCCACCACCGGTTCCAATGCGATGCAACAGGCGAAGGAATTTCACAAAGCCTCACCCCTCGACGGCCTCATCGTCACCAAACTCGACGGATCTGGAAAAGGCGGCATCGCGATCACGATTTACGATCAACTCGAAATCCCGCCGCGTTTCCTCGGAACCGGCGAAGAGCCCGAGGCATTTTCGATCTTCCAACGCGAAACGTTCGTCAAAGAAATCCTCTGACCGGTCTCACTGCGGCAAATGCTCGCTGCAGTATTCTTTCCCGTCCGCGCCGATACGGAATTCGAGCTCCGGATTGGAAATCTCCGTCCGGTCGCAAACCGCACACCGGTGAAACGCCGCGTCTCCTTTCGCGGTCGCGGCCTTGAAGCTTTTCATCCGTTTTCCGGAATCCCGCAGTTTCGCCCTCCCTCGCAGCGCGGGAATACCGGCGAACACGAGATAGCTGGCGAAGCTTAGCAGAAAAAAGGGCAACATGACCGGAGCTCGCAAAACCGGCAGCAACATCACAATCGCCAGAAAGATCGCAATGAATCGAACCTGAACCGGCAGCACGAAAAACAACCGGAATTCCGTCTTAGGAAACAACGTCGCGAAGGCAAAAAACGCTGACTGATACAAAAAGAAACCACTGCCGTCGACCGTTTGCCGATAGAGAAAATTCGCCGCGATCAAGCCGATGACGCCGCAATAGTGGAAAATCGAAGTTCGAAAAACGCCCCAAGCGCCTTCCAGCGCATCGCTCATCATCGATGCGATCAGCACCATAAAGAGCAGGAACACGACCGCCAATATCCCGGTTCCGCCAAAACCGTTCGACGCAAATAAAAAGGTCACCACCCGCCAGACCTCACCGGCGAGAATTTTCGACCGATCAAACTCAAGCAATTCCTCCACACCCGGCCGGAAAATCTGCAATCCGAACACCAAAACCTGAAACAATGCGTAAAACCGGAGAAGTCCCGGGAAAGCCAACCAGCCGAAGCGTCGTTCCATTCGATCAAGAAAAACCATGTCCAGAGATCATCGCCGCTTGCCGCAGATTGACAAGCACCGGTGACAATCCCACGCTCCGCCGCGTGACCGAAGAAGTAAAACGCACCCCGCTGGAAGCAGCGCATCTCGCACTCGGGGGCAAGCTCGTTCCCTTTGCCGGTTGGCTGATGCCAATCCAGTACACCTCCATCCTCAACGAACACGCCGCCGTGCGAAATGACGTGGGCATTTTCGATATCTCCCACATGGGACAGTTTTTCGTAACGGGTTCGGCTTCCTGCGCTTGGCTCAATCGAATGCTCACGAACAACGTCGCCAAACTCGGCCTCGGCGAAGGGCAATACACGCTGATGCTCAATTCATCCGGCGGTGTGATCGATGACCTGATCGTTTACCGGACCGGCGAATCCACCTTCCTGCTGGTCGTCAATGCCTCGATGATCGACGAGGATTTTTCCTGGCTTCAAGAACACCTCGACGACGGAATCGAACTGCGAAACGAAAGCGATCAGTGGGCCGGAATGGCCGTTCAGGGCCCAAACAGCGCCGCAATTTTCCAAGCGATCTTCCCCGAAGACACCCTGCCACCGCGCAACGGATTCGCTACCACGGCCGCAGGCGCGATCGTCTGCCGAACCGGATACACCGGCGAAGATGGTTTCGAATTTTTCTGCCCCGCCGAAGAAGGAATCGCTGCCTGGGACAAATTCCTCGACGCCGGTGCGAAACCTTGCGGCCTTGGCGCACGTGACACGCTGCGCCTGGAAATGGGTTATCCGCTCAACGGCAACGACCTTTCACCGAACCGCACCCCCATCGAAGCCGGGCTCGGATTTTTCGTCGATCTCGAAAAAGGCGATTTCACCGGTCGCGAAATCCTCGCCAGCCAAAAAACCGGAGGCACCGAGGTCAAACTGGTCGGCATCCAATATCTCGAAAAAGGCGCCCCACCCCGCTCGCACTACCCGGTCGTTTCCCAAACCGGCAACGTCATCGGAGAGGTGGCGAGCGGCGTGCTGTCTCCCACGCTCATGACCGGTATCGCCATGGCCTATTTGCCATCCGAATTCGCCAAACCCGGCACTCTTCTCAGCATTGACGTCCGCGGAAAACTCTGCCCCGCCCAAGTTGTGAAAAAACCCTTCCTCAAAAAACGATAAATTACCCCTACACTTCTTCTCTTCCTTATCCCGTTAACTGATAAACTCCATGTCCAAGTCCATCCCTACCGACCTCTATTATAACCCGTCTCACGAATGGATCCGCCTCGAAGGCGACGTCGCTACCGTAGGAATCACCGATCACGCACAAGCCGAACTCACTGACGTGGTCTACGTCGAACTCCCAAGTGTCGGCCGGGTCGTCGATGCCGGAGATCCATCCGCCGTGGTGGAATCCGTCAAAGCCGCCAGCGATATCTACGCACCGGTTTCCGGCGAAATCGTCGAGGTCAACCCCGAGGTCGAAAATGACCCGTCGCTCGTCAATACCGACCCTTACGGCAAAGGCTGGATTTTCAAAATGCTCGTGAAAAATCCGGCCGAAGTCGACGGGATGCTCTCCCCTGAAGCTTACGAATCCCACATTTCGTAAGGTTTTTTTACGCTCACTGATCTCTTTCCACTTTTTCCCATGCCACGCACCGATTTTCGCAGCCGTCACCTTGGTCCTGTAGGTCCCGATCGCGAGGAGATGCTCCGAGAAACCGGTTACGCATCTTTGAATGCTCTCGTCGATTCCGCCGTCCCTGCCGGCATCCGACTCGACGAAACCCTCGATCTCCCCCAACCGCGCTCCGAACAGGAAGCACTCGCTTGGCTGAAATCGATCATGGGAAAAAACCAAGTCCTCAGATCCTTCATCGGACAGGGTTACTACGGGACTCACACCCCCGGAGTCATCCAACGGAACATTTTGGAAAATCCCGGCTGGTACACGGCTTACACGCCCTACCAAGCCGAGATCGCCCAAGGCCGGCTCGAAGCATTGCTCAATTTCCAAACGATCATCACCGATCTGACCGGCTTGGACGTTTCGAACGCCTCGCTGCTCGATGAAGGAACCGCCGCCGCCGAAGCGATGAGCCTCGCGCTTTCCGGCAAACCGAAAGGAAAATCGATTTTCGTTTCCGATCGCTGCCATCCGCAAACGGTCGACGTCATCACCACCCGTGCCGAACCACTTGGCGTCGAAGTGGTGATCGGTGATTGGCAAAAATTTGAACCCGCTGAGGGAACATTCGCCGTCATCGTCCAGTATCCCGACACTCGCGGTCGTGTGGATGACTTCGCGGAATTTTTCGAAAAAAACACCAAGGCTGGGATCGTCAACATTGTCGCCGCCGATCTTTTGGCGCTGACCTTGCTGAAAGCGCCCGGCGAATTTGGCGCGGATATTTGCGTCGGCTCCGCTCAGCGTTTCGGCGTGCCACTCGGTTTCGGCGGCCCTCACGCCGGTTTCATGGCTTGCAAGGACGCGCTGAAACGGAAAATGCCCGGTCGATTAATCGGCGTTTCCATCGATTCACGCGGCAAGCCCGGCTACCGGTTGGCCCTGCAAACCCGCGAACAACACATCCGCCGCGACAAGGCGACTTCGAATATTTGCACCGCTCAAGTTCTGCTCGCGGTCATGGCATCGATGTACGCGGTTTATCACGGCCCGGACGGACTGAAGCACATCGCCCACAGCGTCCATTCCCACACCGCCGATCTCAAAGCGACGCTCGAAGCCGCAGGCATCGAAATCGAAGCCGGCGCTTTTTTTGACACGATCGTCGCCAAAGTAACCGGCGCCGCCGAAGAGATTCTCTCCCGCGCCATCGCCTCCGGCATCAATCTCCGCCTCATCGATCCCGATCACCTCGGCATATCGCTCGACGAAACGACAACTTCAGCCGATGTCTCGCTCATCGCCGAAGCCTTTGGAGCCCAGCGTTCCACCAATTCCAGCTCTTCCATCGCTTGGCCGGAATCGCTCAGCCGCACCACCGGTTTCCTCGAACAAAAAGTCTTCAACAGCTATCATTCGGAGACGGATATGCTGCGTTACCTGAAGCGCCTCGAATCGAAAGACCTCGCGTTGAACGAATCGATGATCGCACTCGGCTCCTGCACGATGAAGCTGAACGCAACCTCGGAAATGATGCCGCTCAGTTGGCCAGAAGTTTCCTCGATCCATCCATTCGTCCCGGAAAATCAAAGCTGCGGTTACCGCGAAATGCTCGGTCTGTTAGAAGACTGGCTGGCGGAGATCACCGGTTTCGCCGCCGTTTCGTTGCAACCCAATGCCGGCTCACAAGGTGAATACGCCGGTTTGCTCGCGATCCGAAACTATCACCTTTCTCGCGGCGATTCGCATCGAAACATCTGTCTGATCCCCACGTCCGCCCACGGCACCAATCCCGCCTCGGCTGTGATGGCGGGCATGAAAGTCATCGCCGTAAAATGTGACGAAAAAGGCAATATCGACGTCGCCGATCTCGCCGCCCGCACGGAAGAGCACCGCGAAAACCTTTCCGCATTGATGGTGACCTATCCATCCACTCACGGGGTTTTCGAAGAAACCATCCGCGACATTTGTAACATCATCCACGACGCCGGTGGCCAAGTTTACATGGACGGCGCGAACATGAATGCACAAGTCGGCCTGACCAGCCCCGGCTCGATCGGTGCGGATGTCTGCCACCTTAATCTTCACAAAACCTTCTGCATCCCTCACGGTGGCGGCGGCCCAGGAGTCGGCCCGATCGGCGTCGCCCCCCAGCTCGTACCGTTCCTTCCCGGACATTTCGCCCTCGAATCGAAAGCGACCGCCGTTTGCTCCGCGCCTTGGGGCAGCGCATCGATCAACACGATTTCATGGATGTATATCGCCATGATGGGTGCCACCGGTTTGACCGAAGCAACCAGTGTCGCAATCCTCAACGCGAACTATATCGCCAAAAAACTCGCTCCCTTTTTCCCGGTTCTCTACACCGGTAATGAAGGCCTCGTCGCCCACGAATGCATCATCGACGTCCGCCCGCTTTCCGACCAAAGCGGCATCACCGTCGAGGACGTCGCCAAGCGTCTGATGGACTACGGATTCCACGCACCGACCATGAGCTGGCCGGTCAACGGCACTCTCATGATCGAACCAACCGAATCGGAATCGAAAGCCGAGCTCGACCGGTTCTGTGATGCGATGATTTCGATCCACGGAGAAATTTCCGCCGTCATTCGCGGCGAGCTCGATGCGACCGACAACCCGCTCAAGAACGCCCCGCACCCTGCGGAAACGATCTGTGCCAACGAATGGCCGCACGCTTACTCCCGTGAGCAAGCCGCCTTCCCGTTGCCGTATTTGCGCCAGCACAAATTCTGGCCATCCGTCGGCCGCATCGACAACGTCCACGGCGACCGCAACCTCGTCTGCACCTGCGACTCCGTCGAAGCCTACGCCGAGTAAAAAATTGGACCACGGACTTCAGTCCGTTCTTCTCTTCACTTCAATCTTGGTTCTGGACTCTTGAATCTTCCTTCTCCGATTGACTGGTCAGCATGGATCCCTGGCATCCACGCCACCATCATGTTCATCGTGAAGGACGGCCAAATCCTCCTCATCGAAAAAAAGCGCGGCCTCGGCGCCGGTAAAATCAACGGCCCCGGCGGAAAGATCGACGAAGGCGAAACCCCTCTCCAATCCGCCATCCGCGAGACCCAAGAGGAACTCCACGTCACCCCGCTCAAACCGGTCAAACTCGGCGAACTCCATTTTGCCATGTCCGATGTCCCGCACATCATTTGCCACGTTTACCGCGCTGATGATTTCACCGGCACCCCCACCGAAACCGACGAAGCCATACCGGTCTGGACACCGGTTTCAGAAATCCCTTATCAGCGCATGTGGGAAGACGACCAATACTGGCTGCCACTTCTGTTAGAAAACCGGTCCTTCCTCGGAAAATTCTCTTTTGAAGGCGACCGGTTGCTGTGGCGGGAGATCACTCCCGATGCGCCGTAACAGAAAACCTTAAGCCCATCTTCATCATGGAAAAAGTAACAGGCATCGGAGGTTTCTTTTTCAGAAGTAAAAATTCGGAGACCCTGAACGAGTGGTATGAAAAACACTTGGGCGTTAGAAAAGTAGGCATCGAGTATGAGGACGGATCCTGGTGGCAAGATGAAGGCCCGACGGTTTTCGGTGCAGAAACAAGAGCATCACAAGAATACGGTTCTTCCGAATATGAATGGCGGATCAATTTCCGAGTCCGGAATCTTGAGGCCATGGTCGCCCAACTCCAATCATCGAACATCGAAATAAGAGTCGAAGAAACCATTTACCCGAACGGTCGCTTCGCCCACCTCCGAGATCCCGATGGAAATCCGATCGAACTGTGGGAACCCGCCGGAACCGATGCAAACCGCCCAGCTGATCCATAAATTGCGGCTCACCTCAACCCATCTTCTTCAAGTAAGTCAAAGGGGTTGATGATTTTCAAACCGGTTATCCAATCAAAATCCTTCACATTTCGAGTCACCAATTCGAAATCGTATACTAGCGCGGTCGCCCCAATAATTGCGTCGCCCAGTCCCATCCTTTTCTGAGACCGAAGAGAAATTGCCACTTTCTCGATTTCGTCATCCATCGGAATGATGAGTGACTTTCCGAAAAAAGGTTCCAGCCGCTTCGTTTGATCGAAGGTGAGTTTGTGATATCCCAAGACCTCAATCTTAGTGACAGTCGAGGTTCTAAACTCCTCCAGGTCGATCCAATCCGCCAGCCAAGAATGGCGGAGATCGGCGGCATAAATAACGACGTTGCTGTCTAGAAGTTTCATTCGTCCCGTCCAGGCAGAGAACGATCTTTACGAATTTCCCGTTGCCATGCGACAGGGTCTTCAATTCCGAGGCCACCTCGCTCCGCAATGCTCCTTAAAGCTTCCATTGCCGCCCGATGAGCCTGTTTTTTTTCGGCCTCACTTAAAACCGGTGTGAGAGTCGCGACCACTTTGAATTCCTTCCTCATCGTCAAGTCTGCTGGAAGCGGAAGATGTAAACTCCCATCCGCATCAACCTCAAGAATCGCGGTGATCGTGCTCATGGATTGATCTTACCCGAATTTTCAAACCGGTAAAGCCCACAAAAAACGCCCGGACCTTTCGGCACGGGCGTTTGATAAAACCAAATTCCTTGGGGAAAATTAGCGGGAGTAGAGCTCGACGATGAGCTGCTCGTTGACGAGCGGATCGATGTCAGCGCGCTCTGGGACGCGGGAAACGGTGGCTTCCATCTTGTCCTTATCAACCGAGAGCCAATCAACGATTGGAGCTGCTTGGGTGAGATCCAACATGCGGAGAGCAAGTTGTTGGGCGGATGGGCGGCTGCCGACTTTGATGACGTCACCTGGCTTCACTTGGAAGCTGGCAATGTCAACGGTGCGTCCGTTCACAAGGACGTGACCGTGGTTGACCAACTGGCGGGCGGCTTGGCGGGTGTTGCCAAAACCGGACCGGTAAACCACGTTGTCGAGACGGGTTTCCAGAAGTTGGAGAAGGATCACACCCGTCACACCACGGCGACGAGCGGCTTCTTCGTAGTAACCGCGGAATTGTTTTTCGAGAACGCCGTATTGGAAACGAAGCTTTTGCTTCTCGCCAAGTGCGACGGAGTATTCGCTCTTCTTCTTACGACCGGCGCGCACACCGTGCTGGCCTGGTGGGAAATTGCGGCGTTCAAATGCCTTCGATGGGCCAAAGAGAGAGACACCAAAGCGGCGGCTGATCTTCGCGCGTGGACCTGTATAACGTGCCATGTTCGGAAATTTCTAAAAGTTGGGATTAGACGCGGCGCGCTTTTTTCGGACGGCAGCCATTGTGAGGAATTGGAGTCACGTCGCGGATCGAGAGAATCTCCAATCCGAGGCCTTGAACGGCACGGACAGCGGACTCACGGCCGGAACCCGGACCTTTGACACGGACGTCGACTTCTTTCAAACCGTGACCCATCGCTTGGCGGCAGGCATCTTGAGAAACCACCTGAGCCGCGTATGCGGTGCTCTTGCGGGAACCTTTGAAACCCATCTTGCCGGCGCTCGACCAACCGATCGAGTTGCCATTCGTGTCGGTGACACTGACGAGGGTGTTGTTGAAAGTAGCAGTCACGTGGACGATCCCGCGCGAAACATTCTTCGAGCCTTTCGCCTTGTGGATTTTTACTTCTTCTTCACCTCCGCCGATTTCGGCGAAGATGTCCCGCTTCACATCCTTTTTAGGAGTGCCGTCAGCGGCGACAGCAGGTGCTGCGGCGGCCTCAGGGGCGGAAATGGCGGGTGCTGGAGCTTCGGTGGGCTCAACCACCGGCTTTACGGCGGCTTCTGGTTTGGTTTCGTCTTCGGACATGAGTCTCTTAGTTAATCAAAAAATTATTTCTTCACGCCCACGGTCTTCTTCTTACCTTTGCGGGTACGAGCGTTGGTGCGTGTGCGCTGGCCGCGAACTGGCAAGCCGCGCTTGTGGCGGATCCCGCGATAGCAGTTGATCGAGGTCAGGCGCTTCAATTGCGACTGACGCTCACGGCGAAGGTCACCTTCGACGAGAATCTGCTCGGTCTGAATCACTTGTGAGATTCTGACGAGTTGATCTTCGCTGAGCTGACCGGTCCGGATGTTCGGATCAATGCCTGCGTGCTCAAGAATCTTCGCCGCAGTCGGGCGACCGATGCCGAACATGTACGGCAGAGAAGCTTCGATGCGCTTCTCGTTGGGAATTTCAATGCCTAGGATACGTGCCATGATATGCGGGAATTTCGCGTGACCGCGGGATAGGCCTGAGCGTTCAGGGTTTTCCGCGGGGCGGGTGATTTAGCAGACAACCGGGGAGTGGCAAGCCGGAAATGGAAAATTTATCGAAATCTCTAGGTTTTATCAACCATCTGATTTTCCCGCAGTCCTTTCTCAACCTGCCCATGGCACCGCTTTCACACGATCCTGCCTCGACAAACCCTTCACCTCTCTTAGCTTTATTTAAACCGCGATTTCGCCCTTTCCATGGATCTCCAGAACTCTTTCGCCGCCCAGCTCCCACCCGATGACGTCGCCGCCATCGACGAACTCGGAAAAACCTACCAGGCCTTCCGCACTGAACTGGCGAAAATCATCATCGGTCAGGAGGAAGTGATCGAACAACTCGCGATCTGCCTTTTTGCACGCGGCCACGCTTTATTGATGGGAGTGCCCGGTTTGGCAAAAACGCTGCTCATCTCCTCCGTCGCTCAAACGTTCGACCTTTCTTTTAACCGGATCCAATTCACCCCCGACCTGATGCCAGCCGACATCACCGGTACCGACATCATCCAGGAATCCGGAGTCGGCGGCAGACGCGAATTCGAATTCATCAAGGGCCCGGTTTTTGCCAATATCGTCCTCGCCGACGAAATCAACCGCGCTCCCGCCAAGACCCAATCGGCCATGCTTGAGGCGATGCAGGAAAATAAAGTCACGGTTCTGGGAAAGACCTACACCCTCCAGCCGCCGTTTTTTGTCCTCGCCACCCAAAATCCGATCGAACAGGAAGGAACCTACCCCCTACCCGAAGCCCAGCTCGACCGGTTTATGTTCCTCATCGAAGTCGGCTACCCTTCCGCCGAGGAGGAAAAACGCATCGCCCGCGAAACGACCGGTACCGCCCGCGCCACGCTCAATCACCTGCTCGACGGGGAAAAAGTCCTCGCCTTCCAACAACTCGTCCGCCGCGTACCGGTTCCCGAACATCTTTACGAATACGCCGTCACTCTCGTGAGGAAAACCCGCCCCGATCAGCCAGAGTCGCCCCAGTGGCTCAAAGACACCGTCGGCTGGGGAGCCGGTCCCCGCGCCGTCCAGTATCTCATTCTCGGTGCGAAATCCCGCGCCGCCCTTCGCGGAAACTACATGGCGTCCCTTGAAGATCTCGAAGCCGTCGCCCCATCCGTCTTAAACCACCGGGTCATCACCAACTTCTCCGCCGAGTCCCAAGGCATGACTTCCAAAAAGATCATCCAAAGACTCATCTCCGAAATGCACGAAGATTGAGAAATCAGAATCAAGAATCAAGAAAGAGAAAGCCCCCCAATGACTCATCATTTTGAAAACCTCGATGTTTGGAAACGCGGATGCCGTCTGGCTGTAAATGTATGCGTAGCCTCACACAAATCCCGAGACTTTGCGCTGAAAGATCAAATCCATCGGTCTGCGATCTCGATTCCCTCCAACATTGCCGAAGGAGCAGAACGATCATCCGATGCCGACTTTTCAAGATTTCTAAGTTACAGCAAAGGCTCCTGTGGAGAACTTCGCACCCAACTCATGATTCATCGAGAAGTGTGCAAAGAGCTCGGCATCGATGCATTTGCAAATACGGACTCCATGATCGAAGAAACTCGCGAAATTTCCCGGATGCTTAATGGCTTCATCAACCATCTCAAATCTCCTCCCTCCCCCTCTTGATTCTTGAATCTGGACTCTTGATTCTCCCATGCACGACTTCCTCGACCATTCCCTCCTCTCCCGCCTCGGCTCATTGCCGATCGAGGCGCGGGCTCCGATGATGGGAAATGTCGCTGGAAAACACCGGTCGCTTCATCGCGGATCGTCCGTCGAATTCGCCGAATATCGGAAATACGTCGCAGGTGACGACACGCGACGACTCGACTGGAAAGCCTTCGCTCGCTCCGACCGGTTTTACATCAAGGAATTCGAGGCCGACACAAACCTCCGTGCTTATTTCGTCGTCGACGCTTCCGGCTCGATGAATTTTTCCAGCGAAACCACTGAGCCAAAAATCCAATTCGCCCGCCGCATCGCCGCGTCGCTCGCTTATCTTCTCGTGAACCAAGGCGACGCTGCAGGCCTTTCGATCTGCACCGATAAACTTCACCTCGAAGTTCCGCCCAGCCGACGCGCCGCCCACCTCGAACGTTTCTTTTCGACCCTGGGAAAACTCGAACCGGTCGGCGAAACCGGTTTGATTGCGGCGCTTCACACGATCGCGGAAAAAATCGGCCAGCGAGCTTTTGTCGTGATCCTCTCGGATCTCTTCGCCGATCCCGCCGCGTTCGGCGACGCCCTCCAACACCTGCGCTACCGAAAACACGACATCTCCGTTTTCCATTTGATGGACCCGCTGGAGATCGGTTTCGAATTCGACAGCCCGCGCCGCTTCGTCGATCTCGAAGACGGCACGGCCCTCGTCGCCGAGCCCAATCTCATCGCCGACGAATACCAAACCGCTCTCCGCGAATTCCTCACCGCCGTTCGCGCGAAATGCCATGACGCCAACGCCGACTACCAACTCGTCACCACCGACACACCCCTCGAACCGCTGCTCCATGAATTCCTCACCGCTCGGATCGTGCGGTCCAAACGTTGATCCGAGGAACCGATTAACCGATTGCATTTTCATCCATTTCATCCAAAATAGACGAAAATAAACACCATGATCACTTTTACCGCCAACGATGCAAAACAACAGCTCGGTCATGTTTTGGACACTGCCCGCACCGCGCCGGTCTCTATCACCAAACATGGTCGACCCTCCTTTGTCATCACTTCCCAGGAAGATTATGCGGCTCTTTTAAAAATCCGGTATGAATATCTGAGACAAGAAGTGGCCAAAGGGTTCGATCAACTCGATCGGAAAGAGTTTTCCACGCGCAGCTTCGCCCAAATCGCCGAGCAAGCTGCCGAACACCATCAGTAAATCCGAACCGTGAGCGGCTATCGGCTTTCCAAAATCGCAGACGACGATCTGCTTTCGATTTTCCGCTACACCTTGGAAACATGGGGCGAGGAACAGCTCCAAATCTATCTCGGACTCTTGGAAACTGCCAGAGACGTGATTTCAGCAAATCCCTTCTGCCCCGGCAGCAGATCACGCGAAGACCTTGCCATCGGCTGCCGCATCTTTCGGGCAGGGAAGCACGACCTAGTCTATCGAGTCAAAGAGGACCATATCGAAATCGCCCGCATCCTTCACGAATCCATGGATTTTGAAAACCAAGTGGCAGAGCAGGATTTTCCATCAGCCGTCTGAATCATGCTTTTTCTCCAGCCGCTCTTCCTTTGGTTCCTTGCCGCCGCCGCGATACCGGTGGCGATCCATTTCCTCAACCGGCGTCGGCACAAAACAATCGCTTGGGCTGCAATGCAGTTCCTGCTCAAGGCGACCCGCGAATCCCGGGGAAAGAAAAAACTCCGGCACATTCTCATTCTCACCTGCCGCGCCCTCGGCATTGCCGCGCTCGCATTCGCCGCCGCCCGACCGGTTGTGTCCGGTTTGCTCGGGTGGGGCGGAGGCTCGATCGATACAGTCGTCCTCATCCTGGACCGATCCGCATCGATGGAGTCGAAACCGGGTGACGGCCTTGGTTCACGACGTGAAATCGTTTTGGAAAAAGTCCGCGACGCCATGGCCAGCCTCGGCTCGGCCCGACTGGTCTTGATCGATAGCGCCAGCGGAAATCCCCAGGACGTTCCATCACCCGATGTCCTCGCCGAACTTTCGGCAACCGCCGCCACTGACACCGCCGCGGATTTCCCTCGTCTGCTTTCCGCAGCCGCAGATTTCCTGGCCGACACCCCCGGTCGCTCGGAGATCTGGCTCACCTCCGACCTCCAAACCTCAAACTGGCATCCCGCCGACGAACGCTGGGCCGCCGCCCGCGCCAGCCTTGCCGCGCTTCCGCAAAAACCCGCGATCCGCGTGCTGTCGATCACCGGTACCGCCGCCGCAAACACCGCAATCCGTCTCTTAAATTCCCGGCGCTCCGGTAACGAAATCCTGCTCGATCTCGAAATTCTCCGTGCCGAAGACGCCCGCGGTATTGCCAGCATCCCGCTGACTACCCAACTCAACGGCACCCGCACCACCGAAACACTCAACCTGCCGGGCCAATCTCTCCGTTTTCAAAAACGGATCATTCTCCCGCCCGACAGCGAAACGGGTCACGGCTGGCTCTCGATTCCCGCCGATGGAAATCCTCGCGACAACGCCGCGTTTTTCGCCTACGGCCCCGCCCGACCGGTCAAATCTCTCATCGTTGCCCCCACCGGTGAAGCCGCCGATTACCTCGCTCTCGCCGCCGCGCCGCCCGGTTTCAGCAACCAATCGACGGAACGCATCGATCCCGCCCAGGCCGCAACGTTTCAGACCGGTGACACCGCCGCGATTTTTTGGGCCGCTCCTTTTCCTAACGGTCCTACTGCCGATCTGCTGACCCGGTTTCTCGAAAACGGAGGTCACATCCTTTTCCTTCCGCCCGGCGAAACATCCACCACGCCCTTTCTCGATCTCAAATGGTCAGCCGCCACCGAAGCCGCAGCCGGAAAATTCCTCATCCTCCAGGATTGGAATCACAGCGACGGCCCGCTCCGCGACGGAATCGACGGCACGCCCATTCCCGCCGAGCGTTTTAAAGCCATCCGCCGCCAGGTTCCCCTCGGTGATGCCGCCGTCCTCGCCCGCTGGGAAGACGGGGAACCCTTTCTTTCCCGAAAAATCGTCGAGCGCGGCACCGCTTGGTTTCTCGGTTCCCTCCCCGATTACACCTGGTCAAATCTCGGCGACGCGGATGTTTTGTTGCCGGTCGTCCAGCGCATCCTCACCGCAGGAGCCGATCGATTTGAGGCGTCCCACCTCGCAACCGTCGGCACCGATCTCGCCCAGCCACTTCCCGGCGAAACCCGCAGCCGCATCGACGACTTCGGCGCCGCCGATCCTGCAAACATCGCTTTTGAATCCGGCGTCTTCCGTTTCGGGACCCGCGTCCTCGCCCTCAACCGCCCGCCTGAAGAAGACACCCCTGAAATCCTCAGCCGCGAATCGCTCGACGCCGTTCTCGAAAACACCAACTACACCCTCCTCGACCAAGCTGGCCAAGCAAGCGAACCTTCTCTTTCCCGCGACATCTGGCGTACCTTCCTCATTGCCGTCCTCTTCTTCCTCATCGCCGAAGCCGCCCTTTGCCTGCCGAAAAAATCAACTCAACCGGTTTCGCTCCGAAAAAATTCCAAATTAAAGTCCGCCTCTTGATTCTGGATTCTCGCCTCTGACATCTCTCTTCCTTGCTTCACCTTTCACCAACACCCATCACGCTCGCACTCGGCATCCTCGCCCTGGGTTTGGTCGCGTTGCTGTGCATCATTTCGTGGAAACGCAGCCCCCATCGCACACGAACCGGTTTGCTCGAAGCACTGCGATTTCTCATCACCGCCGCCGTCGTCATCCTCCTCTGGCAACCCGAGTGGCGGACGACCGTTCACCCGGACACCAAACCAACGATCGCCATTTTATGGGACGATTCAAAATCGATGACTACGGTGGACGCCGTACTTCCGCCGCCGCTTTCACAAACCGGTGAAGTCGTCTCCCGCGCCGATTGGGTGAAAAAATCGCTCGCCTCCGATCTCTGGCAGCCTCTCCTCGCAAACGGCGCCAACGAAGTCATCACCCTTCCTTTCGCCACCCCCAACCCGGAAAACGCGAATCTTTCCGGCACCGATCTCGAAACGCCAATCTCCGAGCTGTTAGAAAAACAAAACAATCTCCGAGCCGTCGTCCTGTTAAGCGATGGCGATTATAACCTCGGCCAACCGCCAGTGGCCGCCGCGCAAAAAATGCGGCTTCGCGGAATCCCACTTTTCCCAATCCCCGTCGGCAGCAAGGTTCGCCTGCCCGATCTCGATCTACTGACCGTCACCGCTCCGACCTATGGCATCGTCGGTGAAAATGTGCAGATCCCTTTCACCATCCGCTCCTCCCTCGATCGCCAAGTTCGCACCATCGTCCGCATTCGCGATGAAACCGGTCGGGAACGTACGAAGGACATCGTACTTCCTCCGAATGCGGATACCTATGAATCAATTCTCTGGCGTCTCGAAAAAGAAGGATCCTCCACCCTCGAAATTTCCATACCGGTTGCCGATGGCGAACGGGTCGCCAGCAACAACGGCCGGCAGTTCACCATCGCCGGCAAACCCGAAAAAATCCGTATCCTGATTGTCGAAACGCTTCCCCGTTGGGAATACCGGTTTCTCCACAACGCCCTCACCCGCGATCCCGGGGTCGAACTTTCCTGTCTATTGCTTCACCCCCAACTCGGACCCGCAGCGGGGAAAAACTACATCCCCGAGTTCCCTTCCAAGCTCGAAGAACTCGCGAAATTTGATGTCATCTTCCTCGGCGACGTCGGTGTCGCAACGGATCAACTCACCAAAGAACAATGCACGCTCATCCGAGGGCTGGTCGAAAACCAGGCCTCCGGAGTCGTTTTCCTACCCGGCCCTCAAGGCAATCAAGCCACGCTTCTCGACAGTGATCTCGCCGATCTGATACCGGTCACGCTCGATGAATCCCGCAAAACCGGATTCACCGAAACGATTGCCGCGCCGCTCAATCTCACCAGCGAAGGCCGCGCGTCATTGCTCACGATGCTCGGCGACAACGAAGACGAAAACCCGGAAATCTGGCGGCATCTCCCCGGTTTTTTCTGGCACGCGCCCGTCATCCGCGCCAAGGGCGGCACCGAAGTTCTCGCCGTCCACGGCAATCGTCGCGGACCCTTCGGACCCATCCCATTGCTCGTCACGAAAACCGCCGGGAATGGCAAAGTTCTCTTTATGGGCATCGATTCCGCATGGCGCTGGCGTCGCGGCGTCGAGGATCTCTATCACTACCGGTTTTGGGGCCAGGTCGCCCGCTGGATGTCCTATCAGCGAAACATGGCTGCCGGTCAGCGTGTCCGGCTTTTCTTCACCCCCGAACGCCCCGAACCCGGCGCGACGGTGACTCTCAATGCCAACGCCTTCGATCCAAACGGTGCCCCGCTCAAAGAAGGAACAGTTTCGGTCGATCTAACAGCTCCCGATGGCCGCACCCAACGCATCGAACTCCAAAAAAACGACAGCGCATGGGGAGCGTATACCGGTCGTTTCAAGGTCGATCTTCCCGGAGCTTGGAAAGTCCGCGCAGCGGCAACCGGTGCCGAAGACAAACCGGTCGAAACCACCATCCTCGCCCAAGGCGTCGAGATCGAAAAAACCGGTCAACCCGCGCGCCCGGAGGTCCTCGAAGAAATGGCAAAAGTCTCCAAAGGCCGCACCATCCAACCGGATCAACTCGCCGATCTCATCAACGAAATCACCGCCCTCCCCGAGCCGCGCCCGCTCGAAAACCGGATACCCCTCTGGTCGCACTGGCTCACGATCAGCACGCTCATTTTACTTCTCGCGATTTTCTGGATCGGTCGAAAATTCAATGGTGCATTCTGAGAACTCCGATCACACTACACAGTCATTCTACAGGTGTGACTGTCGAAGGCAGTAATGGCCCATCCCCTACCGAAGGAACCACTCTTTCGTCCAACTCAGGAGGAGCGGTTGTACCTGAGTGGCTCACAGCAGGTTGATTTAGGAATGCCGCCTGAAGAGCTGTTTGCAATGACCCCGCTTTATAAAGACTATCCAAATCCATCAATGCTTCCCCTAAATTATAATTATTGTCTGCTTTGAGCTTGGTGGATATGGTTGTCAATGTCTGCGAACGTCTCACCTCCATGATAGAGCTGAGCGCAAAAATAGCTTTGTCATCAAAAATATTTTTATCTACCGATGCCTTCTGCCCCTGGAAAAATGTGGATAAACCAGCAAGTATAGTTTTCGTACCGACTGGATTTAAGGCCGTTGCAG
Source organism: Akkermansiaceae bacterium UBA1315 (assembly GCA_002307065.1). Taxonomy (GTDB): domain Bacteria; phylum Verrucomicrobiota; class Verrucomicrobiia; order Verrucomicrobiales; family Akkermansiaceae; genus Luteolibacter. The sequence goes on along the minus strand of DBTN01000048.1, from coordinate 8,413 downwards.
CGCCAGTGAGTCCGAGATTCAACGAATCATAAAAAACGTTTACGCTTGCACGGCCAGCGGTCAGAACATCGATATATTCGCCATAAGATTTATTTATATCGAAGATCGCCGAATAAACGAATGCCTTTCCTCTGGGTGTCAGGGGTTCACCCAATTCAGCAGAAATCTCTTGAAGTTCTTTATTCCTATCTGGCGTAAGATAATGGCTGGGCGAATAGAGACTTCCTCCCCTTCCTGACATTGTGCGAACCGTTTGATCGACTCTACTACTGGCACAGCTTGAAAGAGGAACACAAATTACAAAAAGCAGAACAGAAATGCATTTAGTTATATTTAAATTCGATATTTTCCTACAAAAAATCCGCATACTAAGGGCAGACTTTAAGAAGGAGACGTTCTGTTTTTTCATCCGCTGGGGTACAATGGTTTTCGCCATGGATGAAACATTGATTAAATTGCCATTTCGCGCAATACACAACATTGCATTTTGCAATTATTGATAATGAGGGCATGTCAAGCATTCTCACTATGATCTGAATCACAGACGCTACCACCTCTCATCGCTTTCCGAACTTTGCGAATATCACCCGTTTTTACTCCTCTACTCTACTTCGATATTTCTAAATCTCGCACTTTCTGATAATGGATAAACCTCTAATCTGATCCACATGCTCATCCACCAAACCCGTTTCACGGCCATCGATTTCGAATCGGCGGGCGCGGCGCGTGGCATGAATGACAGCCCGGTTCAGATCGGACTCGCGACTTGGTCCGTCAATCACGGCCACCAAAACCCCTTTGTTTCCTATCTTTACACCGATCAACCGATTCATTGGTCCGCTCAAAAAGTCCACGGCATTTCCTCCGCCGAACTTACCGATGCTCCATCGCTTCTTTCGCTCTGGCCGGAAATCAAAACCGGTCTCAGCGGCGCGATCATCGTTGCTCACGGAAAGGGCACCGAAAAACGATTTCTTCGAGCCTTCCCCGGTCACGGTTTCGGACCATGGATCGACACGCTGCATCTCAGCCGCGCCGCTTGGCCGGAGCTTTCCTCGCACTCGCTCGGAGCCCTTTGCGAAGCTCGAAATCTAACAGAAACCATTCAATCGCTCGTTCCCTCGAAAAATTGGCACGACGCTCTATTCGATTCCGTCGCCTCGCTAGTTGTGCTCGCCGACCTCATTGAAACGTTTCAACTCGCCGCCGAACCGGTTGAAACCTTGCTGCATCCCGACACATCCGCTTGGCATCGCCTGCGCCGCCCCTAACCGGTTTGACAAAACCGTGCTTCCCCTTTCCCGCCAATTCCCCTAGTTTTCCGTTTCCCATGACCCAAACACCCCGGCGCACCAGCGGCTCCGTCGCCATGGACGATTACCTCGAACAGATTCTCCATCTGATCGAGGCGAAAGGTTACGCCCGCGCCGTCGATATTTCAAAAAACCTTTCGATCTCCCAAGCCAGCGTCACCAACATGCTGCAGCGACTTGATGCCGAAGGCCTGGTGAAACACGAAAAATACCGGGGCACTGTTCTGACCGAAGACGGCCACCGCATCGCCCGCGCCATCGTCGAGCGTCACGAAACGCTCACCCGATTTCTCCGGCTTTTCGGAATCGATGAGGAAACGATCTACCACGATGTTGAAGGCATGGAGCACCACGTTTCCCGCCCGACTTTAAATGTCATCCGCGCCGTCGCCGACGCGCTTGAAGCAGATCCTGACCTATTGGAAAGAGTCCGGGCGAAGAGCAATTAGACGATCACTCGTCCAAACCGGTTGCCGGGGCACCGGTTTCGAAGCGCATGAGATCGGCGATGAAGGTAAGCGGAATGTGACCGGTTTCGCCGTTCCGGTTTTTTGCCAAAACCAGTTCAGCTTTGCCTGCTTCGGCTTCTTTCTCCTCTTCGCTTTCGGCGTAGTAGGCGGTCCGGTAAAGCAAGCCAACCATGTCGGCGTCCTGCTCGATCGCACCGGATTCCCGCAAATCCGACATCCGGGGAACCCCCAGACTTTTTCCGCTGCGGCTTTCCGGACCCCGGTTGAGCTGGGCGAGAATCAAGATCGGGATCGACAGCTCTTTTGCCAATCCCTTGATCCCCGCGGAAATTTCGGCGATTTCCCGTTCACGCGAATTTTCAGCCTGCTTGGTGCGGGATTTCATCAACTGCAAATAGTCGATCGCGATGAACTGGATGTCTTCGTCGCGTTTTTTCCGACGCGCTTTCGCCCGCAATTCGTTGATGGAAATGCCGGCGGTATCGTCGATGAAAAGTTTAGAGCTCGCCGTTTCCATCGCCGCCCGTTGGATGCGCTGCAGGTCGCCTTTGGTTGGGGTGTAACCGCGCGAAAGCTGACTCATCGCAAATTTTGAACGGGAAAACACCAAACGCTGCACGATCTGAAACGCGCTCATTTCGCAGGAAAACACCATCGAGGGTTTTCCCTGATCCATACAAATGTGCTCGACGATATTCATCATGAACGAGGTTTTTCCCATCGAGGGACGGGCCGCCACGACGAACATTTCTCCGGGTTTCATGCCACTGCACATCCGATCGAGTTCGGAAAAACCGGTCGATATTCCCTGCGCGCCTTGCTCACCCGCGAGCAGTGCTTGAAATTTTTCGATCACCTCGTTGACCGATTGTTTGATCGTTGGCGCCTTGTTTGTCTCCGAGCCTTCGCGAATCGCCAGCACACTCGCTTCGACCGAATCCAACAAAGCCGCCACTTCATCCGGAGCATCGTAAGCTTGTGCGATCGCTTCGTTCGAATTTTGAATGATCGATCGCAGCACGAACTTGTCTTTGACGTGCTGCAAATGGTGCCGGAAATGCCCGGGACTCGGCGCGTAGGTGTAAAGATCCGTCAACGCGGAAGGCCCGCCCACCCGATCTAACAGACCACGGTCGAGCAAACGCTGGACCAAAGACACCAGTTCCACTTCGCTACCCGCTTCGAACAGCTCGATCAAAAATCCAAAAAGCGTCGAATGCGACGGCAGGTAAAAATGGTCCTTGGTCAGCTTCTCCTCAATCGCGACACCGATGTACTCCTGCGGGTCCTGCAACATGGAGGAAAGCAAACTTTTCTCCGGACCCAGCGCATGGGGCAGCGCGCGGGTCACATCATCGACGGCCGTCGCTCCTTGTTGAAGAGCGGCGGGTTTATTCGTTGCGGGTGCGGTTTTGGTTTCGGCGGCCATGGAGAACCTGATCGTGGCAAATTCCCCAACCTTTCGTCAATGGGGATAGCTGTGAACAACTTTTTGATCCGCTTGATTTGTGAATAACCGGTCAACAACCGGGTGATAGAATGTGAATTCAGCTTTGTGAATAACCGGTGAATAGCCGTGAACAATTTCGCGATGATCTGAGAGTCAATCTTGCAACCGGTCAGGAAATTCCGAAAATCGACCATGCGAGTGATTCTTCAGCGAGTGCTTCAAGCATCGGTAACAATCGACAAAAAAGTCGTTTCAGAAATCGGTACCGGACTGTTGATCCTCGTCGGTGTGGAAGAGGGCGATGGAATGGAAGACATCGACTGGCTCGCCCCGAAGATCGTTCGCATGCGGATTTTTGCAGACGATGACGGAAAAATGAACCGCTCCGTGCAGGACATCGACGGTGGGATCATCGCCGTCAGCCAATTCACACTGCATGCTTCGACAAAAAAAGGGAATCGGCCATCGTTTCTCCGCGCGGCGGCTCCAACGATTTCGAAACCGCTTTATGACCGGTTCTGTATTGCTCTGGAAAAAGAACTTGGAAAGCCGGTCGGACGCGGAGTTTTCGGGGCGGACATGCGCATTTCACTGATCAATGACGGACCGGTCACCATCAGCATGGACTCCAAAAATCGCGAGTGAGCCGGTCATTTCGGAATCACCAGTTTTTGTCCGATGCGAACGAGATCGCTTTTGAGATGGTTCGCGGTTTTGAGATTTTCTAACGAAACTTTCTGATTCTTGGCGATCTTGCCCAAGGTATCGCCAGCTTTCACGATATACGTTGGCCCCGAAGTTTTGGGAGAGGGTTCGACTTTTTCGATCACGGGACTCGCCGCTTTTTCGGGAACCGGAGGTTCGGTTGGAGGAGGAACTTCCGAAGCAACTTCGACGGCCAATTCCGTCGGCGGATTTTCGACCGGTTCGGGTTGGCGCTCCGAACGAGAACGTTCCCAAGCCTCTTTTGACAGTCGGGCGACCTCCCGTTCCCCCACCACCGTCTCGACCGGTTCGGAAGATTCACCCGTGTGCCCTTTCGGTTTCAGCCAAACGATTTGATGCAAAATTTTTCCGGTCGGGTCGGCGAAAAACTGGCTGTATGATCGGGAGAACCCACCTTTCAGCAATCGCAGTTCCCAATCAAAAAGTTCCGTTTCGGTGATGCCCCAAAAGACTCCCCACTGATCATAATCGTCCGCAGGGAAAAGCTTGTTCAGCGCCCGATATTCCAAACGCCCCCCATGGTTGCGGCCTTCGACTTGCGCGAAATAGTGATCCGCCGGATTGTTTTCCTGAAAAAACTGCAACTCGGCACGGCTCATCCAGGGCGTAAAATCCGCCTCGGTCTCGCTGACGGATTGTGCCGAAATTTTGGGCGTTTCTGTTTCCTTGGTGGACGAATTTTTCTGCTCGCAGGAAATGAGAAAAGACGTCGCTCCCAGCAGGATAAGACTAACAAAAGGTTTCATAAGATCGGGGGGAAATGAAGCGGTCCGGGACGTCGAAACGCCCCGGACTTCTTTAGCTTTTTAGAACTTCCAGTTCAAGCCGAGACGGTAGGTGTTCTCGCGATTGTTTTCAGAGAAACGACCGATATACGAAGTGCTCAGGCTGAGCGATTCAGTGAGGTGAACCCCGAAGCTCAGATCGAGGATTCCCGCATCACGATCGAGCGGCGCACCCGTGACTCGGAACTCATTTCCGCCATCAAACCGGTGGACCGCGACTCCTTCGGTATCGCCAAAGCTATGCTCCCAACCCGCCCCGACTTGGACCCACGCTGGCAAGCTGCCAATATCGAATCCTTGGCGGAAGCGAATGCCGACCGTGGTGTTGATTTGATCGAGTTCGAAACCTTCGCCGCTGAGCGCGGTGGTGCCGCCTTTTTCCTGATAGTCGTCCCCGCTGAGCGATCTCCAGCCCAGGCCAACGTAGGGCTCGAGGATGCTGCGGTTTCTGAGTCTCATTTCGTAGGCTACTTCGGTAAAGAGCTGCACCGTATCGACATCATACTCCGAGGCGAGAGTTTCCTGGATGGCACCGATCTCGACGTCACGTTTGGTTTCCACGCCGCTGCGGGTGTAAGTGCCGCCGAGGAGGAAATTGATCGCGTTGTCGTTACCGGTTTCGAATGACTTACCAACGGTTAGACCGAGCGTATTGTTTTCGATGTCCGCGCTGGAATCGCGGTCACGCACATCGACTTCCGCCTCAGTGTGACCATAGGCAGCACCCGCTTGCCAACCGCCACCGAGCATGACGTTTCCGCCGACAAATACACCGGCGAGATCTTGTTCGGTTTTTCCGGCGTTGCCATCGCTCTTAAGGGTGAGGTCATCCGCGACCACCTCTCCCCAGAGGGCGAAATGGCTTTGATACGGCTCCTTCGAAACGACCGCATCCGGGATGGGCGATTTGCTGTCGGTATAAGTCGGAGCGGGAGTGGACGAAGCGGAGGACCCTTGATCGCGGGAATCGCGCACCCGGTTGCGCATATTATCCGACATGATGCCACGGCTGACCCGTTCCGTCGTGAGCAACGCCGAAGCGGTATCGGCATGGATTTCTCCGGAAAGAAGGTCGAAGTTATGGGCAGCGTTTCCTTCTCCGTCTTTTACGATAGCTTTGTAAATCGATCCTTCCGGAAGCTCGTCAATCGCGCCCGCGGTCGAATCTTGGTTATCGGTTAGATCAGCAACTTCCTCTTGGAAAACCACATCATTTCGCATCAGTCCGATGACCGCAGTATTCGGATTATAGGTGATCGAAGTATCAATATTGGTGAGATTGTCCGTCACATTGTCGAACGTTCCGGTCACTCCTTCATCCGCTTCGACAATGACGTGCTCGCTGTACCAAGCAGTATCGCTTTGGGCGATGACGTGGACACTTCCATCAAGAGCGGCAGTTCCGCTAACATCGATTTTATCCGCCAACCCGGTCGTCTGATCCGCATCGACCTCAAGGATTCCATCGGAGCTCTGCGTGTAGTCGCCTTCCACCGTGAGAGTACCGATGCTACCAGTTCCGGCTCCGGGAGAAATTGTGCCGCCGTTGGTTAAATTACCGCCGACGGTTCCATAACCGGACAATGTTCCTTCCAGATCGACGGACATGTCACCCGCGATGGAGGTGTCCGATTCCGCCGTGCTGCCGAGGATCAAAGTTCCCTCTTTCACCGTCCAAGGAGCGACCTCCGTCGTCTGTCCATCGACGGTCCATGTGCTGATACCGGTTTTATCGATTTGGGTGAAACCGATGTATTGAGTGCCGATGAGGCCCACGTCGAAAGTTCCATCCGCGTCGCCACCGAGTGCCAACGTATCTTCCTGGCTTTCGTCATCCTGAACCGCGACTGCGTTGCCTTCGATGATCGAATTGCTGTGAAGTTCCAAAAGGTTTCCGCCGCCGGTGAATTCGACCGCGTTGGCTTGTCGCAACCCATCCGCCGACCAACCGCCGGAAAGCGTTCCATCATTGATCACCGTGGTATTTCCCGATCCGACGACCGCTGCGGCACCTTCGCCACCCGAACCGTCGGTTCCGTTGCTTCCGGCGACACCTGCCGCTCCGGATCCGCCTGCGGTTCCGGCACTTGCGGTCACGCCGTCCGCTCCCGTCGCTCCGTCTTGGCCGTCATTTCCAGCAACTCCGTCATTTCCAGCAACACCCGAGCCAAGCTGAGTTCCAGACTCACCGGTTTGACCCATTTCACCGGTTGCGCCGTTGGCTCCGGACGCACCTTGAGCACCCGTTTGGCCTTGGTCACCGGTCGCACCGACTTGCCCGGTCGCGCCATCGTCACCATCGACTCCGGCAAGGGCCCCATCATTTCCGGGCGTGCCATCAGTGCCAGCAATGCCTGAATCGCCATCTGCGCCGGGATTTCCGGCAGAACCATCTTCGCCATCTTCTCCTGGAGGATCTCCCGCTCCGCCTGAACCACCTGTTCCACCCGCACCGGCCGCGCCGCCTTTTCCACCGTTTGCGGTGCCGCCGGTTCCAGCGAGTCCCCCTGTACCCGTCGTGCCGCCTTGACCACCGGTTCCGGGAGTTCCGGGTAGGCCACCGGTTCCGCCTTGGCCGCCTTGACCGCCCGAGCCACCAGTTCCTCCTGCGCCGCCAATGCCGCCGGCTCCACCAAATCCGCCCGCGCCCACTTCTCCCCCCGCACCGGCGAGACCGCCAAGGCCCGCATCACCGGCCGCCCCTCCGATGCCGCCCGCGCCGCCCGTTCCCGCCACGCCTCCGCTTCCAGCAGCTCCGCCGACACCTGCCGCACCGGAGTCACCGCCTGCCGCACCGAGACCGGCTGCACCGCCGACACCTCCTGAAATCGTTCCATAGTTGGTGAGGACGGCTCCTTTCGCAAGAGTCACGCCGACACCACCGGTGCCGCCATTTCCACCATCGCCGCCGTCGCCACCATTTCCTGCGTCACCGCCGTCACCACCATCTCCGCCGACACCGCCATCGCCGCCGATGCCTCCCGCACCGCCCGATCCGCCGTCGCCGCCATCACCACCGTCGCCGCCATTTCCGCCGCGTCCGCTGTCGCCACCTCGGCCACCCGTGCCGCCGAGACCACCCGTGCCTCCCAAGCCGCCGATGCCACCGGTTCCACCGACACCTCCTGTTCCGCCGTCGCCGCCATCTCCGGCAGCACCGCCGGTTCCGCCGTCACCGCCGTTTCCGCCATCGGTGCCGTCTGCTCCGTCGCCTGCGATTCCGCCGTCTCCGCCCACTCCACCGTTCGATCCGTTACCACCATTTCCACCATCACCGCCGGTGCCACCACTTCCGCCGTCGCCGCCGGGATTTCCTGCGACACCTGCACCACCGGTTCCGCCATTGGCGTCGCCACCATCGCCGCCTTTTGCACCGTCTCCGCCATTTCCACCGTCTCCCCCATCGCTGCCGTCACCGCCTTCGCCGCCGGTGCCACCGGTCCCCCCCGTGCCGCCCGTACCACCGGTTCCACCGACTCCGCCGGTGCCACCTTGCGCACCCGTTCCGCCCGTTCCTCCGTTTCCGCCGGTACCACCTGAGCCTCCTTGTTCTCCTGAAGATCCCGCGCCACCGTCACCGCCGACGCCACCGTCTCCTCCAGCTCCCCCGTTTCCTCCGGCACCGCCCGTTCCGCCGTCACCGCCATCGCCACCTTCACCGCCATCGGC
>DBTN01000024.1 GCA_002307065.1 Akkermansiaceae bacterium UBA1315 | reverse complement strand
ATGGGTTCGAACATGCAGCGCCAAGGCGTGCCGCTTCTCGTTTCCGAGTCTCCGCTCGTCGGAACCGGTCTCGAAGGCAAAGCTGCCCGCGACTCCCGCGCCGTGGTCGTTTCCGAAGCGGACGGCATCGTCGCCGCCGCGACGGCCGAAATCATCGTCACCACCCCCGATGGTAAGCTCCCGGTTTCGGACGAAAAATTCCTCAGCGATGCGGAATCCGTTCGCACCAATGTCGAAAAAGGCATCATGGCTTACCCGCTGCGCAAGTTCATGCGCTCCAACGCCGGCACCTGCATCAACCAGAAGCCGATCGTTAAGCTGGGTCAAAAAATCAAAAAAGGCCAAGTCCTCGCCGACGGACCGAACACCGAAGACGGCGAACTCGCCATCGGTCGTAACGTCCTCGTCGCCTTCATGCCTTGGAACGGTTACAACTTCGAGGATGCCATCGTCATCTCCGAACGTGTGGTGAAAGACGATGTCTACACCTCGATCCACATTTCCGAATTCGATGTTGCCGCGCGTGACACCAAGCTCGGACCAGAAGAAATCACTCGCGATATTCCAAACGTCGGTGAAGACGCTCTCCGCAACCTTGACCACGATGGCATCATCCGCATCGGTGCGGAAGTCAAACCGGGTGACATTCTTGTCGGAAAAATCACTCCGAAATCCGAAACCGAACTTGCTCCGGAAGAACGCCTCCTCCGCGCGATCTTCGGTGAAAAGGCCGCAGACGTGAAAGACACTTCCCTTCGCGTCCCATCCGGCTGCGTCGGCATCGTCCAAGACGTTCGTGTTTCCTCACACGGCTTCGCCAAAAAACGCGAGAACAAGATCGATCCGGTCGAACTCAAGAAACAGCTCAAAAAGATCAACGACGAGCACAAGAAAAAAGCCGACAAGCTGACCGACGACCTCACTGAGCGTCTTTCGGACATCCTCCTTGGCGAAAAAATCCCGCTCGACGTGGTGAATGCGCAAACCGGTGAAATCATCATCCCGGCGAACCGTAAGATCACCAAGACCCTGCTCCGCAAACTTGCATCGGTCCACGACCACATCGAAATCGATCCTTCCCCGATCCGTAACAAGATCCTGGAAATCATCGGCTCCTTCGAAGGTCGTTTCCAAGAACTCGACACCGAGCGCGAACGCAAACTGGACTCCTTGGAATCTGGCGACGAAGTCGATCCAGGCGTCATCAAGGAAGTGAAAGTCTTCATCGCCGCCAAACGGAAACTCTCCGTCGGTGATAAAATGGCCGGTCGTCACGGAAACAAAGGGGTTGTTGCCACCATCGTTCCTGAAGAAGACATGCCATTCCTTCACGACGGAACACCGGTTGATATCTGCCTTAACCCACTCGGCGTGCCATCGCGGATGAACGTCGGTCAGGTTTTGGAAACTCACCTCGGCGTTGCCGCCAAAGCCCTCGGCTTCAAGGTTGCCACTCCGATTTTCGACGGCATCAAGGAAGACGTCATCTGGGATTTCATGTCCAAGGCCAAGAAGGTCGACGGTGTGAATTTCATCGGTGACAACGGTGAGCTTCGTGCCCGCCGCCCTGATGAACCGGAAGGTCGCGGTTACACCTGGATCGGCGACGGTAAAGACGGCACAACCGGTGGTAAATCCACCCTTTATGACGGCCGTACCGGTGAAGCATTCCACAACCCGGTCGTGGTCGGAATGATTTACATCCTGAAACTCGGTCACTTGGTTGCCGACAAAATCCACGCTCGTGCCGTGGGTCCATACTCGCTCGTCACCCAGCAGCCGCTCGGTGGTAAGGCGCAATACGGTGGTCAGCGTTTCGGGGAAATGGAAGTTTGGGCGCTCGAAGCTTACGGCGCCGCTTACACTCTTCAGGAACTTCTCACCGTCAAATCCGACGATGTCCAAGGCCGTACCCGAATCTACGAGGCAATCGTCAAAGGCGATAACAACCTCGAAGCCGGCACGCCCGAATCCTTCAACGTCCTCATCAAGGAAATGCAATCCCTCGGCCTTGACGTTCGTCCAGGTCGTAAGGGTTCCACTCACGGTTCCGGGATCACCGGTAGCGTGGATGACTTCTCCCTTGATGATCTTACCCTGTGATCAGAGCCGCGAACCTAATTCCAGACCCAACATCCTATTCAATTATGAGTGTCGATAACAACCTTCGCGAACTATTTGGCGTAGACGAACGCCCCGAGGCTTTCGATCAAGTCTCGATCACCGTGGCTTCTCCCGAAGTCATCCGCTCTTGGTCCAAGGGCGAAGTGAAAAACCCGGAAACCATCAACTACCGGACTTTCAAACCCGAAAAAGGCGGTCTCTTTTGCGAGCGGATCTTCGGACCGACCCGCGATTGGGAGTGCGCCTGCGGCAAATACAAGCGGATCAAACACAAAGGTGTGATCTGCGATCGTTGCGGCGTCGAAGTGACTCTCAGCCGCGTCCGTCGCGAGCGCATGGGCCACATCGAGCTTGCCGTCCCGGTTTCCCACATTTGGTTCTACAAGTGCATGCCTTCCCGCATCGGCCTGATGCTGGACATGAGCGCCCGCCAATTGGAGCGCGTCATTTATTATGAAGACTACGTCGTCACCGAACCGGGTAACACCGCTTTGGAACGCGGCCAGCTTTTGACCGAATCGGAAATCCGTGAGGCGGAAGACACCTACGGCGACGGTTCGTTCCGCGCCAGCATGGGTGCCGAGGCGATCATGGATTTGCTCAAGCAAGCCGACCTCGCCGAGCTCACCAAGGAACTCGAAGCCGAGCTTGAAACCACCCGGTCCAAGCAGAACAAGAAGAAGCTCTCGAAGCGTCTCAAAATCACCCAAGGTTTCGCGAAATCCAAGTCGCGCCCAGAGTGGATGATCCAAACCGTTCTCCCTGTGATCCCGCCGGACCTTCGTCCGTTGGTGCCACTCGAAGGCGGACGTTTCGCCACCTCCGACTTGAACGACCTCTATCGTCGCGTGATCAACCGGAACAACCGGTTGAAGAACCTGCTGCTCCTCAAGACTCCGGAAGTCATTATCCGGAACGAAAAGCGGATGCTTCAGGAAGCGGTCGACGCTCTCTTCGACAACGGTCGCCACGGCCGCGCCGTAACCGGTGCCGGCAACCGCCCGCTGAAATCCTTGAGCGACATGCTCAAAGGTAAAGGTGGTCGTTTCCGTCAAAACCTTCTCGGCAAACGCGTCGACTACTCCGGTCGTTCCGTCATCGTCGTCGGTCCCGATCTCAAGCTCGGTCAGTGCGGTCTTCCGAAGAAGATGGCGCTTACCTTGTTCGAGCCATTTATCATCCGCCGCCTCAAGGAACTTGGCTATTGCCACACCGTGCGCTCGGCCAAGAAGATGATCGATCGCAAGACCCCGGAAGTTTGGGACATCCTTGCCGAAGTTACGAAAGGTCACCCGATTCTTCTGAACCGCGCTCCGACTCTTCACCGTTTGTCGATCCAGGCCTTCGAACCGAAGCTCATCGAAGGTGAAGCCATCCGCGTTCACCCGCTCGTTTGTACCGCTTACAACGCGGACTTCGACGGTGACCAAATGGCCGTTCACGTTCCGCTTTCGATCGAAGCGCAGATGGAGTGCCGCCAGTTGATGCTCGCGCCAAACAACATCTTCTCGCCCGCATCCGGCCGTCCGATTACCGTCCCGTCCCAGGATATCATTCTTGGAACGTACTATCTCACTTGGGCACCGATCCGCACCGCCAAGGACCGCGAAAAAGAAGAGCATCTTCCTCTTTTCGAAAACTCCTCCGAGGTCGAATTCGCCATCGCTTCCCGCAAGGTGGAATACCACCAGTGGATCCGCATCCGTAACCCCGATTACGGCAAGGACACGGTCTTCGGTTATAAAGGTGAAGAACTTTCCGAAAAGGATCGCGCAGAGCTCACTCCACTCGAGCAGGCACTCCGCCAAGGAAAAATCATCGAAACCACTCCAGGCCGCGTTCGTTTCAACGAAATCTGGCCGACCGGCGTGGGCTTCATCAACAACAACGTTGGTAAGAAGCAGATCGGTGACATCATCTGGCGCTGCTATCAGGTTTCCGGCAAGCCACGGACCGTCGAAGTTCTCGACGATCTCAAGAGCCTCGGATTCCGCGAAGCGACCCGTTCCGGAACCTCTATCGGTATCGTTGACATGGTCATCCCCGAGGAGAAAAAGGAAGTCATCGCCAACGCTTACGCCGAAGTCGAAAAGGTCACGAAACAGTACCGCAACGGTGTCATCACCGACGGCGAACGCTACCAGAAGGTCGTCGACGTCTGGACCCAAGCGACCGATACCATCGCCAACGCGCTCTATCGCAAGATCGAGTTCAACGACGGCAAGGCAAAGGCATCACCACTCTTCATGATGGTCGATTCCGGTGCGCGGGGTAACAAATCCCAGATCAAACAGCTCGGTGGTATGCGCGGTCTGATGGCCAAGCCATCCGGTGAAATTATCGAACGCCCGATTATCTCGAACTTCCGTGAAGGTCTGTCGGTGCTCGAATACTTCATCTCGACCCACGGTGCTCGTAAGGGACTCTCCGATACCGCTTTGAAAACGGCGGACTCCGGTTACATGACCCGGAAATTGGTCGACGTTGCCCAAGATGTCATCATCACCCAACAGGATTGCGGAACCGTCAACGGCATCACCGTGGCAGCAATCTACGACGGCGATGAAGAATCCGCATCGTTGCCAACCCGGATCTACGGCCGTGTTTCGTGTGAACAAATCAAGGACCCGGTCACCGGCAAGGTCATCGTGGAAGTCGACGACGTCATCAACGAGATCCAAGCCAACGCGATCGAACGCATCGGTGTGCTGAAGTTGAAAATCCGTTCCGTCCTCACTTGCGAAGCCGAGCGCGGCTGCTGTGCGAACTGCTACGGACTCAACCTCGCGACCGGTCTGCCAGTCAAAATCGGTGAAGCGGTCGGCATCATCGCCGCCCAATCCATCGGTGAGCCCGGCACTCAGCTTACCATGCGGACGTTCCACGTCGGTGGTGTTGCTGCCGCGACGTTCAAACAACCGATCATCAAAACGAAAAACGCTGGACGCCTCGTCTACAAAGACATGCGCACGGTGCAATCGGCCGATGGCAACTGGGTCGTCCTCAACAAGAACGGCACCATTTCCATCCGCGACAAAGGCGGTCTTGAACTCGAAAGCCACAACATCGTCATCGGCTCCATCATTTCGGTGAAAGACGGCGAAGATGTGAAAAAAGGCGACACCGTCGTGACATGGGATCCTTACAACGTGCCGATTCTTACGGAAAAAGGCGGTCGCGTCGAATTCCGCGACATGATCTCCGGCATCACCGTGACCAACGAAACCGACAAAGAAACCGGTAAGAAGGGAATGGTCGTCACCGAGCACAAGGAAGATCTCCACCCGCAGGTCGTCATCATCGATGAAAAGACCAAGGAAGTGAAAGCTAGCTACTCCATCCCCGTCGGCGCCCACCTTTCCGTTACGGAAGGTGAAATGGTCACCGGTGGTACCCAGCTCGCCAAAACTCCGCGGAAAGTCGCCCGCACCAAGGACATCACCGGTGGTCTTCCACGGGTTGCCGAGCTTTTCGAAGCTCGTAAGCCGAAAGATTCCTGCGTCATCGCGAAAATCGAAGGTGAAGTTTCCTTCGGTGGAAACGTCCGCGGTAAGAAAAAGGTCATCGTCACCCACGCCGAAACCGGCGAGCAAATCGATCACCTTGTCCCGATGGGCAAGCACATCGTCGTCACCGACGGCGATCAAGTGAAACGCGGCGACCAAATCACCGAAGGCCCTGTTTCTCCGGAAGACCTCCTCGAGGCTTGCGGCGCTCAGGAACTCCAGGAGCACTTGGTCAACGAAGTTCAGTCCGTTTACCGCGTCCAAGGCGTGGAAATCAACGACAAGCACATCGAGGTCATCATTCGTCAGATGCTCCGCAAGGTGAAAATCACCGACCCGGGCGACTCCGAAAACAGCGATGGCACCGGATGGCTCTGGGGCGACCAAGTCGACCGCACCGCCTTCAAACGCGAGAATGCACGCATCCTTGCACAAGGTGGTAAACCCGCCGAAGCCGAACCGGTTCTTCTCGGAATCACCAAGGCCTCGTTGGAAACCGATTCCTTCATCTCCGCCGCATCCTTCCAAGACACCACCCGTGTTCTTACCGAAGCTGCGACGTTGGGCCGGATCGACTTCCTTACCGGTTTCAAGGAAAACGTCATCATGGGTCACCTCATCCCTGCCGGAACCGGATTCGATCACCACCGCACGTCGGAGTTCGAATTCACCGTCGAGGAGCCAGAACCGATCCTTCCCGCTCGCGAAATCTTCGACGAAGACGAAGACGTCGCCACCGCTTGATCCGCTAGCGATCTAACCACTCAACAAACACCCCGGTCCGCGAAAGCGTTCCGGGGTGTTTTGTTTCAAGGAATGGCAGGAGCGTCGATATGCTATCGACTATCCTTTTCGACATCCTGTCGAAAAACCGCCGGACAGAATGTCCTTTCAAATAGCGTTCAGAATGAACGCGCTCCTTTTTCGATTCCGAGGCGAACGGTTAACGAAGTTAATATTCCCACCCGCCGCCGCCGGGAGTTTCGATGATGACGCGTTCTCCGGCTTCGGCAGAGTAGGTGATGGCTCCAGGTAAGGGTTCGGATTCTCCGGAAATTTTGATGCGGGTTTGAGATCCGGGTTTTCCGTTGCTTCCGCCGTTCATGCCTTCGGGGCAGGTGAGGCGGCGTTCGGTTAGAAAGGATACGGTCATCGGTTCGAGAAATTCGATTTCGCGAATCACGCCGTCGCCGCCGGAATATTTGCCCGTTCCGCCGGAACCGGTTCGTTTTGCAAACCGGTGCAAACGCACGGGAAACCGGTGCTCCAGAATTTCCGGATCGGTGATCGCGGTGTTCGTCATGTGGACATGACGGCTGCTTTTTCCGTCGAAGCCCGGACCGGCACCCGCGCCACCGGCAATCGTTTCGTAATAACCAAACCGGTCGTTTCCAAAAAGAAAGTTGTTCATCGTTCCCGGCCCGTGGGCGCAAAGTCCGAGAGCTGCCAAAAGCAAGTCGGTGAGACGTTGGCTGGTTTCGACATTTCCACCGACGACGGCAGGGCAATCCAGTGGATCTTCGGGAAATTCCGGATTGAGGAAACCGGTGGGTAAAACGATCTCAACCGGCTCTAACAGACCTTCATTCAGCGGCACATCCTCATCCAACCAAAGTCTCAGAACATATAACAAAACACTGCGGACGATTGCCGGTGTGGCATTGAGGTTTCTTGGATGAACGTTTCCAGAACCGGTAAAATCCACGGTCAACTGGTCGTCGTGGACGCTGAGAGAAACGGCGAGTTTTGTTCCGTCATCCAAAGTTTCATCCCGCGAGTAACGGACGTTTTGAGTTTCTGAAAGCAAACCACGCATCAGCTTTTCCGAACGGTTGAGAATGCCGGACATTTCGTCACGGACCACATCGCCACCGTGGACGGCCGCGAGGGATTCGAGAGTGGTCACCCCATGCGCCACTGACGCGACCTGCGCTTCGAGGTCGGCGATATTTTCGGCAGGGCGACGCGATGGATACGGTGCCTCTAGTAATAAACTCTCGATCAAACCGGTTTTCATCACTCCGGTTTCGATCCATTTCATGGGAGAAATCACCACACCTTCTTCCGCGAGACAGCGCGCCGCAGCGGGCATCGAGCCGGGCGCCATGCCGCCGATCTCCGCGTGATGTGCCCGATTGGCGACGTAGCCGATGCGTTTCCCTTCCGCGTCGAACGCCGCGGCGATGACCGTGACGTCCGGTAAATGTGATCCACCTGCCGCAGGGTGGTTCGTCACCGCGACATCGCCCGGTTGCAGGTCGAGGCGGGTCGCGACTTCGCGGACGCAGACTCCCAGCGCGCCCAAGTGGACCGGAACATGCGGCGCGTTGACGATCAGTTTCCCGTTCGGATCCAGCAGCGCGCAGGAATAATCCAGCCGCTCTTTGATATTGGCTGAAAGTGCGGTGCGTCGAATCAAGGTTCCCATTTCCGTCACCAGCCCTTCGAAGCGGCTGCGGAAAAGCGCGGCACGGATTTCTCCATCCATCGCGGAAAGGGCGGAAGATGAATCGTTCGTCGTCTGTTTTTCTAACAGAAGCGTCGATTGGTCTCCTCGTCTCAAACTCCAGCCGTTCGGTAGCACGCAGGTGCTGAACCGGTCTTGGAAAATTTTCGGGCCGGTCGTTTCGGCTTCGCCAAATTGTTCGGAAACCATTTGGGGTGCCGCTTCCTCGGCGATGACGCGCAAGGTCACACACTCGATGATTCGCGAGGGCGAGGGCAGGTATCCGTAAAGCGTTTCGTAGGCTTCGGCGAACCGGTGGCGGATCGCGCTTTCGGATTCATCAAAATCGGTCGCCTCAAGATCGATCGGCGTGTCTTGCCCGAGCAATCGCAATTGAATGAGCCACCGAAATGCCGGGCGGGGGATGCCGAGTTTTTCGGTCGCCGCGTTCGCGAGTTCGCTCCAGATTTTTTGCAAACCGGTTTCGTGCAGCGGTTTTAGAATCTGCCGGACTTCTTGTTCTTGCCGACGGGCTTCGTTCAGCCCCCAGGCGCTGAGCAAACCGGCATCCCCCGGAACGAGCACCGTGGAAATTCCAAGCCGTTCCGCGACGGCGCACGCGTGTTGCGGACCCGCGCCGCCGAACGCGAACAGCGCGAAGTTTTCCGGCGCGTGACCTTCCGCCAAAGAAACGCTTCGGATCGCTTCCGCCATTTTTTCGACGGCGATCGAGCGCAATCCGGTCAACAAGTCAAACTCCTCTCCCGGATCGACACCGTCGTTTTTCATCGCCGCCATCACCTTTCGCAATTCATCCCGCGCCGGTTTTTCGTCGAGCGGAATGCCCGCGCCCTCCGCATTCATCAGCCCGAGCAGCAGATTGACATCGGTCACCGTCAAAGGTCCGCCGCGTCCGTAACAGGCGGGCCCAGGAATGGATCCCGCGCTTTCCGGGCCGACTTCCAACCGTCCCAAATGCCAGCGGCAGATCGAGCCTCCGCCCGCCGCCACCGTTTCGATTTTTAAAGCCGGAGCTAATACCCGCGCCGGTCCGATTTCCTGTTCGTAGCGAAAGGCGAATGGGCCATCGATTCGCGCCACATCGGTGCTGGTGCCACCCATGTCGAAGGTGAGAACTTTCGGAAAACCGGCGGCACGAGCAACCGCCGCCGCGCCGACTAAACCGCCAGCCGGGCCGGAAAGGAGCGAATCTTTCGGTTGATAACGCGACGCCGCCACCAGTCCTCCGGCGCTGGTCATCATCCACGGTTCGCCCGAGCCCATCGCCGCCGCGACTCGACCGGTGAATTGCCGCATGATCGGCGCGAGCCAGGCATCGGCGACGGCGGTTTCGAGCCGGGGTAAAAATCGGATGACCGGTGCCACTCCGGACGAGGTGGTGACGTGGGAAAATCCTTCATTGAGCAGCCAAGCCGCAATCCGGTTTTCCATTTCCGGGTTTTTCCATGCGTGTAAAATCGCGACGGCTGCGACTTCGATTCCTTGGTCGAGCCATGCCTTTGCTGCGGATCGAACAGAGGCTTCATCCGGTTTTTCGATGAAGTTTCCATGTGCATCGAGTCTCCCGGCGATTTCGCAGACGCCTTCGACCAACGTTTCCTCAACCGGTTGGTTCAGGGAAAATAACGCGGCGCGGCGTTGATCGCGGATCTCTAACAGATCGCCAAAACCTTTCGTCACAAACAAGACGGTCCTGGCACCTTTTCTTTCCAGCAGCGCGTTGGTACCACGCGTCGTGGCGACTCGGAAATCCATGGGAGGCAGCGCGATTCCCACGGGCGTGCCGGTTAACAATCTCGCGGCTACGACCGGTGCTTCCTCGCCGGTTCGGAGGACCAGACGATCGGAAGTCAGGGGCAGGGAAAGCTGCAGCCATCGCCCGTTGTTGCTTTCGGCAATGACTTTGCCCGCGTTTTCCGCTTCGAAACCGATCAGGCTTGCCTCGTCGAGACCGTGCGGTTTTCCCAGATCGATCCAGTTCGTCGGCTTGCGGTCGGCGATTCGGAAGACGAGAGAGCCATCAGATAGAACTTTGCAACGGCGCTCTTGGCCCGAGGGCGAAAGCGCCCACGCGTCGGTGAACGTGCCACCGGTATCGGCGCGAACTTTCCAAATTTCAGCCACGCGGCAGCTTCGCCGGATCGCTGAGAAACATCAAGCCATACGACCCAACTCGCGAGCCATCAGCATGAGCGTCTCACGAACACCGGGGCTGAAATTTCCTTCGGTGTGAATGGCGAGAAGGACGTTTCCTTCGCGGATGAAGTCAACGGGGATCGAGCCGACAGAGAGATGCAGAGGTCCGGAATTGAAGCCCAGGCTGGCCAAAACCTGACGGGTGGCGTCAATAGTTGCCATATGCTGTGAACTGATCCGCGCACAATGCCGGATACCCGGAAGGCTGCGTGCCCGCTGAAGAATTTCTTCCTCCGACATTTCTCGATCCAATCCAAAGATGGCCCGAAGTTCGAGCTGGCGGATCGAGTTCGATTCCGGCTCTTGAGGAGCAGGTTGGGGCGGCGGTGTCTGCGCGGCAGGTGCCGGGGCCTGAGCCTGGGAAAGGGAAGGGGCTGCCGAAGCGACCGGCCAAGTGGGCGGATTGAAAGCCGGAGGTTGGGGCGCTGGAGCTGGCGCTTTTTCCACCGGGATGAATGGAGCGGGTCTTGCCGCCTGCTGAGCAGGGCGGGACGGCTGCACCGGAACGAAAGGGGACGCTGCGAGCGGATGGAAAGGCAGTGGACCGAGCGATGGTGGTGGGGCGTCGAAGCCAAACCCTTCCGATGAGTCAGCGGGGTGCTGCGAATGATCCGCCATCCGACGACGCTCGGGCAGCTTGGAAATTTTTCCGCCGTCCTCGTATCTTGAGATGTCCGTATCCTCCACCGCAGCGAACGGAGAATCGGTGCGAGGAGCTGGGATAAAGGGACTGTTCGTATCGGAAACCGCAGAAAAAGGGCTTTGCCCTTCGGGATTCGCTGAACTTTCAAAGATGCCGCGTGTGTTACTCATGGTGTAAACGGGGGAGAAGGCTGGAGAGTGATTCTGTGACCAAATAAAGCCGATCGAAAGGAAAAAGTCTCTACAAAAATCAGCGGGATTCCTGATTTTCCAGGAGTTTCCGTAATCGGTTTTTCATCGACACCTTCGCGGCCGCAGGCAAGCGGTCGACAAAAAGCACGCCGTTGAGATGGTCGATTTCGTGTTGGAGGGCTCTGGCAAGCAGGCCGTCCGTTTCTACGACTAACACGGAACCATCGAGTTGTGGTAGGGTTGCTCGCACTTCAGCAGGCCGCCGGACATCCGAGCGGATGCCTTGGATACTCAGGCATCCTTCGAGGCCAAATTCCTTCTCCTGCCCGAATTCGAGCTCTGGATTGATGAAGATCAAAGGCATGATCGAACCCAGTTCGGCGTGTTGGCCGTTGACGATGAGATAAGAAATGCATTCAGGATCGTGGGAAACGTCAATGACGGCGAGGCGCAGATCGATGCCGATTTGCGGTGCGGCGAGACCGACACCATTCGCGTCGTGCATGGTTTCGAGCATATCTGCGGCCAGTTCGACCAACGCCGCATCGACCTCGGTTACGGGACGGCAGCGTTGGCGGAGGACGGGATCACCGTATTGAACAATTTCACGAATCATGGCGCGTGGGGGAGGTATACGGAAGCGGAATGGCCAGGTCAAACCCGGGAATAACGACTTTGCCTCAAGTGGTCGTGGTTTTCCACAAGGGGTGAAAGCCGGATGGAAATCCGAGCGTAAAACCGACGGTATGATAAAAATCCAACGATTCTTGTCTTTATGGGCCATCTCGGCGTTGACCACGGCTTCCGGCTTCGCTGCTGAAAAGGAATGAGCGCCTTTGTTTGATGGGAAGTCGCTCTCCGGCTGGCAACGGAATAACGGATCTGCCAACTACGTCGCCTCGGAGGGAATGATTGTCGGCACGACCAGCGAAGGGAGTCCGAATTCCTTCCTTTCGACCGAAAAGGAATACGATGATTTTGAGATGGAATTCGACGTAAAAGTCGACCCTGAGCTCAATTCTGGGGTGCAAATCCGCTCGCAAACCAAGGATGGCCCGACGGGGCGGGGAAATGGTCCGCAGGTAGAGATCACCCAGAATGTCGCCGGATATATTTACGGTGAAGGTCTCGACGGCGGCTGGCGGACTCCCGAAGAACGCCGGAAACCTCACCAGATTTTCAAAAAGGGTGAATGGAATCACTACAAAATGTGGGCGAAAGGCCCGCAGATCCGAGTTTGGACCAATGGTGAACTGATCGAAGATCTGACGGACGAGAAGATTTTTGCGACCCATCCGAAAGGTTTCATCGGCCTTCAAGTTCACGGGATCAAAAAAGGAACCGGTCCCTATCAAGTCGCTTGGAAAGACATCAAGCTGCGCGAGCTTGAGTGATTCTGGTGTGTCGCATTTCGCGGCGGCGTTGAGATCTTGCTCGGGGGGAGCAAGATCTGCGGACGGTTTAAGCGACTATTTTCTTTTTCGCCGCTTTGGTTTGCTGGGGCCTCCCTTGCGTTTTCCGGTGGGATAAGACGGCGGTGTTTCCTGTTGGGACTCGCCTGGGTTTCCGTAGCGACCGGAGCGTGAGTTTGGTTTCGGGTGGGCGGCGTAGCGACCGGTGGATTTTTCTTCGACCGGTCTGGATTTATGTTCAACCGGTTTGGCGGATTTTCTCGCGGTGGGCGCGGGGGCGGAAGATTTCCCGTGCTTCATCGGCGTGCGCTGCTGCTGCTGACGACCGGTTTTAGCAGAAGTTTTATGAGTGCCTTCGGAGGTCGGTTTTCCGGCGATGGTGAAATCGACAAAACGTCTTTCCATGTTGATGGAGGAAACGCGCAGGGGAAGGCGCATGCCGAGTTGCACGATCTTGCCATCGTAGGAAACCCATGCCATGCGGTGCGCTTCGAAACGCCAGCGGCCTCCTGGGAGATCTTCACGTTTGACGACGCCGCGGACACCCATCGATGGAATTTCCACCATCAGTCCCATCGGTCGGACGTCGGTGATGAGTCCATCGAAGATCGGTGGTTCGTCGGATTTGGAGATATGTTGGAGATATTCTAACAGTTTGACCTGTTTTGTCTCGCTTTCGGCTTCCGCGGAGGTGCGTTCGGTATCGGAGATGTGTCGGGAAAATTCGCGAAGCTCGGCCTGAGAAGGCGTGCGATCGACCGGTTTTGGCGGGTTTTCCAAAAGCGGCTGGAGTGCACGGTGGACGACGAGGTCGGCATAACGGCGGATCGGGCTGGTGAAGTGGCAGTAGTCACCTTTTGCCAATCCATAATGTCCCAAGGGTTCTGCGGAATAGGCGGCGCGCTTGAGGCTTTTTAGTAAACCCAGCTTGATGACATGTTCTTCCGGGCTGCCTTTTGAGATATCTAACAGTTTTTGGATATGTGACCGGTTGGTGAGGTCGCCAGGTTTATACCCATGGAGTTTGGCAGTTTCCGTGTAATCCAGCAGCCGGGATGGATCGGGATCTTCGTGAATCCGATAGATGGCCGGTTTCATTTTTTCCCGCAGCACTTTCGCCACGGCTTCATTTGCGGCGAGCATGCATTCTTCGACGAGTTGGTGGCTTTCGGTGTGGATGACGGGATCGACAACGGTCGCGTGACCTTTTTCATCCAGTTTCACTTTGATTTCCGGCATTTCCAGATCGAGCGCTCCTTGCTCGAAGCGTCGACGTCTCAACACCGAGGCGAGTTTCCAGCCTTCTTTGACTAAATCGGCAAGCTCAGGATCTGAGCCTTTTGGAGCCGGTTTTCCGTCGAGAATGGCTTGGGCCTGTTCGTAGGAAAGTTTGGCGCGACTGTGAATGACGGCGTCGATGAATTTCGCTTTGGTGATTTCACCGGTCGAAGAAATTTCTAACAGCGCGCATTTGGTCAGGCGATCAACATCAGGTTTCAGCGAACAAATGCCATTGCTGAGCTCCGTGGGAAGCATGGGTAAGACGCGGTCGACCAGATAGGTTGAGTTGCCGCGTTCGCTGGCTTCTCGATCGAGCTCGGTGCCCGGTTTTACATAGTGGGAAACATCCGCGATGTGCACGGCGAGCGTCCAACCTTTGCTGGTTTTTTCCAGCCAGATGGCATCGTCATGATCTTTCGCATCGGCGGGATCGATGGTGATGACCAGCTTGTCGCGCCAATCTTTGCGGCGTTTGATTTCCGAGCGCTCGGGTTCCTCCGGTGCAGATCTGGCTTCGGCCAAGACCGAGTCCGGAAAAGAAGTGCGAAGGCCGAACCGGTGGATCACGGAAATGATGTCGACGCCCGGATCGCCGGGCCAACCGAGAACTTCGATGATGCGGCCGCGCGGCGTGACGGACCGGTCTGTCCAATCTTCGAGATCGACGACGACCAACTGGCCCGGTTGCGCGGTGGTGTCGCCGACGAGATCGACGCTGCCTTCGATTGCTTTATCGTCGCAATCGATCCACCGGTATTCGCCGTTTTGTTGAAACGTGCCGACCAATCTTCCGGAGCGACGGGCGAGGACTTGCTCGACCTTTCCGCGCGGTTCATCGGGAGTGGAATCCATTTCGCTGCGGGTGCGGAACGGGCGGCGGGGGTTGGGGGCTTGCAGCGAGATGAGAACGCGGTCGCCGTCGAGCGAAGTCGCGGTGTCGCGTCGCCCGATTTGGATGCGGGAAAGGGAGACCAGGTCCAACCCGGTTGCGACGTTTTGGGGATCGGTGAGATCTGGAAAGAAAAACGCGTGTCCTTTCGGATGGAATTTCAAGGTGCCGCTCAACCGGTTTTTCGCCCGTTCGCGGATTTGATAGCGGGCTTTTTTCGCTTCAGTGACCGTTCCGTCGGCGACCAGCGCTTCCAAGGTCTGGCGGAGCGCGACGCGACCGTCGGCGGGGATTTTCAATTTCCGCGCGAGTTCGGATTTCGTCATCGGCTGATAGCCGCTCGCGCGCATGATTTGAAGCAGATCGACCCGCAGATTTTCACCGGACATGACGGAACCTTGCCGCTTACGTTCGATTGTCGCAACGGCAAAGGTTAGCGAATCTAAAATGGTTTTTGACGAGAGGCGGCAGGTTTCCGGAACGAAGAAAAAGATTGTGGAACGGAGGGCTGAGAATTAGGTATTTACGTTGTAATCGGGAAAAAATACGAGAGCTCTCGTGATTTTCCGTATTTCGTGCTAGATTCTTTCCTGTTAAATTGAAACCTGTCGTCATTATGAAAACCCATTCGTTGCGTCACAGACGCGGATTTACATTGATTGAGCTTCTGGTCGTGATTGCGATCATCGCCGTCCTGGCCGCCGCTGGATTTTCCGCAGGCACGGCTGCAGTGAACCGTGCGAAAAAGCTGAAGGCGCAAGCTGCTGCCACCGCGATAGAACTGGCGATCAATAGCTTTAAAAACGATTACGGGTATTTGCCTGACCCGTCGGGCAGTGCTTCGGAAGACGAGGAACTTACCACCGATTCGAAAGATCTGCTCGAAATCCTGCTTGGCACCGAAGATGAGTCGGATGACATGGCGAATCCGAAAAAGATCAAATACCTTTCTCTCAAGGAGGGCAAAAACGACAAAGACGGTTTGATCTATTCGACCGATGGCAGTGACGTTGAGGCGTTATATGATCCGTGGGGAAATCCTTATACCATCGTTCTGGATTATGATTACGATGAACAGGTGGAGACTCCGGGCGCGACGGCCACCACGCTCAACGGTCGCTCCGCTGCCGTTTACAGCCCGGGTGCAGACGAGACCGAAGGCACTGCCGATGATGTGAAGACTTGGTAAAAATCGTCCGCAGCAATTTTTTAATCTCAAAGCCTCCGTGTGTCCCACGGGGGCTTTTTTTGTTTGGACGCGGTCGATCCGAGGAAGGGTTGAGGCAGGATGGAATTTTGTGCTTTCATCCCTGACCGGTATTTACTAGTGTTCGCTCGAACTTAGCAGGCCCCCCGCTGTGAAGAGTCAAATTGCGAGCAAATCTTGCCGTCATTCGGCAGCCTTTACGCTCATTGAAATGGCGATCGTCCTTTCAATCGTGTCGCTGATTTTTGTTTCCGGTTTTCAATTGCTGAGAAATACAGGAGTTTATGCGAGGAAGACCTCAACGGATTTGTTGGAAAGTCTGGTTGAGCGTGGGCGGTCTTCGGCAGCGAGTTCGCGATCGGTGGCTTTGTTGGCGATTCTTGAACCGGGGGAACTGCCGGAAATCGACGAGGCAAGCATGGGGATTTTCCGGGTGATCGAATGGGAGACCGGTCAAATGGCCGTCACCGTCGAGATGCTCCAGCGTTGGCAACCGGTGGAACCGGGCATCGTTTTCGCTCGGGGCGACGAGCAATCGATTCGCAACGCGATGGATGAACCAGCGATCACTCTGAAATACCTCCGTGGCGAAGATGAAATTCAAATCGAAGTGCACGCTCTCGCCTTCACACCCCGCGGTCGACTCCACTGGCCGGTGGGTTCCGATCCCGTGCTGATTCGTCTGGCAGAGGGAAGCTACCGCGGCAAACGCAAAAATCCGGTGCTTCATTTCCAGGGTGACGAGCCATCCGTAGCGGAAACCCGCATCCGAATCGGCCGAACTCTCGCGCGTTCTTATCGACTGAATTGATGAATATTTCTCCCCTCCGACAAACCGGTCTGACGCGCGGCATTTCACTGCTTGAAATGCTGATCGGCATCAGTTTGCTCGCGCTGGCGGTGCCGCTGGTGCTGGGGAGTTTGGTGAGAGCGGGTGAAGGCGGAATGGTCACTCGAGTGGAGAGCCGGTGTGCGCGGATCATTCCCGCATGCCTTGAGGAAATTTACGCGGCTCGCGAAGGACGGCAAAATCTGCTGACCGGTTCGCAAAGGATCGCGGATTTTCCACCGGACTCGGAGCCGGTCTGCTTGGGTTTCGCACGCAGAGGTGGACCGGTTGCAAAAATGGATCCGGAAATTTACCACGCGGGCCTGAAGCAACGAGGGGCGCGAGGCATTCACTATCTTGCCGCGATCACCGTTCAAACCGTCGCGGAAAACGACTCCACTGCGAAACGTCGTCTGAAAATTTCCGTCGAGTATCCGGCGACAGCCCCTGCCGGAAAACGCCGAAAACTGGATTTTTACACCGGAATTCCATGAAAAAAATCCGCCATATCTCTGCTGGGTTTACGTTATTAGAAATGATGATTTCCATGTCCATTGGCATGGCCTTGCTGATCTTAGCCGCTGGAGTTCTAGGAGAAACCGGGAAAGGATATGAAAGGCTAAACGGAGATCTGCTGGCCGAGCGCGAGGCCCGTGTGGCGTTGGATCAACTGAAAATCGATCTCCAGTCGGCGACCTTTCAGGCGGACATGAGGTACGAGAGAAGCGCGTCGGATTGGGCCCAAGATCGCATCGGATTTTTTGCCTTTCAGTCTCCCGATGCTCAGTCCGAAACCGGTCATATTGGCGATCTTTGTGCGATTCATTATTACGTTCGAAATCTTACCTTTGGTGGGAGATCCGTCAGATGTCTGATGCGCGGTTTCCGTGAAAGTGATGAAACGTTTCAAGCTTTGAAGAATGGCAAGGTGGTCGATCTTTTTGTGCCTCGCGATCGCGATGAACCCGTCGCCTTCGGAGCGCTCGCTTTTGAGGCCGTTCCAGAAACGAGAGATGATAAAGGGAAATGGCAGGACTGGAGCCCGGCTACCGGCAGTCCGCCCGATCGGATCATCCTCCGGCTGACGATCGCCCGCCGCGACCTCTCATCCAAACTGGCCGCTCCCCAAGATTGGGACCAAACCGGCGGCTTGTTAGGAAATCCCGCCGATGCGGCGGATCATCCGCAGCTTGAATTCTACGAAACAGCCATGCGATTCGGGCATTATGAAAAATTCTAGGGATCAAATTTCGTTTCCGTGGAAAGGAGCATTCGTCACACCGGCGGTTCTGATGATTGTCACGTTGCTGCTGGTTCTCGGAATTGGCGCTCTCGCCATTGTTTCGAATGAGCGGAAGACGTCCCGTTCCCATCTCGACGCATTGCGGGCGGAACTCGCGGTGAAGACGGGCATGGAAGACGTAAGATCCATTTTGACGAACCATTCTCTGAATGACGATTTCCTGATCATTCAGAGCAAATCGGTGAAGTCGGTTACGGCGGGGGGTGCGGAAAACCCTCACTTGTTTCTGGTACGGGGGAAACGACAGGACGACTCCATTTCATACGATTACACCACTCTCTTCAGCGCTTCGAAGGTGCCGCCCACAACCCCGCGGTTGACGGCTCCTGACTTGGAAAGCTGTTTGCCAACTCGTTCCACCGAACGGACGGAGATACCAACACATCGATACTTAAAGGCTGCTCCGGTCGCTTGGAAATGGATCAGAGATGATGAAGAGCGGATCATTGCGAGATATGCTTATTTCGTTGAAGATCTGCAAAGTCGTCTTGATCCAGCATTGTCCGGAAACCAGTCCGCAGTCGATGGCACGCACGCGAGGACGGAATGGCCGTTCCCGGTTTCCGGGATGAGTGCTCAACCGCAACGAGAGGGTGATAAGTCTCTCAGCCAAGTGAAACTGAATGCGCTGGAACCGGTTTCCGGAACGCTTACCCAAACCTTTGAGAGCAATCGAGACCTGCTTGTTTCTCCTGGTTCCTTGTTGGCGGCGGCCGATTTGAAACCACCGATTCGTCGAGACGAGACAACCGGTAGAATCCTCGATCCGCTGGGGCAGGCGGTCGAAGAAAATTTGGTCAGTGGGATCCTCGCTTACGAAGAACAGCCGATTATCCCCTTTCTTCCTGGTATCGATCCGGCAGCGGCTGGGAAACCGAAGCTCAATCTAAACCGATTGCTGGCAACTGGGGGCGACGACGCGGTCGACGAAATGGCGGAATGGATGAAAAGCGCCCTGCCCGAGTTCGAAACCCGAAAGGGAGCGTTCAAGGAAGACTATCTGAAAACTCTTGCCGCAAACGCCATCGACTATGCTGACGAAGATAGCTATTCAACTCGGAAGGCGGGTCGCTACCGAGGGGTGGATTCTTTTCCGCTCGTCAGCGAATTCGCCATGAAAACTCGCTGGGAAAATGTGAGCGAAAAAAATGGGAAAAAGTATGTTTCAGTTTCGGTCCGCTCTTATGCCGAGTTATGGAATATGACGGATCAAGTCGCCGAAGGTCAGGTCAACGTTTCTTACGAGAATTTCTATGAACTGGTAATTCAGTGCATTGATAAAACTTCAAAAAATCCGGCGATATTCCCGGATTTGATCTATCCTCTCAAGGATCTTTCCAATGCGGCGACGAATGGTCTTTTTGAAAGCGAAGGCTATCAGTGGTTTCCTTCGCAAATGGTGACGATGCAGCCTAATGAATACCGGTTGTTAAGTTTCGGGCCTGTCACCTACGAAATCGAGGTTTGTGATGCAAAGTATGACATCGTAAATCCGATTGAGTTCAATAAAGATAAAACCGGTAAATTTCCTGCCAGTTTCCGGCTGAGGTGGAACGGTGAAATGGTCGATCAGCTTGAAGGAATCAATTGGGCGAGATCCTCCCTTTATTACGCGGTTACGAGTCGTGACCAACAGTTTGTTCGGCTGACGCACCCGGCCTTGAAGCATGGAGTTTATAGCAATGAAATGGATAAAATGGGAGATATTAGGACGACGTATTATCTGGAGAGTCCTTCCTATCCCCGTGCATTTCCGGGAAACTACAGCCCGAATCGGCGAAATATTTGCTACTCACTCTACCTGCCTGATCCGTTTGAAATTGCCTACCGCGTACTTCCTTCGGAGTGGCCGGATGGTGGCCACAATTCGCCCTATGGCTCGAAGGCATTTCACACGGCCGATAAAAATATCATGCCGGACGATCCTCGGTATTTCGAAGGAGTGGTCGCGCCGCGAAAAGAAGAAGCACCGGTCCGGATTTCCAACGCTGGACGATTCTATAGCGCGGTAGAACTGGGGAAAATATTTGACCCCTTGATGTGGCAGGTTTCACAACCGACGGGGTCAGCGCGGTGGGGGGATGTTACCCTTTCATCGATCGCCAGTGAAAATCAGAGTGGCGGAAATACCTTGCGGATCGGGCGTCCGGAACATCCGAGATTCTCCCTTCCGGGTTCTCCCGGGATGCACGCGTGCCGGTTGCTGGACTTGTTTCACACGGGGTTGCCTCGGGCGGATGACAAATTTGCGCGAGAGGGGCCGGTTGTGAAAATTCACGGACACATCAACGTGAACACGGCGACTCGCGATGTGTTGCGGGCGGCGTTGGCGGGGCCATTGGTGATGGATCCGATTTTGGCGAGAAGAACTTCTGAGCAACATGATCCGGAACGGCTCGCGCCGCCGGTCGAGTCATTTTCGCTTTTTCCACCCTCAGGCGAAAGCGAAGCGGATCGGGTGGCAGATGCGATCATTTCGGCAAGGCCGTTCGCGAGCACTGCGGATCTCGCACAAGTTCAACAAACCGACGGACAAGCGGTTTTCGGAAATTCGTCAATGTTTGCCGACGGTGAGCAGATCGAATGGTCGGATTCGGCGGCCGAAGAGCTTTTTGGCCGGATTTATGAAGCCTCGACGGTGAGATCGCGAAATTTCCGGGTTTGGGTCGTCGGGCAATGCCTGTCTCCGCAAGCGGAAGGTTTTTCCGAGGCGGAAGTTTTGGCGGAATCCCGGAAAGTTTTCACCGTGTTTGCCGATCCGGGAGAACGAACGGAAGAAGGGGCAATCGATCTCACAAAAGCGAAAATCCGAATCATCAATGAATGCGAATTTTAGAAATTATATCCATGCGGTGGTCTCTTGGATGTTCCTAGTGACGGGCGGGCTGCGTGCGGAAACGTCGGACGCGTTCGGCTTTGTTCGGCTGGTCAATGTCGTTTCGATGTCAGAAGGCGTCATCCATCTGACCCTCGACGAGAAGGACCTGGCACCGAATGGCTACAAAACCGGTCATATTTCCCGGGGTGTCCGCCTGGAAGCGGGGGTGCATGGGATCACCGCAAGGCATCCGCGCATCGCGTCGGGCACGACTCAACTCGACATCAAAGCCGGCCAAACTCTGAACGTGATCGTCTTCACGGAACGAGTTCCTTCGACAAAACTCGGAGAACCTCCGGCATGGCGATTCCGGTTTCTCAAGATGAAACAGGAAAGTGTCGAGGTGGGAAATCGGCTCTCATTTGTGTCGGTTTCCGACCAGAACGAAGTGAAGTTTCAGATTCAGCGGGGAGACTCAAAAGCGGAAAGTTTTGCGCTCGAACGGTTTTCGGTTTCTCGTCTTGATCTGGGCGAAGCGGACGGTGGAATCCAAGTTTTCGATAAACGGAAGCTTCTGATCGCGGTTTCTCCGGAAGCGCCCAGTCACTCAGTGGTAGTGATTTTTGATGATGCAGAGGGGAATTTGTCGGCGATCGTCTTCGACGATTCTGAGTTTTCAATCGCTGGTTGATGTGACGCGGGCGTGACAATAATGAGTAAATCGTGGGTCGACTTTGGCCCGCTGCATGCTTAGAGTTTCGTACTGGAATGAGCGCTTTGAAAAAGAATCACTTATAGGGCTTTCCGGTCAGGAATCATGAATCGTTTACGCGTCCTCAAACTGGGTTGGGAATTTCCTCCACTGATTAACGGTGGTCTGGGGGTGGCCTGCTTGGGTTTGGCCAGCGCGTTGTCGAAGCGGGTGGATTTGACGGTGGTGGTGCCAAAGGCCGCACCTGACTCTGGATTCGAAAATTTCGCGTTACGGGGCTTGAATCATTTGGCGGTGGAAGATCTCACCACGGTTGAGGGGCGTTACCGGTACGACAGCTTCGCCCAGGTTCGAAATGTTCCGATTTTTTTGGACCCTTACCAAGAGGGTGAAACGTCCTATGAAGTCCTCGAAATACTGCCGGGCGGTGAAATCCGATTTTCAGAAACGACCCGGAAGCAATTGGACTCATTCAAAATCGGGGAGCTTTATGGGCCTGATTTGGGCAATAAAGTGATCGAGTTTTCAAAAATCGCCGCAAAGCTGGCGTTGCTGGAGGATTTTGATGTGATCCACGCTCACGACTGGATGACGTTTCTGGCCGGTGTCGAAGTGAAAAAAGCGACGGGCAAACCGTTGGTCGTCCAGATTCACGCGACCCAATACGATCGGGCGGGGGCAGATGCGCGCGGATGGATTTACGACATCGAAAAATACGGGATGGAGGAAGCGGACCGCGTGATACCGGTCAGCCATTACACCGGTGAGATCGTCGCAGGTCATTATGGAATCGATCCCGCAAAGATCCGACCGGTCCATAATGGTGCTGATCCCGTGGATGTTTTTGCGACGAAGAAGAAGTTTCCGGAAAAGCTCGTCCTTTTCCTCGGTCGGCTCACGGCTCAAAAAGGCCCGGAGTTTTTCTTAGAAATTGCCGCCCGCGTTCTGGAGAAAAATCCCGACGTCAGGTTTGTCGTCGCGGGAACGGGCGAAAAGCTGCGGCCGATGATCGAAACCGGTGCGTTTAAAGGACTTGGCGGACATTTCCATTTCACGGGATTCTTGAACAAAGAAAAAGTGAACGACCTCCTCTCCATGACGGACGTTTATTGCATGCCGTCGGTTTCGGAACCGTTTGGATTGTCTGCCCTGGAAGCGGCCCAGTTCGGCATTCCCGCAGTGATTTCAAAACAATCCGGCGTCGCTGAAGTGCTGAAGGGAGCCTTGAAGGCGGATTTCTGGGATGTGGAACTGATGGCAAAGCACATCAATGATCTTTTAACAGATGACGTCTTGCGGGACCGTGTGATTGAGCAGGCAAAATTGGATATCGCCGCATCGACTTGGGACGCGGCTGCAGCGAAGGTGATTGATATTTATCGCGAACTGGTTCCTTAGTCGGATATGAATTCTCATTCATGACGAAAACTGGAATGAGATTGTCTCCCCCTTACCTTTCAAACCCATGCCTGACGTCTGCCTCTATTTCCAAGTTCATCAACCAAATCGGTTGATTCCCTACGATTTTTTCCGAATCGGCGAGCATGCCTTTTACGAGGATGACGGGATGAATGCGTCGATTCTCAACAAGGTGGCGGAAAAATGCTATCTTCCTGCCAATCGAATGTTCAAGCGGCTGATCGATGAAAACGCCGGACGTTTTCGGATGGCGCTTTCGATCAGTGGTACGGTGATCGAGCAGATGGAACGATATCGACCCGATGTTTTGGAATCGTTTCAAGAACTGGTCGCAACCGGCAGTGTGGAGCTGCTTGCGGAAACGTATTACCATTCCCTGTCGTTCGTTCATTCCAAGAAAGAGTTCGAGCGGCAGGTGGAAATGCACCTCGATAAACTGGAGGACGTTTTTGCTGTGCGTCCGCGCGTTTTCCGAAACACCGAACTCATTTATAACAACGGGATCGCCGCCCAGGCGGAAACGATGGGATTTGACGGCGTCATCGCCGAAGGCGTCGAGTGGACGCTCAACGGTCAATCGAGCAACTTTCTTTATCGGGCACCGAACACTGCGCGCATTAAAACCCTTCTTCGGAATGTGGGCTTGTCGGATGATTTGGGTTTCCGTTTTTCCGACAAAAATTGGAGCGAATATCCGCTTTCGGCCGAAAAGTTCGCATCATGGGTGACGGATTCTCCCGGAGATGTGGTGAACATTTTCTTGGATTATGAATCGATCGGTGAGCATCAGGATGCGGAAACGGGTGTGTTCGACTTCTGGGAAAAGCTTCCGGAAGCCGTGATTGAGGCGGGTTCCCAATGGGTGACTCCGACGGAGGCTGTGGAGCTCTATCGGGCATCGCGTGAGTACGATTGTCACTTTATCACCTCGTGGGCAGATGCCGAGCGTGACCTTTCCGCATGGATGGGAAATGTGATGCAGCAAGAGGCGATCGCCAAGGTGCACCGGTTAGAGCAGGAGATTCTCGCGGTGAGAGATCCTGATCTCACTCATACTTGGGCGAAAATGCAGACCTCGGATCACTTCTATTGGATGTCGACCAAAGGTGGGACGGATGGAAGTGTGCACTCCTATTTCACCCCGTATCCGAGCCCCTACGAAGCTTATATCTATTTCATGAACGTGCTGGCGGATTTGCAAATACGGCTGCGGCGCGCTCAGGAAAAGATCGCGGAGAAAACGCTGTGATCCCTCAGACATCCGGTTGCGCAGGTGCTGATGCGAGGGGCTAACGCCGTGCCGATCTGAGCAGATCGGTGTAGGAAAACTTTTTCCTTCATCCTTCGTTGCTGGATTCGATTTTCCCGGGATTGGGTCAGGCAATCGCTCCGGTTCATTTTTCAAAAATAGTGAGACGCGGCGATCCGCGTGCAAAAAGTGAATCTGGATCAACGAAATCAGATGACGTTGCGGAGTGACGAGGTGGAGTCGTGGGGTAGATGGCGCGGTTTTTGCTCATGGGATGTCTAGGACGACTTCCGATGCTGGATTTCCGGACCCCCGCCAACCGATGAATGACGAATCGTTAGACACCCATCACAAAGCACTGAAAATCAATCTCGACCCTCGTTGGTACGGGACGATGGCGGAAATCGGGGCAGGCCAAGAGGTCGTGCGGTGGTTCTTTCGAGTCGGCGCGGCGGCGGGGACCGTGGCGAAAAGTATTTCAGCGTATGACATGATGGTCAGCGATGCGATCTATGGCAGCGGTGATCGCTACGTTTCGCGCAGTCGGTTGCAGGCGATGCTCGATCTGGAGTTCAAGCTGAACATCGATCGGTTGGGAGATAAGCGCGGCGATCATACGGCATTTTTCGCGTTTGCGGACACGGTCGTCGCAAGAAGTTTCAAAGGAGGAAACGAGTGTCATGGCTGGATGGGAATCAAGTTTCAATCGCGTCCACGCGACGAGCCGAGTCAGATCCTGATTCACGTTCGCATGCTGGACACCGAAGCTTCACTGCAGCAGGAAGCGCTCGGAGTGGTGGGCGTCAATCTGTTGTACGGCGCGTTTTTTCTTCATCATGAACCGGATCAACTGGTCGAAAGCCTGTTGGATCAATTGACCACGGGCCGGATTGAAATCGATGTGATCGAATTCAAAGGGATCGAATTCCGGTCGGTGGATAACCGGTTGATCAGTCTGCAACTTGTGCAGCTCGGATTGAGCGGCGCGGCGATGTTTGGAGCGAATCACGAAGTACTACAACCGTCCGAGGCACTTTACAAAAAAGCGGTTTTGGTGGAGCGCGGAAGCTTCCGGCCACCGACTCATGTGAATCTCGACATGTTGCAAAGCGCGCTGGAAAAATTTTCCTCCGATCCGGCGGTGCAGGGAAAAGAGGTTCTGCCCATTTTCGAGCTGACGATGCGAAACTTGTTGGCGGGCGGCGCGCAGGTGGATCGACGGGATTTCCTGGCCCGGGCAGATCTTTTGGCAGCTTGTGGAATCACGGTGATGATTTCCGATTATTTCGAATACTACCGGTTAGCGGCTTATCTTGCTTGGCGGACGAAAGAGCGAATCGGAATCGTCATGGGAGCGCCAAGCTTGATCGAACTTTTCCAAGAGCGATATTACACTCAATTGCCAGGCGGTATTTTGGAGTCGTTCGGTCGGCTGTTTAAAAACGATCTGAAATTGTATGTTTATCCATTAAAGGATGGAGAAACCGGTGCGCTCACGACGGTAGAGAATCTGGAAGTCGCTCCGGAATTGCGGAAACTTTACGGCTACCTCGCCGATCGCGGGAGCTTCGTGTCCCTTGATAATTTCAAACCTGAGTACCTCAGTATTTTCTCTCGGGATGTTTTGAAAAAGATCGCGACTGGAGACGAGGAGTGGGAG
Organism: Akkermansiaceae bacterium UBA1315; assembly: GCA_002307065.1. Taxonomy (GTDB): domain Bacteria; phylum Verrucomicrobiota; class Verrucomicrobiia; order Verrucomicrobiales; family Akkermansiaceae; genus Luteolibacter. The sequence continues at coordinate 5,692 of DBTN01000024.1, read as the reverse complement.
GAAATGGTTCCGGAAGGCGTCGCGGATCTGATCAAAAGGCGCGGATTTTTCGGTTGCCGTGCGCGGGCTTGAGTTGTTTTCGAGAGGGTCCAAGATATCGGTGTGAACCGGACGGTCCTTGCTTTGGCGATTAGCGGTGCCGCCAGTGTTTTATCGGCGGTTGGCCAAAATGGGTTCGTTCGCAAAGACGATCGGGTGACCTTACAATCGCCGTTGGTCAATGAAGCGAGCGGCCTGGCGGCTTCAACCAGGAATGGTCGATTTCTTTGGATCGTCAACGATAGCGGTTCTCCGGCCGTGTTGCACCTGACCGATACGGAAGGTGCGAATCGTGGCTTGGTGAAGGTGGAAGACGCGGAAAATATCGACTGGGAAGATTTGGCGTCCTTTCAATCGGACGGAATTTCTTATCTGTTGATCGCGGATACCGGTGACAATCGTGCGACTCGAGAGGTTGTGACCCTTTACATCGTGAAAGAACCGGTTTTGCCGAATGCCGGTGAAATGATCCAGTCGTCGGTGAAACCGGCTTGGAAAATTCGCTTCCGTTTCGAAAAGGGTCCGCGCGATTGTGAAGCGGTGGCAGTGGATGCGAAATCTGGAAAGGTGATTCTAATCAGCAAACGCACCACTCCGCCGGAGATATATGAACTACCACTCAGGCCGGAAAGCGCATCGCAAATTTTGACCGCGAAAAAAATTGGAGAAACCGCCGTCAGTCCACCCGACGGGGTTTTGCCCCTGCCTTTTATCAAACAACCCACCGGTTTGGACCTCTCCGCAGATGCCTCAGAAGCGGCGGTAATTACCTATTATGGCATCTTTGTGTTTTCGAGACATAGAAAGCAAAATTGGAGCCAAGCATTTGCCATGAAACCGATGGTGCTTAGACCACACGGCCTTCAGCAGGCGGAAGCGGTCTCGTTTTCGCCAGACGGAAATAGTATTTACGCCATCTCCGAGGGCAAAAATTCACCCTTGCTGCGTTATTCCCGCTGATCGCTTTCGGCCGGTTTGAGGAATGCCCAAGTGGCACCCCACGAGCCAGATTGAGCGTCGGCGGGGTATTGGAAGGATTCGACTTCGGGGAGTTTTTCTAACAAACGGTGGACTCCTTCACGTAAAGCTCCGGTCCCTTTTCCGTGGATCACGCGGACGCGAAAAATCCCATATTTCCGGCATTCGCGAAAATATTCCGGAAGCAGTTCGCGGATTTCCGATGGGCGGAAAGTATGAAGATCCAGCTCATGGGTGATAGGAATTTTTACTGGATCTTCGTTTGCCATGCCGATGATATCTTAATGGTGACCTGAAAATTGTCCATGGAGATCCGGTCCTTCACAGACCGGGCTGACAAGGGACGCGCAGCGGTTTATGGATTTGTCAGAGTGATTTTTTCAACAAATCGATCAATTCATCGAGTTCGAAACTCGCAATGACGGTCGCCTTGTCGCTGAGAGCGTAGGGAAGAATCAGCTTTCCGCCGTGAAGCAGGGACCCACAGCTATACACGACATTGGGGACATAACCTTCGCGTTCCCCATCCAACGGGGAAAGCAAAGGTTTGCGAAGCCGTCCGATCATCCGGGTCGGATCGTCGAGATCAAGTAGCACTGCGCCGATGCAGTATTTTCTCATGGCACCGACGCCGTGGGTGATGACCAGCCAGCCGTCTTTCGTTTCGATGGGAGATCCGCAGTTTCCAACTTTTATGGACTCCCAAGGTTCGGAGGGACGCATCAGGATTTGGGGATTGCTCCAATAGTGTGGATGCTCCGAAAACATGATGAAAAGATTTTCATCATCCTGTCGTGAAAGCATCGCGTAACGGCCGCCAATTTTTCGAGGAAATAGGGCCATTCCCTTATTTTGGACCGCGCTGCCATTGAGGGTGATGATTCGGAAATGAAGGAAATCCGTTGTTTCGATCAGTTGGGGCAGAATCGAAGTTCCATTATACGCGGTGTAAGTCGCGTAATAGATCACACTCCCATCATCCTCCACAAAGCGCACGAAACGCGCGTCTTCGATGCCGTTGCTCTCATTGGCGGAGACCGGGAAGATGATCCTTTCGCTCATGGCCAAGTGAGGAGCGAAGCGAAGTTCGTAATTGGAATCCGCGAGCCACTGGATGCATTCGAGGGTGCGAGTTAACTCGTGAGTCGCGGGATGGTTTTCGTGCCGAACGGTGCCGACGCTTCGGTTCAGTTCTTCGCGGGTGAATGTGTCTGAGAGCCGGTCCATAACGGCTCTGGCATAGTCATTATCAAATCCCATTTCATGAAACTTGATCGAAAAACTTTTCTTCGGATAGTTGGGATTCGCGAGAACCTCGGGAAGGGTCACATATCTTGAGAAGGGATCGAGGCGAATTTCTCCATTGGCGGATATTACGCCCATTCGGAATTCGATTGATGAAATATGCCCTTCTCCGGTTGCCCTCAAACTCATGATGAATCGCAGGCTGCCAGGTGTTAGATTTTTTTGATCGGGATGGGCGACGATCGAAGGGTTAAATAACGCGGCGGATTCTAACGCATACTCTCCTGAGAAAAGCGCGCCGATCAGCATTTTTAATGATTCGGAAAGCGGGCGCTGAGTGAAAATGTGGTCGTCACCACCGGCATTCTCAATTTTTTCAACAGCGAAAGGATGTGGCTGCCAGCGGGTCCGCCATAAATGCCGAACTCATGCTGAAGGCTCAGCACATCGGTATTGTTGAAATTAAGGAAATCCGCAGCGCGCCGATACGAGTCCAAATCCTTTTCGAGAATCTCGAAACGAACGCGAGAAGGATATGCGTGGCCTTTGATCTGATCGTTCACCGCGCCTGCGATGCACTGAGCGCTGGGAAGGCTTTGGCTGACCGCTTCGCACAGATCCGTTGTGAAAGTGGCGATTCCGCATCGTCTCGGTTCATAGCCACCGACGAAGGCGATCCGCGAAAGAGGGTGCGAACTGCTCAACTTAAACCACCCAAATACAAAGAAATTCTCATGTCTGCCTATAAACCGGAAGCTGCGCAGAGCAAACAATGATTTGGTCGATGGTCTGATTTCGGCAATAGCGGATGAATTTCTTCAAAAACTTCGCTCGACGGATCGCTTGTTTCGAGAAAGTTGGGGTATGGTTTTCGATTCGCCTGGCGTCACGCCGCTCAATCCTGCCCGCGACTCGGGTTGGAATTTGCATCATTCATATACCGGTTTGCCGGAGATGTTTTACACCAAAGTTGCCCCGACCCCGGTTTCGTCCCCGCGTTTGGTGGTTTTCAATCGGCCGCTGGCGGAGCGGTTGGGCTTATCGCCTGATGCGCTTGGAGGAGAGGAAGGCGCGGCAATTTTTTCCGGGAATCGATTGCCTGAAGGTGGCTCGCCTTTGGCTCAAGCGTATGCGGGGCATCAATTCGGCGGATTCAACGCACTGGGAGACGGTCGGGCAATTCTGCTCGGTGAACAAACGACTCCTGACGGGGTGCTTTTGGATGTCCAACTGAAAGGATCAGGTCCGACGCCTTATTCGAGGCAAGGAGATGGGCGTGCGGCGCTCGGACCGATGCTGCGGGAATATATCATCAGTGAGGCGATGGCGGCTTTGGGCATTCCGACGACACGGAGCCTGGCGGTCGCCGAAACGGGAGAGCGTGTGTTTCGCCAAGATGGAATGCTGCGGGGTGCCGTTCTCACGCGGATCGCGGCGAGTCATATCCGTGTCGGCACCTTTCAATGGGCGGCTGCTGCGGGAGGAGAATCCACGCTCAAGGCGATCTTGGGCTACACGATTGTGCGGCACTATCCTAATCTCGCCGACTCGGAAAATCCGGCGCTGGCGTTGTTAAAAGTGGTCATTGATCGACAGGCCCAGCTTGTCGCGCAGTGGATGCACGTTGGGTTTATTCATGGCGTTTTGAATACCGACAACGTCGCACTTTCCGGAGAAACGATCGATTACGGTCCATGTGCTTTTATGGATGTTTACGATCCGGCGACGGTTTTCAGTTCGATCGATCGAAACGGAAGATATGCCTTCGGAAATCAACCGGCGATCACGGAGTGGAATCTCACCCGGTTCGCGGAAGCGTTGTTGCCCGTTTTAGATGCGAAAGAGGAAGTTGCGATCGCGATGGCGACGGAAGCTCTTGAAGAATATGAGGCCGCTTATGGAAATTACTGGCTGGTCGGAATGAGAAAAAAACTGGGTCTGTTTAACAAAGAAAAAGATGACCTATCACTGGTCGAGGATCTTCTCGAATGGATGCACCAAACCGGTCGAGATTATACAAATACTTTCGCCGCTCTTTCGCAACTGGGACCGGTGGATGACCGGTTTTTAGAATGGACGGAGAGATGGAAAGCCCGGCTTGGTCGACAAACGCAATCGCTGGAAGAATCCGCGCAACTGCGGCGTGACTCCAATCCTGCGTTTATTCCGCGCAATCACTTGGTCGAAGCCGCTCTCGCCGCCGCGCAAGAAGACGATCTCGCTCCGATGGAAAAGCTGTTGGAAATTCTTGCGAATCCTTTTGATCACTCGCGCGCCGCTCCCGAGTATCAGCAACCAGACGAAACCGGTGGTGGAAATTACCGAACGTTTTGCGGCACCTGATTCTTATTAATATGGACTTATCTCGCTTTCTAGAAGCTCAGGATCCGGTTTATGCGACGGTGGTGAACGAGTTGAGACGTGGTGAAAAACGAACTCACTGGATGTGGTATGTCTTTCCGCAGATCACCGGACTTGGCACCAGTGAAACCGCCCGGTTTTACGCGATTCGGGATCGTGAAGAAGCGAATGCCTATCTGGATCAACCGGTCTTAGGAGACCGACTTCGAGAGTGTTTTGAAATCGTTCTTTCGCTGGAAGATCGATCCGCCCATCAAATTTTCGGCAGTCCTGATGATCTGAAATTGCGATCGTGTGCGACTTTGTTTGCCGCCATTTCCAAACCGGGTTCGGTTTTTCATCAGACGATCGAAAAGTATTTCGAAGGTCAGGGAGATTCCAGAACGATGAAAATACTGAACTGAGAGAATGTGGCTTCATCAGAGATTGCGGTGAAGCTACCGTGCGCGTCGACCATGAGATCTCGATTCACGCGGGTGTGCCGACGGATGTTCGGTCTGCCTCCGGGAAAAGTCAGAGATCTCGCGGGAGAGGAAGCCGCAATAAAAAAAGCCGACCGGTTTCCCGATCGGCTTTTGAGGTTGGCTGGGTGTTGGCGAGACGCCAACACTCCTTGATTAGAAGCCGCCCATTCCGCCCATGCCGCCGCCGTGGTCGTGACCGTGGCCAGCGCCACCGGCTGCTTCCTTCTCAGGAAGGTCGGTGATGAGGGCTTCGGTGGTGAGCAAGAGGCCAGCGATGGACGCTGCGTTTTGAAGCGCGGAGCGTGTCACCTTGGTCGGATCGACCACGCCGGAAGCGATGAGGTCTTCGAACTTGTCGGTGGCAACGTTGTAGCCTTCGCCGCCTTTACCGTTCTTCACGCGCTCGACAACGAGGGCGCCTTCGCGGCCTGCGTTTGCGACGAGTTGGCGAAGTGGAGCTTCGACGGCACGGGCGATGATGCCTGCGCCGGTGAGCTCATCCCCTTCGAGACCGAGGTCACCGATGAGGGCTTGAGCGCGGATCAGGGCAGTGCCACCGCCAGGAACGATGCCTTCTTCGACGGCCGCACGGGTCGCGTGGAGGG
>DBTN01000027.1:57055-65331 GCA_002307065.1 Akkermansiaceae bacterium UBA1315 | reverse complement strand
CGAACGTCCAACATCGAACATCGAAAAAGAGGAAGAGCGAAAAGCTTCTTACGACTTGGAGGAGCGTCTGCTAAATTTCGGCGCTCGAATCCTTGCGCTCACTCGTTCTTTAAATGCGGACGATGCGGAACGGCATATCGGTAATCAACTTCTCCGATCTGGAACGGCACCGTTGTCCCATCACGGAGAAGCGCAGGGTGCCGAGTCTGCTGCTGATTTTATTCATAAGTTGCGGATCGCTCTTAAAGAACTCAGAGAAACCGAACGTTGGCTCAAATGGATTGTCCGCGCCGATATCCTTCCCAATTCCGAAAACTTTCACCGCTTCTTGACGAGACCGATCAACTTATCCGCATCTTTGTCGCAAGCATCGCCACCGCAGAAAAACGCCGTAAATAACGATTCTTCACTTCGATGTTCCATGTTGGACGTTCCATGTTCGATGTTCCTAATCTTTTAAAATTTCATGATTTCTTATACTCGCGATCCACAACAAACCATTCCCACGTCATCTGTGAAAATCGTCGGCCTCGGCGGGGCGGGGGCGAATATGCTTGAGCGCGTCGCTCTCGACGGCATGGAAGGCGCTGAGCTTTTGGCGATCAATACCGATGTCCGGACCTTGGCGGCTTGTGTGGCAGGGGAAAAAATCCAGCTCGGTCGGAATCTCACGAAGGGCCTCGGCGCGGGCGGCGATCCAGAACTCGGACAACAGGCGATACTTGAAGCGGAATCGGAAATCCGCGCGTCCCTGCGAGGTCACCGCATCGTTTTCCTCTGCACCGGTTTGGGCGGCGGAACCGGTTCGGGAGCGGCACCGATCGTGACACGGATCGCCCGTGAGGAAGGCGCGTTTGTCGTGGTTTTCGCGACAATGCCCTTTGCTTTCGAAGGCCGCCGCCGCCGCGATCAGGCAGAAACCGCTCTCAACCAATTGGCGGTGCTTTCGAATGCGCTTGTGACGTTTGATAACAACCGGATGGGCGAACTGGTCGTCGCCAAGCAAGGGATTCACGAAGCATTTTCCGCAGCGGATCACATGATTTGCGAGTCGATCAAGGCCGTGATTCGTCTGGTCGTCCGTCCCGGGCTGATCAATATCGGCCTCGACGATCTGATGAGCGCGCTGCGCACGAACCGCTCCCGCTGCCTTTTTGGTTCCGGTTTGGCGAATGGAACCGACCGCGCGACCCGTGCTTTGCGGAATGCGCTGTCCAGCCCGCTTTTGGATCAAGGCGCGCTGCTGAAAGATGCTCAAACCGTTCTCGTTCATCTTTGCGGTGGGGAAGATTTGACGTTATTTGAGATCGAGCTGTTGATGCAGGGTTTGCAAAAATTCGTGCCCGATCACGCGCACGTGCTTTTTGGGGCGGCGGTCGATCCCTCGATGGGAGAAAATCTGTCGATTACGCTGATCAGCGCCTTGCCGGAAGATTCGCTGCACACCCTGTCGTATGAAGAGGAAGAGGTCGTCATCACCTCATCGGCACCGGTTTTTCACTATGAAGAACCGGTTTCGACTCCCGAACCGGAGCCCGAGCCGGTTGCCGAGATTTTTGCGCCTGAGCCGGAGAATCACGATTGGATCCCATCTGCCGAGCCTGAACCGGAGCCGATGGTCGAACCTGCCGAGCCTGAACTGGTGGTGGACGAGCGCCCTTTCGCGGAAATTCCTTCGCCGCAGAGCTACGAGCCTGAACCCTTTTCGTTCACCGAACCGGTGAGAGACGAATCCGCCAAAGCGGAGGAAATCGATTTTGCTGCGCCGACGACATCCTCCTCCTTTGGTTTTGATTTGCCGATGGAAACGCCGAGCGAAACGCCGGAGCCATCGAAAAAGCCGCTGTGGGGAAAGTCCTACGGGGAGGATTTTCCTGAGGAAGTTCCCGAGGATGATTTCAAATCCGTCTCACCCTTTTCGATCCAATCCGAGCCCGACGCGCCGAAGCTCAAGCTGGGCGTGAAATTGACGGGCCCTCAGAGTGAACTCATTTTTGACTCCGCTCCGCGTGGCCGATTCGAGGGGGAAAGCCCGAATGTGGTCGACGGCGAAGATCTCGACCTTCCTCCGTTTTTGAGAAAGAAGAAATAATCGCCGTCGATGCGAACCGGTTCAACGCCGGTTCGCGACGCGATATTCTTTGGGCGTTTGGCCGTAGCGCTGACGGAAAAGATTGACCAAAGCGCTCGCAGTTCGAAATCCGGAACGCTCTGCCGTTTCTTGCAGCGAAAGATCGGTCGACGCCAGCAACCGGGTCGCGAGATCAAAATGCGCTTTCCAGATTTCGTCGTGAAGCGTGCGGCCAATCAGCTTGTTGAAGCGTCCTTCGAGCGAACGTCGCGAAATTTTTGTCGCGGCGACGACATCGCGGACGTTGATCGTGCGGGTCGCGTTTTCCCGGATGAAACGCAGCGCGGCAACGACATCATTGTCCTTGAAGGCGTAAGCACCGGTCGATTGACGTTCGACGACATGGGCATGAGGGACGAGAATCGCTTGTTCGGGGCGAGGCTTTCCTTCGAAAATTTCGTTTAGCAATTGAGCGGCTTCGAAGCCTCGTCGCGCCATGTCGATGTCGAGACTGGAAAGGGTGGGGGAGCAAAGTTCGCAAAGTTGCTCGTAATTCCCCGTTCCGAGAATCGCGACTTCTTCCGGCACGCGCAGGCCGAGCCGGAAACACGATTCGATCGCCATCGATGCTTGGCGGTCGCCGGAGGTGGAGATCCCCAGCGGACGGGGGAGTTTTGAAATCCACTCGGTCAATTCATCATCGCCGGACGGGCTGACGGCGAAAATCGGGGCCTTGAAACCGGCGGCGGCGATCGTTTCGGTAAATCCGCGACTGCGTTCGGTCGAAAAAATCGCATTTTCCCGCCGTCGGATGAATCCGAATGATCGAAATCCACGATCGAGCAGGAAATTTGCGGCAGCGGCACCCGCGGCTCGGTCGTCGCCGATGACGTTGATAAACGCAGGGTCGTTGCTGCGGCCGGTGACGTTGATGATGGGGATTTTGCGTTCGAGCGCAGAGTCGCGGAACCGAGAGTCGGTGGCGGTGCAAATGATTCCGTCGCCTTTCCAGGTTCCCACCAGATCGGCGAGCTCCTTTCGTTCGCGGTCAAAAAAGGAAATTCGCCAATCTGAGCGCTGTTGCGCATAGCGAATGATTCCATCGAGGATTCGGAGACCATAGCCATTCAAGGCGTCGATCATCACGCCGACTTGGCGATATGCTGGGGGGGGCATGCCCGATGAAAGGCGGGTTTGGCGAAGTTTGTAAATGCGCTGTCGTGCATAGAATTTGTTATAACGCGCATAACTACCCGCTTTGCATTCCAACTGTTGATGACTAAGACGGTTGCGGATGAGTGCGATTTACGAAACCGAAAAACTTCTTGCCGAGTATTTGCTGTTCCATTTCGGCCAGGACTCGGAAATTCTGCCACCGGGCGGAAATTGGCCGACGGGCATGCAGGACGCACTCGGATTTCCGCAACGAACAGTCGCCCATTTTTCTGAGAGCGAGGTGGAAAGAGGGCTGGACTTGGGGTGTGCGGTCGGCCGCTCCACCTTTGAAATGGCGAGAAATTGCGACGAAGTGCTAGGGATCGATTTTTCCCACTCCTTCATCGCTGCCGCTGAAAAGCTGGGGCGGGGTGAGATGATTTCGTATGCTCGATGGGAGGAAGCAGGTTTAAAAACGGAGCTGATCGCTCGTGCACCGGCCGGAATCGACCGTTCAGGCGTTCATTTCACGCAGGGCGATGCGATGGATTTGCCTACGGATTTGATTCAGTTCGACCGCGTCCATGCGGCGAATTTGCTTTGTCGATTGCCCGAGCCGAACCGGTTGCTGGAGCGTTTCCCCAATTTGGTCAAACCCGGCGGGGAGCTGGTTTTGGCGACGCCGTGCACTTGGCTTGAAGAGTTCACACCGGTTTCAAACTGGCCGGTGGGCGGCACGTTGGCTTGGCTCAAAAATTCGCTGAACCCGACATTCGAGCTGATCCGGGAAGTGGATGAGCCGTTTTTAATCCGCGAGACGGCGCGAAAATTCCAGTGGACCCGGTCGTTGGTGACCGTCTGGAAACGGCGCCTGTAGCGGCAGTCGCGCCACCGCCACAGGACCGTCGAGTCATTCAACTCAGAAATGGATAGTCGGTGTAACCTTTTGGCCCGGAGCCGTAAAAGGTCGTCGGCTCGGGTTTGTTGAGTGCGGCGTTTTTTGCGAAGCGCTCCACGAGATCAGGGTTGGCGATAAAGGGGATTCCGAAAGCGACGGCGTCCGCATCCCCGGTTTCCAGGATGGCGTTGCTCGATTCCAGCGTGAATTTTTCGTTGGAAATGTAGGTGCCGCCGAAGGCCTTTTTCAAAGCAGGTCCGATGCTGTCGGGCGCTTGTTTTTCGCGGGCGCAGATGAATGCGATGCGGCGTTTGCCAAGCTCGGTGGCGACGTAGCTGAAGGTTTTCAAAAGATCCGAGTCGCCCATGTCGTGAGCATCGCCACGCGGGGCGATGTGCATGCCTACGCGATCGGCCCCCCAAACGGAAACAACGGCGTCGGTGACTTCGAGCATGAGACGTGCCCGGTTTTCCAACGATCCACCGTACTCGTCGGTGCGGTGATTGGTTTTATCCTGCAGGAATTGGTCGAGCAGGTAGCCATTCGCTCCGTGGATTTCGACTCCGTCGAAGCCGGCGGCTTTCGCATTTTCAGCGCCTTTTTTGTAGGCCTCGATGATGCCCGGGATTTCGTCGAGCTCGAGGGCACGCGGGGTGACGAAGTTTTTCATCGGCCGGATCAGGCTGACGTGGCCTTCCGCCGCGATCGCGCTCGGTGCGACGGGCAGCTCCCCATTTAAATAAACCGGATCGGAAATGCGACCCACATGCCAGAGCTGTAGGATGATGCGCCCACCCGCAGCATGCACGGCTTCGGTGATGTTTTTCCAACCGGCGACTTGCTCGTCCGACCAAATACCCGGCGTGTTTGGATAGCCAACTCCCATCGGCGTGACGGAGGTCGCCTCCGTGATGATCAATCCAGCGGTCGAGCGCTGGAGATAATATTCTTTCATCAGGTCGTTCGGTACGCGGCCTTCGCTGGCGCGGCAACGGGTGAGAGGAGCCATGATGATGCGGTTGGGCAGCGTCCAGGCGCCGATGGTGACGGGGTCAAATAGAGTAGGCATAAAACGGGAACGAATTTTTTGTTCGAAAATCATCGAACCTTAGCAAAGTGTCCGATGAGGTCAAATTAAACTTCGATCGTTGGCGAACCTTAAAATCGATGCCAGCTTCTTGGGGATGAAAGTCTATTCCCACCCGCCGATCGACGAAATTTCTCTGCCAGTTCTTCTGCAGGCCTTATCCGATCCGTGCCGGTTGGCGATTGTGCGCGAGCTCCTCGCCAAGGATTATGCGCTGGCGTGCAACGAGGTGCCGCTGGAAGTTTCGAAGGCGACTCGCTCGCATCATTTCGAGGTGCTAAGGGGCGCAGGTGTGATTTTCACCCAAGTCGAGGGGACGAAATGCATGACATCCCTGCGGCGAGAGGAACTCGAAGAACGTTTTCCGGGTTTGTTGAAGTTAATCGCCGCCGCCGAGCCAGACCTCAAACCGGTCTAAAACCGGGTTTTTTGCGAAAAAATCCCGTTTTTGCAAAAAATTTGATGAAATATTCAAAATAGGACTTGTCAGGAGGGGCGCGATTCCTATGGTCGCCCCCCCACACCGCGGCATGCTGACGTTTTAACGAAGCTTGCCACACATAGGGAAAATTTATCGGGTGCAGCTCCGGAAAAAAGCTCTTACGAGGATTCCTCGTCGGCGCTCCGGTTTGTCCCAATGGGAAAATCAGAACCACGTAGGAAATCATGCCGACCATCAATCAGCTCGTTCGCAAGGGACGCCACACTCCGGCCGAAAAGTCGAAGTCACCCGCTCTTGTAAACTGCCCACAACGCCGCGGAGTTTGTCTTCAAGTGATGACCCGCACCCCGAAGAAGCCGAACTCAGCGCTTCGTAAGGTCGCCAAGGTCCGCTTGACCAACGGTTTCGAAGTCATCGCCTACATCGGCGGTGAAGGCCACAACCTTCAAGAACACTCCATCGTCCTCGTTCGCGGTGGACGGGTGAAGGACCTTCCAGGTGTGCGTTACCACATCGTCCGCGGATCGCTCGATACCCTTGGTGTCGATAAGCGCCGTCAATCCCGCTCCAAGTATGGTGCGAAGCGTCCGAAGCCCGGTGCAGCCGCGGCTCCTGCCAAAAAAGGCAAGTAATCTAAATCCTCCACCTTTTACCTTTCAACGCCATGCCACGCCGCAAGCGAGTATTCACCAAGCCAGACCGTCGCGACCCACGTTACGACAGTTCTCTCGTCGGTCACCTTATCAGCAAAGTGATGCGTTCCGGAAAGCGCTCCCTCGCTCAACGCATCGTGTATGCTGCGATCGACCGCGCCAACGAAGGCATCGACACTGTCGATCCTCTTGAAGTCATCACCCGTGCCGTCGAAAATTCGAAACCACGCGTGGAAGTGAAATCCCGCCGCGTCGGTGGTGCGACCTACCAAGTGCCACTCGAAGTTGCTGCTGACCGTTCCGAGTCCCTCGCCATGCGCTGGCTCGTCAACTACGCCCGCAACCGCAAGGGCACCCCGATGCACGTCGCTCTCGCCAACGAGATCAAAGACGCCGCAAACAATCAGGGCAGCACCGTTCGCAAGCGCGACGACGTTCACAAGATGGCGCAGGCAAACCGCGCTTTCGCTCACTTCCGTTTCTAAGAATCAGAAAGCCTCCATTGCCGCTTAGCGGCTCTCCACCGTGAATCCTAACAGTCCAAATCGTCAATACACGCTCGAGCGCACCCGGAATATCGGGGTCGCTGCGCATATTGACGCGGGAAAGACGACGCTCACCGAGCGGATTCTTTTCTACACTGGGATGATTCACAAAATCGGCGAAGTCCACGATGGTGGCGCGACGACCGATTGGATGGAGCAGGAGCGTGAACGGGGAATCACCATCACCTCTGCCGCCGTGACCACCGAATGGTGGCAGCGCACGGAAGAGGGGATGACCAAGCTTTTCCCCGAACAAAAGCAACGTATCAACATCATCGATACTCCTGGGCACGTCGACTTCACCGCTGAAGTCGAGCGTTCTCTCCGGGTTCTCGATGGTGCGATCGTCGTTTTTGACGCAGTCGCCGGTGTGCAACCGCAAACCGAAACCGTCTGGCGCCAAGCGACGAAATACAACGTTCCGCGTTTGGTGTTCGTCAATAAGATGGACCGAACCGGTGCCGATTTTGAAAACGTCGTTGCCGAAGTTCGCGAAAAACTCGGCGCCAATGCCATCCGTATCCTGATCCCAATCGGTGCGGAAGACCAACTGATCGGTCAAATCGACGTGGTCAATCAGAAGGCGGTTTATTTCTCCGATGACGACAAGTTCGGTTCGACCTACACGGTCAAAGAGCTCGAAGGCGATCTCATCGACCTCTGTCGTGACGCTTACGACGAGCTCCTCAGCGCCGTCGCCGATGTCGATGACGTGGTTGGCGAAAAGTTCCTCAATGAGGAAACGATCACCAAAGAAGAGCTGAAGCAAGGCATCCGCCGCGCAACCATCGCCAACAAACTGATTCCAGTGGCTGGCGGTTCCGCTTTCAAAAACAAAGGCGTCCAGTATCTGCTCGACGCCGTCGTTGATTACCTCCCAAGCCCGCTGGACATTCCGTCGGCCATCGGCATGGATCCCGACAATGAGGAAACTCAAATCGAGGTCAAAACCTCCGACAGCGAAAAATTCGTCGCTCTCGCTTTCAAACTTTGGGCTGACAAATTCGTCGGCAAACTCGTTTTCTTCCGCGTTTACTCCGGCGTCGTCAAAAAAGGGGACACGGTTTACAACCCCCGCACCCGCCGCTCCGAGCGTGTGGGTCGCCTGATCCGGATCCAATCCAATCAGCACACCGACATCGACGCCTGTTACGCCGGCGATATCGCTGCGATGGTCGGAATCAAAAATGTCACGACTGGTGACACCCTCGCTGCCGAAGGACACGACGTCGTCCTCGAGCCGCCTACTTTCCCGGAACCGGTCATCTCGATGGCCGTCGAGCCGAAAACCAAAGCCGACCAGGAAAAACTGGCTCTGGCTCTCGCCCGCCTTTCGGAAGAGGACCCGACCTTCCTCGTCCGAACCGACGAAGAAACCGGTCAAACGATCATCGCTGGCATGGGTGAGCTTCACCTCGAGATCAT
>DBTN01000027.1:2534-56924 GCA_002307065.1 Akkermansiaceae bacterium UBA1315 | reverse complement strand
CGAAAACCAAAGCCGACCAGGAAAAACTGGCTCTGGCTCTCGCCCGCCTTTCGGAAGAGGACCCGACCTTCCTCGTCCGAACCGACGAAGAAACCGGTCAAACGATCATCGCTGGAATGGGTGAACTTCACCTTGAGATCATCGTTGATCGCCTCCGCCGCGAATTCAAAGTCGAGGCCAATACCGGTGCGCCCCAAATCGCATATCGCGAAACCATCACCCAGGCCGCTGGCGGCGAAGGGAAACTGGTCAAGCAATCCGGCGGCCGCGGTCAATACGGCCACGTCATTCTTTCCATGAAGCCCAATGAAAAGGGCAAGGGATTGACGATCGAAAACAAAGTCATCGGTGGTGCAATTCCTAAGGAATACATCAACGCCGTCCTCAAAGGCGTCACCGAATCGATGACCAATGGCATCATCGCCGGATACCCGGTTATCGATGTCCACGTTGAAATCCTCGACGGTTCCTACCACGACGTCGATTCCAACGAAAACGCTTTCACCATGGCAGCCATCTTCGCCATGAAAGACGGCTTTAAAAAAGCCAAGTCGATCCTTCTTGAGCCGATCATGGCCGTCGAAGTCTCCACTCCGGATGACTATCAAGGCGACGTGATGGGCGACCTCAGCCGCCGCCGCGGGCAGATCCAGAACACGGAATCCAAAGGCAAACTTTCCATCGTGCACGCCAACGTTCCACTCAAGGAAATGTTCGGTTATTCGACCGCCGTGCGCACCCTCTCTTCGGGACGAGCTTCTTATGCGATGACTCCGTCGCATTTCGAGCAGGTTCCAAATAACATTGTCGAAGAAATCGTCAGCGACCGCATCGGTTGACCGGTTACTCGCCCCATAACTTAAAGTTCAATACAACAACACACCTCCACCATGGAAAATCAGAAAATCCGCATCCGCCTGCGCGCTTATGACCACCGCGCCATCGACCGCTCGGCACAAGAAATCGTGGAGACCGCGAAAAGAACAGGCGCCCGCGTTGCCGGCCCGATCCCTCTTCCGACCCGTATTGAAAAATTCAGCGTTAACCGTTCCGTTCACGTGAACAAAAAGTCCGCTGAGCAATTCGAAATCCGTACCCACAAGCGCCTGCTCGACATCGTCGACCCGACCGCCCGCACCGTGGACGAGCTCAAGAAGCTCAACCTCCCAGCCGGTGTTGACATCACCATCCGTATCTAACCGGTTATTCAGCTTCTTTTAACTGATAACTTCTAACTTATAACTTTCTCTTTTCACATGTCACTCGGTCTTCTCGGCAAAAAACTCGGTATGACTCGTCTGTTTGACCAACAGGCGGGCAGCATGACCCCCGTTACCGTCATCGACGTTTCGGGCAACGTCCTGCTCCAAACCAAAACTCCTGAAACAGATGGCTACAGCGCCGTCCAAGTCGGTTTTGGCGATCAAAAGGAACAACGCGTTTCGAAGCCTGACCTCGGTCGCTTCAAAAAAGCCGGTTCCACTCCAAAACGCTTCGTGCAAGAGTTCCGCTTCGAAAACGGCGCCGCTCTTCCTACCGAGCACACCGGTCTCGACACCTTCACCGCCGGCCAATGGGTCGACGTGATCGGCAAGAGCATCGGTCGTGGTTTCCAAGGTGCTGTCAAACGCCACGGGTTCGGCGGTTTGAAAATGACTCACGGCTCCATGATGCACCGCAGAACCGGTGCGATCGGTTGCCGCTCGACCCCAGGTCGCGTTTGGAAAAACCAAAAGATGCCCGGACACATGGGCACCACCCGCATCACCGTCCAGAATCTCAAGGTCGTCGCAGTCCGTCCCGAAGACGGCGTGATCCTCATTTCCGGTGCCGTTCCTGGTGCCAAAGGGGGTTATCTCACCATTCGCCCAGCCAAGAAAAAGTCCGCTTGAGCCGGACCTTTGTAACCTTCCACGCTTTTTAAGTCATGTCCGCCAAGTCCTTCACTGCAGAAGACGCCCAAGCCGCCAACGTTATTTTGGTCGGCGAAGAAAAAGGTCGTCAGGCCGTTCACGATCTCGTGACCGCCTACCGCGCTAACCGCCGCACCGGTTCCGCCAACACCAAAACCCGGGGAGAAGTCTCCGGTAACAACAAAAAGATCTACAAACAAAAAGGCACCGGTAACGCCCGTCACGGCGACAAACGCGCCCCGATCTTCGTCGGTGGTGGTGTGGTCTTCGGCCCACGCCCACGTGACTACTCCAAGCACGTTCCGAAGTCCGTCCGCAAGGTCGCCCTTCGCCGCGCTCTGGGTGACTCCGTCCGCGCCGGTAAAGTTCTCACGATCGACACCTTTTCCATCGCCGATGGAAAAACCAAGTCGTTCATCTCCGCCATCAACGAAATCACGCCGAACGAAAAAGTTCTGATCGTGGGCAATTCGTTCGACGACTCCACCTACCTCGCCGCCCGCAACGTCGGCTGGACGCAGTTGGTGACCGGTTCCGACCTCAACGTCGAACAAATCCTGTCTGCCAAAACCATCATCCTCGTGGGTGATGCCGTCAGCACCCTCGCCTTCCGCACCGCCTGAACCCCGGACATTAAACCGAGATTATGAACGATATCTACCAGGTCATCAAAAACGTCCGACTCAGCGAGAAGGCGACCATGCTGCAGGAAACCAACAACGAGGTTGTCCTCGAAGTGGATCGCAAAGCCAACAAGCTCGAGATCAAAAAGGCCGTCCAACAGCTTTTCGGAAAAACTGTCATCAGCGTCCGCACTGCCAACTACGACGGTAAAGAACGCCGCAAGCGCCGCGCTGACGCCGGTCGCACCAACCATTGGAAAAAAGCGATCGTCCGCCTCAAAGAAGGCGAATCCCTCGATCTTGTCTGAGCCTCTGGCCAGATGCTCCAAACGTAACTTTTAACCGTTCCGCGAGTCATGCCCCTTAAAACTTTCAAGTCCATCACTCCATCCGGCCGCTACAAGCAGCTTCCTACTTTCGAGGAAATTACTAAAAGCAAGCCAGAGAAGAGCCTCCTCACACCACTCAAGCGCTCCGGCGGTCGTAACAACACCGGTCGTATCACCACCCGCCACATCGGCGGTGGTCACAAGCGCCACTACCGTCTTGTCGACTTCAAACGCGGCAAACACGGAGTCGCAGCCACCGTGGTCGGCATCGAATACGATCCAAACCGCACTTGCCGCATCGCTCTGATCCAATACGAAGACGGACAGAAGTCCTACATCCTCGCCCCCGTCGGCCTGGAAGTCGGTGCCTCCGTCGTCTCCGGCGAAAAAGTCGCTCCAAAAACCGGCAACTCGATGCCACTCCGTGACGTGCCACTCGGCACCAACGTCCACAACATCGAACTCGTTCCGGGTGGTGGTGGCAAAGTGGCTCGCGCCGCAGGCCAACTCGCTGTCCTTTCCAACCGCGAAGGCGGCTGGGCACTGGTCAAGATGCCTTCCGGCGAAATCCGCCGCTTCAACGAATCCTGCTACGCAACCATCGGCCAAGTCGGTAACCGCGATCACATGAACGAAGTTTCCGGCAAAGCAGGCCGCACCCGCTGGCAGGGCGTTCGTCCTACCGTCCGCGGTATGACCATGAACCCGGTTGACCACCCGAACGGCGGTGGTGAAGGTAAGTCCAAGTCCGGTGGTGGTCGTCAGCACCTCCTCAGCCCTTGGGGCCACGCCAAAGGTCAGAAGACCCGCAAGAAGAAGAAGGTCACTTCCGTCTTCATCGTCGAGTCCCGCCACAAGAAGAAATAAGCCTCTTCTCCTGAAAATTTAAACAAGCACGATTCCAATGCCACGCTCACTCAAAAAAGGCCCGTTTGTCGATCAAAAGCTCCTCGCCAAAATCGACGCCGTTGCCGAAGCCGGATCCGACCGCAAGCCCATCAAAACCTGGAGCCGCAAGTCGATGATCACCCCGGACTTCGTCAGCCACAACTTCGCGGTCCACAACGGCAAGACCTTCGTACCGGTTTACGTCACCGAAAACATGGTGGGACACAAACTCGGTGAATTCGCACCGACCCGCCTGTTCCGCCAGCACGGCGGTATCGGTAAAAAATAATCGGTAACCTGTTCCTCATCCACCTCATGCGCCTCGCCTGTCAGATTCCAACGTTCGCCGCCGCCTTCGGGCTGCTGGCCTCGGCTGGACTGTGCTCCGGGCAAAGCGCATCGGTGGAAGATCTCCAGGAAATCATTTCCGGACTCAAGGAACAGAACCAAACGCTCCAACGCAGCCTCGTTGAAGCGAACCGGGGAGAAAAACAAGCCACGGAACAACTGGTGCAAGTCCGCACCATGATGGAAGCCCTCGGCAAAAATCTCCTCGATGGAGGCGACGACCGCTTGATCCAAGCAGCCGCCGATCTCCAACTCGCCAGCGAACGCATGACGCGCCTCGAAAGCTCCGTCACTCGCCTCGCCTCGGCAGTCACCGATTACCTGCGCCAGGCAATCGTTTCCGATCCCGATGCACGACTTCGTGTCGAAACTTCGCTAAGAGAGCTTGACGCGGTCCTCGGACTACGCCAGAAGCCCCGCCCCGATGTTCGCACCGGATCACTCCAACAGGCCCGTGTCGTCAGCCTCGATCAAGAAAGTGGCATGCTCGTTTTGAACCTTGGTGAAACCCAAGGCGCCAAAATCGGCATGACATTCCGTCTCGTTCGCGGCCAACAGCCTTACGGAAAAGCCATTCTCGCAGACGTCCGAAAGGGCGTCAGCGGCGCCTTCGTCGAAAGACTGGACGCCGCAACTGAAACTCCTCGCCCCGGCGATCTCGCCATCCTAGAAACCGAATAAGCTTCACAGCTGCATCATTCTCACATTCCGACACGACCATGGAAGTCAAGAGCACCACTAAATTTGTCCGTCTCTCGCCGAAAAAAGCGCGCGACGTAGCCCGCGAGATTCAAGGACTTCCCGTGTCGAGCGCGCTGGACATTCTCACCTTCACTCCGAAGAAAGCCGCCCAACTCATCGGCAAGACTCTCAAAACCGCCATCGCGGACGCCGAGAACAACTTCTCGCTCGATACCAACAGCCTTGTCATCAAGGAAGCGGTCATCGGTGCCGGCCCAACCCTCCGCCGCTTCAAGCCGCGTGCCAAAGGTTCCGCAGGTCCGATCCTCAAGCGCACCAGCCACATTTCCATCACCCTCGTGGGCTCCGCTCCCGAGAAGAAAAAGAAGACCGCCCGCAAGGCCGCTTCCAAAAAATCCGAAGAACCTGCCACCGCAGCCGTGGCAGACGAGCAACAAGCCTAATCCTTAATCTCATCCCTCACCGACCATGGGCCAGAAAGTAAATCCGATCGCATTCCGCCTCGCCGTCAACAAAGACTGGCGCTCCAAGTGGTATGCCAGTGGCAAAGACTACACAGATAAACTCCACGAAGATCTCTCGATCCGCGCTTATCTGAAAAACAAGCTGCAAAACGCTGGCTTGGCCCGTGTTGTCATCGAGCGCGCTTGGAACAGCGTCCGCGTCACTCTCCACACTTCCCGCCCTGGTTTGATCATCGGTCGCCAAGGCAAGGAAATCGAGATCATGACCCGCGACATCACCGGTATCTGCAAAGGTGCCCAAGTGAAAATCGACATCATCGAAATCCGCAAGCCGGAGCTCGACGCCCAATTGGTTGCCGAGCAAATCGCCATCCAGCTTGAGCGCCGGATCAGCTTCCGCCGCGCCATGAAGCGTGCTCTTCAGACCGCCATGGAATTCGGCGCGGAAGGCATCCGCCTCCGCTGCGCCGGCCGCCTCGGTGGTGCGGACATCGCCCGTTCCGAAGGATATCGCGAAGGCAAGGTGCCTCTCCAAACGCTCCGCGTTCCTCTCGACTACGGTTTCGCCGAAGCCCGCACCCTCTACGGCATCATTGGTGTCAAGTGCTGGATCAACAAGAAGGAAGACGACGGCAAGCAACCGCAAGGTGACAGCCGCAATGACCGCCGTGGTGGTGGTGACCGTGGCGGCGACCGCCGCGGCGGTGGAGATCGCGGAGGCGATCGCCGTCCCCCACAGAATCGCAACTGATTCCCGACTTCTCACATTTCGCCCAATTTTACCTAATCTCTTAAATAGAAGGACCGAGCCATGCCTTTGATGCCAAAAAGAACCAAGTTCCGCAAGAGCCACCGCGGAAGCCGATCTGGAAATGCCCAGCGCGGAACCACTGTTGCCTTCGGTGACTTCGGCCTTCAGACTCTCGACCGCGGATGGATGACCAACCGCCAGATCGAAGCCTGCCGTATCGCGATCAACCGCTCCCTTAAGCGTAAGGGTAAGGTCTGGATCCGCATCTTCCCACACAAGTCCATCACCTCCCGCCCGCCGGAAACCCGGATGGGTAAAGGTAAAGGCCCGGTCGAAGGTTGGGTCGCTGTGATCCGCCCTGGCAACATGCTTTTCGAAATCGGTGGCGTCCCTGAATCTGCAGCCCGCGAAGCCATGCGCCTCGCCTCCTACAAGCTCGGCATCCGCACCCGCCTCGTCACCCGCAATCCGCACGCCTGATTCGTCAGGATTCCCCAAATTTAATCCGTCGATACCATGGCCACCAAGAAAGCCAAAACAGAGTCCCGCGAACTTTCCGCTGACGAACTTCAAGTTCGCCTCCGCGAGCTCAAGCAGGAAGCTCTCAACCTCCGCCTCCAACAAGCCACCGGTCAGTTGGAAAACACCGCTCGCATCCGCATCGTGCGCCGCGAGAAAGCCAAAATCCTTACGGCTCTGTCCGTTAGCAAGAGCGCCTAAGCCTCTCGCACCCACGCATTAACTTATCGATACCATGAGCGAGACTCCTCAGGATACCCAACCACACCTTCGCAAAACCCGCGTCGGCCTCGTGGTTTCCAACAAAATGGACAAGACCATCGTTGTTGAACACGTCGCACGCGTTCCGCACCCGAAGTTCAATAAGATCGTCAAACG
Source organism: Akkermansiaceae bacterium UBA1315 (assembly GCA_002307065.1). GTDB lineage: Bacteria > Verrucomicrobiota > Verrucomicrobiia > Verrucomicrobiales > Akkermansiaceae > Luteolibacter. The sequence continues at coordinate 50,009 of DBTN01000027.1, read as the reverse complement.
GTCCAAAAAATACTACGTCCACGACGAAAACGGCCAGGCCCAAATCGGCGACCGCGTTCGCATCGTTGAAACCCGTCCGCTTTCGAAACTGAAGTGCTGGTCCCTCGAAGAGGTTCTTTCCCACTAATTTCCGCCGGATTCCACGGATTCCCGTTCCTTCACCACTCAATTCCCAAGATTCTACTGCCATGATCCAGATGGAAACCAAGCTTGCCGTCGCCGATAACACCGGTGCCCGCACAGCAAAAATGATCGGCGTGCTCGGAAAACGCACACGCTCCGCCCGTGTTGGTGATGTCATCACCGCGCACATCCGCGATTCCATCCCGACCGCTTCTGTCAAAAAAGGCAGCGTCGTCAAGGCAGTCGTCGTGCGCACCGCCTACCCGATCCGCCGCGCTGATGGTTCGATCCTCCGCTTCGATTCGAACGCGATCGTCATCATCGACAAAGACAACAATCCACGCGGAACCCGCATCTTCGGACCCGTCGCTCGTGAGCTCCGCGAAAAACAATTTATGAAAATTGTTTCCTTGGCGCCCGAGGTCCTCTAAGACCGCGCCGGACCTGCTCCAATACTCTATATTTTTATTCCGATGAGCCGCATTAAGACACACGTCAAAAAAGGCGATGAAGTACAAATCATCGCCGGCAATCACAAAGGCAAGCGGGGCATCGTCACGCTCGTCAACGCCGCTAAAGGCCAGGTCGTCGTCGAAGGCGCTCGCCCTATCCAAAAAGCTGTAAAGCGTTCCGAAAAGGATCCTGACGGCGGTATCAAAACCGTCGACGGCTCCGTCCATATCTCCAATGTTAAGAAGTTGGGTTGATCGCCTCGGCGTTCGACCCGCGCTTAAGCGCCCCAAACCAGCGCTGACCCGCTAAAATAATGAGCATTCCTGCCCTACAACAACACTACAAAGAAAAGGTAGTGCCAGCTCTCACCAAGAAGCTTGGCTACACCAACGCCCACCAGGTCCCACGCCTCGAGAAAATCGTCGTGACTTCCTGCATGGGAAAATCGCCCGACCGCAAGGTCGCCGTTGACGATGCCGTTAACGAAATCGCCAAGATCACCGGCCAACGCCCTTCGATCACCTATTCGAAGAAAGCCGTCGCGAACTTCAAGCTCCGCGAAGGTGAAGCTCTTGGAGCCCGTGTCACTCTCCGCGGTGCCCGCATGTGGGAATTCCTTCACCGGTTCATCAACATCACCGCGCCAAACATCCGCGACTTCCGTGGAATTTCCTCCAAATCGTTTGACGGTCGCGGCAACTACGCCGTCGGCTTCAACGACCAGACGATTTTCCCAGAAGTCGAAATCGACCAAGTGAAACGCACCATCGGGTTCGACTTCATCTTTGTTACCTCCGCCCCAACCGACAACGAAGGCCGCGAGCTTTTGACCGAGCTTGGATTGCCCTTCCGCGACGTGAAGAAAGCCACCGACGGCGCTCCTGCCGAGGCTGCCGCCCAGTAATCAGCCGGATAAACCAGAAACAACTTACGGAATCCACTACCATGGCAGTTCTCACCGATCCAATTTCAGACTTCCTCACCCGTTTCAAAAACGCAGCCCGCGCCGGCAACGAGGAATTCACCGCTCCTTACTCCAAGATCAAGGCGGACATCGCTCGCATCCTTCAAGAAGAAGGCTATCTCTGGAACTACGAAGTCGTCACTGGCGAGCGCACCGAACTCAAGGCAAAGCCTAAGTTCGTCGACGGTCGCCCGGTCCTCACCGACCTCAAGCGCGTCTCCAAACCGGGTCGCCGCCACTATGTTGGTGCCGACGAAGTTCCACGCGTCATGTCCGGTCTCGGCATTTCCATCCTTTCGACTTCGAAAGGCGTCATGTCCGGCGGCTCCGCAAAGCGCCAGAAGCTCGGCGGCGAACTCCTCGCCAACATCTGGTAAACCCCTAACTCGAAAAAGGAACTAATACCATGTCACGAGTAGGCCTCAAACCAATCTCTCTTCCAGAAAAAGTCGCCGTCAAATTGGACGGTCGTAAAGTCATCGTCGAAGGCCCAAAGGGCAAACTCGACTTCGATCTTCCGGAAGGCATCTCCCTCAAAAACGAAGACGGTAACGTCGTCGTTTCCCGAGCCAGCGAACTGCGCCAGCACAAAGCCCTTCACGGCACCGCACGCAGCCTTGTTCAAAACATGATCCTCGGCGTTTCCCAAGGATTCGTCAAAGATCTTGAAATTCACGGCGTCGGTCTCCGCGCAGCGGTCAAAGGTGCCGATCTGGACCTTTCCCTCGGCCGTTCCCATCCGCTTCTTCACCCGATCCCGACCGGTCTGTCCGTGACGGTGGTGGAGAACACCAAGATCAAGGTTGAAGGGATCGACAAACAACTTGTCGGTCAATTCGCCGCCGAAGTCCGCGGCTACTATCCACCTGAGCCTTACAAAGGCAAAGGTGTCCGTTACGCCGGTGAACACGTCCGCCGCAAGGAAGGCAAGAGCGTCGGCAAATAATCAGAACCCGCCGCCCACAACCCCATTCCCATTTCGGCTATATGAGCTCAATCAATCGCAAAGGCATCCGCCGTCGTATCCACGACCGCATCCGCCGCAAAGTCTCCGGCACCGCAGAACGTCCTCGTCTCGCGGTCCACTATTCGAACCAACACATCTACGCCCAGGTCATCGACGACGCGGCTGGCCGCACTCTCGTTTCGGCCTCGACGCTCGACAAGTCCTTCGAAAAGGCCTCGTCGAACATCGACAGCGCCCAGAAGGTCGGCCAACTCCTCGCGGAGCGTGCCAAGGGTTCGAACATCAGCGCAGTGGTCTTCGACCGCGGCGGTCACCTCTATCATGGAAAAGTAAAAGCCCTCGCCGATGCAGCGCGTGATGGTGGACTTCAATTCTAACGCTCTGACCATCAACATGGCTATTACTCCAGACAATCAAGCTCCAGCAGCTCAAGCAGCACCGCTTCCTTTGGGACCTGTTGCAGGCTCCGGCCAACCATCCGGCGGCTATCAAGGCAATCGCGGCCAAGGCGGCGGTTACCAAGGTGGCGGCGGCTATCAAGGCGGTGGCGGTCAAGGCGGCAACCGCGGACGCGGCCCACGTCGTGAAGAGCGCCAAGCTCCAACCGACGCCGATGGCAACGAACTTTCCGAAAAGGTCGTATTCATCAACCGATGCGCCAAAGTCGTCAAAGGCGGCCGTCGTTTCAGCTTCTCCGCCCTGGTCGTCTCCGGCGACAAAAAAGGCCGCGTGGGTCTCGGTTTCGGTAAGGCAAACGAGGTGGCTGACGCCATCAAGAAAGCCAGCGAAATCGCCCGCCGCTCGCTGAAATCGATGAGCATCGTCGAAGGCACCATTCCTCACGAAATCGTCGCCGAATTCGGTGGCGGCAAGGTTCTCCTCAAGCCTGCGTCTCCCGGAACGGGAATCATCGCAGGTGGTGGTGTCCGCGCCGTTTGCGAAGCCGTCGGCATCCGCGACATCCTCGCCAAATCGATGGGTTCCTCCAACCACTCCAACGTGGTGAAGGCGACACTCAAGGCGCTTTCTCAAATCCGCACCCGCGATCAAGTTCTGACTTCCCGCGGTAAGAAGAAGAAAGAGAAAGCCATTTAAGTCAGAGATTATCGGTGAAAGGTTAAAAGTTATCAGGAATATTCCTCTAACAGATCGAACCCTAGCCGATAATATTTACTGATCACTTTTAACAGATAACTGATAACTCCTCATGGAACTTCACACACTCAGCCCGAATACGGGTTCCAAGCACCGCGTTAAGCGTCTCGGCGCTGGCGAAAGCTCCGGTCGCGGAAAAACCGCTGGTAAAGGCAACAAGGGTCAAAAAGCCCGCTCCGGTTCCGGCACCCGCGTCGGTTTCGAAGGTGGCCAGATGCCCCTTCACCGTCGTTTGCCAAAACGCGGTTTCAACAACTACGACTTCCGCGACAAAGTCGGCATCATCAACATCCAGGACCTCGACGATAATTTCGACGCCGGTGCTGTGATTGACGAAGCCGCTCTCCGCGAAATCGGTCTCATCAACGGTCGTTGCGACAAAATCAAGGTTCTCGGCCAAGGCGACGTCACCAAGGCGTTCACCCTGATCGCCGCGAACGCCAGCGCTTCGGCCCGCGAGAAAATCGAAAAAGCAGGTGGATCTGTCCAAGTTCCGACCGCTTGATCGCTGCTGACTCAATTTGATGGTTCTCCGGTGAGGAAGCGCTTGTGCGCTTCCTCATCGTGTTTATAAACCGCGCGTGTTTCCTTCCCACATCCTCTCATGATTTCTGCGTTTGCGAATACCTGGAAAATCCCCGAATTGCGGGATCGTATCCTTTTCACCCTGGCACTGATCGTCATCGTTCGCCTCGGCGTTCACATCACTCTCCCGGGAGTCGATGCTACGGTGATCAAAGAGTGGCTGGATAAATTGCAGACCCAAGATCCGACGAGCCCGACCGGTGGCATCACTGCCCTCCTGACGGTTTTCTCCGGTGGTGGTCTCCAGCAGGCAGGCATTTTCGCATTAGGCATCATGCCTTACATTTCTGCATCGATCATGGTGCAGTTGATGACGGCGGTGGTTCCAAAACTTTCCCGTCTTGCCCGTGAAGACGGTGGACGCCAGAAAATCACTCAATACACCCGGTATATCACCATCGCCATCGCGTTGGTCCAGGGATTCTTCGTCGCGAAGTCTCTGACTGCTCCGGGAAGCATTCCTTACATGGCGGGGATCGAGGAGATCGGTCGTCCGCTCGTTCCGGATCCGTCTTTCGCATGGTTCGCTCTCACCATCGTCACGATCGTCGCAGGGACGGTTTTGTTGATGTGGATTGGTGACCAAATCACCGACAAGGGAATCGGCAACGGAATTTCCATCATCATCACGGTGAACATCATCTCCGCCCTTCCCGGCGCGCTGATCCAAGCTTGGAAATATTTCACCGGTGGTGATACTCCTTGGCGCTCCATGATGATGGTCGTGATGATCGCGTTGTTGCTGGTGGTGATCGCTTCCACCATCGCCATCACTCAAGCTCAGCGACGAATTGCTGTTCAATACGCCAAACGCGTTGTCGGTCGGAAGCAATTCGGCGGTCAGACTCAGTATCTTCCGCTGAAAGTGAACTACGCGGGTGTGATGCCGATCATTTTCGCTTCCGCCGTTCTTTCCCTGCCACCAATGATGCTGAACTGGTTTTTCGCCGGTCAGCCATGGGCGACCAAGCTCTACGGTGAACTCGTGGGCGGCGGCACATGGTATTACATTCTCGGTGGCGTCGGTATCTTCCTTTTCTCTTACTTTTGGGTGGCGATGATGTTCCAGCCTTCGCAGATCTCCGAAGATCTCAAGCGCAACGGAGGTTACATCCCAGGCGTTCGTCCGGGCAAACCGACAGCGGATTTCCTCGATTTCACGATGACGCGCCTGACGTTCGCCGGTGCGATTTTCCTGGCTCTGTTGTTTTTCCTGCCGGTTCTCGTTGGAAAAGTTGTGGGTTTGCCACCCGGTTCATTGGTTCTCCAGTTCTTCGGCGGCACTTCGTTGTTGATTATGGTTGGTGTGGTGCTCGACGTGATGCGCCAGGTGGAAACTCAGTTGCTTCAGAAGCACTACGACGGATTCCTTCGTAAAGGTAAACTGAAGGGTCGCTATGATCGTCTTGCCGATTCCAACAACGCGGCGCCTCGCACTGCGATTGTTTATCTCTGGACAGTGATCGCGGTCCTGACGGTCGCCGGAATCACGATCTACATTTACAACAACGTCCATTGACCACTGCTTCCGCCAAGCCGTTCCGCGTTGTCCTCCTCGGGCCTCCAGCCTCCGGTAAGGGCACGCAGGGAAGACGGTTGGCGGAGAGGCTCGGCCTTGGATATCTCAGCACCGGAGCGCTTCTTCGCGAGCACGTGGAGAACGCCACCGAACTCGGGAAACAGGCCGAACCAATCCTCGCTCGTGGGGGGTATTTGCCTGATCTGTTGATGTTTCCCATCCTGGCCGATTGGTTGGAGAAACAAACCGGTGGCTGGGTCCTTGACGGATTTCCCCGAAGTTTGCCGCAGGCACTGTTTCTGGAAGATTGGCTAAAGAACCACGGACAGACGCTTGATGCGGCGGTCTCGTTGGAGGTGCCATTGGATCAGTTGCTCGCTCGCATCCACGCCCGAGTCGAATGTCCGGAGTGCCGGTGGACCGGTCAACGGTCCCAGTTGGGCGATGACGATCGCTGCCCAGTTTGCGGATCACCCGCAGGCAAACGTTCGGACGACGACGAGCAAAACTTTCGCAACCGCTATCAGGAATTTCAAACTTTGACCGTTCCGGCGATCGAGCATTTCCGCGAAACCGGGATGCTTCGGACCTGTGATGCCACTGCTCCGGTGGAGATCGTCTCTGCCCGGGTGTTGGAATTTTTCCTCCCGATCTCTCGCACATTTTAAATTCTAACGCTTTTTTAACCCGTGGCCCGCCATCTCCGAATTCCGATCAAATCCCCGCGCGAAATCGAACGCATGCGCGCCGCTGGCGAAATCGCATCATCGATTCTGCAAGCGATCTCCAAAGCAGTCGCTCCCGGGAAAACCACCGGAGACATCGACCAACTCGCTGCGGATCTGATGCGGGAAGCGGATTGTAAAAGCGCCTTCCTCGGTTATCGAGGATTCGCCGGAAATATTTGTATCTCGGTGAATGAAGAGGTCGTCCACGGCATCGGTGGCCCGAGAAAGATTTTGCCGGGTGATATCGTGAAGCTCGACGTGGGCGTGGTGAAAAGTGGCTTTATTGGCGACAACGCTACGACGGTTGCAGTGGGTGATGTGTCCCTTGAGACGAAACGGCTGCTTGCGGTCACGGAGCAGTCGCTTTTCGAAGCGATCCAGCATGCGCGGGCAGGCACTCGGTTGGCGGACCTTTGTGGTGCGGTCGAAGAATTCGTCGCTCCGCGCGGATTTACGGTCGTGCGCGAATTTGTTGGCCACGGTGTCGGCAGGAAATTGCACGAGGAACCCTCGATTCCCAATTACCGGCCGAAGGGCAAGTCGCCGACGTTGATGCCGGGCATGACGTTGGCGATTGAACCGATGGTGAACGCTGGCGTTCCTGGGGTTCGCATCCTTGATGATGGATGGACGGTGATCACGGAAGACCGTAAAGGATCCGCCCATTTCGAGCACACGGTGTTGGTTACTTCCGGAGAACCGGAAATCCTCACTTGGCGGCCCCGCGAGGCACTGCCGGAAATGCTGGGTCTTCCCGCTTGGTAAAAAAAAGCCTGCCGAGATTGTCTCAGGCAGGCTGGGATTTTTCACAGGCTCATCACCATCAGTAAGGCCGGTTTACCACAACATAGCCGCTGCCCCGGGATTGGTAGTAGGTGTTCCCGTACTGATAATATCGGGTTCCGCGGTGATTCACTGTCCGGTAACCACGGGGTAATCTCTCAATGACCGTAACCTGCCGACCCCGCTGCGGGCCGTCAAAGCGATCGGGCCGACCATTTCGGTTCCGGTCATTCCAGCCGCGTGAGTTCCGTGGGGTATCGACCACCACATACCGGTTTCCTTGCGGGCGGTAATAAACGTTTCCTTGGCGATAATAACGAACCCCGCCGACAATTTCCGTGTCGTAGCGGGAAGGAAGCCGATCCACGGTGTAGCCAGGGCGGTATTGGGTGACCGTGGTGCTCACGGATCCACCGCCAGTGTAGTAAGGATCGACGCAAGAGACCAACGAAGTGGCAAGGCCTGCGCAAAGGACAGGAAGGAGAAAGGACGGAGTTTTCATCAGTTTCGGGGTTTTTTCCGGTCGTTACCGGGTTGAATCCTTTTTGCAGGGCATGTGCCATCTCGCGAGCGGCGGCGAGAAGCCACTGGATACGAGGATTTAATATGCAGGCTGATGAAATGAATGGGGAAAACGCGTTGCCTTTGTCACGGAGTCTTGCAAAACGCAATTTTTCTGGAGCCCGTGGCAGTGCTGCCTCTTGACGGGAAGCGCGAACGAGCGACGATTCCATCGCCTATGGACGAAGAGCCGCCGCCAAACAATTTGAATGAGCTCCTCGACCGGTTTGATCAGGCAGCGGAAAAAAGCGAAAAAGTCTCGCTGGACGAGATCATGGATGCGGTCGGACGTCGATCGTTCGGACCGCTGTTATTGTTGGCGGGGTTGATCATTTCTTCTCCGGGGGTGGGGGATATCCCGGGAGTTCCAACGGTTTTGGGTCTATTCGTTCTCCTCATTGCCTTCCAGTTGCTGAGAGGAAGTGATCATTTTTGGTTACCTCAATGGTTGTTGAACCGATCGGTTTCACGGGAAACGCTGAAAAAGATGACCTCGAGCAAGTGGGTCAGAAAACCCGCGAAGTTCGTAGACCGGTTGCTTAAGGAGCGGCTGGAAATTCTGATTGGGTCGAAAGGGACCTACGCGATTGCGATCGTTAGTTCGGTCATGTCTTTGGCCATGCCATTGACCGAATTGGTGCCGCTTAGCGCAAATGGAGTCGGCGCGGGGATCGTGGCGTTTGGCGTCGCCCTCATCGCTCGCGATGGTTTGATGGCTCTCATTGGCTACGTGATTGCCGCGGCTACGGTCACGCTGGCAACCTTTGGGCTGATGTGAAATCGAGGATCAATCTTCAAGCCACGGATCGAGCGCGTCGAGCAGATCGGGTGTCCGTCTGACATGAAACGTCTCGCTCGGTTGGACCGTGACGCGCCGTCCTGCGCTGTTTTGAAAATGCAGGGTGACGGGGGTTTTTCCGGGAAATGCGATTAAGATGTCGAGGATCTGGTCAAGATCCCGCTCGCTGTGGCGGGTGGTCCAGAGCATCAATTCGATCGGTCCTTTGCCACTTGCTGAGCCGCGCTTGGGCTTCAGCTCGGAAAGTTCGTAGCCGCTTAATCGTTTTCCGCCGGTGCGGTCATCGATCTGGATCGTGCATTTCAGTTTGATGGTGCGACCGGGTTCCAGCAAACCGGCATCGCGTGCGGGGACGAATGTCTCACCCCAAAGCATGATTTCGGTGGAGCCGGTGAAGTCTTCGAGCGTCAGGATGCCAAAGGGTTTCCCGGTTTTTGTCATGCGGCTTTCCAAGGTCCGGACCATGCCGGCGAATGGAAATTTATCGCGCGGTGACTGAGCGATGATGTCGTCGATGAGGCCGATTTTTTTGTATCGGTCGGAGTCGATGACCTTGCGAAATTTATCGAGCGGGTGACCGGTTACGTAAAATCCGAGCAGCTCTTTTTCGTGAGCGAGGCGTTCGTCCTTTGGCCACTCTTGGATGGCCGTTTCGCTTCGGCGGTTTTGTTTGACGGGAGGTGGCGCGAGATCGATCGCATCGAAAAGCGAGACCTGGCCTTGGGCGCGATCTCGTTGAGCGGACGACGCGGATGCGACAACTTGTTCAAGCCGGGCAAACATTCCCGCACGGGTTTCGCCGGTCCAGTCGAGAGCTCCGGCTTTGACCAGGTTTTCGAGGATCCGTTTGTTGACGGCTTTGGAATCGAGGCGTGTGGAAAAATTTTCGAGTGTGGTGTATTTTCCGTTCGTTTCCCGTTCATGGATGGCTGCGGCCATCGCGCCTTCGCCGCAGTTCTTGATCGCAGCGAGTCCGTAGCGGATGGCTTTACCACCGGTGGGTGTGTCTTCTGGCGCAAAACGAAGCTGTGAATGATTCAGATCCGGCGGCAGGATTTCGATTTTCATCCGGTGACACTCGGCGACAAAAACGGCGATCTTGTCGGTATTGTTCACCTCGTTTGAGAGCAATGCGGCCATGAATTCGACCGGGTGGTTTGCCTTCAAATACGCCGTCCAATAAGAAATGTGTCCGTAGCAAGCCGAGTGGGATTTGTTAAATCCGTAACCGGCGAACATCTCGATTTTTTCGAAAATCTGATTCGCCAGCTTTTCGCTGATGCCATTCGTTTTGAAAGCGCCCTCGACAAATTTCGACCGTTCCTCGGCCATCTTCTTCGGGTCCTTTTTTCCCATCGCCCGGCGTAGCAAGTCCGCACCGCCGAGGGTGTAACCGGCGAGAAGTTTCGCCGCGTTTTGGACCTGTTCCTGGTAGATCATGACGCCGTTGGTCGATCCGCAAACGGTCTCCAACAACGGATGTTCATACATCGGTTTGGTGCGGCCTTTTTTGACATCGAGCATCTGGTCGATGAATTGCATCGCACCCGGGCGATAAACGGCGATCAAGTCGATGATGTCGTCGATACTACGGATTTCGTACTTTCGGCAGGTCTCGACCATGCCGCCGGATTCCAACTGGAACACGCCCATGGTTTCACCGCGGTTGAGAATATCGAAGGTTTTTTCATCTTCGAGCGAGACCGTTTCGATCGCGAATCCGGGGGAGTGCCGGCGAATGTTTTCGACGGCTTCCTGGATGACCGTAAGGTTTTTCAGGCCGAGGAAATCCATTTTCAGGAGGCCGACTTCGGTGATCGCGCCCATGTCGTACTGAGTGACGACTTCCCCTTCGTTGCCGCGGGTGAGGGGGACGTGTTCGTCCAGCGGTCGGTCTCCGATCACGACACCGGCGGCGTGGACGCCGACGTTCCGGTTGATGCCTTCCAGTTTCAGCGCGTAATCCCAAAGCTCGCGATAGGTAGAAGACGATTCGATGAGCTCCTTGAGCTCCGGCTTTGAATCAAACTCTTTTTTTAAAGTCACCCCCGGTTTCGCTTCGATCATTTTAGCGATCCGGTCGGCTTCACCGTAGGAAATTCCCATCACGCGCGAGACGTCGCGGATGACGGATTTCGCACCCATCGTGCCATAGGTGATGATGTGGGAAACACTGCGCTCGCCGTATTTTTGGCGAACGTATTCGATGACCTCCGTGCGTCGGCTTTGGCAGAAATCGATATCGACGTCAGGCGGGCTGACACGTTCCGGGTTGAGGAATCGTTCGAACAAAAGTCCGAAACGCATTGGGCAAATATCGGTGATGCCCATCGCGTACGAGGCGAGGGAACCGGCGGCGGATCCCCGACCCGGACCGACGGGGATGTTGTGATCGCGTGCCCACTGGATGAAATCGGCGGTGATTAGGAAGTAAGAAGCGAAGCCGAGCTGATTGATAATATCGACTTCGTATTTCAGGCGTTCGGCGATTTCCGGTTCCTCCGCGCGATGGACGCCGTAGCGGCGGACGAGGCCTTCTTTGCAGATCCGCATGATGTATTCCTCGCGTGGGCTGCCGTCGGGCGCCTCGAACTGCGGGTATTTTTCGGAAGACGTGGAATCGAGTTTGATCGTGACGTTGCAGCGTTCGGCGATTTCCAGCGTGGCGTCGCAAGCACCGGGGACGTCGGTGAACAACTCTCGCATCTGCTCGGCGGTTTTGAAGTAAACTTCGGGCGTATAGTGCATCCGGTTTTCGTCGATGACGAGGTGGCCGGTTCCGATGCAGATCATGACGTCGTGCGCTTCATGATCGGATTTGTTGAGGAAATGGACGTCATTCGCGGCAACCGGTTTGACGCCAAATTCCGCGGCGAGTTGTAAAATTCCGGGGGTGACGCGGCGTTGCGGTTCGAGGCCGTGATTGTGAATTTCCGCGTAGACGTTTTCCTTGCCGAAAATGTCGACGATTTCACCGAAGGTTTCGCGCGCTTTTTCCATGTCGCCGGCGAGCAGCCATTCGTTGACTGGTCCGGAGATGCAACCGGTCAGGCAGATGATGCCTTTGGCGTGGGCGCGCAAGGCGTCGCGATCGACCCGGGGTTTTCCGTAATAAAGACCTTCGAGGTGACCTTTCGAAACGAGCTTGCTGAGATTGTGCCAGCCTTGGTCATTTTCCGCGAGCAAGGTCATGTGCGTCGAGCGCTTGCGGCCGACCACTTCTTTTTTGTCCTCCATTTTCCCAGGAGCGAGGTAGATTTCGCAGCCGAGAATCGGTTTTACACCGGCTTTTTTACAGGCTTGGTAGAACTCGATCGCACCGTAAAGATTGCCGTGATCGGTCATTGCCACGGCTGGCATGCCGAGTTCCGCAGCGCGTTTGGCGAGATCCTTGGTGCGGATCATACCGTCGAGTAGGGAAAATTCGGTGTGCAGGTGGAGGTGGACGAAAGAGGCGGGCATCGGCTGGGCGGGAAGATGGAACATCGAACATTGAACATCAAACCTTCAACTCGAAACTTTGTTCGGCCTCCTACCGGTTGACAGGAGGTCACTGAGAACGTTTCCTGATTGCGATGTCGCCCGATTCCCAGCAGGACTTCGCTCTCGCGTTTTTGAGCATTCTTTTTGAAGGCGCTCCGTTTATTTTATTGGGGACGCTGATCAGCGGATTTATCGACATCTATTTGCCCGCCGGGACGATGGACCGGTTTCTGCCGAAAAACAAAGTGCTGGCGGTGATGGTCGCAGGGCTTTTGGGGGCGGTTTTTCCGGTTTGCGAATGCGCGGTCGTGCCAGTGATCCGACGGTTGGTGAAGAAGGGTTTACCGGTTTCGTGCGCGCTGACCTACATGCTGGCGGCACCGATCGTGAATCCGATCACGGCGTTGAGCACGTGGAAGGCCTTTCAAGGGCAAGGCGCGACGATGATGACGTGTTCACGGCTGTTGCTGGGATTTGTGATCGCCGTGGCAGTCGGTCTGATCGTTTCGCGGATGCGTCTCAGCTCGGTGCTCAAGGCGAAGCTCGTGGAAAGTTTGCAGAAAGACGAAGCACGGATTTTCGAAAAAGAGGACGCTGCCCATCCGCATTGCGGAAGCGGCTGCTGCGGACACGATCATGAACCTCACCACCATCATGAGCCGGCGAACGACAACCGGTTGGTGGCGGCATTTCGCTCGGCGATGAAGGATTTTATCGATGTCGGCGTTTATTTTACGATCGGCGTGATGATTACCGCGCTCTTTAACACGGGGATCGCGCCTGGGGCGGAATGGCTGGACGGATTGGCGAAAAATCCGGCGGCGGCTCCGGCGGCGCTGATGGCGTTGGCGTTTATCCTGAGCCTTTGTAGCACATCGGACGCCTTCATCGCGGCGACTTTGGATAAGTTTTCGTGGGGCGCGAAGCTGGCGTTTCTCACCTTCGGGCCGATGATGGACGTGAAGCTGCTGTTTCTTTATCAGACGGTTTTGCGGAAACGGTTTATCTTCTGGCTGGCCGTCGGTCTGTTTGTCTCGATCGGCGGGCTGTCGATCATTTGGCAGGAATTTTTCCTTAACTCGAAATGAAACCTACGACACGCCGGATCATTTTTTCCCTGATTGTGCTCATCTGGGCCGGGGTGCTGATTTATTTCCATACCAGCGGCCGGATTGCGAAATACCTCGCTCCGGATTTCCGTCCGATCGTTCTGTGTGGCGGATTGGGTTTGGGAGTTTTGGGGCTGTTTAATCTTTTGACGGCCGGGCAAAGAGCGGACTGCGGACATGATCATGGCGGTGATGAAGAGGGGCACGATCACGAAACCGGTGACACGCATCCGATGACGGCATTTCTCCTGATGATCCTACCGGTCGCGCTTTCGGTGGCGTGGACGAAGGACGAATACTCCGCTTCCGCCCTTTCGCGGAAAGGGCTTTACGATTCTCCAGCGGACATGAAATCGCCCTTTATCGCGGCGGCCTTGACGCCGTTGACTCGGCAGGAACTGGAAGAGTCCCACCGGAAAACCGAAGACGGATTTTTTGAATTCAGCCTGATGGAGCTATTTTTCTCATCCGGCGATCGCGAGATGCAGTCTCTGCTTGAAGGGATGAAAGTCGAAACCGAAGGCCGCTGGATGGACGAAAAAATGCGCAATCCGAATGGGACTCGGAAACGCCTCTACCGGTTGTTCATCACCTGTTGCGCTGCCGACAGCCGAGCGATCCCGATCGTGCTGGAATTCGGAAAAACGCCGCCGGAATTTCCCGAAAACGGCTGGGTGAAAATTTCCGGAACTCTGAATTTCCCGCTCGAAGACGGCGTCATCCAACCGGTTTTGACCGTCGATCGTGCCCTCGCCGCTGAGCCGCCTTACGAGGAAAGCTTCATGAGGCAGTGAGCCAACGAAAAAAAGCGAAACCGGTTTGGCGGTTTCGCTTTTTAAAGATCAGACCGGTTTGGAGCCGGTTTAGAATGGGATGTCGTCCTCTTCCGAATAGTCGTCCGAAGCGGCAGACGCGCCTTGGGGCGGGCCGGAGCGTTGTTCGGGAGCTCGGCCGGATTGGGGTCCGCTTTGCGGAGATCCGCCGCCGCTGCCGCCTTTGCCGTCGGGCAAAAACTGGAGGCTTTCGGCGACGACCTTGAGCTTGCTGCGCTTTTGGCCGGTTTGTTTATCGTCCCAAGTGTCCATCTGCAGGCGGCCTTCGATGTAGGCGCCGCGTCCTTTGGTCAGATACTGCTGGGCCAATTCTGCCTGGCGTCCCCAAAGGGTGATGTCGACAAAAGTGGTTTCTTCCTGGCGCTGGTTTTGCTCGTTGTTCCAGACGCGGTTGATCGCCAGGGCGATGTCCGCGACGGCGGTGCCTTTCGGCGTGTAGCGCAATTCGGGATCCCGGGTGAGATTTCCGATGAGCATGACTTTGTTAAGATTGGCCATGACGAGGATTGGTAAAAACCGGCGCTAAGGAAAAATGCGGTCCGTTCGGATGAATGAACCGCCAGGAAATCAGGCGATGCGTTGGAAATGCTGAAGGTGAACGATTTCGTTCAACTTGAGGCGTTTCTGAATTTTCAAGACGGTGTCAGGAGCGCCGTTGAAGGTGTAGTTCACGTAGTGGCCGGCGTCGAGGTGACGGGCGTTGTAAGCGAATTGGCGGCGACCAAGTTGGGCGACTTTGGCGATTTTTGCGCCTTCGGCTTCGAATTCCTTGGCGATCGAGCTGACGACGTCGTCGACGGTGCCTTCGATGGATTTGGTGTTAAGAACGATCAGGCCTTGATATTTACGACTCATCGGAAGAATTGGATGGATTACTGCGAGTGTGATAGCGATTCGCCGCGGTGGCGACGCCTTGGGAACGCGCAAGCTGCACCGCCTCAAGCGCTGTGGCAAGCGTGTTTTCAAGAAGCGGGCGTTCGTCCGGGCTAAATTTTCCGAGAACGTGGCCGACCATCTGGCCGGGGCCGCTACCGCCGATGCCGATTTTCAATCTGGGAAAGGCGTCAGTGCCGAGGTGCTGGAGGATGGATTTGATGCCGTTGTGACCGCCAGCCGAACCTTTTTCGCGAAAGCGGAGCGTGCCGAGTGGGAGGGCGGCGTCATCGTAAACGACCAGCAATTGATCCGGTGTCCACTTGTGAAAGGAGAGGATTTGCTGCAGCGCGCGACCGCTTAAGTTCATGAATGTCTGCGGCTTGAGGAGAAGTGTGCCGTCGCCAGGGATTTTCGCGAGGTGGCTTTGCCATTTGGGAGAGGATTGGAATGCCGCGCCGGTGGAAGCGGCCAATCGGTCGAGTAACATGAATCCGACGTTGTGACGGGTGCCTTCATATTGGCGTCCGGGATTTCCGAGGCCGACGATCAGATTGAACATGGGGGAGGGTGGAACATTGAACATCGAACGTCCAACATCGAACGTTGAAGGGAAGAGAAGATGGGGGATTTTTTTAGGCTGTCGGAGGGAAGTCGGCGTTTTTTAAGCGCCGATTAGGAGGGATTACACGGATTTCGCAGATTATTTTAGGACTTAGGATTCTGAATTTTCTTCATCTGTGCAGTCTGCGTTTAGAAAGAGCTCGAATCAGACGCTCAAACCGGTGGGGTGAGCTGCTTCATTTAAGCAAAAAAACGCCCGGTTTGCGCTGAGGCAAGCCCGGGCGTTTTGAGAATCGTTGGAAGGTCGATTAAGCGGTTGCCGCTTCTTCGGAAATGGCGGCTGCCGGTTTGCCGAGGTGGGCGATCACGACGTCATCGCCGTGGGTGGCGCGGACACCGTCAGGGAGGGTGACGTCGCCGATGTGAAGGGAAGCGCCTTCGCCGAGAGCGGTGACATCGATTTCGATGGTGTTTGGCAGATCGTTTGGAAGGCAGGTGATTTCAAGAGCGTGAATGTATTGCTCAAGAAGTCCGCCGGTTTTCACGCCAATGGCTTCACCGTTGAGGTGGACCGGGATGTGGGCGGTGATTGGAGTTTTTTCGTCGATGGCGAGGAAGTCCGCGTGAACTGGGGCACCACTCAATGGATCGTGCTGGATCGACTGAAGGAATGCGAGGCGTGTGCCTTCACCTTCGATATCGAGGTTGATGAGAATGTTTTCCGAACTGCTGTGGGCAAGAAGTTCGTTGAAGATCTTCGTGTCGACCTTGAGATTCTTGCTTTCGGTGCCGCGTCCGTAAATGACGGACGGAATCCAGCCTTCGCGGCGCATTTGGTTGAGGCGACCGGATCCGGTGCGGGCGCGTGGAGCTGCTTTGAGTGATTGCTTGGTGGCCATGACAGAGAAGGTTCTTGATGGAAATGCCGGTGGAATGCGATTCCGAGGCGGGGGCGAGGTGTGTAGCGGGCAAATGCGCGCTTGTCAAAAATTTGTTTGTGAATCGGAAAACCGGTCGATTTAGACTTCGAAGAGGGAGGTGATGGATTGGCCACCGTTGATCCGGCGGATGGCTTCACCCATGAGTGGGGCGATGCCGACGAGGCGGACTTTTTCTCCTGCGGCTTGCGGGACGGAATCGGTGGTGATGATTTCCTCAATCGCGGAGTCTTTGAGGCGTTCGTGGGCCAATTCTCCAAGGACCGCGTGGGAAACGCCGGCGAAAATTCTTCGTGCGCCGTTTTTCTGCAAGATGTCCGCGGCGGCGATGAGGGTGCCGGCGGTCTCGGTCATGTCGTCGACGAGCAGGACGTCGCGGCCTTCAACGTCGCCGATGACGTTCATGGCTTCGACGCGAGTGGCGCTGATGCGGTGTTTCGCGACGATGGCGAGTTCGGTGCCGAGGGCGTCGGCATACGCTCGGGCCATTTTCACGCCGCCAACATCGGGTGAGACGACGGTGAGGTTGGAAGTGTCCGGGTGGCGTTCGCGAAGGTGGTTGATCAACGCGGATTTGGCGTAAAGGTGGTCCACTGGGATATCGAAGAATCCTTGGATCTGCGGGGCGTGGAGGTCCATGGTGAGGACGCGGCCGACGCCAGCGGAGGTGAGGAGGTTGGCGACGAGCTTTGCGGTAATCGGGACGCGTGGCTGGTCTTTGCGATCTTGGCGTGCGTAGCCGAAAAAGGGCATCACGGCGGTGATCCGACCGGCGCTGGCACGGCGGGCGGCGTCCACCATGATGAGCAATTCCATGATGTTATGGTTCGTCGGAGGACAGGACGGCTGGATGATGAACACATCCGCGCCACGGATATTTTCGTTGATTTTGACGAACGTTTCCCCGTCGGGGAAAGCGGTGACATGAACATCGGCCAGCGGTTGTCCTAAGGTTTCTGCGATGCGCTCTGCGAGCGCGCGGTGAGCGGTTCCACTGATGAGTTTCATAGGCGATTCGGGACGAAGGCGGGGGGATTGTTGACAGCGGGTGGACGGTGGGCAATACTTTGCGCGGAATTCGTCACTCAAACCCTCCACTTTCTTTTGCTTACCCCCGTCAATTCCCGCAAACCGGTCCCTGGATCGGCGAAAATTTCCCCGAAAATTTCTTCGGATCCGCTGTTTTGGCCGGTGATCGTTTTATCAGCCGCCGCTTTGGTGTGGTTTTATGCTTTGGAGCCGCGATTCGGAGTGGACCGGTCGGAATCGGCTCTCAGTTGGTTAAAAAGTGCCTGGAATGGCGAAACGGATTACGAACACGGGATCTTGTTTCCCTTCGTGATCACCGGTTTGATCGTTTATAAGTTCAAGGAGCTGCGGGCGGCGGTGAGTCAAGGGAGCGCCTGGGGGTTGTTGGCGGTTTTTGTCGGGGCGGTATTTTACGCAATCGCTTATCGGACCTTGCAGCCGCGGATCGCGATTGGAGCTCTTCCGTTTCTTTTGTGGGGAGCCGCTTGGTTTTTATGGGGCTGGCGGGTGGCGAAGATGCTGCTTTTCCCGTTGTTTTTCTTTTGGCTGGCGGTTCCGTTGCCAACGTTTCAGCAGGCAACGACTCACCTGCAATTATTGGCGACGCAAATGGCGCACCATGGTTCGAGTCTTTTCGGCGTGGAAACTTATACCGACGGAACCACGATTCTGCCGGTGAAGGGGGATTGGGCGCCGCTGAGTATTGCGCACGGTTGCAGTGGTATCCGGTCACTGATGGCGCTGTTGATGATTTCCGCTGCGTGGGCGTATGTGGCGAAGATTTCTCTCTGGAAAAAGGTGCTGCTGTTTCTCGCGGCGTTTCCTTTGGCGATCATCGGCAATGCATTGCGGGTCATCTCGATTTTCGTCATCGCGGAATACGGGGATGCGAAATGGGCGAGCACGACTTGGCATGATTGGTCGGGGCTGTTGTTGTTTTACCCGTTTTCGCTGATTTTGTTGTTGGGGATTCACTCGATTTTAGAAGGAGGCTTTCCCTGGAAACGCTCCAAGAGGCGGCAAGTCCGCCGCTCTGTCGTCACCCAGGAGCCCTCGCCATCCGACGTATGAAATGGAAACTTTTAATTCTGCCGGTGTTTTTGCTCGCGACGCTGGGTTCCGTTTATTTTTTGCCGCAGGCCGGTCAGGTGGCTGGAACCGCAGTGAACATGACGCTGCCGCAGGAATCTGGGCGGTGGGTTTTTCGACAAGTCCCGCCAAGTAAGGAAGAGCTGGACGCTCTCGCGAAAGACACGGAATTTTCCAAAGCCTATTGTCTGAGTCCGCGCCCGGGTGAAATCACGGCCGAAGGTCAACTCGTGCCGGATCGGGTCGATCTCTCGATCGTGCTGTCCGGTTATGATTTGAACAATTCCATCCACCGGCCCGAGCGGTGTATGCCCGCACAAGGGCACCAGATTCTTTCGTCCAGCGATGTGACGATGAAACTCAAAAACGGCCGTGACCTGACAGTCCGTCGTTTGCGGTCAACGCAGAACATTCCGACCTCGGAAGATCGGAAAACCAGTGTCCGGTTTGAGTGCGTGACCTATTATTTCTTCGTCGGTCACAATCAGATCGCTCACGACCACCTTGAGCGGACCTTTATCGATATGAGAGACCGGTTGGTTCACGGCCTCGACCAGCGGTGGGCCTACGCGTCGGCGTCGATGTGGTTCGGCAAATTACCGTGGATCGAAAACGAGGTAACGGAAAAGGAAGCCGATGAAAAACTTCAAGGCTTCCTCGCCGAACTTGCGGAAAAGCAGATCAATTGGGATCAGATTCTTCCCTGATTACTTTTTGTTTGGATCGATCGGTTCGACCCGTGCGCCAGTGAGGAATTCGATGTTTTTATCGAGATAGGCCAAAAGCTTTTGTTTATCGGTGATGCTGATCCCACTCGGCAGGCTGTTGCTGGAGTTCAAACGAACTTTTGCAAGCTTGAAGAGGAAGAGTGCTTCTGAAGGTTCACGGTTTGACCAAGTGGATGCGGCCATGTGGCTGAGAATGTTAGCACTTCGGAAATGCATTTTCTCGCCGCCCGGAATTGACGCCGCAGTGTCGTAAGCTTCCAAAGCTTTCGTTCGTTTTCCTGCCGCTTCCCGAGCAATTCCCAGAGTTTCAAAAATCGATATTTTGAGAGGCCTCGCCTCACCAATGACCGCTTTATCAATATGATTTGCCGCTTGGGTTAGGGCGGTTTCCGCTTTTTCAAATTCCGCCTTTTTCAGGTATTCCGATCCAACTTTGAGCAAATGTTGCGAGAAATAATAATTCCCTTCAAGTCCGTGCTCCATCCCTCCTTGGAGTTCGATCGTGCGAAGGTACTGAGATTCGGCTTCTTCGTTTCTTCCCTTAGAACTCAGAAGATTGGCGAGGTTGATCGAAGCAATTCCGTCATATGGATGGAGAAGGAGCGCTTGGAGGAAGTCGTTTATGGCTGCGTTACTGCTTTCCAGGGACGCTGGAGTTCCGGCCTCGGCAGTCGATAAGCGATGCCACTGAATCGCCCGTTCTTTGTATAATGTGGATTGAGGCCATACGTTGATTGCTGCGGAGAGCGCGTCAATATGGGACTCTCCTGGT
Source organism: Akkermansiaceae bacterium UBA1315 (assembly GCA_002307065.1). Lineage (GTDB taxonomy): Bacteria > Verrucomicrobiota > Verrucomicrobiia > Verrucomicrobiales > Akkermansiaceae > Luteolibacter. The sequence goes on along the minus strand of DBTN01000027.1, from coordinate 29,954 downwards.
GATTCGGAGCGCTCTCCAAAGAAAGTTGGCCAGAGTTCCACCATGAGTCGGGATCCTTTCCAGCCCCAAGGAAGTAAAAATATCGCCGTGAAAAAACCTGCTCCTACGCAGCAGGCGCGGGCCCATGAATACCCGCTCTGCAGAGTCGCATGTCCTTTTGGAAAAAGGGATACAGATGCCCTGCCCAGGCAAATACCCAGCAAAATCGCTCCAGGGAGAAGATGGAATACAAAGCTGAAACTCGATTGGACGAACATCCCCGCCAAGCCGGCGAGTCCGCCGATATAAAGCGCGTCTGGAGGGATCCGGTCTTTCCGATCTGGAAAAAGAATTTTGGATACAGCAAATACCGCGATAAATCCCAGGAGGAAAATCAACAATGCTCCACCGATGATTCCGTAGTCCGTGAACGCTTGAATCAGTTCATTGTGTGCCATCTTGGGCTGAGGTCCTCCGAGACCATGTTGCTTGATATCCCAAAAAGAGAAGCACTCCCATTCAAAGCTCCGACTCCCTCCGCCCAAGAGCGGATGCAGAGTTATGCACGAAAACGCAATGCCCAGCAGATGCAATCGAATGGAGTTGTCCATCAGGGTCTCCAGGCCGGGCTGTTGCAACCGGACTTCTTGAGAGCTCGACCACCCTTGATAAAGAAAACCTATCACGAGAATGCCGACAACCGGTATCGCGATGATCAGAGGAGCGAACCATTTGGCTCCCTTCCTCTTTCCGATCATTAGGGCGAGAACGAAAAAAACCGCTACTCCAACGGCGACCGCAAGGATGGCGCCACGTGACCGGGTGAAATAAACGGAGACGAGACCCGCAAGGGAAATGAGCGCCCACAGCCAACGACTGAGGCGATGACCCGCACCAAAAAAAGCGGATCCGGCAAGCAGGAACGAAGCTCCAATCAGGAAATTCGCTCCTTCATTGTAGTGGCCAAAAAAACCAGAAGGAAACGATGCGGGCCGGGAATGAAACACCGGCACATAATTGGCATCAAATAACTGACGGATGATCACCCCTACGCTTGCCAAAAGCAACGAGGCCAGCCCCCAAGTGAAGATTTTCGTAGCTCGCTCACTCTCTGCGATGGCGCGCATCACGAGAAAAGATCCCACCGCGCTCCCTAATAGTAGCGCGTCAGAGATAGCGAATTCTTTGACGGGAGAAATCGACGCGCGAAAGGCGAACCACCCCGCGGTGATGATGCCGAGAATGAGAAGGCAGACATCAGTGCCTCGAAGTCGCGTTTTCCACAATCCGGGAAGCGCCGCAGCGACCGCGAGAGCCAGCGGAATCAATGAGGGCCCCCATGTCCACGGGCGGGTCTGAGGCCCCAGCACCACCGCGAGTATCAGCGCGATGACAAACAGCGAAGCTGAAAGCAAATTCATAACGACCAAACCAGTAGCCTATTTGGCACCTTTTCCAAAAAGAACGGCGGGAATCGTTTTTAAAAGAATCCGGATATCCAAGCCTAGAGTCCAGTTATCAATGTATTGAAGATCCATTTTCACCCATTCATCGAAACTGGTGATCTTGTTACGCCCGCCTGCTTGCCACTCGCAGGTAATTCCGGGTTTCACGCTGAGCCTCCGTCGATGGGATAGCTCGTGGAAGGCTTCGACTTCGTAAAGTGGAAGTGGACGTGGTCCTACCAAGCTCATGTCGCCCGACAACACATTGATGAGCTGGGGTAGTTCATCGATACTCAATTTCCGCAGGAGCGCACCAAATGGAAAAATCCGTGGATCATGGTCGAGCTTGAAGACCGGTCCGTCCATCTGATTGCCATGCTCTTCTTTGATTTTTTGAAGAAGTTCCTCCGCATTCGCGACCATCGTTCGGAACTTCCACATTTTGAAAGGAGTTCCGTATCGTCCAGCACGCATCTGGGAGAAGAAAACCGGCGCACCCGGGCTCGAAAGCCGGATGCCGATGATTGCGACAATCCAGACCGGCAACGTCAATGTGATCAGGAGTGCGGAAATGATCATGTCCATCATCGATTTGAACATCAAATCCCATGACAGTTCAGGAGTAGAGCGCAGTACTAACATGGGTCTCGAACCCACCGCGTCAAATACTGGCCGGGCGATTTGGCTACGAATAAACGATGCTGCAATCCACGCTTCAACACCTTGAAGCTCACACGCTTCGACTGCGCGCGCAACTTTCTCGAATTCAGTATGTTTGGCGGCGAAGACTACGCGCCCCACCGACTGCTCTTTCAGCAAATCGAAAAGCTCCTCAACCGTTTGATCTCGAAGATCGAAATGTTGGACGATTTTCCATTCCGAGATGATTTCAGGATCGAGTTCCTGAACCAGTTCTTCCATTTCAGATCCTGTTCCGGCGATCACGACACGCTCTTTCCCCGCGTCATTTTCGGATCTGCGTCTGAGCCAAATGCGGGTTAATCGGTCCCGGCAGAGCAAAAGGATAAAGATCGTGATGAGTCCGAAGCCAAGAATCAGGCGCCTCGCGTCAGCGAGCTTCGCAAACACCGCCATTAATCCGATGATCAATGCGATTGTCACCAGTCCTTGAAGCAGCTGACGAATGGCAACTCGGTTTTTTTTCTGGCGGATTCGTTCGTAAAATCCAAAACGCTCCAAAATCAACGGCGTGAAAGGGACCGCAATATAAAGCACCCAGCTCATCGACATGAAGTCGTCATCGGCTCCAACGGCCTGGCCCATCCAATCCCGGACAATTTCCCGTAATTCGCCTCCGATCCAAAAGGCCGCCCAAATGAGAAATGCGTCGGTCAGTTGAAGTACCTGAATCGTAAATGAATCTTTGCGGCTAATCGCCATAGGGATTGGGGGTGATTGGACAGCTGTTGGCAGTCGGGACAAATAAGAGTATCCCAAATCGGGAAACAGGGAAGAGATATCACCGGGTCAGAACAGATTTTGCGTCTAGATGGTTCTGACGGGAGTGCGCGATGAAGGCTTGAGCGGCAGCGAATTTCTCATGAGTCAGACATGATGTTCCCATTTGCCTAGTTTGCCATTCCATCCATCCCGTGCTGCGTGAAAGAGTACATGCAGCCGGTTCCTGCCCTTTTCCATTAATGAAACAGTTAATAGATATGCAAACGTCATGAGAAGCGCTTTCATGAAGCCGGTTTGCTGCCGCTTCAACCAGATCATGTTACGGACTTTGTAATAAAGTTTCCAATCCGAAATGCCTCGTTCAAGCATAAAATGCCAATTTCGAAACTTCCAATGCCGGAGATTTTGAGGGCCCGGGTGGTCAAGGATTGAAGTTTTTACAAGCTCAAAGGTGAATCCTGATTTGCCGATTCGCCATGGATACTCTTCATCTTCTCCTCGAATAAATAACTCTCCTAATACTCTCCCTACGGCCTGATATATTTCTCTAGAAATGAGGGCTCCGGTCCATGCGGCTCGACTATGGCACAGCTCTTGATCAGGAAGATCTTCACTTTTCCATGATAGTTTCCAGTTCCCAGAATCATCGTAGATTGGCAAGGGCCAGGTAAAGAGTCCTGTCTGGGGATCCAGTTGAAGGGAGTGTCTTACAACTTCTGCACGCCAACCGTGAATGACTAGTTTTTCAAGGGCATTATCCCGTGGCCAAGAATCGTCATCTAGAATCCAAACCGCATCAATGTCCATTTCGAAAGCAATTTTCATCGCTTCTTCAATACCTCCCGCATTGCCCAAGTTCTGAGGCATTCGATGGACAACCAGGGAGAAGGGCAAGTCGCTCAGGTTGTGCAATGCTGCGATGGTATCATCCTTCGAATCATTATCCGCGACGACCACCAAATTTGGAGGCAATGTTTGTTTTGCAAGTGCTTGAACACATGTTGCCGCGTGCTGCGAACGGTTCATCGTCGCGAATATCGCCGCGATCTTTGGTGTTAGTCGTGTTCCCATCAGATATCTATGCCTTTGTTCCGCTCATCCGTGGAGGGATAAATTACTGTTAATATAAATCGTTTGTTGTTCACCGCCAATGGGATCAGGAGGGCAGGAAAAATACGGTCTTTTTGTGATGAAAATGTCAGATCCATCGCGACGGGGCCTTGGATCTTTCCTGTGACTAGATCGAGATAACGTTGAATTGATTTTCCTTTTTGAGAGATATCTCGAAAATAGGCGAAATAAGGCTCCCCGAGAGCGATTCCATTGTCTAAGAAAGGCATCGCAGATGTATTGAGGTGAGTGATCCATCCATCCTGGTCGGATGTGATGGTGGCAATGCTGAGACGATCTAATACACTTTCAATCTGTTTCACTGAATTCGCCTGTCTTTCCCGCAAGCCGGCGAGTATACAAGCCATAGAACATGCAATAGTTGCTGTAACCGTACGGGACGTCAACATCGCATGAACATTGCCTCTCCCCGCCTGCCAGCGGGCTTGAGAGCCCCACAGAACAATAATGCTACAAAAAATATAAATAGGTGCCCAAAACAGAGTTTTACGATATCCAATAAATCGAGCAAAGATAAATATGGAGATCACGCAAGTCATCGGCGTGATGTTAAATCCAAGAAGCCCGAAGTAATCGACGGTCAGAGCGGAAAGTAAAATCGCACCCGGTAAAATCGTTTGGGTGGAAATTTTTAAAGGGGAATTTTTGGGAAGTTCCATGTTTGAATTATAGGATTCCAGCAGCTCGGTAGACGGCATCGATTCGGTCTAGCCATCGTGATTCATTATAATCCTCGATCAATCGTCTCCATCCGGCTAAACCCATTTCTACCAATTTTTCCCGGTCGCTAAATGCGTTCTGCAATGCCGCGGCCAATGACTCGACCCTGTCGCGATCCGCAAGAAATCCGTCTATACCATCGCGGATGATTTCGGGTAGCGCACCGATGTCGTGGGCTATGACAGGCCTGCCTTTCGACCATGATTCAAGGACCACCATGCCGAAGGTTTCCTGCCAAATCGACGGAACGATAGTAAAAGCGGCTCCTTCCCATATAATCCCTTGTTCTTTTTGGGGGATAAAACCGGTGAATACGACGTTTTCCAATTTGAGTGTCTGCGCGAGACGCTGCAGTGGCACGGACTCAGGTCCATCTCCCATAATGACCAGTTTCCGATCTGTGGGCAGCAAGGCCCAAGCCTCTAACAGTCGATTGACACCCTTTTCGGGAGACAGTCTGCCGACAAATAGACCGTATCCATCTTCTGGAAACGGAGGGAGAGGGGCATCGGGGTCACAGGCTAGAAAATGCGGTACGACGTCGATCCGATCTTCGGGAATACCCATTTCGACGTGAATTCTTTTTTGCACTTCGCTAATCGCGACCCAACGAGTGACTTTTTCAAACACTTTTACGTAAGATCTCGCGTAGGTCAGCACCATGGCCATCACGGCCGTTTGTACCCGGCTGTTTCTCCATGTTTTATCGCGAATCGCTGGCCAAAAGTTGCCCTTGAGGCAGTCCCGATTTTCTTTTCCATCGTGAAAAAGAAACCCATTAACGCATCCAAACTTATAGTTATGGAGGTAATGGACGACTGGAATACCAAGTTTAAAAGCTAAAGAGTAAGCGGAGGGTGAGATTGCTGGGAAAACGTTGTGGACCTGCCAACAGTCAAAATGGCCAATCTCTTGATACGTTTGCAGTCGTCGGATTGTCCGGGCATTATAGAATACCAGAAAAGGGATCATCAGCTTGCGTAAAAAGCCGTCGGAAGCCAGCTCTTCGGAGGATCCCATGAAATATTCTAAGTCATGTCGGGATTGCATGGCATCGCCTATTCGGAAGAAGCTCCCTTCTTCCCCTCCGTATTGGAGATATCGGCTGAATACCTGAAGAATGGAAAGACGCTTCATAAACAATATCAGGCTCTCTTGGCACGGATGTCCAAGGCTGCATCATAAACCGAGTAAACTCCTTCGAGTGAGGCTCGCCACGAATAGCGGGCCGCTCTCTCGTAGGCGCGATCAAGCCAATCGTCCGAGATCCCATTCTTGGCTAGTGTCGCAAGTTCGTGGCCCAGTTCTTCGGGAGACTGAGGATCAAAGTAAATAGCTTCTTTGCCTCCTACTTCTGGCAGACTACTGGCACGGCTTGAGATGACCGGGACCTTCGAGGCCATTGCTTCAAGCACTGGTAATCCAAACCCCTCATAGTATGAAGGTACCACTACAACATTAACCGAACGATAAAAGTTTCCTAACTCTTCATCTTTGAGAAATCCTAATTCTAAGAAATTGTTTGCTCCAATGACGTGGCGGATTTCGTCGGCCAAGGTTTTTTGTAGCTTTCCCCCAGCCCTGACCAAAATGGGTTGAGCGCCGGTAAGGCTGACATAGGTCGCCAGCGCTTGAGGGAAAATCGCGAGATTTTTTCGCTCGATCGTGCTGCCGATGCTTCCGATCACCAGTTTTTGATTGGATGGATTTGCGCTGCTGATCCGTTCTTCAATCCATGAAGAAGTGAAATCAGCTTGGCGGGGAAGATCGACTCCACAAGGAACCACATAAATGTTATCAGGTGGGAGCTGAAGGAGATCAACGATTTCCTGCTTAGTGTATTCAGAGTCGGCGATGATGGCGTGAGCGCTTCCACTGTGTGAAACCCAGGTGCGGAAACGCGCCACTTGAGCCGCATTGAGACCGCCGGGGAAACGCAGTGGGATTAAATCATGCACCGTTACGATGCGGAGGGAATTTCGAGGGATAAAGGTCAGCAAGTCTGCCCAACTATGATCTAAAATGTGGGCTATTTCCCCTTGAAATTGCAGTTTAATGGTTAAGGGATAACCAACCCTTCGCTGTATATATCTTTCCATCTGCCCCCACCTGCCCTCGCGGGGGGAGCGACTGACGGGGGTGATAATCGAATGAATGTCATAGCGATCTTGTTCTTTGTGGCAATTGGCCAGAGCTTCCCAATACCGGCGCATTGAATGGCTGCCCGAGGAGGGATGGGCGGGTAGCCATCCAGCAGTAAGTCTTTTTTTCTCAGGTGAGCCCATGGTCGCTATCATGATAACCGAACTAAATTGTTATTTTTTCTCATTCGCCAATTGATTCTAGTGTTTAGCGAGAGGGCGCACGGCATCTAGCAAGGCGCTACCACGAGCTTCCCAAGTGAAAGACTCAAGGCATCTTTCGAGGCCGCGTTTCCCCAGAGCGCTTCTCATGACCTCGTCTTCTTTGATGTTTTGGATTGCGTTTGTCACATTTTGAATCACCGATGGAAATGCTTCCACGGGTATCTTCACCCCACACGTTTCATCGATATAATCCGAAGGTCCTCCGAGGTCTAGAGTGATGACGGGTAGTCCCGCGCCCATCGCTTCGAGCGCACCGGTCCCCCCCGAGTCATGAAGACTTAAGAAGAGGAATAAATCACTGAATGCATATAATCGCCACACCTGCTCCCAGTCTGGTAGAAATTGGATAAATTGAATATTGGAGGATACTCCCAGCCGCTCCGAAAGCTGAATGCTACGGTTTAAATTCGGACCGCTTCCAAGAATAGTGAGTTTCCAATTTTTGTCATTTAGCTTAGCCACCGCCCGAATTGCAATTTCTTCGCCTTTCCAACCTACAAGCCGGGAGGCAAAGAAAATTTCGAAGAGAGCATTTTGTTTCTTGCTGCTACGAATTTCTTGAAGTTGTTTCACCCGATTGGTGTAAATGCCGGCGTTGGTCATGCGAACGATATTTCGAGCGCCGAGTCTCGCCATTGCCCGTTCTGATTCGTCGGTGCAAGCAAAGACAAGATCCGCCTTGGCATACATATCTTTTAGTTTTCTAGATCGCTTCGACCGAGAAATAAGCGCCCGTCGGAACGCCTCTTTCAGTCGATGCTGCCACCCCATCTTCCGTGACAGCAGATCGCTACCACACTCGAATCCTCCCGCTGGCCCAAATACGAACGGCACGCCTAGACCCGCTAAACCAGAGGGAACCGTTCCATTTCCCCATGTCACATGCTGAACAAAGGCCGGCTTCTTTTCGTGAATCAATTCTCTGAAAACTTCGCGGATAGCTTGTTGCCAGAAAATATAATAAATTTTATTTCTAATCATCCCACCCGGAAGCTTGAGTAGCCAAAAATGGCGATCATCCTCGAAAAACTTCACTTCGATACCCTGCCCGCTTAGATGTATGAGGTCGTCCTCCTGAAAGTGTTTTCGATAGTGGCCGGCGCATACGACGGTGACCTGATACTCTTGAGCCAGTGTTAATGCTGTTGCCCAAGCTGTTCCAGATTCAGATCCTTGCCTAGGGGCGAAGCTATAGGCACTAAGGATGACATTCTTTTTCATAGCTGAAATCTGAATTCCTGCGGGCATTAAGATTGAAGTGCCGTTTGGGGTTGGGGGGGGACCCTGGATCGATAATGGTAGGAGACTACATATCCCAAGCAAACCCAGTGGATGATTGCTGCGTAAGGTGGTTCATAAGTTGCTTGAATCAATGAGTTGGCAAGACCACTGAAAAACGTAGCAAATGCAATGAGAGCTGAGGAATCAATCTCTCGCATCGTCAGATTCCTGCGCACGAATTGATAACTGAGCCGGAGAAATGTGCCAAACATGATTAAAAAGGCAAGGAGGCCGACGATTCCCATGCGTCCTAGCACGTTGAATAAAATCGAGTGTGGGTAGCGGGCCGTATTTTCAGTATCGGCATTTCCAAGGATCGTTTCGAGGAAGTGGGTAGTGATGTCGCTTCCCATTCCAGAGCCCAAGAAAGGATTATGTTCAAAAGTGTCTTCGGCGATGGTTCTCCACCATGAAAGCCGCCAGTCGGACGTCGAATCATTCGTTTCACCGGAAGCATTGCCCAGATCGCTGATCGTCCGGATTTGATCGCTTTCGAGAATATGCTCTTTAAGGAACTTGGATTCTCCTACAAACAGAATGGCGACCGTAATGCCGGTTAAGGCGGCCATTCCTATGGAAGCAAATAACAGTTCGCCTCTTCTTGCGAAAATGATCAGAAACATGAAACTGCATCCAAAGCAGAAAATTCCCGCAGTTTTTGAGAGCAATAGCAGAACAATCCCGAGCAGTCCACCCGCGACAAGGGCTATACTACGTTTCGAGGTGCCTTGCATGATCCCGTAAATGGCTCCTGCGGACACCAGCGGCAAGAACGCATCCGTATGCGGGAAAATTACGTTCATCAGCACAGGAAACGCGCTAATGTATTTTATATAAACACCGCTGATGATGATGATCGCACTGATGTAGCTAAATACCACCATCCATTTTAAGACCTTTGAGAACGCCTTGTCGATGTCGGGGTTCTGAAACATTGCGTAAGCACTGAAAAAATACAGGCCGTAGTAAGCGATCGTGCTGTCTCGGATTGCATCAAGGCGATATTGTGGAAGATCCCTCATCAGGTAAATGGCGGTAAGAGACATCCATCCAAAGACGACCCAGTGAATGTGCGTCGGAAACACAGGGACTCGCTGAAACCAACGCGCTATCAACCCTACGATACAGATCACCAAAGTGATTTCACTGATATAAAAAGGGTCGAACGGACTAATGTATGCGAAACCTTTGCCTCCCAGAGCATAGCCAAGCAACAGCAGGGCGAGGAATTTGAAATCAAAGGGAAGATTTCTGGCGTAGAGGAGGAGGAATGCCAACAATACGGCCAACGCGCCTGCGTAGATCTGGAAAAATGCCGGGAGTGTAACGATGTAATTCGTTGCCCACATCCCGAGAATCAAAAAAACCGGGACGAGAAGAATCTGCAGAATTTTGTTGTTCACGTTATCGAGAAGGTAAAATTTGACGACTTTGAGGAAATCGGCGGGCCCTCATTAACCGGGCAGGGAATTTAGAATATCTTTACTCTCTAATCAGGTGAAGCCGCGTTAAGAGGATTCAAGGGAGTGTTCGCGATCGTTGTTAGAACGTCCATCAATCTCTCTGCTGATTTTCGCCATGTGAATTCTGCTGCACGAGATCGCCCTCGTGATTGAAGAGAGTGGCGGAATATTGAATCGGTTGAGACAATATTTAGGCATTCTGCAAGATGGCCAAAGTTTAAGGGATCAAAAAGAAGTCCGGCATCTCCGACGACTTCTGGAAGGCTGGTTTTATTCGAGCAGATCACCGCCGCTCCATGTAGCATTGCTTCCAACGGCGGTAATCCAAAACCCTCAGCCAGCGAAGCGAAAACGAAGGCGAGACAGTTCTCATACAGTGCTGGCAGATGTTCGTCTGGTGCGTAACCCGTAAACAAAATCGTCCCTTGCTTTATTGCGGCATGAGCGGCTGGAGAGAGAAGAGGAACCAGATAGTTCTGTCCGGATCCAACCAGCACTAACTTAACATCCCCGCCGCCAGAGACTTCAGAATTCCATTTCAAAAATTCTTCGATGATGCAGATGCTGTTTTTATGGGGGCCGCCGGCTGCAAGTGTCAAAAAATAACGTTCGGCTGTTAGGCCGTAAGTTTTAAGAACGTCTTCCGATCGGATTTCGGGATTCGAGACAGCGATATCCGCGCCCAGAGGTACGACAAAGACTTGCTCTTGCGGAAATCCAGGGTGGAATTTTAAAAAGCAGGAGCGCGTATATTCCGAAATGCAAATAACCCATTCATCATTTTGCACATCAATGCCCGGATGAAATTCGGGAGCGATCAGAGGAGCGACTAGGCCCAATTCACGGTGGTGGTATACCTGATTGAAGTCGTAACAAATCAAGACCCTTTTTGCCGCGAGCTTTCGAATCGATGAGCTAAATGGAGAACAAACGGAAAGCCAGATGTCTCCGGCCTTCGGGCCTTCAGGCAAATAGAGATCATTTGAAAGGCCTATCGCACCAATTTTTCGAGCCGCCGCACCTGCCAACCGAGTAACTTTTCGGTATCGGGGAATCGCTTTCTGGAGGAGGCGGTCCATTCGATTCGCTGCGGAAAGGAATTTTTCTCGGCAACTGACGTGCGTCGGGCCATGGAGGTTCTTGCGGATTCCTGCAACCCGAAAACTTCCTTGAGTGAGCGACGGCAAGCGGGAGCCAAAGAGAATAATGTTCTTGAAGCCAGGCTGCTCCGGCAACCGTCGTGCGTATTCATGCGCTACTCGGTTGATTCCTCGAAAAAACGACAAATCATATTCATTTAGCACCATTTTAACCATGCCTCGGAAATAGATATCGATGTAAAGATCTGGCATCGAACTTTAAAAGTGGGAGTTTAAAATAAAGGTAATACTAATATTACTTGTGAAGTGCGGCTTGATAGGCGTCAAGAGTGTGAGAGATAAATCTCTCCCAGCTAAAATGACGAGATCTTTCTAAAGCCCTATTTGACATTTCGTGATGATAAGCGGGAGTCCTATAAATTTTATGAAGTTCATGAATCAAACCATCAATGTCGTCTGGATTTAGCATGGTGCCTCCTGTTCCAACAACTTCTGGCAAAGACGAAGTATTAGATGTGATCACAGGGGTTCCGCACTGCATTGCTTCAAGAGGAGGAAGTCCAAAGCCTTCTAGATAAGACATATAGACAAACACCTTAGCGCTGGAATAAATAACGGCGATGTCCTCATCTGGAATAAAACCAGGCATTAGGATTTTGTCGCGGAAGGGCGCTGCCGCCGACAATGCGGCTTCTATGTTTTTAGTTTTCCAACCTTTTCCACCGACAAGAACCAAATGAGTATTTGGTGGTATTAGCTTGTGGACGTGCAGTTTAATAAATGCCCGAATTACTATTTCGATATTTTTCCGAATTTCAAGAGTACAAAGTGTAAGAATGTAATTATTTATCTGGATTCCATATTTGCGTAAAACTTTTTGATTTTTAACTAGATCCTTAGCAGGATAAAAATGATTAGATGCAGCTAATGGGATCACTAATACTTTATCCGGATCGCATACAGAGTATTTAAGTAGTGTTGTTCGAGTAGCCTTGGAAACGCAAAAGACGTGATCATCCTTGTCCAGGCTTTCCATAATTTCCCGAACCATTATCACTGTTTTTTTGTCAAAAAATTCAGGATTTGTAATAGGAATTAGATCATGAATAGTTATGAATCTCTTAATTCGTTTTCTGCTGCGGATCTGATTAGGAATTTTTGAGAACGGAGAATGATAGATGTCTGAATTCGCCAAAATATTTTCCGGGATTCTAGATGCCAGTAAATCTAACGAATTCTGTGTGAGCATCGTGATCTTTCGGGCAATGCGGAAAACCACACCGCTATTATGATTGAGTTTCCTATTTATGAGTTCTACGATTTTTGAAATCGGCAAAAAAATAGATGAAATAGTATTGAGGGCTGCGTAGCATTTAAGAGGGTAAAGATATTTGCGAAAATATAGGTGTGAGTGATAAGTGCTTGTTATGCTATGCGCGATTAGATTCGAAGTAAGGCGAGCGCCAAGGCCTTGAGCGATTTCATCGGCCACTCGGAAAACTCCTGTTTTAGATGTCCCACCTAAAGGATGAAGGTTTATAATGACTCTCATTCACTTATAAGTTTTCTGAGTTATCTATTTACTTGAGTGGCCATGCTTCGAATTCAAGCTCGATCATAAATAGAGGTGAAAATTTTGGAGCGCTTTCTATTCGAAAGCTGTTTCATTAAAAAGAATCGAGTCAAAGAAAATGTGCTGAAGATGGTCATCAGCAAAAATATAAAATATCGCAATTTTACACTAAGGGAGTTATGGAAATATAATACTTTAGAGAAAAAATATATCCAATACTTGAGATCGTGTTTTGAGCTTTCTGTCAGTATTTGAGCAACTTCGCCGTAGGAATTAATTAGAAAACAGTCTGCTAATGCGTTGACCGCGTTATATAGACGTGCATGTCTCAAATGATTCACGTCCAAAATTTGATAGATCCCGGTGGACACCATGATTTTCGAGTAGCTTTCCTGAGGGATGTCTTTTTCTGAAATGATGCTCGATTGGGATAGGCTTAGTTGTTTTCCGGCTTTGATCTGATGCATGAGCATGATCAAGTGTGGTGCGCATGTTGTGGTATGTTGAAATCCGATTTTAATCACCTCTTTGAAATTGCTGCGCCGCCATACAGATGCTGATATGCATAGGCAGTTGCCTACCACTGCAGGATCGCTAAATCGTTTCAGCATTTCATCATATGATTCAATTAAGGTGTTTTCGTGATTGCACCATTTATTAATTGAAAAATTTATGAAAATCGTATGCTTTTGAGCTTCGCTAATATGCTTTGTGATTATGCTGATCGAATCAGCTGTCGGTAAGTCGTCGTCTCCAAGAAGCCACATCCATTCAGTTTGACATGCAGAAAAGCAAGAGATGATATTTGCATTTCCACCAATATTCGTAATGTTTCTAGTGACAGAAATGAGCTCCGCGTAATCGGGGAAATGCTGCTGAATCAGATCGCTGATAGGTAGCGGAGATGCATTATCAAGAATAATTATTTTGCAATTTGATTGCGAGCATTGGGGGATGAGAACCTTCAGGGACTTTACAAGCTGGTTCGGGCGGTTGTAAGTGGGGATGACGATAGAGAGCGTATTTTGCTCGCTTGGCGCAACTGCTGAACCGTGAATCATACTTCAAAAATAAAATTGTATGTAAAAAATGCGGACACAGATCTTCTATTATTCCTCTACTGTGAATTGCGAGCGTTTTTTGTTGAATAGTAGGTAGGCGGGAAGCACTGTTGAAAAAATAGCGAGGGTATAGGCGAAAGATGCGCCGGGCATATTTCCATATTTTGCCCCTACAGGAACTATTATAAGCGAGATTAAAGCTGTGATTACGGATAGTCTCATGAAGGGTTCCGCCTTGAATGCTCTGAGATAATAAGCCCATGATGAGATGGCGGATTGGCAAATTACACTGGAACAGAGAACTAATGCAACCATCGGCCCTGTATATCGACTTGCTAACTTGGGATACCATTGAGATGCTAATTCCATCGAGATAAGTAGTCCAATGGATCCTAATATGTTGACGATAAAGGTTGTATAGCTTGCCTTTCTCCATACTTTATTTAGAGAATGCCAGTCTCTTTGAGCCACTAATATTCCATAAAGGGGGAGTTTGGTTGTGGACCAGCTGCTTGCAATAGTTGCGATCATTTTAACCAATTGCATTGTAAATCCGAATCGTCCGGCTTCCGCTGCGCCGGCGGTTCGGAACACAACTGGAGTAACTAGGGAGAAAATGAAATAGCCGCTTATCCAGCTAATCGCAATTCTCCATTGAAACGGCCAAATTTCCTTTTTCCACGAAATGATTTCTCCAGTAGGATGGTTTAGGAAAATCTTAAAAAAATATTTCCATTTTACCAACAGGTAGGTTGCAGCAATGATGACACTCATGACTGCAGGAAGAACAATTGCATATAATTTTAAACCGCAGACAAGTCCGATAGCGCCTGCTGCGAAAGTTGCAAGAGATGAGTAGAAACGAAATTTTTCAATTTCTGCTATTTGGTTACAACCTTCAATCAGTGCCCAGCATGGATTAATGGCCAGGGTAAGCGCGGCAGCGACACATGCCAAATACCATGGCCCCGACCAAGATACCCCGACGTTATCAGATGTCTGAAAAAACCACCGGCCTCCGATCGATAGTAAGATAAAAAAAACGACCGCAGCGATGCCGTAATATTTGAAAGATAGTCGTCCCAATGAAACGAGGCGTGATAGTGCGCGATCGTTTCCCGATAATCGTCGCCGTAAATCCATCTGGAGGTGTGAATATTCATGGGAAGCAAATTGGAGGATGTTTTGGGAAAACCCCATTTCCAGGAAAATGCTCAGGGCTAAAACGCCTCCAAATGTATAAGCGTATCCTTGGATCTCCGGAGTTAGGAAGTGCACCATGAGAAACATGGTGATGGGACCGGTAAGGAATCTGAGGCTCTGAGTGAGAAGAGTCCAACGGACGGCGCGATCAATTCCTAGTTTTGCGGCTGCTGCCTGAAATAGGCTTCGTCGCGGAGCCGCTATTTCCTTTTCTGGAAAATTCATTGATAGAAAATTGATGCAGTATGTGGGATGGGGAGAGTAGATGTTATAGATTGACTGACTTCGGATGAAGCCCTTCGATCATTTCCGTTTCTAGAGTATGCCGTGAAAGAAGTGGAGACAGGTCCTCAAGTGGTGGAGAAACAATTGTGCCGTCTTTCTGAATAGCGAGGGAGAGCTTTGGATAGAATAGCTGTTCCGGGTGCATGAAAACTTCGATCATAGCAGGACCCTGATGAGCCTGAATTTGGGGTAAAAATTGATCGAAATCTTCCCATGTCCGAATTTGCCAAGCGGGTATATCGAAAGCGGTGGCGAGTTTCGTGAAGTCCGGGCAACTGACGCCGGATTTCGCGTCGGTACCAGAATAGCGGCCTTTGAGGATCGCTTTCTGTGTGTGCTTGATCATTAGGTATCCGTCGTTGTTGAAGACGAAGAGTTTGATCGGGAGTTGGTGATGAACCATAGTTTGCAGTTCCTGCAAATTCATCATCATTCCGCCATCGCAATTGAGGCAGATGACTTCGCCACGGTCTCTGGCAAACGAAGCACCGATGGCTCCGGGGAGGCCAAAGCCCATTTCGCCCAAACCTTGCGAGGTTAGTAATCGTTGTGGCGGAGTAAGGGAAAGTGCTTGGTGTCCGCAGAGCAGAGCCGTCCCCATATCGGTGACCAGAATTTGGTCCGATTTGAGGTGAGGTTGAAGTTTCTCCATGAAGCGGTAGATGTTGATGAAGCCATCTTTGTCATCGTGGGCGGCTTCGATCCAAGGGAAGCGTTTCGTGGTATCCTCGGCGCGTTTGGCCCATGTAAGATGGCTTGCCGTTGGAGGAGGGGCGATTTGCAAAGCGGCGCGGATGAAATCGCCTGCATCGGCGCAAACTGGATGATTGAAACGTGCCGGATATTTGCCGAGTTCCGTTGGATCAATATCGACTACTGTCATTCGTTTTGCCGCACGGGCAAGCTCGGAGGTTTCGTATCCGACTTGAGGAATTGCGAGACGAGTGCCAATGGCTAGTAAGTAGTCGCTGTTTTGGAGAATGAGATTGGCGGCACGTTGACCGTAAGTTCCGGCACGACCGACGATCAGCGGATGTTCGGAAGGGAGCAAATCAGCGGCGGACCAAGTAACGAGGGCCGGAATACCTAACCGGTCGACCAGTTGTTTCATTTCTTCGATCGCCCCGGCGATGCGAATCCCAACGCCGAGCCAAAGAAGCGGACGCTCGGCATTTTTCAGCGAATCCAGAGCGGATTTGACCTCCATCAGTAGGGCTTCGCCGGAAAGCGGTTCCACACCCGCTTCAGCGATCGGTTCAGGGATGTAATGTTTCAGTGACTCTTCTTCGACCAACGAGCCTTGCACACTCATTGGTAGGTCGATCCAGACTGGTCCAGGCCGACCGGTGGTAGCGAGGTGCCAAGCCTTTTCGAGTTCGTAGATGACATTCTCCGGTTCGAGAACAGTTGTGGCATATTTGGTCATCTTACTGACCGCGAACGGACTGTCATAACCTTGAATCCCGTACAGTCGGCGATTATGACCGGGAGTGATATAGCGGGCGTTTTCTTGACCGGACAAAATCACGCATGGAATGGAGTCGGCCCAAGCGGAGAGGACGCCGGTGATCGCATTGGAGGAGCCTGCACCCGCGGTCACAAGTGCGAACGTCGGTTGACCCGTCACTTTCCAATAGGTTTGCACGGCCATAGTACAAGCCTGTTCATGGTGATTGCAGATCAGTTCGATGCTGGAATCATTGAAAAAAGAATCGAAGATGTGGGCATTGGCGGAGCCAATGATGCCGAAAGCATGTTTGACGCCCTTTCCTTCGAAGAAACGGGCGATGAGGTCGCTAATTTTGACTTTCATAAAGACTGGGAATATTGGTTCCAAGCGATAGTGCGTTGAATCGCGTCGGAGAGAGAAAAAGTCACTTCGAGGCCAAGTTCGTTTTTCGCCCGGTTGACAGATGGCACGAGCCGGTTGCGGTCATGACCCGTTTGGCCGAGACCGGTGTGAATTTCAGGAACCGGTGTAAAATGTTGGGTGATAAGTTGAGCGAGTGAACCGAGATCGATAGGTTCCGGGCTGCCGACGTTATAGGTTTCGCGAGGTCTTCCATTAGCAAGAGCGACGAGTACCCAAAATGCAAAGTCGGCAGCATACATAATGCTGCGGACGGTGGTGCCGTCTCCCATGATCCGGATGGGGCCACCGTTAAGGCTGTCACGGATGAAATCCGTCACTGCCCATGGAAGTTGCAAAGATTGGTAAGGACCGACGAAAGCGAAAGGCCGAAGAGTCACGACGGGGAGTTTGCTTTCGCTTATGGCGCACTGGGCAATGATTTCTGCGAAGCGTTTTGACTCAGCATATACTGAGTTTACGTCGTCGCAGCGAAGCGGCCCGACAAAATTCTCATCGATTCTTTCTCGATCCCAAGGTTGCGTTCCATATACTAAACCAGAACTGAGAATTACGATTTTTTTCAAGTCCTCGAGGAGGTGCGAGGCTCGAAGCAAACGAAGAGTTCCGAGTCCGTTAGTCTCCGCAACCGCTCCAGGCTGAGAGGCAAAAAGTCGGCGGTCCGTGAGCGCTGCCGCATGGATAACATAACGGACATCGCGTGGGAGTTCAGAGATATATCGAATGTCTCCTTCCTGAAAACTTGCCCATTTTTCTAAACCAAGGTGTGGCAGTCGGTTGGCAAATGCTCGAGCGCTACGGCTGAATACGGTGACTTTTACACCGAAATCATGTTTTTCGTTCAATACCTTGATCAATTCAAGCAGCCAAGTTCCTAAAAAACCGGTGCCGCCGGAAATGAAAAGGTGCTGATCGCGCAGCGCCGAAAGACTGCCGATGCGGTCACCGATCACCGCTTCGGCGTCAGTATGGACAAGTTCGATGGCGCGGCTCATGAGATGGGGTAAAAGTTTGGGTTTGTGGAAGTGCGGCGAGCGAGTTCGTCAGCGACTTCAAGGATCAAATCTTCCTGTCCGCCGACGACTTGTCGGCGACCTAATTCGAAGAAAATATCACGAGGATCTACACCCAGTTGTTTGGCCGCTCGTTGGACTGGTTTGGCGAAGCCGGAAAAGACTCCGGCCAAGCCACTGACGATGGTGATGTCGTTTGAATCGGGCAGTGATCCGGCGAAAAGTTTAGTAGCGAGGGCCGCAACATCGAGAGCTTTATAAAGATCGAGGGAATTCTTATAACCGCGCTGTTTAAGAACGGCGGCGAGCAATTCCAGCGGTGCATTGCCAGCTCCGGCACCAAAACCTTTCGCGGTACCATCGATGATTTTCGCACCGGCTTCCAATGCAGCGAGTGAATTGGCAATGCTTAATCCGAGGTTATCGTGAGCGTGGAAACCAACAGGCACTTCCAGTTTTTCAGCAAGCAGACCGATTTTTTCAGTCACGTCTTTTGGGAAATAAGCGCCAGCTGAATCCATCAGTACAATTCCCTGGGCTCCGTAGCTCTGCATCTTTTTCGATTCTTCCAAAAGCACGTCTGCCGGAGCCATATGGCTCATCATCAGGACTCCCCATGCTTCGTGACCGGCAGAACGGACATAACTGATATGACGCTGCGAGACATCGGCCTCCGTGCAATGGCAACCGATGCGGAAAAGCTCAACCCCGTTTTCTAAGGCATTGACAATTTCCCGTTTGATCGTGGCGAAGCCGGGGATGACATGGACGCTAAGTTTAGTGTTTTTCAGGCAAGCTTTAGCCGCTCTCAGCATTTCTCCTTCGGGTACCAGGCTTTCACCGACTTGGAGTGAGGATGCTCCAAGACCATTGCCGTGACCCACTTCGAGAAAGGAAAAACCGGCAGCTTCTGAAGCCGTGGCGTAGGCTCGGACCTGATCAAGTGTGATCTGGTGACTATAGGCGTGGGACCCATCGCGAAGAGTCGCGTCGCAAACAGTGATATGAGGAAGAGTAGACATGGCAATAGGGAATTACTTAGCCCTCCGGGCGCAGGCTTCAGCGTAGGCAATTGCCGCGCAGTTAATGATGTCTAGATTTCCCGCATATTTGGGAAGATAATCGCCAAGACCATCGACTCGGACCATCGTGATTAAGCGCCCACTTTCAACGATGGGCTCTAAGAGAAGTTGGTAACCGGGAACGTACTCGCGAATTTGGCTAACCATCGTTGCGACGATTTCTCGGGTTTTTTCGATATCCGGATTCGCAATTTTTGCCATCACCGTGGTCTGCATGTGCACGCAGGGTTGGGCCGGATTTAAGTTTAGGATCGCTTTCGTGCGTTCGCACGCGCCGAAAAACTGAAGGCCTTTTTCAGTCGTCTGGAGGTATTCGTCCAAATTGATACGAGTCGCCGGTCCTGCACTTCGGGAAGCGATGCTCGATACCGTTTCGATGTATTCAACATCCGGGTTGGCCTTGGAGATGGCATAAGCAAGCGGGATTGAGGCCTGCCCGCCGCAGGTGATCATGTTGACATTCGGCAAATCTAGACATTCGCCGAGGTTAACGGCCGGAACACACATTCTGCCTACTTTCGCGGGGGTGAGATCGACGGCCTTGATGCCAAGTTCTTCAAAAATCGGCGCATGCTTGAAGTGGTCTTCAGCGCTGGTGGCATCAAAGACCAAAGAGATTTCGTCTTTATGATCAATGATTCCCTGCAAACCCTTCGCGGAAACTGGCACACTCAGGAGACTGGCTTTTGTCATGCCCGGCGACGACAGATTCCGGCCTGCGAAAAGCACGCATTCCAGAAACGGCGATCGCATCACCTTAATTAGGAGATCCGTTCCGATATTTCCGGTTCCAAGAATGGCGACGCCGGTTTTTTTAAAACTCATATTTCCGAAAAATTAAACTAAGTGAAGCGTGCGACGGGTTATCGCAGGCGTGACGATTCTTTCCAGCCATGCCACAAGGCTGTTTTTTTTATGGCTTCACGCAGATCGATGGATGGCTTCAACTCCAATTCCGAGGCTGCGCGGGCAGTGGAAGGAACATATTGCAAGACCGGTTGACCTGCGATCGGGGACTTAACGATTTCGATGGGAAGATCGTTTTCGATGATATCACGGACCGTATGGGCAAGTTCCGAGATGCTGATCGATTTTTCGTCACCAATGTTGTAAGCACGTCCGGACGGAGCTTTGAAAAGCACTGTCCAGAGCCCAATTGTTAGATCCGCTGCATAAAGATAGCTGCGTAGCGGAGTGCCGTCGCCGCCGATTTTGATGGGTACGCCATTCATGGCGTCGCGGATGAAATTTCCGATGGCGAAATGGGAGTCGAGGGGCAAGTGGGGGCCGACGAAGGCCCAGCATCGGGCGATTTTGACTTCGCAAGGATGCTGTTTGGCATGGATGGCGGCCATCAGCTCGGCGACGCGTTTGCCTTCGCCGTATGCGGAACTGGCGAGAAGTGGATCCGGAGCGCCGGAATAATCTTCAGGAACATGGGTGAGGTCCGGTGGTTGTGGCCCGTAAACGGCTCCGGAGCTGGTGAAGAGGAGTTTTTTGACGTTCGCTTGCGCGGCGAAATCCAGCACCCGTCGCATACCGGCGACGATGGCGTCGAGCATTTCGTGGGGGGCTTCCGTGTTAAGCTTGGCGCTGGCTTCGGTCGCGGCGTGAATGAGGTAGTCGAAATTTCCTTCCGGGAAAGGGAAGTCGCGGATGTCGCCTTGGAGGAATTCAAGATCGGATCGGTCGGCAAGATGGGGGGACTTTTTCGCAAAAGCGGACGGGTCGCGGGTCAGAACGACGGCTTTCATTCCGAGAGTCATCGCGTCGTTGAGATGAGCGAAACTTTCAAGTAGCCAGCTTCCGAAAAAACCGGTGCCGCCGGTGATGAAAAACGACTTGCCGTGAGCTTCTTTCCAAAGTGCACCGGTCTGAGCGAGGATGTCGCGCAAGTCCTCCGCAGGAAGCGGAGGAGATGGAAAAGGTCCGGGCATTGTAAGGGGAAGGAAATTTCAGCGGACGGTTTGCCCGTTAGGCGGCTTTGGCGGCGACGAAATCGCGGATGACCTTCACCATGTGGGCGACCATTTCGACGGTGAGGCCGGGGTAGGTGCCGAGGAACATGGTTTGGTTCATGATGCGGTCGGCACCGGTGAGTTCGCCGGAAACGCGCATCGCATTCGGATTGTCACGGCGGAGTTGGACGAAGGCCGGTTGGCGGACGAGGTTGCCGCCGAAGAGCATGCGGTTGCCGATTTTGTTCTGATCAAGGTGAGCGGCAAGCTCGGTGCGAGTGAATGGCGCGTCTTCCTTGATCGTGATTTTAAACCCAAACCAGGAACAATCGGTTTTGCACCCGGTTTCGTCCCAAGTGAAATTGGAAACCGGTGCACTGTCCGTTGAAGCGGGTGGGTTCCAGGCGGTGGCGTGGGTTGGAAGGGCGAAATCGATATATTTCTCCAATCCGTGAAGGCCACGGCGGAGGCGTTCCCAGTTTTCTTTCCGCGCTTCGATGAAAGCCGGGAGTCTCTTGAGTTGGACGCGGCCGATGGCGGCTTGAGGGTCGAGCGGCTTGAGGTTGAAGCCGAGGTGAGAGTAAATGTATTTGTGGTCGTAGCCTTCCGGGAGTTCGCCGAGCTGCCATTTGAACCGCTTGTTGCAGGTGTCGTCTTTGCCGGAGGCGCACCAGCAATCGCGGCCCCAGTCGCGGAACGATTCCGCGTAGGTTTTGAGCGGAGCGCGGCGGATGATGTTCACGGATCCGCCTTCGCCCATGGTGAGGTGGTGCGGAGGGTAGAAGGATTGGGTGGAAATATCGCCGAAGGAACCGGTGGGGGCGGTGAGCATTCCGTTTTCAATTCGGATGATCGTGTGCTCGCCTTTTTCAGCGATCTTGATCAAGTGATCCAGACCGAGGGATTTTGCTTTTTCGAGCGGCAAGGAATAGGTGCAGCCAAGGGCGTCGCAATTGTCCTCTACCAACCAGAGGTCATGTTTTTGGCAGAACTCGAGGACGGTGACGAGTTCGAACGGATTGCCGAGTGCGTGGGCCATCATGACCGCTTTGGTTTTTCCTGGGGAAAACGCGGCGTCGAGCAGCGAGCAGTCGGCATTTCCGGTCAGCGATTTCGCATCGATGAAGACGGGGACCGCGCCCGCCTGGATGATCGGCGCGACGGTTGTGGGGAATCCTGCGGCGACGGTGATCACTTCGTCACCCGGACGGATGCGTTTGTGTTCGGGAAGCTTGTGGGTCGTCAGTGCGCTGAAGGCGACGAGGTTCGCGGACGAGCCGGAGTTGACGAGAAGGCAGTGCTTTACGCCCATGAATGCGGCGAGTTCCTTTTCCATCGCTTCGCCTTCGGGTCCGAGCGTCAGCCAGAAATCGAGGGTTGAGGAAACGGCGGCCTCGACTTCGTCCTCGTCAAAAACCCGTCCCGCGTAGGGAATGGTCGTTTGCCCAGGAATGAATGGAGCGTGGGCGGCATCCGCACCGGGACGGTTGGCGGAGTGGGTCAGGCGGGAAAATTCGCGGGTGAGGCGGAGGATTTCAGATTTGATTTCTGCTGGGGACATAACAACGGGATAGGGAATCAGACGGCCCAAGGGAGATTTTTTTCAGCGGCCGCTTGTTGGTAGGCTTTGATTTGATCTTTGGTGAATGCTGCGGCATCGCCTCCGTCCGATTCTGCGAGATACCATTCGGCGGTGCGGGTGATGGTTTCTTCGAAGCTCCAGACCGGTTGCCATTGGAGGAGGTGGAATGCCTTGTCGATGGTGAGATTGAGCTTGGAAGCCTCGTGCGGGGCCTTGGGATCTGAGGCGTCGAGCCAGTCGCCGCCGGTGTGTTTGATCAATTCCTGGACCAATTCGGCGACGGTGCGATTGCTCGTGAGCTGAGGACCGAAGTTGAATGCGGTTGCGAGATCCGGGTTGGATTCGAGCGAAGCGCCGAGCCAGAGGTAACCGGAGAGCGGTTCGAGCACGTGCTGCCACGGTCGGGTCGCGGTTTTGTTGCGGACCGGTATGGTTTCACGGTTTCGCAGCGAGCGGATGCAGCTTGGAACGATCCGGTCCTGCGCCCAATCGCCTCCACCAATGACATTACCGGCGCGGGCGCTGGCGAGCTTGATCGGGCCGGTGGGTGGGAAAAACGAATTGCGATAGGATGAAATGACTAATTCCGCCGCCCCTTTGCTGGCGCTGTAGGGATCGTGTCCACCCATCGCATCTTCTTCGCGATAGGCGTGGAGCCACTCTCGGTTTTCGTAGCATTTATCCGTAGTGATCGCGACCACGCTGCAAGGATTGTTGGCAAGTCGCACCGCATCGAGCACATGGGCGGTGCCGATGATGTTGGTGGCGAATGTCTCAACCGGGATCTCGTAGGAAAGCCGAACCAAAGGTTGGGCTGCCAAATGCAGGATAATATGCGGCTGGAATTCAGCAACGATGCTGGCCAATCGTTTGCGGTCGGAAAGATCACCCCGATGATCTGCGGCGAGGCGGTGGGTCAGGCCGAGTTGATGATAGAGAACTTCGTGGGGTTGAGGATCGAGGGCGTAGCCGGCGATTTCCGCACCGAGGTCCAGCAGCCATTCGCAGAGCCACGAGCCTTTAAAGCCGGTGTGTCCGGTGACGAGGACGCGTTTGCCATGATAGGCTCGATGAAGGGAAGAGGGCATGGGGTGAGAAACGAGTTTTACCAGCTTTTCCAAGGAGCCTTGCGGGAATCCCAGAGATTTTCCAGTTCGATTTTATCGCGGAGCGTGTCCATCGGCCGCCAGAAGCCGTCGTGGCGGAAAATGCCGAGCTGGCCATCCGCAGCGAGCTTTTCTAGCGGTTGTCGCTCCCAAATGCTTGAATCGCCTTCGATATAGTCGAGCACTTCCGGTTGAAGGACGAAAAATCCGCCGTTGATCCATGCGCCGTCTCCTTGAGGTTTCTCTTGGAACGAAACGACGCGTTCTTGGTCGAGCTGGATGGCCCCAAAGCGGCCCGGCGGCAGCACTCCGGTCAGTGTCGCCAAGCGACCGGATGCTTTATGGAATTCGATGGATTTGCGAATATCGATGTCGCCGACACCGTCGCCATACGTGCAGCAGAACGGACCATCGATGTACGGGGCGACGCGCTTGATCCGCCCACCGGTCATCGTTTCATCACCGGTATCGACGATCGTAACTTTCCATGGTTCGGCCTTTTTATAGTGCACTTCCATCGTGTTGTTCGACATGTCAAAAGTGACATCTGACATATGCAGGAAGTAGTTTGCGAAGTATTCCTTGATGACATATCCTTTGTAACCGGCACAGATGATGAAATCATTGATTCCATGCGAACTGTACATTTTTAAGATATGCCATAAAATCGGCCGGCCGCCGACTTCTACCATGGGTTTAGGTTTGAGGGCGGTTTCTTCACTGAGGCGGGTTCCTAGGCCCCCGGCAAGGATGACGGCTTTCATAAATAGAGAGGTTGAGTGAATTGGGTTTTATTGGATACCAGCGATTTCGGCCCGAGTCAGTATTTCGGCGACTCGGTTTCCTGAGACCTGAGGTGACCAGCCGAGGATCTTTTGTGCTTTGGCCGGATTGCCGACCAGACGATGACTGTCGACAGGACGGAAAAATTTAGGGTTTACCCGCAGCATTTCTATTCCCGTGACGCTGTCGAAGGCTTGCTCGTTTTCACCGGTTCCCCGAAACGTCAGTTCGATGCCCGCTTCGCGAAAAGCATGGATGGCGAAATCACGGACGGTCGTCGAAGTGCCGGTTGCAAAAATGAAGTCGTCGGCAGCTGAAAGTTGTAGGCTTTTCCACATGCCCTCGACAAATTCCGGAGCGTAGCCCCAATCGCGTTCCGAATTTAGATTTCCCAGTTCGAGAATTTCTTTTGCTCCGGATTGGATGCGCGCGACGGTGGAAGCGATTTTGCGGGTGACGAAACTTTCGCCACGGCGAGGGGACTCGTGATTATAAAGGATGCCGTTGACGACGAACATTCCATGAGCTTCGCGGTAAACTCGGCAGAGATTGGCGGCGAAGGTTTTCGCGCAACCGTAGGGATTGACCGGACGAAAAGGCGTTTGCTCGTCTTGGGGGGAATCGGCGGGGACGCCGAAAATTTCGGAGGACGCCGCGTGGAAAAACCGGGGAGGAGTAGGAAGATCTCGACAGATTTCCAGAAGTCCCAAGGTCGCGATCGCGGTTTCGTTGACGGTCGATTCCGGAATCTCGAAGCTAAGCCCGACATGCGATTGGCCCGCGAGATGGTAAAACTCGTGAGGCTGGATTCGTGAAATCAGGCGTCGCAGCGTGGTCTGATCGCCCAGATCCGCATAATGAAGCTCCAGCGGTTTGCCTTCATTTCGAAGGTGTTCGATTCGCGCTCGGTTGAACTGGCTGGAGCGGCGCAACAGGCCGTAAACTGCGTAACCTTTATCGAGCAGGAGTTCGGCAAGGTAAGAGCCATCCTGCCCGGTGATGCCTGAAATAAGCGCACGTTTCATGATCGAGTTTTATCGAATCCCTGTGTGTTCCACGCTGCCGCCCTTGGTCGTCTCCGGATAGGATGGAGAAACCTGTGGGGGGGAAGATTCGAAGGTTTTAGCCGCAGGCGGGAGGCCCACTGCGGAATCAGCATGCAAACCGATAGTCGATTGTTCAAGAAAAAATGAACAAAGCTTAAGTCAGGACGAAGCCGATTGGCGTCGGCGGAAAATTCCGCGAATTTTTGCGGGAATTTTTGGGAGGCTTAACAGAATCAGGGCGGGGAATCCGTATTTCTGAAGCAGTCTCAACTCGCGGAATTGCTTGATTTTTTGGCCGATTCCATCTTTTCCCATGGTGTAATTGGCATGGTAGATGCGGATCGACTTGGCGGGCGGCCAGCCGTGGGTTCGGGCGTAGTAGTCCCACGCGAGGTAACCCCAGGAAAGGGTGGTGCCCGTTTGGAGCAATTCGTTGGCGACTCGCTGTTCGTTTTTTTCAGGGTGCGCGAGCAGTCCATCGCGGATCTGTTCGAAAAACTGATACACAGCCGAGTTCGCCCGGCAAACGATGAAGCCAGTATTCACGTCAGGGACGTTTTTGCCTTCCCGTTGAAACAGAACGTCTTTTCCGGATTCGATCAGCTCATTTTTTAGATCGGCCGCCGACCCCCGGAGGAAAATAATATCGACGTCGCTCCACAAAATCACCTCGCCTTCGTTTTCCCGAAGGCTCCGAAGGATCAGGTCGATCTTGCGCCGGATGCACTCCAGGAACTCCGGGCTCAGAAAGTCTCCATGGCCTGCGGCTTCGACTCGATGGGTGATGACTTCGAAATCCGGCGGAAGCGACGGTGAGAAGTATCGTTCGAAGAGGACTTGATGCGCCGGAGTGAAGCAGCAGAAGACTTTCATGGCGTCGCGGTATTTGGGGGAATCTAAATGATCATCCCTGCCGCGACCGTTTCGTTCGTGCCTGGATCGATCAAGATAAAGGACCCTGTGCTGCGGTTGCGTCGATAAGAATCGTATAGCAATGGTGCGGCAGTTCGAAGGGTGATTCTTCCGATATCGTTGATGGAGAAGGAATCTACCCCTTCGATTTTGTGGAGAGTATTGATGTCGACGTGATATTTGACCTCCTGGACGATCGCTTTGGTCTCCTGGGTGGTATGGCGCAGCAGCAATTTCGCCCGATGAGCCATCGGTTTAGCGGAAAACCAGCAGATCATCGCTTCGATGTCTTGGCTGACGTGGGGCGGGTTGTTGGCTTTCACCAGCATGTCGCCGCGGGAAATGTCGATCTCATCGGTCAAGGTGAGGCAGACCGATTGGGGAGCGAAGGCTTCTTCTTTTTCGCCGTCAGGACTGTGAATCGCTTTGATTCGAGTGGTGAAACCGGATGGGAGAACCGTGACTTCGTCGCCCGGTTTGAACACTCCGCCAGCGACGCGGCCGGCGTATCCACGGAAATCGTGCCATTCGTCAGACATCGGCCGCACGACCCATTGGACGGGAAAGCGCGCGTCGACGTGATTGTCTTCGCCGCCGACGTAAACGTTTTCGAGGTGGTAGAGTAAGGATGGGCCGGCATACCAGCCCATGTTTTCTGATCGATCGACGACGTTATCTCCATTCAGAGCGGAAATGGGAATCGCGGTGATTTCGACGATGTTGTCCAGACGCGAGGCGAATTCGCGATAATCTTGGATGATCTGATTGTAGACTTCTTCCGAATAATCGACGAGGTCCATCTTGTTTACCGCGACGACCAGATGCTGGATGCGCAAGAGGTTTGCGATGAAGCTATGGCGTTTGGTTTGCTCAATCACACCTTTGCGGGCATCGATCAAAATGATCGCAAGGTTCGAGGTCGAGGCCCCAGTCACCATATTCCGGGTGTACTGGATGTGGCCCGGCGTGTCGGCGATGATGAATTTCCGTTTCGGGGTGGCGAAATACCGGTAAGCGACGTCGATCGTGATGCCCTGTT
>DBTN01000027.1:0-2283 GCA_002307065.1 Akkermansiaceae bacterium UBA1315 | reverse complement strand
ACGTCGATCGTGATGCCCTGTTCGCGCTCGGCTTTCAGGCCGTCGGTGAGCAAGGCGAGGTTGACGTGTTCGTCGCCCCGGCGGCGGGACGATTCTTCCATCGCTTCGAGTTGGTCCTCGAAAATCGATTTGGAATCATAAAGCAGGCGGCCGATGAGAGTGGATTTGCCGTCGTCAACGGAGCCAGCGGTGGAAAAGCGGAGAAGGTCCATAAAAAAGTTTTAAAGTGATCAGTTATCAGTGATCAGAGGGAAGAAAAGAGGGCAGGTTTTAGTAACGGGCAACCGGTGGCAGGATCGTGCTAATCACTGGTCACTCGGCACTTTTTAGAAGTAGCCTTCTTTTTTACGATCCTCCATGGCAGTTTCGGAGCGTTTGTCGTCGGAACGGGTTCCTCGCTCAGTCTGGCGGGCGGCGGCGACTTCGGCGATGACTTCGTCCAAATTCGAGGCGGGGGATTCAACGGCTCCGGTGCAAGTTGCGTCGCCGATGGTCCGGAAGCGGACGATGCGTTTCGTGACCGGTTCGTGTTCCTGGGGTTGGAGGAACTGGGTGACGCCGAGCAGCGTGCCGTTGCGTTCAAAAACCTCCCGTTCGTGAGCGAAATAAATCGAAGGCAGTGGAATATTTTCCCGTTGGATATACATCCAAATGTCCATTTCCGTGAAGTTCGAAAGGGGGAACACCCGGAAGTGTTCGCCTGGGGATTTGCGGCCGTTGAAGAGATTCCAAAGTTCCGGGCGTTGGTTTTTTGGATCCCATTGGCCGAAATCGTCGCGATGGGAAAAGAAGCGTTCTTTCGCGCGGGCCTTTTCTTCGTCGCGGCGACCGCCACCGAGCGCGGCGTCGTAGCCGTATTTCTCGATCGTATCGAGCAAGGTGACGGTTTGAAGTTTGTTGCGGGACGCGTTGGCGCCTTTTTCTTCGACCACTCGACCGGTGTCGATCGATTCCTGAACCAATCCGACGACGAGCGTAGCGCGGATCAGATCGACGAATTCGTCGCGGTAGGTGATCGTTTCCTCAAAGTTGTGGCCGGTGTCGATGTGGACCAACGGGAAAGGCATTTTGGCGGGCCAGAAGGCTTTGCGTGCGAGCCAGGCCATGACGATGGAGTCTTTTCCGCCGGAAAAGAGCAGGGCCGGATTTTGAAACTGGGCCGCTGTTTCACGCAGGATGAAAATGGCTTCGGCCTCGAGTTGGTCGAGGTGGCTAAGTTGATAATTGGGCATGGACCGTGGAGTGGGACGACGAGAGGAAAAAGACCCGATGGGAATCTTCGTGCGGGATGGGTAGGGGTGAGGGCTTGACCGGTCAAGAAATAATTAGCAAACAAAGTAGATCGCTAATGTTTATTTCTCGGTCAAACCGGCGTCAGGCGATCACGGATTGCCTCCAACAGCTCAAAGGTCGCATCTTCGATGCTTGTAGCTTCCGTATCCAAGGTGAGATCTGGATTTAGCGGAGGTTCGAAGCCGCTATCTTTTCCTGTGAAATTCGCGATTTCTCCGCGGGCAGCCTTGGCATATAGGCCTTTGACGTCGCGTTTTTCGCAAGCCTCATAGCTCGCCTGAATATAAACTTCGAACAAATCCTCACCGAGAATGCCACGAGCGAGGTCCCTCAGTTCACCGCGGGGAGTGATGGCGGAAACAAAGGTGATGATGCCTTGGGAAACGAAAAGCTTCGCTGTCTCCGCGAATCGACGGATGTTTTCCAACCGGTCTTCGTCGGTGAACGTGAGATTCGCGTTCAGACCGGTTCTTAAATTGTCGCCATCGAGAATCGTGGTCATTCGGCCTTGCTGATGCAAAACCCGTTCGGCTGCGTTGGCGATCGTTGATTTTCCCGAGCCAGAAAGACCACACATCCAGATCACAAGGCCGCGCTGACCGAGCAGGATCTCTTTATCTTTGCGGGTAAGAAACCGGTGGAATTCGGGATGGATATTGGACATCAGCGTAGCGGTAAAAATGAAAAAGCCACTCCGCTTGGGCGAAGTGGCTTCAATTTGGTCCAAGACCGGTGAGCTGGCAAGTCAGTCCCCTTTACCGATGATAAACGCCTCAAAGCCGTGGGCTTTCAGCGCGGTCGTTGGGAGCACGGCACGCCCGTCGAAGACGAATGCCGGCTTGAGCATCAGATCGTAAAGCCGTGGCAAATCGAGGGTGCGGAATTCATCCCATTCGGTCAGCGTCGCCAGCGCGTGGGCGGCGTCGGCCGCCTCGTAGGGATCGTTGACGATTTTCACATGGGAAGCGATCAGCTCTTTGGAAACCCCGG
>DBTN01000015.1 GCA_002307065.1 Akkermansiaceae bacterium UBA1315 | reverse complement strand
TCACCCCGGTTCCCGGCGGCGTCGGTCCGATGACGATCGCGATGTTGATGAAAAA
The DNA here is from genome assembly GCA_002307065.1 of Akkermansiaceae bacterium UBA1315. Taxonomy (GTDB): domain Bacteria; phylum Verrucomicrobiota; class Verrucomicrobiia; order Verrucomicrobiales; family Akkermansiaceae; genus Luteolibacter. Next base: position 4,181 of record DBTN01000015.1, on the reverse strand, counting down.
TACGTTGCAAGCTGCTCGCCAAATCGGCGTTTAACGGTCGTGCGTGTTGCTGTCATCAATCTCGTGGGGCTGTCTCGCTCGCTGCTGGGCGAGCACATGCCAGGGCTGACGCGATTTGCGGAGCGGAATGGGCTGCAGAGTTTTAAGCCCGCTTTTCCTGCGGTGACCTGCACGGCGCAGTCCTCGATGGTGACGGGAAAACCGGTTTCCGTGCACGGCGTCGTCGCCAACGGATGGTATGATCGGGAAAGCGCGGAGGTGAAGTTTTGGAAACAAAGCAATCACTTGGTCCGCGGCGAAAAAATCTGGGATCGATTGCGGCGGGAGGTTCCCGGGTTCACCTGTGCGAAACTTTTTTGGTGGTATAACATGTATTCCACGGCGGATTACGCCGTCACGCCGCGACCGCTTTATCCCGCGGACGGGCGGAAATTTTTCGATGTTCACACCCAGCCGATGGGCATGCGCGAGGAGATCAAAAAAGACCTCGGGCCTTTTCCCTTCCCTGCGTTTTGGGGCCCGGGAGCAGGCATCGCTTCTTCCGAATGGATCGCCGCATCCGCGAAATGGGTTGAGGAAAAGCATTCTCCCACGTTGAGTTTGGTCTATCTTCCGCATCTCGATTATTGCCTGCAAAAAGACGGGCCGAACGCCCCAAACATTCCTGTAGAACTCCGCAACGCGGACCGTGTGGCGACGGACTTGATCGACTACTACGAATCCCGTCAAATCCGGGTGATTGTCCTTTCCGAATATGGCATTTCTCCGGTGGATCAACCGGTCCATCTGAACCGCTTGTTTCGGAAAAGGGGCTGGATTCAGATCAAGGATGAGCTCGGATTGGAAACTTTGGACTGCGGTGGATCAAAGGTTTTCGCCGTCGCCGATCACCAGGTCGCGCATGTTTACGTCAACGACCGGTCGCTGCTGGGCGAGGTGAAAGCCATGCTGGAAGCGACGCCCGGGGTTGAGACCGTCCTGAAGGCAGACGAAGTTTGGCAACCGGGAGCGGGAAAAGAACGCGGCGGAGATCTGGTCGCGATTTCCAAGGAGAATTCCTGGTTTACCTACTACTTTTGGGAAAACGACGACGTCGCCCCGGACTACGCGCGGACGATCGATATCCATCGTAAGCCTGGCTACGACCCCTGCGAACTTTTCATCGATCCGAAAATCCGGGTTCCCAAGCTGAAGATCGCAAAATTTCTTCTGAAGAAAAAACTGGGGATCCGTGGCCTGCTAGACGTCATTCCGTTGGACGCTTCGCGGGTCAAAGGCTCGCACGGTCGGAGCAACGTTTCCGAGGAAGAATGTCCGGTGGTGATGGGGGCTTCTTGCTCCGTCAGTTCCGCAGAAAGGATTTACGACGCGATTTACGCTGCCGTGAAAGGAGAGCAACTCACTCTCGATTCGGATTCGAAGGAACCGGTCAAATCCGGCGACGGCGAAGGATAAACCCCGCTGCACCGAGCAGCCCCAGCGCGCTACTGCCAGGCTCGGGAATGGCCGTGGTGGTGGTGAAGTCGATCGAAGTCACGCCTGCTCCGCCTTCACCCGTGCCCGAAAGAACGATCTGAAACCGGGTCTGCGTTGGATCGCTGTCGAAAATGAAAAGTTCGGTGTCGTCTTCGCCGAGGCTCGATAAAGAAAACTCGCTGACCCCACCGGTTAAGAAATCGATGTAAAAAACGTCGCCTGCATCGAATTCCACCGTGGACGGGCCGTGGTTGGTTCCGATCTGGAGCGGTGTCGGAATGGCGTCTCCGTTGTTTCCCGCATAAAGCTTAACGTCGCCGTATCCTGGGATGGCCACCGTCAGATCCGGAGGAAAGGTCGTTCCTGCCGGAATCGTCGCAAAATCCAGGGTAAATCCATGGGCGGTGGAGAAGCAAAACCCCACGAACATCGCCAAAAAACTGCCCTTTAATGTCATTTCCCAACGGGTCTATGGGTTTGCCGGGTGGATGATCCAACTCCGGTTTTAATCAAACCCTTTGACCCTTGTTCTACAGATTTCCGGTCGAAAGGCAAGCCAATTTGGCAACCGGCGGAGCGATCCGAAAGGGAGCGCGGCGACTGGTTCGTGGCGTGACCCGCGAACTCGATGCGCGCTCCCTCAAGACGCCGGATTTCACATTCTCAGCAAATTCCAAGCGGTGACCAAGGCCTTGAGTCCGGCCATTTCGATCGATGAATCGACCCCGGCGCCCCACAGAATCCGTCCGTCGTCGCTCTGGACTTGAACGTAGGCTGCGGCGCTGGCGTCCGATCCGCCATGCACGGCGTGGGACCGGTAGTCGGTGACTTTAAAATCTTTCAAACCGGTTTTTTCGAGAGCGTGCACGAAAGAGTTGATCGGGCCGTTGCCGAATCCTTCGATCTTTTTGATTTCTCCCTCGAGGGTGATCGTGGCCTTGCATTGCACTTGGCCGCGCTCGGTCGTGTGATGGATCAGCTCGTAATCCGTCACCTCCAGCGGCGTGGCGATATTCACGAACTCTCTGAAAAACGCCTCGCCGATTTCATCGATTGAAAGCTCACGGCCCAGCTCGTCCGCCAAGTCGTAAATGCGCTTGCCGACTTGCGGATGCATGGTTTTTGGCAGGTCGAATCCGTGTTCACGATCCAGCACATAGGCGACGCCGCCTTTTCCGGATTGGGAATTGATCCGGATGATCGCCTCATACGACCGGCCGATGTCTTGGGGATCAATCGTCAAATACGGAACTCCCCATGGCACTTCCGGACCGGTTTTTAATTCGATCTCTCGGCGATCCAGGCCCTTTTTGATCGCGTCCTGATGGGATCCGGAAAACGCGGTGAAGACCAATTCCCCAGCATACGGCTGGCGCTCGGGCACCGCCAAGCGGGTGACTCGCTCGTAAACATTCCGGATCGATTGCAGGTCGGAAAAGTCCAAACCGGTCTCGATTCCGTGGCTGTTCAAATTCAGCGCGACGGTGACGATGTCGAGATTTCCCGTTCGTTCGCCGTTTCCGAAAAGTGTACCCTCGACTCGTTCGGCTCCTGCCATCAAGCCCAGCTCGGTCGCGGCGACACCGGTTCCCCGATCGTTGTGAGTGTGCAGCGACAGAATCAGCGAATCGCGCTTTTGCAGATGCCTGCCCATCCATTCGATCATGTCGGCGTGGATATTCGGCGTGGCCCACTGGACGGTGTCCGGCAGGTTGATGATCATTTTTTTCTCCGGAGTCGGCTGCCAGACATCGATCACCGCGTTGCAGATCTCTGCCGAGAAATCCAGCTCGGTATCGGAAAAGGACTCGGGCGAATATTGCAGAACGACCTCCGTGTTCGGAATCGTCGGCACCAATTGTTTCACCAGTTTCGCCCCATCCACCGCGATCTGCTTGATGGACTCGCGTGACGCATCGGAAAACGTGACCCGGCGTTGCAGCGGGGAGGTCGAATTGTAAATGTGGACGATCGCCCGTTTCGCGCCGTCGATGGCCTCGAAGGTGCGTCGGATCAAAGGTTCGCGCGTCTGCACCAACACCTGAATGGTGACGTCTTCCGGAATCCGGTTTTCGTCAATCAGCCGCCGCAGGAAATTGAACTCGGTCTCAGCCGCAGATGGAAAGCCGACCTCGATCTGCTTAAATCCGATGCGGACCAGCAAATCGAAAAACTCCAACTTTTCTTCCACCGACATCGGTTGGGGAAGCGCTTGGTTTCCATCGCGAAGATCGACCGAGCACCACTCAGGTGTGCGGGTCAGCGTTTGGTCCGGCCAGGTGCGGTCGGACAGAGAAACCGGCGGAAATGGCCGGTATTTCGAAAGAGCAGTCGGATTCATAGATACAAAAAAATTTAAAATGATCGTGGATCAAAAAAGTGGCTCAGCGCGAAAAAGAATGCGCGAGCCGGTGAACGAAAGTGAAGGAAAGAAAAAAATGTCAACGGGAGGCCAACCCTAGGAGAAGGGGGCGGCTTGAAAGGTTCCCGTTGCGAAGCGTGTTCACGGCGCAGAACCTAGGAAGCTATGCAAACGAGGTCAACCCCAGAATGCTTGAGGGGATTTCGAAACGAAAATGCCTGGCGGGCCCACCGAGTCCGAAATAAAAAAAGATTGTCGATGGCCGGGGAAAAGCGTATGCGTTTTTCCAGATCGCTGGTTCGGTGATCGATCTCCCCGAAGCTCCCCCTCCCATGAATCCACC
>DBTN01000046.1:470-7917 GCA_002307065.1 Akkermansiaceae bacterium UBA1315 | reverse complement strand
AAGGTGCGAACCTCGATCAGTTATCCCAACGACAATGCGATTGGATTGCAGCCAGACTCAACCAGCGACCACGTAAAAGACATAACTACAAAACACCCGAAGAGATTTTCTTTTGATCTATGCTATTTGTGCACTTCACGCTTGAAGTCAGGTTTTTTCATTACGTGTGCGAAATCGCGAATGCCACGATAGCAGCGGCAAAGTAGATCCACGACCAATGATGAAGCGGAATACCCCATAGCATATGATGATCACCAAGAGTTGTCCCAACTATCTTGGTGCTCTCGCCGTCTACTTGGATCACCTTCTCGCGGTTTAGCCAACGTCCAATGAGGAGGCAAAAGACCCCGGAAATGAAGATTGCAACACTGACTAAGTCTTGAAAGTGCAGCTTCGTGAAATCCTTACCCAATAAATTCACAGACGCCATGAGTCCTACGACCATAAACACTGGAAACGCGATTAGAGCTACAAGGCCGGCTCCGCGCCAACGATAGATAATGATCATGCTTTGTCTTTGGTTTCTACCGAACGTAAAGCACATCCGCCGCTAGTAGCTGGGGCGGAAGTCTAAAACAGGGTTGAGGTTGTAATTACGGAAAATCATCGAAACAGAACGGCTACTAGCGGTTGGATGGTGCGGCTTGTTCTTCGATTCTTTTTCGGACGGACTCGACAATCTCTTGAACAGACGGGCCGTGGATCTCAGGAGGATTCCTGCTCTCGCAAAATTCTCTCCAAATGAACAACGTCATCTCAGCGCCATCGAAGGTCGTATCACTTCCATCTTCGTAAACTCCGGCTGTGTAAAACTGACGGAGGGTCCTATATCGTTCATCAGAATCGAACGCGCGCGCTACCCAATCATAAACGGGAATCACGTGAAAATGGATCGTGTGTCCCTTCATATGCCCATAACGACCAACGTAGATATGCGGTGGGGACAGCAGCTCTGTAATGATCTGCTGAAGCTTTGCGAGGTGCGATCCCAGCTCCGATAAAGACTCCTTCGGCAGGTGCGAAAGTTCATTGGTATTCATCGTTGAGCCGACCACAAAGTACCCGGGAAGCGCCGAATTTACTCGGTGATTGATAATCCAATGATCGGTCTCGTGGACAACAAGGTGATCTGGAGCGCGGAAAGTATTCATTCTTTCTCTGGAGAACGTATAGGCCATCCACGGCGAGGAAGGAAGCCCGAATTCAAATTAAGATGTTACCCGCCGTTGGATGCGCCGGCTTGTTCTGCTTCTTGAATTTGCTGCCGCTTGATAGATTTCAATGCACCCTCCATTGCATTTGAAATGGGAGGTTCGACCGAGAATACTCCGAAGCGCTCTTCGAACAGCGTCCAAGCTCGCCTAAGCCGACCTTGATTCCGCCAGAAAGGATGAACCCAACAGAACTCCAGATTGTAGCCGTCATCTTCAGGAAGGAAGCCAGCGCCGCCAATGATGTGTTGCCGAAGCGTCGAGGTCGCGTCGTCATGGTAATCATCAAAAAACGGGTAAAACTGCAATCCATCCCAAGAACTGTCCGAAACATCAAAGTTCATTCCATACTCGCACTCCTTCGCCAGATATCGGCGGATCTGGACGACAGCTCTTCGCTGCCAGACCGGAGAGTGCTCGGTGATCCACTCATCGAATGAAAGCCCTAGATCCGGTTTTTGTGGCCTGATGATTCCCTTGCATGCTTCCAGCCAGTCGGCTTGTTCTCGTTCTTTCGCTGTCACAATACTTATGCAGAACGTATAGGTCATCCACGGCGGGGAGAGAAGCCCGAATTCAAAGAAGGACGTTACCCGCCGTTGGATGAGCCGGCTTGTTGTGCTTCTGGTTCTCTTTGGCACCTTGGGAATCATCGCACTACCACCACCTCAAGGCATTGATTATTCGGTGCCAGGCTTCATCGCCAACTCGTGCTGCGTAGATGCACACGACTACGGTAGATGTCATCCAGATGACAATGCCCAGCGGTAGTCCGGTTGAATCGGCGAAACGCAGAAGAAGGAGAGCAAAGAGGAACCCGAAGAACACGAAGGCACAACCGAACCGAATCCAGAACTCCAGCCAATCAAAGGGTCGATCACTCATGGAAATTGGGGTGGATTGGATTTCGATATTCTTGCAGAACAGTGTAATTCGTATAGAGGATCAGGACAGCTTCTGAGTGCTTTCGCGGTTTCTCCGAGTTTTGGTGGCAAAAAAAAGGATTTGTCTCCAGTTATTTATGGAGATGATTATCGATACTTGATCTTTTACTGGAGTGAACAAATGAGATGCTTTTTGAGGGGGACGGCCAGATAAGATATTTTAATTTAGGATGCTTGATGATCACCGATGGTGGTTGATCGCTTCATCGAAGAGATCGCCGGTGGGTGATGAAACCGTTACCCGTTGAAAGACGCTGCCGCCATTGGTCGCACCGTGATTGAAACGGAAACCGTCGGGACTTTTCAGATGATTGAGGAGAGCAGGTCTCTTGCGGGACGTCATGCAAAAAAGGATTCGGGCCACGACCGGGTGCGAGCCCCCTCACCTCTTAACAGCTCCCGGTTGCGACCCGAGGGATGCCGTTCTTTATCCTCAGGATGGCGGGGCGACGCGGTTGGCAAGATGATGGCAAAATGAAAAATCGCGGATCAGTGGATCAACATGCTTCTAAAAGTCAGATTGATCCGTGGGGAGAGAATTTTTTTCGATTTGGGAAGGCTGTGATGCCAGTGAATTTGGGTCGGTGGCTTCATGACAAGAAGCGAACCCGTTTCCAGAATCAGAGAAACCGTTTCTTTGGTCTGTTTGTGTTTAAACGAAAACTTACGTGCGACACCCAGACTGAGAGAGGCGATGGAAGTGTTAGGATCGATCGATTTTTCGTCGTCGCTATGCCAACCCATTCCTTCGTTTCCTTGGTGATAAAGGTTGAGCAGACAGGAATTAAATGCAGAGCCGGTTTGGGATTCCACTTGCGCCTTTAACTCCAGAAGTTCCGGCGTCCAAGGAAGCGCCTGTTTCGATGTCCCGGAGTAATGATATGAAAAACCGTGATCGCCATACCACGCGACCTTTCTCGCCGTGACGATTCGTTTTCCGAACATCACTGTCTCGTCATTTCGCCAGGCGATCGATTCCAGCAAGACGTCGAAATACCGGGCCGCTTCATCTTGACTCAAGATCGGCCCGTGGTTTTCGACATCACCGTCGAACGGCAATAGGTTGTGGTCCGATTTGAAGAGATCCATCGATACCCGTCTAACCGATTTCTGCCGCTCGTGAAACGCGAAGTTCTTCCGCTGCGACCAGCGCCTCGAACCGGCGATAATCTTCTTCCGGGGTCAACGACAGCAACCGATAGGTATAACTCCGCCAGTGCTCGATCTCCTCAAGGGCGTTTTTCATCCGCAGCTCGATGATTTCCTCCGAGTCCGTCCCGCGACCGGTCAGGCGGACACGGAGTTCATCGTAGGTCGGCGGCATGACAAAAAGATCCACCAGTGCTTTTTGGATCTGCGGATCACCACATGCTCGCACTTGCCCGGCGCCTTGCACATCGATGTCCATCACGACATGAGTGCCGGCCTCCAGATGATCGGAAACCTCGGATTTCAGTGTGCCGTAGAAATTTCCATGGACCATCGCGTATTCCAAAAAATCTCCGACACTCAGCCGCCGCTCGAATTCTTCCTTGGAGAGGAAATGGTAATCGCGTCCATCCGTTTCCCCTGGGCGAGGTGCGCGGGTCGTGCACGAAATGGAATAGCGGGCTCGGTTCTCGTTCGCCAGCCTGCGGCAGAGCGTGGTTTTTCCCGATCCTGAAGGACCCGAGACGATTAAAAGGATGCCGGTTGCGGACATGGGTGGACTGTTACCGGTTCCGAGAAGAAACGGAAATCGGGAAATGAAAAGATCTGCGAAATGCTTTTGGATTTTATTCCATGAAACCGGTTCCAAAATCCGATCTCCTTTCGATTTGCGCCCGCGATCATCCGGAGTTATATCTGGATTGTTCGAGGCTACGCATGCTCGATCTACTAGAATACCAATATGAAAATCACTCGTAAGAACCGCAACGGAGAACGGCGAGAAGCTCTCCTCAAAGAATATTTCCTGACGGCCTCGCTGATCGCACTCCTGAAGCGCGTGGGCGAAGAAGCGGCAAAAGCAACTCCGCGTTTTGCTCCGGCCCTGATCCCGGTCCGAGTCCGCAAGTAACCGCTGCGGCTCTCCGCAGGAAATGATTTGAAAAACCGGCGGGTCTTCGGACCTGTCGGCTTTTTTATGTTCTGGCGCTGGAAATTCCATTGCCTCGCCGCATTTTCGCCGCACAGTTTGCGCGTCTCATGTTTCTTCCTGGATTCCGCGATCTCGTCAAACCCCAGTGGGTGGCTGTCATTGAAGAGCTGAAGCTTTCGGGCGGCCTCCCGGTCAGCGAATTGTCGCGACGGGTAAAAATGAGTTACATGGCGGTGAAGCAGCACTGCGAAGATCTGAAAGATCTCGGGTATTTGGATCGCTCGCGGGTGCCTCGCACCGAAGTGGGACGTCCCGAGATTTTCTACCGGTTGAGTTCGAAGGCGGATGCGCTTTTCCCACAAGCCGGGGTCGCGTTTACCTTGGAACTGCTCGATCACCTGCGGCCGATTTTTGGCGAAAGCGCGCCCGAGCGGCTTTTATTCCAGCATTTCCAGCAACAAATGGAGCGATGGTTGCCCCGGCTTTCCAAGGCAAAATCGCTCGTGGAAAAGGCGACCCTACTCGCCGGACTACGGGAAAAAGAAGGTTGCTTCGGCCGTTGCAAGTATGATCCCGAAAGGGGTTTCCGCATTGAGGAATACCATCACCCGCTGCAACGCATCTTCGAAAAATATCCACGCGCGATCAGCATGGAGGTGCGGATGCTTGAGCAGTTGCTCGGCACCCGGGTTGTGCGGCGCGAAGTTCCCGGCGGTCGCGCGGGCCCGGCACGGGTGGACTTCGAAGTATCGACCCTCGGGGTCCTGTAAAATCGGAACACTCCGATCGATGCGCGGTCTTTCCGCAGAGATTTAATGAATACCGAAGTAGGCTCGACTCGTCGTATTCACGACACAACCCACCCTTTACCATGAGACGCCCTCTGTTCACCAGCCTCGCGGCCATCGCCTGGATCACCACCACCGGCTGCGACCGGACGAATCCGGAAATTCCAAACCAGCAATCCGAACTGGAGCGGAAAGCGAACGACGCGATCGCCCGCCAACGCCAGCTTGAACGCGAGTTGGAAAGCCAAAAACTCGCCTCCGAACGTGACGCGATCGAGCGCGAGCGCATGCGAATCGAAGAAGACCGTGCCGCGATGGAGGCCAGAAACGCGGAAGAAAGCGCTGCCCAGCAGCGGGAGCGGGAAAAACGCGAAGCCGATCTCGCTGACCGCGAAAACCGGTTGCGCAGCTTGGAGGATGACTTAGCAAACACCCAATCGGAGGTCGAAAATCGCGCCCAGCAACTCACCGATCGCGAAATGGAATTGGCCGGTCGTGAGTCGCTCTACGTCGATCGCGGCCAGCCTCTTGAGGCCGTTCCGGTCGCCGATTTTGGTTCGTTTTATGACCCGCTTTCCGCCTACGGCTCATGGTTCGAGACCGATGACTATGGCTACGTTTTCCAACCGATCGTCGTTCGGGAGGCCGATTGGCGGCCGTATTCGCGCGGTCGCTGGGTTTGCTCGGATCGAGGATGGACGTGGATTTCCGACGAACCGTTCGGCTGGGCGACGTATCATTACGGCCGCTGGGCGTTGCTACGTGGCCGGGGTTGGGTTTGGGTTCCCGGAGAAGAATGGGCTCCCGCTTGGGTCTCGTGGCGTGAAGATGATCGGCACATCGGTTGGGCTCCCCTGCCCCCGGAAACGTTGGGTTATCGAGGCCGAGACTGGGACTCTACCGTCGACGTCCAGTTCGGCATCACCGCGCCATGGTTCACCTTTATCCAGATCCAATATTTCGGCGGATCGGTAAGAAACCACTGCCTGCCGGTTTCACAGAACTCCGGCTATTACCGCGGCTCACGAAATATCACTCACATTCATTTCCAAAACCGCAACGTCATCGTCGGTGGCCCGCGATATAAACGGGTTTCGGAAGCCTACGGAAGACCCATTCCCTACTACCAGTTGGACCTCGATCGCCATCAGCGTCCAAACCGTGATTTCACTGCCATGCGTCCCCGTATTTCCGGAGACCGGTTGAACATTTCCGCACCTGCTGTCAACGCCGCATGGAATGGCGCGCTCCGGCCCACACGCGTCCGCGAAAAATTGGAAAACGTCACGGTGGATCGCCCCGAACCGCTTCGTCCCGAAATCCGCGACCGCTTCCGCGAAAGCCGCGAGAATCGTCGCCGTGAAGCCGAAGAATCCATCACCGAACTCGGCGGCCGTCAGGATTTCGACCGACTTCGTACCGCACGTTTGGAGGAAAATCGTCGCCGCGCGTCCACACAAGTTCGTCCGGATCGAGAAAACTCAGCCCCCCGCAATTCGGCATCCGATTCCCGTCCCGCTCGCCCCCGCGATCCGGAACTCTCAGAGGCGCCAGCTTCGCAAAATTCCGCCCCCGATCGTCCCGGAACAGATCCGCGCCCACCTTCCCGGGATCGCAGCCCCGAAGCACCGGCAAATACGAAAGAGCAACCGGTTCGCCCCGAGCGACCTGAAACGGCCGAGCGTCCTGAAACTCCGTCTGACCGATCCGAGCGTCCTGCCGAAGTGATCGAATCGCCGGTGCCAAAATCTGAACCCCCTTCCGAACCTCCCGCCGAAACGCCCCCAGCTCCCCGCCCGACGCCGGAATCGGTGCCCCGCCAGGAACAACCGAATCGATCCCCCGATTCCGGCCCGGTTCGGGGCGCAGACCGCACCCGTCCGACGGCCGAAGAAATCGCCGAGCGTGCCCAAAACACGAAAAACCGCCGTCCAGAGAGAGAGGAAGGTCGTCAGCCTCAACGCGAACGCCAACCTCAAGCCGATCAAACCCCTGCCGACGAGGCCCGTTCCCCGCAGCGGGAACAACCAAGCGAGCTCCCCGAGCAACCAAACGAAGCTCAAATCGATCAAGCCCGCCAGCAACAGGAGCAGATGAGAGAACAAGCCGAGCAGGCCCGCGAACAACAGCGCCAACAAATGCGCGCAGAACAAGAGAAAGCCCGTGAAGTCCAGGAGCAGCAGAAGCGGGAACAAGCCGAGCAAGCTCGCCTGGCCCAGCAAGAACAACGGCGTGAGCAAGCCGAGCAAACCCGCAAGGCCGAAGCCGAACAAGCGCGTCAGCAGGCGCAACAGCAAGAGCAGATGAAAGCTCAAGCCGAACAAGCTCGTCAGCAGCAACAGGAAGAAGCTCGTCAGCAACAGCAGGAAGAAGCCCGTCAGCAACAGGAACAAGCCCGTCAGCAGCAGGAACAAGCCCGTCAGC
>DBTN01000046.1:0-190 GCA_002307065.1 Akkermansiaceae bacterium UBA1315 | reverse complement strand
CAGCAACAACAGGAACAAGCTCGCCAGCAACAACAGGAACAAGCCCGTCAGCAACAACAGGAACAAGCTCGCCAGCAACAACAGGAACAAGCTCGTCAACAGCAGCAGGAACAAGCCCGCCAGCAGCAGGAACAAGCCCGTCAGCAGCAGCAGGAACAAGCCCGTCAGCAGCAGGAACAAGCTCGCCAGC
>DBTN01000018.1 GCA_002307065.1 Akkermansiaceae bacterium UBA1315 | reverse complement strand
CCGTTGCTCGATTGGAGAGCAAACCAGAATTGGTGGAAACCGGAGTGGCCTTGATCGATGTCGAAGCTTTCGTCCTGACAGAATGCCACGGCGATGCGCTTGGTGTTGACCGTGCCGCCGAAGAATTCGACGCCGTCATCGGTGTTGGAAATGATTTCAACGTTTTCAATGGTGGTACCGCTGCCGACGCCGCCGAGTGTGAGTCCGTTGATCTCGTTATTCGCGGAGTAAATGAAACCACCAAAGCGGATGGAGACATAACGCAAGACACCACTGTCGTCAGCGTTATCCGTTCCGCCGTAAGTGGTCAGGGTGGTGTCGCCACTGTTAGGGAATCCTTCGATGACCGCTTCGCCGAGGTTGGTGGATCCAGAGTAGTTATTCACTTGAGCACGACCCAAGAGAATCACACCACCCCAGAATGCGCCATCTCCGGCGTTCGGATCAGGTTTGACGTTCGGAGTCGCCGGATCTTCATCGTCGTCAATACCGTCGCGCTCAACGCGGGCGGTGAAGACGATCGGTGCATCCGCGGTACCATCGGCGACGAGGCGACCACCGCGGGACGCGATGAGCGATCCGAAGGTGTTGTTGGTGGTGTTCGAGTCACCGAGGATCGTCGTGCCGGGCTCAATCGTAAGCGTTGCTCCGCTGGTGATAAAGATCGGCTTGTCGATGATATAGGTATTATCTGCCGTCCAAGTCGTGTTAGCAGTAATATTGTCCGTCACGGAGACATCTGCGGCCATCAGGCGCGCCGAGGTTATTCCCGCGAGAATGCACAATGTTTTAGGTTTCATCAGCTTATGGTATTGTTTGGATATTGAGATGTTTTCCGGCGTCAGAATTGGTATTCGAATTCCAGTCCGTAGGTTCGTCCCCGTCGGAACGAACTGTAGATCAAATCGGTTCCGTCGAACCTCTGTGTATCAGTGGAATTGAGAAGGTTCCCGAAGTTAAGTTTGACGATCCCGACACCTTCACCGAGTTCGATCTTCTTCTGGAGGATGAGATCAAGCTGGTGATACTCGTCACGACGAACCGGGGGCTCGTTGGCACCCAATGGAACGCCGGTGAGATAGGAGCCGGTGAAATTATAGTTTAAGGTCGCGGACAGTCCGAGGTCCTCGTGATCCCATCCGAACATGAGGTTGAAAATATAGTCGGGCTGCCCGTCGAAAGTCGTGCTGACGGTTTCCGAGCCAAAGACCGTCTGCTGTTGGAATTCAAGCATCGAGTCGATGAACGTGAAGTTGGAGCCAATCGACCAGTGGGTGAAAAAGCGTTTCTGAAGTTCCAATTCAATGCCCTGCAAACTACCGCTGTCGCCATTGATGAAAGTCCGGTCTCCGAGCGTATAGGCTTGTGCGATCGGGGAATCGAGCTGCTTGTGGAAAAGGCTGACCGCTAGCAAGGATTGCGCATCTTTTCGCCATTCCCATCGAAGGTCATAGTTATCGATAAGAGTGTCTTGCAGGTCTGGATTCCCTTGGAAAACATCGCCCGATGCTTGGTCGACGGTCCGAATCGGAGCGAACTCGAAAAACGTGGGCCGAGCTACGGTTCTGGACCATGCGAATGTGGTGGTATACTCATCCTCATCCCCGAAGTTTCGGTTGATCGTAATACTAGGAAGGACGTAGTCGTTGGTGACGGTGGTAAGTGGGGTGACCGTCTCAGTGGGATTCATTCCTTTGAGGACCTCGTAGGTGCGGTCTTCGGTTTCATAACGGAACCCGCCGATCATGCTCCATGGGCCGGATCTCCAGTCTGCCTGGAAATAACCTGCGGCTACCGTGGTACCGGCGTCCACATTGCGGACGGTATTTCCAATGACCGTATTTTCGACGATGTAGATTCCATTCGAGAGACCTGAGTTGGCATGCCCATTGAAGATCACGTTACCATTGGGATCGAGGATACCATTGAGACCATCCAAGTAATCTACCCCATACTGCCCAGCGAGGAGTTCATTGAGAGGCAGCCCGAGATTGTAGGTGAAAAGTCGACCTCTGACCTTTCGTTCGCGGTCGAAGTGATTCCCTCCCACTTTTACTTTTAACCAATCTTCGTCATCGTGCCAAACGGGCAGTGTGAGATCGATCCGTGCGTTTGCAGAATCTTCAGCGGTGCTGAGCGTTTCCCTGAATGTTTGGCTCGAAACCGGGTTCAATCCATAGGGGTCCCACAAAGTGTAGACTTTCCCCAAAGACGGATCGTAGACCGATCCCGACTCGTTTTGAATTGCCGGATCGGTGAAATCAAGTTCGGTGAAGTAGGCGGTCCGAGTGCCGGGCCGATTTTCCAAAGAGGAACTCCGGGAGTATTGCCAGTCGATTTCGAACGGATGGTCTTCTTCGCCAAATTCGTGGTGGCCGCTCCCTTGGAACAAATCAAGCGTCCGACGTATCGGCGTCGTGCTATCGAGCGCCTGCGAAGTGGCAGCCGAAGCACCGAACGGGTTGTCAGGCCCGATATAACTCTGGAAACCGGAATCAGCGTCGTAGATGTTGCGGGCTCGTGTCACTTCATCTTCCGCACGATGATTTCGAAACGCGGTGAAATTGATGCTATGGCGATCTCCCGCGCGGAGTCCTATGGCTCCAAGGAGTCCATAACCCGCGTAAGAGGTGTATCGGTCTTCCTCTTGCGTGCGGTTCAGGGAGTCATCTGCCGTTCCAGATATGCCATCATCCCCGGGGTCAAGGTCTCGACCGACGGTGATACCACGGATCGCTTCGTCACCATTCGAGGAGGTGCCGGCGAGGACAACTCCAAGCTCAAGGTTGTTTCCCAGATCGAAAGTTTTACCCAAGGTCAGCGAGAAGGACTCGGGAACTTCCGAATCGCGCTTCTCAGGCAAGAGGTTCGAACTGAGATGGAGAGCGGTCGCTTGAGCGATGGCATTTTTGGCAACCTGATTGGTGGCCGTAGGCGGGCGTGAGGAAGTTGTGCCAGATACCAGCGTCCCATCTTCCAAGTCGGGAATGATCGAGGGGAAATCGTTATCAACTTCTCCGAAATAACCTAGATCCTGACCGGAGCCGTAAAAATCCCCATCGAGCATGGAATTCCATTTCTTTCCATACTCGAATTCGGCAATCGGCTTATCGGGAAACTGGAGCGTCTTGATGAAAACGGTTCCTCCTGCAAACTCCGCGGGAAGTTCCGGAGTGAAGGTTTTATAGATCGAAATAGACTGGAGGAGATCGCTCGGAAAGAGATCAAGCTGAACGGCTTTTTTCGTCGGATCGGCAGATGAGATGAGCGCTCCATTGACAAGCGTGTTCGAGTATCGGTCGCCCAGGCCTCGCACAACGGCATATTTTCCACCCACGATATTCGCGCCTGAGATTTTTGAAACGGCATCGCCGGCGTCGCTGATACCAGAACGCGTGAAATCTTCCTTACTCACTCCGGATGCGATGCTCGGGGCCGCCATCAGATCGAGCGCAAGTTCATTGCCCGCATTGTCGCCCTGATATTCTCCGACGACGGTTTCTTCCTCGAGAGTAAACTCGCTCATTGCCTCATCCGCAGGCTTTGCGCGAAGACCGAAGCGTGTTTCCGCCGCTTGAGCCTCGATCGCTGTCACGACGCTGGTCTCCGCAGAGTATCCCAATTTCGATGCTTCGAGAGTATAAGTTCCGGGTGCCAGACCTTCCATTCGGAAACGACCGTCAGGCCCCGTTTCCGCGACACGCCCCATTCCCACCACTTCTACAATCGCGCCAGCGACCGCATTCAAGCTCACTGCGTCCGAGACTTCCCCCATGATGACACAGTTCCCCGCAGCGGGGCTCAATCCAGGCAACGGTCCTCCGTGATTTGGCACCACCGGGATTCCGTCGGGTGGTTCGAGCGGCCCTTCGGGCAATGTTTCCGGCTGCCATGGTTCTGGAATCTCAAATGCTGAGTCCGGTCGAGCGGAAAATTCAATGCCGTGCCGCCATTCATCCACTAGATCTCCAGTAGATTGGCTCTTTTGCGGATACAAAGGAGAAGCCATAGGATGCCACGATTCGGAACCAAATGTCTCTACCCAATCATTTCTCGGCTCCAACGGGTAGGCGGGAACCTCTGCACGAAGAGCCCCCTGCGGGACCGCAAGGGCCACGATGATGAATCCGGAAACGATCTGACAAGGAATCGATTTCCCCGAGGTCGAGACGGTCCAGCACACCGGTCTGGCGACATTAGATTGAATTGAGTCAGGGAAATCCATGGCATTCGAGCCGCCCGGAAATGCGGGCTGGCACGCGCCTTAAGTAGTTTGACTCCCAAATCCACAGAAGTGACAGCTGGTGACGATCTCGTAACGCCAAAAGCCAGGATACGAATGACTCATCTCCACTGCCAACTCGCGCCCCCGCCTTCGAAAGCCGCCATCACCGATACGCTACAAATGATAAATCAGCCTTCGAGCTCTGAAGTAAATCATCCTCCAGTCGATCATGCATTATCTTCGGTATCATCCATTAAAAACCCAGAACCTTCGAGCCAATTGCAATGTGTTTCGCTTTGAGGAAATTTCGGGCCAAAAATCCAACTCTCTAGCACCCCCTGTTATTTTCCCCGCCACAATCAAATGTCTCAAAGACTGGAAATTGATATCATGAAACACATTAGAAGACCTATCTGATTGGCAGGAACAGCCTCAGAATCGGCAATAACAACCGATAAAAGATAAAATCCCCACCAAACAGACGGTTCATTTTAAACGAATTAGCGCAATCCGCACGTTTTTAAGGTTCCAAATCGCACAATTCGTTTGATTTTTGATCAGCGTTCTCATAAAACGTCCTTGCGCAAAGGCGTAAAAGCCTAGGCGTGCTGTCACCCTCACATCACCCCAATGAAATTGATCCCCTTTGCAGCGGCACTTGTCGCAATGAGCACTTTCTGCGCAGCCCAGACTTATCAATTGTCTGAGCAGGAAGTTTTTGCCTTCACCCCGAATGGTAGTTCGGTTCTTACGTTTTCCCAATTCGACACTCAAGGAGGCACCCGGACGCTTACTGGAGTCACCGTCTCGCTGAGCTTCACCAAAACCGGTGGTAGCCTTTCCGTTGACAACGACTCGGAAGAAGGCGGCACACTGAGTTTGAGCCACAGCTTGGTCGGCTCGCTCACCAGCCAAGGCAACACGGTCGCCCTCGTGAACGGTTCCTTCCAATCCTTCCTCACCGGACTTGAAGCAGTCAGTTCAACCAGCTACAATATTGCAGGCACCGATGGAGACTCTACCAGCACCTTTGATGTCGGCGGCGATGACTATTATGCATGGGCACCGGCGGACGCTACTCTGAACGCCTCGGGTGATATTTACTCCGGCGCTCTCGGTGGTTACATCGGTAACGGCACTTTCAATCTGGTTTTCACCGCGAACCAAGCGGTCAACATCACTGGTTTGAGCGGTCTTCAACAAGCCTTCACCGTGTCGAACGTCACCGGTTATGCGACCGTTACCTACACTTACACTTCGCTGATTCCTGAGCCATCCATCGCAGCTCTCGGCGGACTTTCCCTTCTTACTCTGCTTCGCCGTCGCCGGCTTGCTTGATCCGAGGGAAATTCGGAAAATCATTCATCAAAAAGCTCACCCTAACCGGGTGGGCTTTTTTTTGCAGAAATCGCAAACCTCATGATGTGGCCATCATCCGCCACTTCGATTGAACGGAAACCAGACGATCACCATCATGCCGATCGTCTGGCAAAAATTTCACCCGTCGGGAAATGCGTTTTTCATCACGATCGGCGCAAATTCGCTAGCTCGGTCCAAAAATTTGAAAACAGATCGAAACAGATCCGCACCTTGAGATTTTCATTTTAAATTGAAACTTCCCCCGGCCGATTTTCGACATTTAACTCCCTTCATGACTGAAAAAATCGCTCTCAAATCCAGTGTGAAAACCGGTGTTGTCCCCACCCATATCAAATTTGCCGGAGGCATCGTTCAGGACGACCAGGGAAGATACGTGCGCAGCGCGAGCGGAGCACTCGCCGTGGTGGAGGAGATGACCCGCCTGTGCGAAGAATCACCGGTCAAGCTGACCGCAGTCCAGCTCCCGTTTTTCGCCGGAGCAAATGAGTCCGATGTCAAAGAGCTGTTCAGCGGACTGAAGGGACTTGGCCTCGAAATCCACCTGATCTTCATGGTCGGCGGCGCGACGCCGATGAACCCCGCCGACGAAGACGCCGTCATCGCCCAACTTGTCCCGGGCTTGAAAACCGCCATCGCCAACGGCGTGAAACACGTCGCCTCCACCTCGATCGAAGAGTGGATGGGTTCGGACAAAATCCGTCGCGAGGGCGCCGATTTCGAAGCAGGGATCGCTCAAAACGTCAAACTTCACCTTCGCGCTTATCAGGAAGCCGGTCTTGAAGGATCGTGCATCGAAAATTGGCATATCGAATTCCTTCGCCCCGGTGAGTTCAAAACCTTCACCGATCTTGGCCGCGCTTGGAATTTCGTCAGCGAGGCAAACAAGGCGCTCGGCAAAAAATTCTTCAAAATCCTGCTCGACGCCGCCCATTGTGGCGACTCCGGCCTCACGATTCCGGAAAACGAAAAACTCATCGCCGAGATCGCCGCTGCCGGGGAGCTGGGCGTTTTCCATGCCTCAGCGAAAACCACCCGCGGCTGCCTCAGCACCGACGACGGATGGATCGGCGCATTGATGGCCGCCGCCGCTAAAACCGGTGAATTGAAATACGTCTTCGTCGAAGTTTTCCACCACGAAGACGACGGCCTCGAACTGCTCCGCAACCTCGATCCCGGCCACGGCATCGATACGCGTGACGGCCGCAGCTATCGCGAAACCGTCATCGATGGCGTGTCCGATGTCGCCCATCGCCTGAACAACCTGGTCGCTCGTGGAGTCCTGAAGGACTGAGCGGCGATAAGGAAGTCATCAAATTCCTCACCGTTCTTCTTTTCGAGGCCGCCGTCATTCCGGACAGTGGCCTATGCAAGAAACACAGATGATCGCTCTATCTGACGTGCCAAAATCAGCAAGTGCCACCGCCATTTAAACCCATATTCTTCGTAAAGCCATGAAACTTCACAACGCCATGTGGCCCGGCTTGGTCGGCAAAGCTCCCGGTACCGATCACCCCCCCATCTCCCTCGACCGCATGCTCGAACTCACGGCCGCCGCCGAAGTGAACGGTCGCAAATTCGACGGAATGGACCTGTTCCTTTTCCATCCCCACATCGATCCTGACATCTCCGAATCCGACCTTCATGTCATGGCCGATAAAGTCGCCGCAGCCGGTTTAAATGTCGGCTCGGTCGTCGCTCCGATCTGGGCGGGAACCGGTGGCGGCAGCTCCTTTGGATCGACCGAAGACCGGAAAAATTTCGTCAGCTCCGTGGAAAAAGGCGTCCGCATCGCGAAAATCCTCAGAGATTACGGCGTCCGCCCCTCCGGCGTGATTCGCATCGACTCCTCCGGCAGCGTCCACGACTGGGCGGAAGATCCCGCAGGGAATACCAAAAAAATCGCGGAAACCTGGCGCGAAGCCGGCAAAATCGCCGAACAAGCTGGCGAACGCCTCGCCGCCGAAGGCGAAATTTGCTGGGGCGGCATGCATTCCTGGAAAGCGATGCTCGATACGCTTGAAGCGACCGGAATGCCAAACGTCGTCGGCTTCCAAGCGGATCTCGCGCACACTTACCTTTACCTGATGGGCTACAACGCTCCTGAAGCCGCGCTTCTTCAACCCGGCTACACCGAAGAAGAATTTTGGCCCGCCTACCAGACGCTGACCGACGCGCTCCGCCCATGGACCATCGATTTCCACGTCGCCCAAAACGATGGCTCCGTCCACGGAACCGGTTCCCATGATAAAACCGGTCGCCACTGCCCGGCCGATGATCCGAACGGCAAAATTGATATCCCCAGAGCCTCCACCTATTGGCTCAAAGACGCCGACCAACGCGGCATCCAACACATCTGCTGGGACGGCTGCATGTTCCCCAACGACATGCTTGAAAACCCGTCCACTTGGAATGCCATCCTCCGCGCGATGGTCAAAGTCGACGAGGCCATCTAGGCACCACCGCCCGCAACGAGATCCTCGTCCCACCTCACTCCACTCAGATCATGAAAAAAGAAATTCGCATCGGCCTCATCGGTTACGGCTTCATGGGCCGCACCCATTCGAATGCCTACTCGCAAATGTCCCACTTTTTCGACACCCAGCACGTCCCGGTTCGCCAGGTCGTCTGCGGTCGAAATGAAGAAAAAGTCGCCGCCTTCGCCGAAAAATGGGGCTACGCCGCCTACGAGACCGACTGGCGCGAATTGGTCAAACGCGATGACATCGACGCCGTCGACATCTGCACCCCAAACGACTCCCACGCCGAGATCGCCCTCGAGTGCATCAAACACGGCAAGATGATCCTTTGCGAAAAACCCCTCGCGCTCAACGGCGAGCAGGGTGAAACCATGGTCGAAGCAGTCGAAAAATCCGGTTTGCCGAACCTCGTTTGGTATAACTACCGGTTCCTCCCCGCCGTGACATTGGCGAAAAACATCGTCCACGCCGGCGAGCTCGGCCGCATCTTCCACTACCGCGCGAATTTCCTTCAGGACTGGACCATTTCCGAAGAACTCCCTCAAGGCGGTGCCGCTCTCTGGCGCCTCGATGCCGCAGCCGCCGGCTCTGGCGTCACCGGTGACCTCCTCGCTCACTGCATCGACACCGCCCGCTGGATCAACGGCGACATCGTTTCCGTTTCCGCCATGACCGAGACGTTCATCAAAGAGCGTGTCCACACCGCAACCGGTGAAAAACACCCGGTCACCATCGATGACGCCTGCGCCTTCCTCGCCCGGTTTGAAAACGGCTCGCTCGCCATCTTTGAATCCACCCGCTACGCCCGCGGCCACAAGTCTTTCAATACTTTCGAAATCAACGGCGAGAAAAAATCACTCTCCTGGGACCTTCACGACCTGAACTATCTCAACTACTTCGACCATGCCGTTCCCGGAGACCGCCGCGGCTGGTCTGCCATTCACGCCACCGATGGCGATCACCCCTATTCCGGCAACTACTGGGTCCCCGGCCTCTGCCTGGGTTACGAACATTCTTTCATCAACGAACTCGCCGAATTTTTCAAATCCCTCGACGATCCAAGCACACCCAAAGCCTACCCGGACTTCCGCCACGCCCTCGGCACCCAATACGTCTGTGACGCCGTCCTCAAGTCCGCCAAAACCGGCCAGTGGGTCGACGTAAAAAAAGCCTAATTTCCCCCAAAAACCGGTTTCATCTCACGGCCACCTTCTTCCCGAGAAGGTGGCCATTTTTTTGAAATCGATCCAGGAATCATTCTATTGCGAATCGACGGAAACGGGTTTGTCCCAACGGGACGATTCATCCCAGCCCGGGGTAAAACCCCGGGAAACACGGACCCCAGAGAATGTGCGTCCTGAAGGGACGCTTCATCTACGGGGACGCCGATGCGATAACGGCATGGATAAAATTGGCGACCTTTTCCCAACATGATGCGTCCTTTCAGGGCGCGACTCGTAATGATATCGATACCCGGGGTTTCACCCCGGGCTGGGATGAATCGTCCCGTTGGGACGTGAAGCACACCATGCTGACGATACCTGGGTTTTCCTCTGGGCCGGCATGAATCGTCCCGTTGGGACGTGAAGCACACCATGCTGGCGATATCTGGGTTTTCCTCTGGGCCGGCTTCAATCGTCCCGTTGGGAAGTGAGCGCACCATGCGGTCGCTACCTGGGTTTCAGTCTGTGCCGGCTTCAATCATCCCATTGGGACGTGGATTGCAATGATTTCGACTCCTCGTTTGGCTCGGAATGGCATCATCCGTTCCTTGGATAGCATTCAAATGAACACTTTATTAGCTTTTGAATTTTAGGCAACTTTTTGACATGCCTCAATCACTGTCGCGAATTTTACTTCACGTCGTCTTTTCCACCAAAAATCGGGAGTGCTGGCTGGACGATGAGCTACGACCTAGGGTTTTCGCATATCTCGCCAAAGTCGGAAGGGAAATGGGCTGCGAAGTTTACCGGGTGGGCGGGATGCCGGATCATGTTCATTTGGCCGTTCAATCTCCACGAACCCTTTGCGTTTCGGATCTGGTGAGGAAGATGAAAGCCACTTCGTCATCATGGATCAAAAAACAGGGAGAAACTTATACCGGTTTCGCGTGGCAAAGCGGATATGGCGTTTTTCTTTGGGAGTCTCGCAACTGAAAATGCTGACGGATTATATCGACCATCAGGAACAGCATCATCGCCGAAAAGGGTTTCAGGAAGAATACCGCGATTTCCTCACAAAATACGCCATAGAATATGACGAAAGATACGTCTGGGACTGACTAATTCATCCCGAACCTACGCCGGTTTTGCTGTTTGGCTTGGCGGGGATCGGCCTGGGGCGCGCCGGTGCAGGGAATGATAGAACCGTTTCCAGAAGAGGACGTTCTGATCGGTGAAACTCAGCCCCGCCGACAAGTGGTCCGATAAAGTTATTTCCTCCGCAAAACCTTACTTCCGAAAAGGGTAGCCGCTTCGGGATTTCTGACGTTCGTCGGAGACATCGACAATTGATAAGTATCGCCTGAAGGTGACAACTGACCGGTTCCTTGATTTCCGAAGCGATCTTCAAACGTAAAAACGAGCGAGCCGTCGTGATCGACGTTGCCAATCCCGGTTCCGGTGACCGGTCCGTTTGGCTTGCCGGTGCGAAAATCAATGGTGGCGTTGAGCGCTTCTTGCTTAACGACCGCCTCAAAAAAGGGCTCGGAGCCGGTTCGCGGGGCGACGTAGCGACCGCTGTATTGATAAGTTTTCGGAACGCTCATGAAACACCCGGAAAGTCCGGCAACGGCGAAAAGCGAAAGACAAGCGAGGGAGAGATGTTTCATTTTGTTAGGGCATCAATCTAGCGGTCGGGAACCGGTTTGCAAGGGACCGGTTGCCTTGAGCGCCCTGTTAGATAACGCGAAAATCAAGATATCCGCTCCCGCCGCGATATCTGCTCAACCTTTCGGAGAATGATCCTTCGCGTCCGTATCGGCAAGACGTGCGCACTTTTTGATTTCCTCGGCGATGATCTCCAGGCCCTCCCGGACCACCGTCTCGTTCATCGCATAGGAAACACGGATGCATTCCTGTCGGTGACGCCAATCCGGCTGGTCGTGTCCGAAGAAAAAGTAGTGTCCCGGAATCACCAGCACGCCGCGCTTTTTCAACCGGTTGTAAAGTTCATGTGAGGTGATTTTTAATCCCGGAAACCAAAACCAAAGGAATAGCGCTCCCTCGCTGCGGTGCATGAACCATTCGAAATCGTCGCCAAATATTTCGGCGGCAGCCTGCCGCGCGAGTCGACATTTCTCCTGATAAAATGGCTGAACCACTTCGCGCGCGAGGCGCAGGATTTCGCCGGATTCGATCAAAGGAAGCACGATCTGCTGCCCGATATTCGGATTGGAAAGTCCGGCAATCGCACTCATCGATCCCAGCGCGCGGATGATCTCGGGCGGACCGAGCACAATACCGGTCCGCGTTCCCGGCAGACCGATTTTCGAAAGGCTGAACGTCAGGATCACGTGTTCGTCCCAGAACGGCGTGATCTTTTCGAACAGAATCCCGGGAAAAGGCGCACCGTAGGCATTGTCGAGGATCAGTGGAATGCCGTGCTCTTTCGCGAGAGCGGAAAGCCGCGCGACCTCTTCGTCGGTGAGAACGTTGCCTGTCGGGTTCGTCGGACGTGACGCGCAGATCGCCGCGATATCGGGAGTGATTTCCAACCGGTCGAAATCGACGCGGTATTTAAATTCATGCTCGCCTGTTTTTTCGATCAATGGCGTCAGCGCTTTGAACAAATCCCCGCTGACTCCCTGATTTGAATAACCGATATATTCCGGAACCAGCGGCAGCAAAATGCGTTTCCGATCACCGTTCGGCATCTTTCCGGCGAGGAGATTGAAGAGGAAATAGAACGCCGTCTGCCCGCCACTGGTGACCGCGACATTTTCCGAAGTGATTTTCCAGCCGAAGGTTTCGCGGAAAAGTTGGGCGATCGCTTCAAGAAAACGCGGATTGCCGCGCGGCGGATCATACGAAGTCACCGCGCGTTCGAGGCCGCCGGTTTCAGCGAGCAGTTCTTCCAGACGTTTCCGCCATACCGCATTGATTTCCGGAATCTGCGCCGGTTGACCGCCGCCGAGCATGCGAATCTCCGATCCGCCGCTTGCCAGCGCGTGGCCAAGATCATCCATCAATTCTTCGATCCCGCTGCCGCGGCCGAGGTTTTGTCCCAGTTCAGAAAATTCGTACGACATGTGCGGAGTGCCCGGTTGACCGGTAGGGCTTCGACCCTATAGTCTCGCTCGCGTCTCAAACAATCCTGAAACACCTATGTCCATCAAAGTCGGCGATAAAGCCCCAGATTTCACCCTCGTCACCCTTACCGCTGACGGCCCGCAGATCGTCAAACTTTCCGATGAAATCGGAAAATCAAACGTCGTCCTCGTGTTCTTCCCAGCCGCCTTCACCGGCGTCTGCACCACCGAACTGTGCGACCTTTCTTCCGGATTGGGCACCTATGACGGTCTCGACGCGAAGGTCTTCGGCATCTCGGGAGACAGTCCATTCGCTCAAGGCGAGTGGGCGAAAAAGGAAGGCATCACCATCCCGCTCCTGGCCGACTACGAACACGAAGTCGCGAAAGCCTACGGCATCGCTTACGAACAATTCCTGCCTGCGAAAAACCTGATCTTTGGCGGCGTCGCGAAACGTTCCGCCTTTGTCATCGATAAACAAGGCATCGTTCAATACGCCGAAGTGAAGGAAAGCCCGCAAGACTTGCCTGACTTCGAAAAGGTTCAAGAAACGTTGAAAGGCCTGTAATTTTTCCTCATCAAAAAAGCCGACCGGTCCCAGACCGGTCGGCTTTTTTTTGCGCTTCTCATCGCGATTGAAAAAATCTCCGAAGCCATCGAACACGGTGCCGACGACTCCGGAGATCACACCAATCACGGAGTCTTTTTCGCCGCAGCCGCTTGTTTGGCCTCGGTCAACGTCGCGACAAACGCTTTTACTTCCTGCCCTTCTTGCCGCTCTTTGGGCATGGATCGAATGATCGCAATCGCGGAATCATAGGCATTCGAAGCATCCTGATATCTTTCCGCCATCATGTAGATATCTCCTTTCCGTTTCGCCCAATCCGGACGTGGACGGAACCGAGCCGCGAGCCGATCGAAACGCCGCGCCGCGGCCTCATACCGCTTCAAGGAAATCTCAACATCCACCGCCATGAGATGCAAACCGGTCAGATCGCCGACTTTTTCAATGCCTTGATCTAACACCTGCACCGCTTCTTCCCGATCATTTTCACCCTTTCGCTTCACGAGCAAACTGGCAAGATCCGTGAAATCTCCCGCTCGATACTGATCGGTCAACGCGATATACCGCCGATAGCTGTCAATCGCTTCATCCGTTTTTTCCGCCTTCCGTTGGAGCTGCGCGAGAAACTCCCACGCTTTCGCATATCTTGGATGGGCATGGGTCAGGGCGATCGCCAGCGACTCCGCGACTTTCACATCATCATTCCGATAATAAGCAATTTGAGCGCGTTCCAACTCCGCCGCTTGATGACCCGGAGAGAGTGTCTCCACGGTTAACAAAGCCCTTTCCGCTTCATCGTAACGCTTCATTTTCCGAAGCTGGGTCGCGTAGGAAATTCTCAAATCCACATCTCCCGGAGTTTCCTTCAGATGCTCTTCGAGCTCTTCCAAACGATGCTCCGAACTCGGATGGGCGTGAAGAACCGCCCCCGACAATGCGAGGGCGGTAAGAATGCAATTGACGATTTTCATCCTATCGAACGGTGATGCGAACGAAGATCCGCTCAGGCGCTTGACCGTCGGTCACTTTGATCTGAGCGGTCACCAAATCCAGATCCGTCGTGGAGGAGGAGATGGTTTCAGTAATGGTCACGGTGGTTGATCCGTTATCATCGCCGCTTTCGTGCCACGTTTTCAGATCCGACGACCATTCCAAGCCGCCCGTTACGTCGGTGACATTTTTCGCACGCTGATACCTGACTTCGACCAACGAATCGCTTTCTCCATTTTCGATCTCAAATACCCCACGATCCGTCTCTTCAACCGGTCCGGATTTCATGAAATACTCCAGCAAGTTTGGACGACCATCGCTGTCAGCATCCTCGCTCGGCCCACCCTTCGAACTTTGCGAAAGGTTGGCGAACGCCCATGCTTGCGAAGGTTTGTCAGAGATCAGCGCCGTGGCGGCTGAAGGACTTGCAACATCATAATCATCGGTCGTGGACGTGCTGAGTTCCACGGTTTCATTGCCCTCGTTCAAATCGTCCGCGAGAACCGTCAAGGTGACGCTCACCACCGATTCGCCGATGGGGAAGGTGACTGAAGAACCATTTCCACTGTAATCCGAACCGGCGGTCGCAGTCCCTCCCAAGAGATAAGCAACCGTCAGTGGCTGGCTGACATCGCCGGTTCTGCTGAGGGTGAATTCCAATGTTTGGTCATCTCCGAACTCACCGCCGAGGGCATCGCTGGCGGCGACCGTCACAACCGGTTTGGCCGATTCCACCGAGAACGCAACCGGTTGCGACAGCGTTTCCAAACCTTCTTCATCAAATGCTTTCGCGAACAAAGTATAACTCCCAACCGGAATGTTTTCCCACTGGAATTGGTAGGGCGCTTCGAGCACTTCACCAATCATTTCCGTTCCGTTGAAAAACTGAACCTTCGTCACCGCGTGGTCGTCTGACGCAGCGGCTTCCAAAGTCACGCTTGCAGGAGTCGTTCGGAAACTACCGTTAAACGGCCGCGTCAGTTCAACCTGCGGAGCGAAATTATCATCCTCGGTCGTGAAACTTTGGATCGGTGTCTTGAATGTCGTTTTCCCATCGGACACGGTGGCATACCATTCGTAAGTGGTTCCGGCTTCGAGGTTCGTCAATGTTGCAGTCGCCTCCGTTCCGGCTGTCACCTGGACGGTCGCAAGCTCGGCAAATTCCTCCCATTGAGATTGCAGATCCAATTCCAACGAGAACTCACTATTATCACCGGTCTTCCATTCATTGAGCGTCGGCGAATACGTCGATACATCCATCCGGTTGTTCTTTGGCGAGAACTTCATCAACCGCAGCCAACCATTACCCCCAACTTCACTTTGATAATCGGCAAGCAACGAATGAACGGTACGACCTTCGAACGTATCGGAACGCCGTCCCTCACCGTGAATATGACCGCCATACATCAGCATGAGGTTTGGATTATTTTTCAGCGCATCATAAAGACCTTGCCCCATCGCGCTAAAGGTTGCCGGAATACCGGTATTGACCATGTGGTGAGTGATGATGATCGCACGACGTTTCGGATACGCTTTTAACAACGCGTCAGCCCACGCCATATCTTCCGGATCGGGTGAGGTATCGTATTCAAGGCTGATCACGATGAAATCGAGACCACCACCGCTGAACAAGGTGTAGTTGTTGTCCGCGCTGTCCACCCTCTGAGTTCCGCCATAATAAGCTTTCCCTGCAAAGTGGTTGCTACCGGTCTCCGGATGAACGCCGAAGTAGGTATTGAACAACTCGGTCGACCCATCAGGGTTCCCATTTGGTGTTTGGTCGTGGTTTCCGACTGCGACGGAGTAGGGAACTCCATCGGTCAAAAGAGTGGTATTGCGATTTTCGAAACGATACAGCGCGTTGGTTGCGTTCGCCCATTGCCAGTCGAGCGCGCCCTGATCGGTGATGTCGCCCAAATGCATGGCGAACTTGATATTTCTCGCATCCATTTCACTGACCACCCAATCGGTCTGCGCCGAAAACCAGGTCGCATTCGCGCCGTTGGATTCCGCAGAATAATATTGGGTATCAGGCAGCGCGACGACGGTGAAATCCTCGCCTGCATGCACCTTCCCGGCGCTTCGGCTGAAGTATTTCACGGTGAGATTGGGAGAATCCGGATCCGTGACAAGCGCCTTCAAATCCACCGTCAACGGCTGGCCTGTGCTATCATCCAGTGGCGATGACGGAATAATATCCGGAGGAACATCTCCGGTCAAAGGTGCTCCGGTCGTGTAAAGGACACCACCGATGAGGGTGCCATCGTTCGATCCCGTGGAACTGGCAAGCACCTCGCCGGAACCTTCAGACATCCCGTAGCGGGCGAGCAGACCCTCGGACGTAAGGACCTCACTGTTCATCGTTGAACGAATCTCGGAAATACTGCGCGCGTAGTTCCAAATTCGCGTTTCATCCAACATCCCATGAAGGAAACCTTGAGGAGCACCGGTCGAATCCAGCGCGGATCCAAGCGCCGCATGCTGAATCGTATTCCATGCGGTTTCCTGACCGACTTCGAGTTCGGTTTCGAGATTTCCATTGAGATACAATCTCCAAGTCGTCCCGTCGTAACTGATCGCGGCGTGATTCCAAACCCCTTCGGTCACTGGCGTCACCCCGGCGACCGGATGGTTCAAACCCGGTGAGCTTCCGTCAGGACCTTCTTCGAAATCCGCAGCCAACACCCCGTCACTATCGCGAATTCCGAACAGGTAGTTGCAATTCAACGTATCGTCGTCATTTTCTCCACGACCGTGGGAAATCAGTGGAATCACTGAAACGCCACCGCTGCCAGAACTCACCGTTACGCCACCGGCTTCTTTGCGGAACCAAGTTTCCAGCGTGAACGTCTTCAACCCAAGTGCGGAATTGTTTCCGAAGGTGACGTAATCGTCCACACCGTCAAAATACAAACCGTCGTCACCCACTTCCGGCAGAACACGAATCTCTACTGGAACCGAAGAGGCGCTGGCACCCAGATCGTCAAAGGCACGTGCCGTGACCTGATAGGTACCGATTTTCACTTCGTTCCAAACGAATTGATACGGCGCGGAATCGGCCGTGCCGATCTTCGTGCCGTCAGCGTAAAATTCGACCCGATCAATTTGACCATCATCACTCGCGGACGCTTGGAGAACCAGTGCCGTATCCAGGCGATGATCGCCTGCGGTGTTGTTCAGAGCAACCACTGGTAACAAATTCGTAGATGGTACAACCCCATCGTAAGCTGGAGTCCAAAGCGGACCATTCGTCAAATTTCCCATAGGGCCGCTCGTTCCCGTCAGTGAATTTCCAGACGACTGATCAAATCCATAACGGGCAGCCAATCCGCCGCCGGATAAGATTTCGTAACCCATTGCAGCGGCGATTTCCTCTCCACTGCGAGCATAATCCCAGATACGAACTTCGTCCAGGTAACCGCAAAAGGCACCCGCTGGAGTTCCCGACGAATTCAGAGCCGCGCCCAATGCCGCGTGTTGAATGCTGACCCACTCTGGGATTTCTCCACCTGCGTTTGTCACCACTTCAAGCTCCCCGTTGAGGTAAAGCCTCCATTCCGTCCCATCAAAGGTCACAGCGGCATGATTCCATTCTCCAATCTCCACTGCGGTTTTTCCAATCACTGGATGATTCAAACCGGTGTCGTAATCTTCGAAATCCGCGACCAAAATCCCATCATCTCTCAGACCAAGAAAGTAGTTACAGTTATACGTTCGACTATCATTTTCACCCCGTCCCTTTGAGATCAGTGGCAATGCAGATACACCGCCCGAACCGGTGGAAGCCTCGACTCCCGGACCTTCTCGGCGAAACCAACATTCCAGAGTGAAGGTTTTGAGTTTCAACTCCGGGGCATCACCAAACGTCACATAATCATCCGTCCCATCAAAGAACAGCGAGCCAGAGCCAGCCGCCGGAACGACCGTGACCTCGAAAGGCGCGGAAGTGCGTGTCGAGCCAAGATTGTCGATCGCCTTGAAGGTATATCTTTGTTTTCCAAGCCGTGGCGAAGGAAGCGTCCAGGAAGAAAACGGAGCCGTCGTCAGTTCACCCACCATGTCCGGACCTTCGTAAACTTCAATTTTCGCGATCGATCCATCCGCGTCAGTTGCACTCAAATCGATCACCAAAGGAGAACCTGCTGGGTGCGTCGATCCGGACTCGGGACCGGTCGTCGTGACGTCAGGAGGCAAATTCCCCGCCCCCGCCGTCGAGAAAAACGCAAAGCTATAAACGCCCACTTCGGCCGCAAGATTCTGCAAACCCGGAGGAGACGCCGTGCCACCATTCAAATCACGGCTTTGAATGATCCATCCTTGATCAGCCTCACTCCATTGATAGGCAATGATGTTATCAACGTTGGTATCCTCACCCCCTTCGGGACTGATTACCAAGACACCAGTCGAATCCGTGAAACCCGGAATTTTTAACAACCACTCGCCGCCGCTGCCTTTGGTCGAGACGAAATTTCCCGCACCGGCATCGACCGTTCCATTGCCATTGATTCGACCCGCCGCGACCAAGGTATCGGCACCCACTTTATTCAATGGCACAAAAGCAAATGCAACCGGATCGCGTTCGTAGGTCGAGGCATCAGCACCATTGTCGTGATTGATGATCGTGAAGGTTCCGTCGTCATTCGCGCGAGAAAGGGCAAAGTTCCCCTCATCTTTCGCGTGATTCACCAGCAGCACGCCAGTCGAAGAGTGACCATCGACCTGCGTCAGATCCAGCGTCGAAAGACCGCCTGTAAGATCGGTGAATTTCCCCAAATTCTCACCACCCGCCAGGGTGATATTGGAGTTACCGACAAAATAATTGTTAGCGCCACCGTTCGTGCGATTGCTGTTGGAAACTCGGCCGGCCAACCAGTCCTCGTAAGGAAAGTAAGCAAACGCCGAATTGATATTCACCCGCGTGGTCGAAGCACTGGCGCCGTTTGAGGCACGATGCGTGAGGATGCGATACTGCTTCGGTGCGGCAGTGGTATTTTCCGTCATGATCGAACTGGTCGCGAAGGAAATCCCCTCGTAAGCGGAAACCGCGCCGTTATCGACAGGATGATCCGTACTGTGCTGCGAGATGGCGGTGATCGGCACGCCCATCGCCACATCACCCGTCGCAACGTCTTCCGGCCTCCCGAAAGTCATACTATAACTTCCGCGAAACGAAGGACGAAAATCCCATCCGGTCGAGCTACCTGGGCCTTTACTCAGGGTGATATCATCTGCCGTGGCACCCGTACCATTTTGAATGACATGGATCTGCCCGAACAAAACCGGCTCCGCTCCGGCGGTAAATACCGCCGAGAAAAACACAGCGGGAAAGGTTAAAGGAAATAGAAAATGTTTCATGAGTTTCAGTCGAAAAAGAGATGAATAAAGATCGATGCTCAGCGTTTACGGCGAAGCAGACCCAACAAACCAAATGCGCCCATCAGTGCGGCCGAAGGTTCCGGAATCACGAGGCGCACCTGTTGATTCACCGAATCAATCACCCAAGTCCCGGTGGAAAGCGGCGAGACCGCATCAAGATCATTCGAAAGCACCGCCGCATCGTCCGCGAATCCCCCATCATTGACTGGGAAAAGCACGCCGAGATCGGCAAAATATCCGGTGTAAGTCTGTCCTCCAATGGTCGTGGTCACGCTGAACCAAATCTGGAGATTGTTAAAAGCGTCTGCATCCGAGCTGTTGTCGCCCGCAGAGCCGCTCCATCTCCCCACTAACAGACCGCTGTCGCCAAACGTCGGCGGGGTCACATCCGATGGAGCAAACACACTGAAGACATCATCTTCAATCGTTCCAACCGCGATCGTCGCAGAAGATTCCCCCGTGCCAGTGAATAGCGTCAGATCGCCTCCTGTGGCAGTCGTAAAACCAAATTGATAACCAATCAGTCCGCCATCGGCGATGACCGTCGTGGCGGACGCAAAGTTCAAACAGAATGCACCGAATAGTGCGAAAAACAGAAGTTTCATAAGGGTATCAAGATTAGATCATATTACTGAATGCCCGGTGCCGGGCTTTTCCAAACAAAGGGGGAGCTATTCACGGGATTGCTGCGTTTGATGATCAGCGCAGCGCCGACCGGAAGGATCTGGTCTCCGGCATACTGAAAACTGGTATCATACCAACCAGGGCCCGAACCGAGATCACTGCTCGAATAGAAATAGGTGCTGGTGACACCGTTGACCGTGACGCGGACATTATCCGATTGGCTCACAATCCCGTTCTCACTCGCTACCAGTCCGGTCGCTGGGTCACCGGTATACAAGCCAAGCTCGGAAAGTTTCGTTTCGACGGGTAGAACCAAGGGCCGCAAGTTAGTACCGGTCGTGATCTGAATCTGGCGACTTTTCGAATCCACTTCGCCAACGGTTTCCAGGACAAGATCCCCAGGCAGCGAGCGCGAGATCTGTATCCCTTGGTCGGGATAGATTGGGAACGTCGCCCCGTCCTCAAAGGTATCTGTCAACCACTTGCCACCCAAAGCGCTGCTCGGGATAATGATATTCGTCCCATTATTCTCTTGGTCGATAATGCTGATTTTGTCGGCGAGACTAAAGACACCCGAGTCATTTGCTCTCAAGCCCACTTCGTTGTTTCCCAAATAGTCAGCAATCGTCAAATGACGACGAATCAATACGGCCTCTCCGACGGAAAAATTCGCGGCAAAACCGGCTGGCAGCGTTAGTGAGTTCTGATCATTGCTAACGATGTGCGCCCAATATCCGTCATTGGTATTGATATAATACGCGTAACGTTTCGGAGAAAGAGATGGCGCATTAAACGCACCCGAGGTCAATGATGCACCTGTGAGGACCAAGCGATCTCCATCGATCGATTCGACGGCACCATACCAAGAGGCGGGATTGACCAAATTCGGAGAAACAAAATTGGTCTTCCGGCTTCCATTGGTATGACTGCCGTAAAGTTTGGTGGTGGTGTAGCCTAAGGGCTCACTGCTGATGGCTGGCGCATCGGCATGCGCCACCCCGGGGATGAAGACCGCTGCAAACAGGGCCTGGTGGAAGGTGGTTTTCATGGTGGTGATCGTTCGAAACGCACGCAGCCCATGCGACAGTTCGAGTGGGCAACGTTTCCGAATCGGAACCAACAGGGCTCATGAATTCGTGACGTTTCGAATTCACCGTAATTTTTCCACTTATCTCGTAGATAATTTTAGAGTGTCAAAGTTGACGCAACTCTATCAATAGTTCCAACAATGTTTATAACAATATAGATTATCTTTGTTACAAATTTGAAACCTTATCCACCAAAGCGATAACAGAAACAATGTTCTATCAACTCACTCTGATACGTTTGGCAACCGGTATATATTTATTAAGCCAAACCAGAAAAAAGAAAATCCTGAGCCGCCACCAAACCGCGAAAGATAGATCCGTACAGCCAGCCAAGACCGCATTGATCGCACAAACGAGGCGAAACCGATTGTAAGGCTGAAAGAACAATTGAGCAAAATGAAGCTCGTAGAAATTTTCGATAAACTCCCAGTAGATCGTGATCCGCCTGCGATTATCTTTTTCGTAACGCCGCATTCCCGAGGTGACTGGAACACCGGAATCCAAAGCCTCATGAATCACCTTGGCCCCTTGCTGGCCACTTGTCATGGCAAGCAGCACCCCGCTGGAAAACATCGGATCGATGAAACCGGACGCATCGCCCGCACGCAACACGCGATCCGAAACCAGCCGATCGTTTTTGTAGGAAAAGTCCCGGATGACGTGCAGTTCTTCCACTTGGTTCGCCGCACTAAAACGCTGCCGCACCACCTTGGTATCTTGCACCGCGTCGTCGAAAACCTCCTGGGGACGCTTGCCGAGTGCTTTGTAATCCGCCGCATCGATCACCAGTCCGACACTGACCTTATTCTCTCCTAACGGAATCAACCAAAACCATGATTTTTGCCGACGAACGATCAGAATATCTCCGGACTCTTCACCTTTTGGCATATCGACATTTTCGAAATGACTGAAGATCGCGATTTTTTTATGCGTCGGATAATACTCGCGGACGGATTCTCGATTGGCGGTGAAATTCGATAATCCGCTGGCATCGATGATATATCTGGCACCGACTTCGTGGTCCTGATCTCCTGAACGGTATTTGATCACCACCCGGTCGCTTTCGACGCGATGTTCCAGCACCAGACTGTCCTCGCGAACTTCCGCGCCATGTTCACGCGAGTGATCGAGCAGGATCTGGTCAAACTTCGCACGTTCGACCTGCATCGCTTCCGGATACTTCGTGAACGATCCGTTCGAAAAATTCAGCCGGTTGCCGCGCGAGCCATTTCCCATGATAAACTGAGCCGCGCGTTTTTTGGTAAATCCGACGGACGAGACTTTGTCCCACACGCCGAGGTCGTCGAAAATTTTCCGATTATAGGGCAGAAGGGACTCACCGATATGAAACCGAGGAAACTTCGCTTTTTCCAAAACCAACACCTTCCGCCCGGCCTGGGCCAAAGTCGTCGCCGCCGTCGAACCCGCCGGGCCGCCGCCAATGATGATCACATCCCAGATTTCGGAAGTCGCTGTAACCGTTGCCATCACGGCGATGTTGGCTGAACCAGACGAGAAGTTCAATCGCCCACTGAACCCTTTCGAAAAATGCCGACCGGGGAAACGCTCAAGACCAGAGATTGCAATTTTCAACCGGTCGTGAAAAATCAGGCAGATGGTTTCAATCTCTCCAGCACCAGCTTCGGAATACGACGTGATCGTCATCGGCGGAGCCCTTTCCGGCAGCGCGACAGCGACGCTGCTGCTGCGGCAGAACCCGGGAATCCGCGTGTTGATTGTCGAAAAATCCGAGAAACTCACCCGGCGCGTGGGCGAGGCGACCGTCGAAGTGAGCGCCTATTTCCTCGGCCGGGTGCTGGGCATGACTCGATACCTCAACGAATCCCATATCGCCAAACAAGGCCTGCGTTTCTGGTTTAAAAACGAAGAAGTCAAAGCCCTCGACGAAGCCAGCGAAATCGGACCCGGTTATCTTGCGCGGCTGCCTTCCTACCAGATCGACCGCGCCACCTTCGACGAGGAAGTGCTGCGGCGCGCGGTCGCGGCTGGTGCCGAAGTCCTTCGCCCCGCGACCGTGGCGAACGTTCGACTCCATTCGGCATCTCATCAAACGTTGGAAATCCGCCAAGGCGAAAACCGGTATGAGGTGAGCGCCCGCTGGATCGTCGACGCATCGGGAGTCGCCGCGCTGCTTTCCCGCAAGGAAGGCTGGTGGCGCTCAAACACCGAACATCCGACGGCCGCGGCGTGGTCGCGCTGGACCGGGGTGAAAGATTGGGACGGGCGCGAATTGGCCGAAAAATTTCCCGCGTGGGCCAAGGCAGTTTACGGAACCCGCGGCACGGCGACCAATCACATCGTCGGCGACGGCTGGTGGAGTTGGTGGATTCCTCTGAAGGGTGGCGATGTCAGTGTTGGCGTGGTTTTTGATCAGCGGCTCGTCACGTTTCCTCAAGACGGCGGAAAAACGGGCGACCGATTGAAGGCATTCCTGATGCAACATCCGGTCGCTGCCGAAATGCTGGCCGACGCGAGTTATGCCGAAGACGATATGCATTGGCGGAAAAACCTCGCCTATTACAGCACGACCTTCGCTGGTGACGGATTTGTGCTCGTCGGCGATGCCGCCGGTTTTATGGATCCGTTTTACAGTCCTGGAATGGATTGGATTTCGTTCACCGCCAGCAGCGCGGCGAACCTGATCACCCGGCAGCGCAACGGCGAGGCAATGCCGAACATCATCGATTCCTACAATCGTGATTTTTCCGTCAGTTATCACCGCTGGTTCGAAGCGTTATACAAAGATAAATACGAATACATCGGAGAGTATGATTTGATGAGCCTCGCATTCCGTCTCGATCTCAGTCTTTATTATTGGGGAGTGGTCGAACCGGTTTTCCACGGAGACGAATCCGCGCTGCATGCACCGCCGTTCTCTCCTCCGAGCGGAAAGGTTTTCTCGGCGCTCATCCGCACCTATAACCGCCGCTTCGCCCAGATCGCACGGCGTCGACGAAAACTCGGCCAGCTTGGAAAAATGAATAAAGGCCATCGCTATTCGCTCGCGGGTTTCACCTTGGATCGCAAAGACACCCTGAGGCTTTTCGGCATGCTCCGCGAATGGGCCATGCTCGAAATCCGCGAGGGTTGGCGCAGCTGGGGAGCGGCGGGAAAAGCGGCAGCAGCTTCCTCACCTTCAGAGACTACGGAAACGCAAACCGCCGTGAGCTAAGCGGCTGGCTCCGAGAAAACCGCCGCAAGCTCCTCTTCGGTCAGTTGTCGCCATTCACCTTCCGGCAAATCATCCGGCAAAGTGAGTCCACCGATGGAAATTCGCTTCAATTCCAGCACATGATTTCCCGCTGCGGCGAACATGCGGCGAACCTGATGATATCTTCCCTCGTGCAAGGTGACGAGCGCTTGCTTTTCTCCGAGCACTTCGAGCTTCGCCGGCAGAAGCGGACGCGTTTCACTATTGAGCACGAGTGTCCCGGATTCAAAAAGTTCGGTTTCGTGAC
This sequence comes from Akkermansiaceae bacterium UBA1315, assembly GCA_002307065.1. Classification (GTDB taxonomy): domain Bacteria; phylum Verrucomicrobiota; class Verrucomicrobiia; order Verrucomicrobiales; family Akkermansiaceae; genus Luteolibacter. Next base: position 88,935 of record DBTN01000018.1, on the reverse strand, counting down.
CTTCGAGAGGGCGATCCAGAGTCACATGATAGACCTTCAAGCAGTTCGATTTCGGATGAATGATTTTATGCAATAACTTCCCATCATCCGTCATCAGGATCAAACCGGTCGTATCTTTATCCAATCGACCAACCGGATTCAAACCCGGGTTCCGGTGCGCAAACCGAGGTGGCAATAAATCGTAAATCGTTTCACCCGGATCTTCCGAACTGCAAGTGTAGCCGTCCGGCTTGTTCACCATGATGACCAACGGCGCGGGCGGATCGAGCTCTTCGCCGCGATAACGAATCTTCTCAAAAGCCGGCACTTCATTTTCGCCGAGCGGCACACCGGTTTCATCCGTCACCGATCCCGCGCGGATGAATTTCTGGACTTCCTTGCGGGAGCCATAGCCGAGATTGGCCAAAAGTTTAACAAGTTTCATAAAACAAAATTTATCTGCGCTCGGCGAAAATCAGTTTGTAAACGCGGTCCTCGGCGATCTTTCGCCAAGCCAAACCGGTCGCCTCCAACGCCGCTTCGTAGGGAAGTTGCCGGTTCGCGACGAGCAGCAATTTCCCGCCACGTTTTAACGAAGCACTCGCAACCCTCAAAAACGCCCGGCCCAAATCCACATCCGTCGCCTGACCGGTATGGAACGGCGGATTCATGATGATCGCATCGTACGCCTGCGGCAAACCGGTCGTCACATCGTGCCAATGAAAACCGATTTCCGTTTCGTGATGCGCCAGATTGTTCCGCGCGCAGTCCAGCGCTCTCGCATCCGCTTCGAACAGATCGAGTCGCTCGATTTTTGTCGATCGCTTTAAAATCGCATCCGAAAGAAATCCCCAGCCCGCTCCAAGATCCGCAACATCGCCACGAAGATGGGCCGGAAAATGATCCGCCAAAAGCTGCGATCCGGGATCGATGTGATCCGCGCTGAAAATTCCGGCTTCTACGGTAAATGCCGTATTTTCGATCTCCCGGCGTCCGCCCAGCGCTCGCCAATCGGCGAAAATTTCGTCGCTCCAAGTTCCATCATCGGTCGCAAAGAACGCGCGGCATTTGTGTTTCTGGATCGAGGTGACCGACCCGGTTGCTTTCGAAAGTTCTTTTTCGAAACGTGCCGCGCCCGCCGTGTTCGGCATCGCGACGACGATTGTGCCACCGTTTTCCAATCGGTCTTTCGCCAGCGCGAACCACGCCAGCGTTTCGTCGCGCGATTTTCCGGGGAGCATCAGCACCAGCGGCCATTTCCCATCGGGTGTTTCGATCCGAGCGAAACCGGCTTTTTCCCACGCATCCGCGCGAGGTTTCAGCGGCTGCCAACCGGTCACGCTCGACCATTTTTTCAAATCCGGATGCGGCTCCGCCCCGATGAAAAGCGCCCGCTCCGGCACAGCCAGCCCGTCGTCAGCGGAAAAAGCGAGCATCAGCGTTTCGAGAGCAGGAGTCATGGAGGACGGATTCCTACGCGTCCCAACGAAATCCGCCAACTGGTAAAAATGGGATCTCGGACTTTAGTCCGACGCGAAGCCCCAGCCAAACAGCCGCACCCAAGTCCGTGGTCCAATTTAAAAGGCACTCTTGCCTAACCGGTCCGGATGGGCTTTTTTTCCGGGCCTCTCAACTTTTCTTATAATGACAACCACCCAAGAATCCCCGCAACAGCACGTTTTCCAGGCGGAAGTCCGTCAGCTTTTGGACATCGTGATCCACTCGCTCTACACCGATAAGGAAATCTTCGTCCGCGAGTTGGTCTCAAACGCGTCCGATGCGTTGGAAAAAATGCGCCTCAAGGAACTGACCGAAGGCGATGTCCAGGAAAAGGGCAAGGCGCTTGAAATCACCATCACCACCGACGAAGAAGCGAAAACGTTGACGATCGCCGACAGCGGCATCGGCATGACCGAAGAAGAGCTGGTGCAAAACCTCGGCACGATCGCTCACTCGGGAACGAAGGCGTTTCTCCAAGCGATGAAGGAAAAAGGCGAAACCGGTCCGGACGTGATCGGCCAATTCGGCGTCGGATTTTACAGCGCTTTCATGGCCGCCGATAAGGTCGAGGTTTTCACCAAATCCTGGCAGCCAGGTGCTACCGGTTTCAAATGGGAAAGTGACGGTCAGGGCGGCTACACCATCGAAGCGGCAGACGACGTCGTTCGCGGATCGAAGATGGTGCTGCACTTGAAAGACGAAGCCTTTGCCAAGGCAGACAAGATCAAAGAGCTGCTGAAAAAATACTCGAACTTCGTTTCCTTCCCGATCCTGCTCAATGGCGAGCGCGTCAACACCGTCGAAGCGCTCTGGCTGAAATCCAAAAGCTCGGTCACCCCGGAAGAATACACCGAGTTTTACCGGTTCACCGCTCATGCTTGGGACGAGCCGTTTTTCACCATGCACTTCAGCGCCGATGCGCCGCTTTCGATCAACGCGCTGCTTTTCGTCCCCGGCGAAAACAACGAGCGCTTCGGCATGGGCCAGATGGAACCAGGCGTCGCCCTTTATTGCAAAAAGGTCCTCATCGATCCCAAGCCGACCGGTTTGCTTCCTGAGTGGCTGCGATTCCTGCGCGGCGTGATCGATTCCGCCGATCTACCGCTGAACATTTCCCGCGAAAGCATGCAGGACAGCGCCTTGGTGAGAAAACTCAACCAGCTCATCACCAAACGGTTCCTGAAATTCCTCGAAAAACAAGCGTCCGACGAACCGGAAAAATACCGCGAGTTCCACGAAAAATTCAGCCGTTTCCTCAAAGAAGGCATCGCCACCAGCCACGAGCACCAAGAAGCCCTCGCTGGCTTGCTGCGTTTCGAAAGCTCGATGACCGAACCAGGCAAAGTCAGCAGCTTCGCCGAATACATCGCTCGTGCGAAAGACGGTCAGGAAGAAATTTATTACCTGACCGGTCCGTCTCGCGAAGTTCTCGAAACCGGCCCTTACCTCGAAGCGTTCAAGGCTCGCGGCCTCGAAGTCGCGTATTTCACGGACGTCGTCGACAGCTACGTTTTCCAATCCTTGGCCGAAGTCTCCGGCAAAAAGCTCGTTCCCGCAGACCGCGCGGAGATCGAGATGGAAGACCTCGCCAACGATCAGGAAAAACTCAGCGAAACCGATTCGTCATCGCTCACCGCATGGCTCGGCGAAAAACTGAGCTCGCGCGTCTCCGGCGTCACCGTCGGAAAACGCCTCGTCGGCAGCCCAGCCATCGCTTTGACGGAAAAAGACGCCCCCACCCCGCAAATTCGCGCGATGATGAAGGCAATGGGTCAGGAAATGCCCGAGCCCAAGCCCACGCTGGAAATCAACGCCAGCCACGGATTGGTGAAAAAGCTTTCGGCGCTCAAAGACTCGGATCCGGATTTGGCCGAAGCCATCGGAACGCAACTCGCTGATCAAGCGCTGCTTGCAGCCGGTTTGGTAGAAAATCCGCAAGCCGTCGCCGCCCGCATGAACAGCCTGCTGGAGCGAGTCCTGAAATAATTGGCACAGCGAGTGCTTAGTTAACTTTGTCGAAAGACAACGAGGCGGTCCGCCTGAACGTCCCTAGGTTAATGGGTTTTCCCTGGGTGGTGATCAGTCGGGCCGCTTCCGTTTTCTCAGCCTTCCGTTTTCGCAGTGGACCGCTGCCAACCGGTCGATGAAACTGGCGCATGGAAATTTCTGGAAAGCGCGCCTGCTTGTTTCGATGGTTAGGAACGATCGCAAGCGGCCTCATCACCGCAGTCTTGCTGCCGCCTTTGAATGCGTCCTATCTCGTTTGGATCGCGCTGATTCCGCTGCTGGCCGTTTTGTGGTCGATCGATGGAAAACGAGCCGGCTGGAAAGGTTTCGGCTACGCTTGGGTCGCAGGAACGATTGCTTTTCTCATTCAGCTTTCGTGGCTCTCCATTGTGACTTCCGCCGGATCAGTGGCGCTGCCGATGTATCTCGGATGTTTTTGGGGCTTCTTCGGTGCGTTCGCGGCGACAATCGGGAATCCGTGGAAAAATCGCGGCCAGACCGGTTTGAACCTCGGCGGACCGGTTCGCGGCTTGTTGCTGGCATTTTCCACGGCGGCGGTTTGGGCCGGCTTCGAATACCTGCGCGGGGCGATCGGGCTGGAATTCGGCTGGAACGGAATGGGCGTTGCGTTTCATGAAAATTTAATCATGGCGCAAGCGGCGGATCTTTTCGGCGTCGCCGGGCTTTCGCTGTTGGTCGTTTTTTTTCAAGCGGTCGTGTTACAAACCGGTCGACGACTCATCAAAAACGGCCCCAAAAACGGCGTCGGAGACCTTGCATTCACCGGGTTGCTCCTCGGCCTCGTAGTCAGCTATGGCCTCTGGAGACTTTCGGAAAAACCGGGTGAGTCGGTCCGGCTGAAGGCCTTGCTCGTTCAGCTCAACATTCCCCAAGAAGCCGCTCGGGTTTTGTGGGACGCGCTCGACGTCCACCTCGGTTATGAAGAGGAAACGCTGAACGCCCTGAAAAACATCGACCCAGCAGGACCGGATTGGCCGGACTGGGTCGTCTGGCCGGAAACCGCGCTGACCGGTCGGATCGTCAAAGCCGACACCGGCGAATGGGGAACTTGGCAGGAAAATACTCGCACCATTTCCCGAGTCCGCGAGGCGGGACCTTTCACCCTGATCTTCGGCGCGACGGAGTTGGAGGGCGAGTTGACGCCCAATCAGGAATTGATGGTGAAACCCGACGGCCGATTTTTCAACTCGATCGCCGTGATGTCACCCGACGACGATCTTCAGACCTTTCGTAAAAACCATCTGGTCATGTTCGGGGAGACGATCCCCTTCGTCGATTCGATCCCCCTTTTGAAAAAAATCTACGAGCAGCAGTCCGGCGCGAAATACGGCGGATCTTTCAGCGAAGGCGGATCATTCGAACCGCTCCCCATCGAAATCGAAGGCCACTCAGTCGGCATGATTCCGAGCGTCTGCTTCGAAGACTCGGTACCCGCGCTGAATCGCAAATTTGTCAGACCCGGCGCTCAGCTCATCGTCAATGTCACCAACGACGGCTGGTTTAAGGAAAGCCCGGCGGCGGCAATGCACTTCGCGAATTCCCGTTTCCGCGCCATCGAACTCCGCCGCCCGATGCTTCGCTGCGCCAATACCGGCGTCAGCGCGGCGGTCGATTTCAAAGGCTCAACCGCTCATCCCGTGACGAGTGCTTCACAAATCTTAACTGATAAGTCTGGTAATCATTTCACCCGAGGATCGCTTTTGACCGAGCTGGAAATCCCTCTCAACCCGCCGACGTCGCTTTATACCCAAATTGGCGACTACGGAATCGCAGGCCTTTTTGTTACAGGGATTTTCACCGCGTATCGCCTTCGGCGGCGGGAGATCCTAGCAATCAAGTGACCTCCAAATTCCGGTCAATTCTGACCAAGTGACTCACACTGAATGGGAAAACCGGGAATTTAATTGGCCTTTTTTCCTTGCGCCATCGGTTTCCGCTGCTTTGGTAGCCGTGAATTTCGCAATGCAACCCATGCAATGCGCACTTCCTGGCACGGAAACCGCTAACTTCATTTTACCCCTTCACGCCTATGTCTTTCTCTGAATCCCTTTCCAATCTGACACACGAACACTCGCCGCTGACAAATCGTCGTAGCGCGATCGGTGCCTTAAGTTTGGCGGGACTCGGTTTGATTGCCTCTTCTACCCCGGCGAGTGCATTCATCTTTCAGAAAAAAGACTCGGACGTTCCAAAGGTGGTCGTCGTCAACGGCTCCAGCTCGTCGAACACCAAACGCAAAGCCCCCGTCGCCGGAATGGACGATCTGCCATCGGAATGGGTTCAGATGCAGGGAAATTTGCTCAACGACTACAATCGCTATCTTTCCTCTCTTCGCCTTCAGCGTCTCACCCCCCATCAGGTGATCGAAGCGCACGCGAAGGAAAAAGGCGGTGTCTGGAACAAACTCCCGCCAAAGGCATGGTGGACACGCATGGGCTACACGCTGCGGGTGGTGGACCGCATCGCCGTCCAGCTCAATCAACCGGTTGAAGAAATCGTTTCCGCTTACCGTTGCCCGATTTACAATGCCCGCTGCTCCGGTGCCAAAAAAGGCTCATGGCACCAGGCAAACGTCGCCGTCGATGTCCGGTTCCCAGTGCGCGCTTCGGTCGTCACTTCGACTTCCCGCAATCTCCGCGATCGCGGGCTTTTTAAAGGCGGAGTCGGCGGCTACTCCAGCTTCACCCACATCGATACGCGTGGGACAAACATGAACTGGTAAAGTTCCCAAACCGGTCCGCTTGACCGGTTTTTTTTACGTCTTGAAGTCTCGCGTCTGGAACGAGAGCCAACCCATCGTGAACAGCGTGACGTTCAGTCCGAAAAGCAGCGCGTAAGATTCGACGATTTTTGCCCACGAAATCGGATTTTCCATCAGGAAAAGCCACGAGCTCATCCGCCATGTGATGAACCATTCCTGATACGGTTTAAAAAACGGAAACTCCTGCAGGATCATATCCACGAACAAAATCGTCAGGGTGATGATCGATGCCGCGGCCGGTTTGATTTTAAAACAGGAAAACATGAAGGCGATCGACGAAAGCGTGATCATGCTGATGCCGATGCCCGCGGCGGAAAGCGCCAACCGCGCCGCACCTGTGGACCAATCCCCATAGGCAGCGAAAATTTTCATCTTCGGCTCCATCACAAACAGCCCGCCTTGCCAGCCCACGGCCGCCACAGCCATCGCGTAACCGGAAAGCCCGACGAAAAATACGAAGGAAAAGGTGTACAGACAAACGGCGGTGTATTTTACCAGCAACAACCGGAATCGGCTGATCGGCCGGGCGAAAACCAGCCGCAAATTCCCGTCCTCATTTTCCTTCGCCACAATATCACCGGCGACCAGTGCGAAATAAATCGCGCCGAGCAACACCATGCTCAGCAACATGATCGTGAATGTAATCGTCAGCGAGCTATAGTAGGTTGAAAAATCCAGCCCGTTTTGTTCCACCATCCGCCGCATCAGCCGCTGGCTACCGTCCATTTTATAGACGATCAAAATCACCGCCTCCATCACCAGGAACGCGCCATAACCCATCCAGGTCCGCGGGCGGGCGAAAAGTTTGCGGAGCTCACCTCGAAGTTGTTCGAAAAATAACATCGGAAATATCAGTTGGGACTCGGAGCTCCGTTGAGGATTTCCATATATAAATCTTCGAGCGATCGTTTCACTGGCGCGAACGCACGGATACGAACGCCCGCACGCACCAAGGTTTCCACAAACGCCGCCGGATCGAGATCCACCGGCAATCCGATGCGCCCGGCCGAAAGAATTTCTCCACCGGAGAGATGCACCAATCCGCAAGCGGTGCCCCACGGTTCCAAGTCGACTTCGAAAACGGGCACACCATCTTGCAAACCGGTCACCGATCCTTCAAAAACCCGACGGCCCTCGCGCAAAATCGCAACGCGATCACACATCAACTCCACTTCGGACAGAAGATGTGAATTGAATAAAACCGTCATGCCGCGCTCGTCCCGCAGACTCAGGACAAAATCCCGAAACCATTTGATCCCCTCAGGATCAAGACCGTCGGTCGGCTCATCTAACAAAAGCACTTCCGGCTCCGGCAGCAACGCCTGCGCCAGCGCCAGACGCTGCCGCATGCCGTGGCTGTAGGTTCTCACTTTGGAGCGAATGCGCGCGGTGAGACCGACCCGCGCCACGACCGCGTGAGCGGCCTTCGCGTCAAAGCCACCGGAATACCCCATCAATAACCGCAAATTTTCCCAACCCGTTAGATAATCGTAAAATGCGGGCGCTTCAAAAATCGCACCGACTTTCCGCAGCGCTCTCGCATGATGCCGCTGAACCGAAATCCCGTCGATCGTCACCCCTCCGCCATCCGGAGCGATCATGCCAAGGATGATCCCCAGCGACGTGCTCTTCCCCGCCCCGTTGTGGCCGAGCAAACCATAAATCTCCCCGCGCTCGACACGGAAAGACACGTCGCGCAACGCGGGCTTCCCGCCAAAATTTTTGCACAGCCCGGTCGCTTCCAACATATCAATGGCTGGTATTAAATTTCACTTTGTTTGAACTACTGGAATCCGCGTACAAAAAATTCGTACCGCTCGGATGCCACGCTTCCTTGTCGCTGACCAACGGGATTTGGTCGGGCCGGTCCTCGATCCCGAAAAAACTCAACTGGGTGACAAGCTGGCCGCTTTGAGAAGAATTCCAAAGATAACTCGATCCGGTTTTCTTAAATTCTTCCGAATCCGCCGGACAATGAAACGCCTCTTCGGTTCCGACATATTCTAACAGAACCGTTTCGATCACCGGGATATCCTCCGTCTTCGAGCCACGCCCGGCTTCCAGATCCGGCAGACGCTGCTGATGATCTTGCAGATATCCTTGAAGACCGATGCCGATCGATCGCAAATTCCCCAGACAGGCCGCTTCTTTCGATTTCGCCAAAACCGATCGTGTGACAGGAAATCCGATGCCTGCGAGCGCGGCGATGATGACGATCACCACCATCAGTTCCATCAGAGTGAATCCGTTCCGTTTCATCGTTTGATTCCGAATTCGTTTCCGCGAAGCCCCTGCATCACCTCATTCATCGATTCCATCAGAGGCGCGAGATCGAGCTTCGTTTCGGCACTGGATTTTTCGAAATACGCACGCATTCCTTCTTGGCTGATCCGGTCTAACAGATCTTCACCCAGCTCTTCGGTCCGCGCCATTTCCTCTGCCGTGCGGCCCGCTTCGATTTCCTGCAGTCCTTGCTCGACAAATTTTTTCCGCTGCTCCGGCGGCAAGCCATCAAGCGCCTCCATGAACCGGTTCATCGACTCAACGACCGTCAGATCCACAAACAATTGTTTCTCCGCCGGATTAAGCTTTCGGAAAAACTGCTCACCGGTCCGGTTCTCGCGGTTTTTTTCCCGCTCGTAAAAGTCTAACCGATTCGTCAGCGCCGCGATTTCCCGAAGCTCTTTGTCTCGCCGTTTCGCTTCCGCAGCATTTTGCGGAGCGTCATCTGTCGACCAATCCGCGAAATTTGCCTCGGCGATTTGCTGTTCCACGCGCTCCGCAGTAATGCGTTTCGAACCCGCCCAAGTTCGCACCCCAAAGACGATCGCCCACACCAGCGCGAGAGCTAAAACTGCCTTCAAAATCACTGCCTTGCGCCCCATATGACCGAGACGCTACGCGAGGACCGGTTGCACGCAAGACGACAAAATTTCGTCGTCGCTTTTCAAAAACAATTCCGTTGAGACCAACCGGTTTCCTGCATATCCGAAGATCATCACTTCCCGCGTCGCGCATGGACCAGCGGCAGTGGGAAAGGCATCTTTAGAGGGGACGACCGATGATCTTCCACTTCCCACGTCCTGAAAGGACGGCTCATCCCAGCCCGGGGTGGAACCCCGGGGACATCGGATGCGGAAATCATGCGTCCCGAAGGGTCGCCTCATGCGGAGCAGACGTCCTTCTTCCTGTGACCGGTATCAGCTTCATGAGGCGCTCTTTCAGGGCGCAATTTCGGTAGGATCTCCATTCCCGGGGTTTCGCCCCGGGCTAAGATGAATCGTCCCGTTGGGACTAACCGGTTCCGAGTATCCGAATTTCATCCATCAACGTGTCCCAACGGGACATCTCATCCCAGCCCGGGGTGAAACCCCGGGAAAATCCGATGCGGAAATCATGCGTCCTGAAGGGACGCCTCATGCGGAGCAGACGTCCTTCTTCCTGGGACCGGTGTCAGCTTCATGAGGCGCTCTTTCAGGGCGCAATTTCGGTAGGATCTCCATTCCCGGGGTTTCACCCCGGACTAGAATGAGACGTCTCGTTGAGGCTTAACGCCGGAGTTTCCGCATCACCATCCCCAGCGCTTCTTCGGCTTCTGAAACACGGAGCAGTTTCGCCACGACGAAATAAATCGCAGCTCCGGCCCCGATCGTCAGAGCGAGATAAATCCCTTTCAAAACGAAGGCCATCTCCGAGAGATTCCCAAAAAGAAACCGGTTTGCCGCGAGGCAAAGGCCGCCCATCAGCCCACCGGCGATTCCCAACTTACCCAGCAAACCGAGCAAACCTGAGGTCCCCGGATCCCCCGCGAACTTTCGCATCGCGATGTAGAGAATCAGGAAATTCACCGCCGCTACGATGCTCGTCGTAAGTGCCAGCGATTCGTGGCCCCAGCGAAAAACGAACACAAAAAGATAATTGAGCCCTAGATTCATCCCGAGCGCGAGAAAGCTCACAAACATGGGCATCCAGCGCTTATCAATCGCGTAAAATGCAGGCTGCAGCACTTTTAAACCGGCGTAAAATAAAAGCCCGTAACCATACGCCTGCAACGCACCCGCCGTTTGCAACCGGTCGGAAGCATCAAACGCACCCCGCTCAAAAAGCAAACTGATGATCGGATCGGCCAACACCGCCAGGCCGATCGTCGATGGCAAAACAAGAAACATCACCAGCCGCAACCCTTTCCCCAACGTCGGACAAAACTCCGGCGCAATCCCTCCGATCGCCGCCCGCGACAGCGCCGGCAATGTCACCGTCGCCACCGCCACACCGAACACCCCAATCGGCAACTGCATCAATCGGAACGCGTAACTCAACGAACTCACCGCCCCTTCGGCGACGCCATACGCGAACATCGAATTCACCACCACATTGATCTGCACGACCGATGCGGAAATCACCGCCGGGGCCATCAATTTGAGAACCTGCCGGACTCCCGGATCATTCCAATTGAAATTCGCCACAAACCGGTAACCCGCTCTCCGCAACGCGGGAAACTGACATACCAACTGCGCCAATCCCCCGATCAAAACCCCGATCGAAAATCCGATCAAACTCCGCGGCCCCCAGCTCGGATCCATCCAGTACCCGATCGCCGCCCCGCCCACCATCGAGCCGATATTAAAAAAACACGACGACAACGCTGGCATCCCAAACACGTTTTTCGCGTTCAACATTCCCATCACCAACGCCGCCAACGACAGCAACAAAATGAACGGATACATGATCCGAACGAGCGTCACCATCAGCTCGATTTGATACGGATCATAAGCCCGCGCCGTCGCGCCGGTTCGAGAAAACGACGTCAGAAGATCGACAATCCACGGCGCGGCTAAGATTCCCAACAGCGAAACGAAGCTCATGAAAACCGTCGTTAGCGTCATCATTCGATTCGCCAACATCCACGCGGACTCGTCGCCTTCCGACTTCAGCCGCTTCGAAAAAGTCGTGACAAATGCCTGAGAAAGCGCCCCTTCCGCGAACAAATCTCGCAGCAAATTCGGCACCCGGAACGCCAAATTGAAACAATCCATCAGCCAACTGCTGCCAAACAGCGCTGCGAAAATCATATCTCTCACCAGTCCAAACACCCGACTCGCCATGACGGCGGCGCTGACGATCCATGTGGCTTTCGCTGACATCCCGGGCGGTTCTATTTCCTCCCCGACCGGTTGGCGATCATTTCCATTCATCGGAAACCCACCCGCAAACTCCCCCTTTCTCCATTCTTGCCAACTCCGCGCAGATCCCCTTCACTGCGGCCCCGCTTTCAATCCATGGCCCTCATCGTTCAAAAATACGGCGGCACGTCCGTCGGAACCCTCGACCGCATCCGCAACGTCGCCGCGCGCATGAAACGCGTCCGCGACGACGGAAACCAGGTGATCGCCGTCGTTTCCGCGATGTCGGGCGTCACCGATGGCCTGATCAAAATGGCCAAAGATCTTTCGGAAAACCCGTCCGAACGCGAACTGGACGTGCTCCTCGCAACCGGCGAACAACAATCGATCGCCCTCGTCACCATGGCCTTGCAGGAAATGGGCGTCGAAGCCGCATCGATCACCGGTCGCCAAGCGGGCATCCAGACGACCGGTTCCCACACGCGCGGTCGCATTCTCGACATCGATCCAGCGCTGATGCAGGGATTTCTCGATGAAGGAAAAACCCTGGTCGTCGCCGGTTTTCAAGGCGTCACCCCGGAGGGAATGATCCACACGCTCGGTCGCGGAGGTTCCGATCTCACCGCCATCGCCGTCGCCGCCGCTCTCAAAGCCGACGTTTGCCAAATCCTCACCGACGTCGACGGCGTCTACACGTGCGATCCGCGAATCGTCAAAAACGCCCGCAAGTTGCCGGAAATTTCCTACGACGAAATGCTGGAAATGGCCTCGTCCGGCTCCAAAGTCATGCAATCCCGCTCCGTCGAATTCGCCAAAAAATTCGGCGTCGTCTTCGAAGTCCGATCCTCTCTCAACGATAATCCCGGCACACTCGTGCTAGAAGAACATCCCACCATGGAAAACGTCGTCATCCGCGGCATCTCAATCGAGCGCTCCCAAGCCCGCGTCACCATCACCGGCATCCCGGACCAGCCCGGCATGTCCGGAAAAATCCTCGGCGCGCTCGCCGATGCCGAAATCAATCTGGACATGATCGTTTCGAACATCGCCCACGATGACCGGTCCCGCCACTCGTTCACCATGCATTCGAGCGATCTCGGAAAAGCCCAAGCCGCCCTCAAACCGGTGCTCGCTGAGCTTTCGCCGAACGCGAAGATCGAAACCGAAGCCGGAATCGCCAAGCTTTCCGCCGTCGGTATCGGCATGCGCTCGCACTCCGGAGTCGCCGCCACCATGTTCAAGGCCCTCGGCGAAAAAGGCATTAACATCGGCATGATCTCGACCTCCGAAATCAAGATCGCCGTCACCGTTGAGGAAACGCGGATCGAAGACGCCGCCCGCGCCGTTCATGACGCGTTCCAGTTGGACAAGGAACCGGTCTGAACGAGTTTTTGTTTTAATACTAAAAAAGCCGCCGCGGTTTCCCGCAGCGGCTTTTTTGATGGAAAAATCAATATTTCACCGTGCAGCCGTAGGGCTGGTTTTTCGCGTTTTCAACCGGTTGACCGGCGATCACCGCATCCAATGCTTTGACGAAAAGCTTGTCCGCTTTTTCAATATCAGCGACTTCCGTGGTCCCAAGAGAATCGATCGCCCCGTTGTAAACCAGCGTGCCTTTCGCATCGATGATGAAAAGGTGCGGCGTAACTTTGGCATCATACGCCTTCCCGAGTTCACCGGCCGGATCCAGGAGATAGTGGGTCGCCTTGTTGCCTTTCTCGCTCACAACCTCTTGAGCTTTGGACGGATCCAAATATCCCTGCTTTCCTTCGGCGGAGGAATTAACCGTCAGCCAAACCACATCTTTTCCAGCGTACGATTCCTGAAGTTTTGGCAGGTTTCCGCTGGTGTAGTGTTTTTTCGAGAACGGGCAGTCGAAGTTCGCCCACTCAAGAACGACAATTTTGCCTTTCAACGTCGAAAGAGCGACTTCTTCGCCTTTGGTGTTCTTCGCCGTGAAATCCGGCGCGGGCTTGCCAATTTCTTGAGCGTGGGCGGTCGCAAGCGCAAAGGCTCCAGCAATAGCAACAAATGGGATCAGTTTCATCATCGGAAATTTAAGAATTCACCGAGAAAAATGTCGAGGAACGACCTGCTGTCCAATGGTTTTCTGCTGAGACGCAGATCTTCAGACGTGTAGCACCGCCCGAGCAGCTCGGAGGAAAAATTGGGAGGAGGCATCATTTAGCGTTCCAGGTGACCTCAATCGGTTCCGCCACGCCTTTTCCCGCGATCACCAGTGTCAGACGCCTGAGCGGAGCCGTCGCGTATTCGTTTTTTGCGACAACCGCGCTCCAACTCGAACCGTCTTTCTCAAAGCGGATCGGATTCGCCGGGTCGACCGCCTGCGGGGTGACCGGAAAAATTTCGCACGCCGAAGGATCGAAAGAAGGTCGATCGGAAACGAGCGAAAGCTGAAGCTGTCCATCGTTTTCGCTCACTTTCAGCGTCACCCGGTCTGCCGGTTTTGGAATTTTCGTGAGGGCTTTTGCAACCACATCCACCGATTCAGAATCCGCAGGGGGCCCTTCGTGAATCACCAACTTCAACTCCGCGCTGCCCGGAACACAGGAATCGTCATTGCAGCTCAGCCACGAAATTTTCCCCTTCAGTTCCATCTTACCCGTTGCACTCGCAGGCGGTGTGAGGGTGACTGGGAAAATCACCATGCCTTCATAACCGTATCCCGCCAATCCTCCGGTCGAAAAATGTCGCGGAACTGGGAACAACATCTCCCCAGCACTCCAGCCTTCCGGCAAATCCCAGGTCACCTTCGGCTTCATCCCGGCCTCGCCCGGATTGCTCCAATACGTGTGCCAACCCGGGTCAACCACCATCCGAATCGCCGTCTGAACCGGCTTGCCCGGTTGAAAAGACGTTGAACTCGAAATCCAGTCAGCTCTCGCCTGGCCCGAACGTTCGGCTGCGAAAGCCATCGAAGAAACGGCGGAAATCATCAAGACGGAACGGGCGATCATCACGCCCTAACTTGCCCGCATTTGTTCACCGATCAAGTGTTAGGAGCGTCGATATTCTATCGACTATTCCTTTCGATATTCTGTCGAAAGAACCCCCGCGAAAAACCGGACAGAATGTCCGGCAGAATAGTGCTCAGAATGAGCGCGCTCCTTCTCACTTCGCTTGATCCGGCGCGTAGCGGAAATGCCCGAGAATCTGGTAATCAAACAGCACGTTTTCCCATTTCACCCCCGAGCCAGCGTTATGGACGATCCAAGGCTCGGGGCCACCGGTCGGGCTGGGTACCACAACCCCAATGTGCTGGGTACCGGACAAAAGCGTCCAGACCACCACGTCACCGACTTTGTAATCTTTCGCATCGCGTGTCGCGGGCAGCGTTTCTCCCTTGTTGCTGAAAAAACGGCTGAGATTTGGAGCACGACGGTGATCGATATTTGTATCCGGCTCGGACGCATCCCAAAGCTGTGGATAAAGTCGGAAATTTTCCACCATGTCCTCGTGAACTTCTTTTTGCAGGTCCGTGCCAAGCTGGCGATAAGCACGGACAATCACATCCTCGGCCTTGCCTTTGTGGGCGGGCACATCGCCATTGGGGAAATCGATTTTATAATAAGCATCGTCATAAGCGATTTCCTGTCGGGATTGGGAAAGCGCCGCAGCAGCAAGACGCTCGCCCGGATCAGCCGACTGGCTCAAAGAAGAAATCAAAAGCCCTGCCTGCTCTTGCGAGGCACCCGCTTGGGCCGCCCGAAGAAACGGAACGAGAGGCTTACCGAACCACACCACCATACCCGCCGCGATCAAAATAATCACCCAACCTCCGAAGAAATTCTGCTTCTTCGGTTTCTGTGGGCGAGGGCCGATATACTCGATGGTGTTGTAAAAACCGGAACGTCTATGTGCCATGGGAAATGGGAGGGAAAAAGGCGGAAAAAGAAAGGCGGTCGAAATTCTTCGCCATTAGACAAAGCATATACAGGGCCTAAGCACCATCAATTTACAAAAAATCTGTAATTTTTTCGCCGCGCTTCTGTGAAAGCCTTTTGAACCGGTCCACACTGGACAGATACGTCCCGTCTCGGTCAGATCGGACATGACCGTTTTCGAAAGCGCGACACCTCTTCAATGGGGTGAACTTGATGTCCCGTTGCTCGGACTGCAACGCGATTGGTTTGCCAAACCGGTCGCTCCGCCCGCCGCCTTTTCCCTCGCCATGGACCGCGATCGGCTATGGTTCATCGCCAGCCATCGCCAACCCGCGACGATCCATCCCGCGGCCCGCCCTGGAAAATTCCTGCCCGAACTTTGGAAATACGACGTCGCTGAGCTTTTCATCACTGACCCGAAAACCGGTCGCTATTTCGAGTTCAACCTCGCCCCCAATGGCGCGTGGTGGTCCTGCGAATTCAAGGCTCCCCGCGTGCGGGAAGACGAAGCCGAAATCGCCATGCCGGAAGTCGCCACTTTTTCCGAACTGGCACCCGATGGCTCGTGGGTCGCAGCCTTGGTCCTGCCACTCGACTTGCTTCGCGCGCGAATCGATTTCGGCCGGGAATCCCGAGTCAACGTGACCTTCATCCTCAACACCCCCCAACCCCAATGGATCAGCGCGAGTGATCTCGGGGACGGCGATCCCGATTTTCACCGCCCGGAACGCTTCCAACCGGTTGATTTCATGAAACTTCCAGCCATGGGATAAATTTTCGTCCCGAGCATTTCATCGCTTGGCAGCGGAGGAAAATCGGCTACTTTTCGCATTCGTGGTAACCCGTTTCCAGATTGAAGACATCATCGCTCAGGACGCATCCGGAGTCGTTTTTCGCGCGCTCGACAAAAACACGAATGAACCGGTATGCGTCCGACGTTTTTTCCCCTTTGGCGCGGAAGGCGGCGGATTGGATGCCGAAGAACAGGTTGCCTATCGTATGGCGGTGAACCGCTTGGCGGAAATCCGACATGCGACCTTTCGGTCAGTGGTCACTGGCGGCTGCGATCCCCACGACGGGATGCCGTTTTTCGCCAGCGAGTGGATCGAGGGCGAATCGCTCGCGCAGCGGTTACAGACCGGTTTTCTCAGCCCCATGGAAGTGATCGAGGTGATCCACGGCGCTTTTGACGCAGCGGAAGTGCTTTCTCAAATGCTGGAGGAACAAGCGGTATGGATCGATACCCACCTTTCGGCAATTTTCGCGGGAATCGGCCAGCCCGGTCGCCGGTTTGTTTTCACGATTTCCCCGACCCAGTGGCTTGGGGATCACGAACGCCGCCGCAGCCTCGCTCCGATCGCCAAACTGGCTGAAGAATTGCTCGGCTGGCGCAACCGGTTGGTCGCCGATCAGGCGGGAAATGGCCTGGGAGCCTGGGTGAAATGGGTCAAATTATACGCTCAATCCGCAACTCTCGCCGAAGCCCGCCAAGCCCTGGTGACCGCGACGACCCCGGTTGCCATCCCGAAAGGTTCGCCCACGGCCCCACTAGCCGTCCGCCCGCAACCGACAAAACCGATGCTCGCGAAACGAGTTCCGGGAATGGAAACGGCTCGGGTTTCAAATTCCGGCGTAAGATCATGAGCGACTGGATTCTCAAAGATGTCCCAGCCTTCGCGGTCGTCGGTCGGGTCAATATGGGCAAATCCGCAGTCATCGCGACGCTGCTGGAAATCGATGACAACGAGCTGATCCGCGTCAGCCCCACACCCGGTGAAACGACGCGATGCCAAGCTCACAAAGTCATTTTCGACGACAAAGAATGCGTCCGCTTTATCGATACTCCCGGATTTTCCCGACCGGTCGAGGCGATGCGGGCGATCCAGCAAATCCACGGCCCCGGTACGCCCGGGCTGGAAACGCTGCGCAAATTCGTCGCGGAGGCCGGAGAGGAATTTGGCGACGAAAAACGCCTGCTTGAGCCGTTGCTGGACGGCGCGGGAGTTCTTTACATCGTCGATCCCGCCAAGCCGCTGCGTGATGATTTCCTCGCGGAGATGGAAATCCTCCGCTGGACCGGCCGCCCCCGGCTCGCGCTGCTGAACCGGCGCGGCCAGACGACGGCTGCGGATGAAGAATCCTGGCGGGAGCGACTCGGCGGCGCGTTCAATCTCGTCCGAACCTTCGACGCCCACTCCGCCCGCTACGACGAGCGATTGCGTTTGCTCAAATCTCTTTTGGAAATCGAAGAACGCCACCGCGACCGCTTGGAGGAAACGATCCGCCTTGTCGAAAACGAGTGGAAAAGACGCCGCGAAGACGCCGCGGAAATCTTGCTCGGATTTCTCGAAGACGCGCTGCAGTTGAAAGTCAGCGCGACGCTCGAAGAATCCGATCTGACCATCCCGTCGCGGCGCGAACGCAAAGCCGAACTTCTGTCCAAGCAATACTTCGCCAAACTGGCCGAACGGGAGCTGGAATGTTTCGCAGCATTGTTGAAAATCTATCGCCACCATCTCCTCCAAGCGGACAACAGCGTCGAAACGTTCACCGGCATCGATCTCGAAAGCGCCGAAACCTGGACGAAATGGGGCCTGCCTCGCGCAAAACTGGCCATGGCCGCCGCCGTCGCTGGCGGTGCTGCCGGACTGGCCGTCGACGCGGCGACCGGCGGGCTCACGCACGGCGCGGGAACGCTTTTCGGCGCAATAAGCGGCGGCGCAGCGGCCTGGTTCAAAGGCGGAAGTTTGCCGGACTTACGGATCGATCTGCTCGGCGGAATGAAGCTGGGAACCGGTGAAGGAAAATCGCTGTCGATGGGTCCGCCGAAAAACCCGAATTTCCCGTGGGTGCTGTTGGACGGTGCCCTCGCTCGCTACCAACAGATGCTCAACCGGGCGCACGGCCGCCGCGACGTCGAAATCCTCGCCGGTAATGGCGGAGGATTTACCCGGGATTTCCCGCGGGAACGCCGCGAAATTTTGGCCAAATGGTTCGCTTCCTGCCTCAAGGGATCACCTAATCGTTCGATGGAGCCGGAAGTTTTCGAAGCGCTGGTCGAGACCCTGGAAAGCATCGAGTGACCGCTTACTTCGCGGCGAAAAGAACGGAAAGTTTTTCGACCGGGCGCGATCCGAGCAGCACAAAAACGTAACCGTCGTCTGCCCAACGAGCGATCGCCCAAGCGCCGATCTGCGACAAGGCCGGTGAGGATTTGGTCGGCAAATCCCCGCAGACGTCTTCCCGTTTGAAAATCACCAGATGGACCGTTCCGTTGACCGGTTCGTCAAAACAAACGAGCGAGCCGCGTTTTCCGTCGATCACCAATTCTCGGCAGCCAATGCCTTTCACTCCGACCAATCCCGGCGGGAGCTTCTTCGGACATGGAAGTTTTTTCTTCTCCAGCACGTCGATGAGCTGACCATGCTTTTCCCGATTTTCATCCAAGCTGAAAAGCGGCGACTCAAAGGTTCGGATAAAACTCGCCTGAACCACGTCGACCGGCACCGTTCCCGGCGGATTCGGGATCAGATGGGCGCTGGAAACCGAGACGTCACCCGTGGAAATGAGCGGCGGCACCGCGGTTTCGTGCGTCGCGACGAATGCCAGCGCAACGCCAGCGGCCGCGGCCAGCGGCACCGCAAATCGCCGCCAAACCGGTCTCAACACTTTTTTCGAGCTGGCCGTCCGCTCCATCGCCGCGATCAATTCCCCACGCAGGGCATCCGGCGGACGAATCGCCGCGAAGGCGCCGATCAGCGTCATATCAATCGAATCCATCGCTTGCGGCAAATCCCCACGGCTCGCCGCGAGACCGGCGAAAATTTCCTCGCGCAAACTCTCCGGGATTTTCACCGAACCCAGCGCTTCGGAAAATGCCGCGTCGAACGCTCGCTCCTCCGCCAGCCACTCGCCGAGCTCACGGTCTTCCGTCGCGACATGCAGCGCTTCCGCGAAATCCACGTCATCCACATCCGCGCCATCGGGGCGGAAACTCCGGAGTATAAACCGCGCTTGTTCCTTATCCATGGCGTTGGTTCAGGGCCCCCGGTTCGAGTTGCAAAATGTTCTTCGGCGCGCTCGATGGCTCGGCGGTCATTTGTTTGCGAAGCATTTCTTTTCCACGGGAAAGCCGGGACATCACGGTCCCGATCGGAATGTCTAAAATCGATGCGATTTCCTTATAACTGTGCTGTTGAAGATAAAATAAGGCCAGCGGAGCACGGTAGGTTTCCTCCAGCTCGCCCAGCACCTCGAGCGCGCGGTGGCCGTCCATCTGCCGATCCGCCTCCTCATCCGAAGTCGCGATGGATGCGGAAAGCTCCTCGTCCAACGGTTCATCGGAAAATTTTTCGGCGCGCCGGCGTTGATTCAAAAATTCCCGATGGAGCGTGGTGAAAAGCCAGGTTTTCGCTTTCGACCGGTCTCGCAGTTGGTCGCCCTTTTCCGCCCAGATACAAAACGTTTCCTGCACCAGATCCGCAGCCCGGTCTGAGCTACGGGTCAGCGAAATCCCAAAGCGATACAACGCCTGGTAATGCGCATCCACCAATTCCGCGAATTCACTCATTCGGATGTGAGACTCATAACCCAACGCAGTATTCCAAAAAAAAAGCGGCCTCCGGAAAGGGGCCGCTTGTTTCGTTTGGAAAATCTCAGGCTTCTTGCGGTTTCCAGGTCACTTCCTTCGCGTCCGCCCACAGCGTTTCGAGGCCATAGAAGTCGCGCAACTCCGGATGCATAACGTGGACCATCACATCGATGTAATCCAAAACCACCCAGCGAGTGTCCGCTTTTCCGTCGGTGCTGACCGGTTTGACCCCGTGCCATTCTTCGACCAATCCGGAAACGTCGCGCAGAATCGCGCGCAGGTGCGGCATCGAAGAACCCGAGCAAACCACCATGTAATCCGTCAGGTTCGAAACCCCGCGCATGTCCCAAAGTCGGATATCTTCCGCTTGGATTTCATCCGCTGCTTTTGCACAAGCCAGTGCCAATTCTTCTCCTTGTATCGCCATAAATTCCCCGCAGGGGACGGCCACCATAGTCAACCTTTCCCTTCACACCACTGCAAAATTTGCCGATGGGGGCTAATTCTCTCGCCGAAGGAAACCCCTCACCTCTCTCAAGCCGCATGCGGCTGCACTTCTTTGCTAATCCTCTCGCCACTTTCCCGTTCCGCCCGCATCAGTTCGAAGTCCAGTTGAAGGCGTAACCAAAACCCAGGCGAAGTTCCAAAATAACGGCTCAAGCGAAGGTCATATTCCGGCGTACACCGCCGCCTACTTTTTTTCAAATCCGTCAGATGAGGCGAGGGAATACCGGTCATCCGGGAAACCTCAGCTTGTGAAACGTCCCATTCGTCCAACGTTTCACGGAGCGTCTCTGCGAAAAAATTGGTCAGGGGAATCTGCTCATTCACTTTTTTCATGGGTGCTAATGGTAATCGGTGATTTTGACTTCGGACGCTCTCCCATCGTTCCAGCGAAAGATCAGGCGCCACTGCTGATTGATTCTGATACTGTAAAATCCATTGAGACCTCCCGCTAAGGATTCCAGCCGGTTGCTTGGAGAATTCGCAGATCGGTCAAAAGCTCTGCCGCATCAAGCTGCCGGCGCCTCAGAAAGGCTCGTTCTTGAATCTCTGCAGGCAGCCGTTTCGACCGTTCACCATTCCAGATCTTTTGAGTTTCTTTGCAGGAGAAATCCTCAATCACCCGAAAACGTTACCATTTTCGGGTATGGTCGCAATTTGAAAGTTCCAGCCGCCATTCCATTTTCTTCATTTCAATGTTCGATGTTGGACGTTCGATGTTCCATGTTCCCTCCGTCTCATGTCCGCTCCGCTCAATCCCTCGAACCTGCCGCCCCATCCTTCCGCGGACGATATTCTCAACGCATTCCTCGATTTCCTCACCAGCTCCGGGACCGAGCCTTACGATCACCAAGAGGAAGCGATTCTCGAAATTTTCCAAAACAAGAACGTCATTCTCAACACGCCAACCGGTTCGGGGAAATCGTTGGTCGCGCTGGCGATGCAGTTCAAATCGCTCTGCCAAGGCCGCCGGTCGTATTACACGGTGCCGATCAAGGCGCTCGCCAACGAAAAATTCCTCTCCCTTTGCCGGGTGTTCGGTCCGGAAAATGTCGGCATGGTCACCGGAGATGCGACGGTGAATCCCGGCGCGCACGTCCTTTGCTGCACGGCGGAGATTTTAGCAAACATCGCTCTGCGCGACGGCGCCAGCGCACCGGTCGATGACGTGATTATGGACGAGTTCCATTATTATTCCGATCACTCGCGCGGCGGCGCTTGGCAAATCCCGCTGCTCACGCTTTCCCGCGCTCGGTTTTTGCTGATGTCCGCAACCATCGGCGATTCGTCGTTTTTCTCGAAACAACTGACCGACCTGACCGGCGCGGAAACCGTGCTCGTCCAGTCTGACCAGCGACCGGTTCCCCTCGAATTTTCCTACTCGACGACCCAACTTCAGGAAAAGGTCGCCGAACTTGTCGATGAAGGCCGCGCGCCGATTTATCTCGTTCACTTCACGCAAAACTCCTGCGCCGAGACTGCGCGCGACCTGCTCTCGACGAATTTTTGCACCAAGGAGGAAAAAACCGCGATCGCCCGCGCGCTCGACGACGCGGATTTCAAAAGTCCCTACGGCCGCGAACTTTCGAAAATCCTCCGCCATGGTGTCGGAATCCATCACGCGGGCCTGCTGCCGAAATACCGGTTGCTCGTCGAAAAACTGACTGCGAAAGGATTGCTCAAAGTCGTTTGTGGCACGGACACCCTCGGAGTCGGCGTCAACGTCCCGATCCGCACGGTGATGCTGACCGGTCTGTGCAAGTATGACGGACGCGGCACGAAAATTCTCGCGGTCCGGGATTTCCGTCAGATCGTCGGCCGCGCCGGGCGGAGAGGCTTTGACACCGCCGGATTTGTCGTCGCCCAGGCGCCGGAACACATCATCGAAAATCTTCGCCTCGCCGCAAAAGCCGCCGCGAACAAAAAGAAAAGCTTCGAAAAACGCAAACCGCCGGAAAAAGGATTTGTCCATTGGGACGAGGCCACGTTCGCCAAACTTCAGACCGCACCGCCGGAGCCGCTGACGTCCAGTTTTTCGATTCATCACAGCACGCTGCTCAATGTCCTCTCGCGCAAACACGAAGACGGCTGCGCCGCGCTCAAGGATTTGATCGATCGCAGCCACGAACCGGTTTCGAAAAAGAAAGCGCTGAAAAAGCACGCCTTCAAACTGTTCCGCGGATTGGTCGGTGCGAAAATCCTGCACATCATTCCGCCGGCGAAACGCACCGGCCCGCAAAAGGTCGTCGTCGACGTGAATTTACCGGAAGACTTTTCGATCAATCACGCACTCAGCCTTTACCTGTTGGATGCGATTCCGCTGCTTGATCGCGAGGCGGACGACTACGGGTTGAATGTGATTTCGCTGATCGAATCGATCCTGGAAAATCCTGACGCGGTTCTTCGCAAACAAGTCGACCTGTTGAAATCCGAGCTCATGGGCCGCTTGAAAGATGAAGGCGTCGAATACGACGACCGGATCGCACGGCTGGAAGAAGTCGAGTGGCCAAAGCCGGGCAAGGAATTCATCTACACCACCTTCAACGACTTCAAACTTCGGCACCCCTATCTCGGAAACGAAAACGTAAAACCGAAATCGATCGCCCGCGAGATGATCGAAAATTATCAATCGTTCGAAGACTACGTGAAAACGTACAAACTCGAACGCGGTGAAGCCGTTTTGCTCCGCCACCTCAGCGAGGTTTACAAAGTCCTTTCCCAAACCGTCCCGGATCATTTGAAAACCGAAGACGTCCACGAAGCGGAATCGTTCCTCGAACTCATCGTCCGCCACACGGACTCCAGCCTGTTGGACGAATGGCAGAATCTCCAGCATCCGGAAGCCGCGCTGGAAAATCCCGCCGGGGCCGCCGCAGAAAAAATCGCCGCATTCAAAGCGAAGATCCCGTTCACCCAAGACCGGTTGCATTTTTCACGGCAATTGAGAAATCACATTCTCACCCTCGTCACCGCGCTCGCCCGGGACCAGATGGAAACCGTCCTGTCACTGGTCGAACCGGCGGACTCCGACGAAAAACCTTGGACCAAAGAAAGGCTCCTCCGGTTGATCGACGGATATTACCAATCGCACGCTCAAATCCGCCTCGATCCAGAAGCGAGAAACGCCCGTCACACCCATCTTTCCGAAGACCGGCGGACCATCCATCAAACGCTCATTGATCCCGATGACCTCAACGATTGGACGATCCATCTCACACTCGATTTGGAAAAATCCAACGAGCTCCGCACCCCGGTTCTCAAGCTGGAATCGATCAGCGGCTAGACCTTTCAAAGCCCGGCCGGGTGGCGCATGACGTGGCCTTTTCCTTGCCGAGTTTCCGGTTTCCAGCGTGGACCGGAGCGATCTCCCGAGCCGCCGGTATCCAGCCGCAGCCCGGCGATGGTCATGAAGACGTGGCCTTTCCGGATATAAAGAGTGATCCATTTCCCTTCGCCTTTTTTCCCGTAGCTGAAGTAGCCGCTGGAGGGAATCGAGCCTTTCAGCAGTCCCGCCTCGCGCAAGACATACGAAACCGTGCCCGAACAATCGTAGCCGGAATCATTGTGGCGAGCGTGGCCACCACCCCATTTGTAAGGCTTTCCCTGCAACCGGTTGCCCGCGGCGATCGCCCGAATGACGGCAGGCGGCGCATTCCGCGGCGCATAAGCCATTCCGTCCTTCAGCAGCGCAGTTCTGCCATGGTCAAACTGGTAGGAAACCGGGTGCTTCGCTTTCACCTGGCTCGAACACGAAACGACGCTCCCCAACAGAGGCAAGAGAGCGAGGAGAAAAAGCGCGAAGCGTTTCATGCCCTAGGTTTTATGAAAATCCGTCAACCTCCGCAAATAGTTTTTAAAAATGAACCTCCAACCAATCCGTAACTTTCGCCAGCGCCCGCGACCGATGACTGAGCGAATTTTTCACCTCGTCGCCAAGCTCCGCGAAAGTCCGCTCATGACCTTCCGGGATGAAAAGCGGATCATAGCCGAAACCGCCCGCGCCACGCAACGCATCCACCAGCGTGCCCTCGACCGTTCCGCTGAAATTCGCCCGCTCTTTCCCGTCACGCGCCAACACCATGGTGCAGCGGAAACGCGCGCCTCGATCGGTTTTCCCAGCCATTTCCCGCAGCAAGCGCTCGTTGTTTTTCCCGTGATTTCCTTCCTCTCCCCCGAAACTCGACGACCACACACCAGGCGCTCCGCCGAGCGCATCGACTTCCAATCCGGAATCGTCCGACAGCACCCACCCATCGATCTGGCGGCTGATCCCCTCCGCTTTCAGACGGGCGTTTTCTAAAAAGGTCTGCCCGGTTTCCTCAATTTCGGGAAATTCCGGAAACGCCGTGGCGTCCAGAACTTCAAACCGGTTGCCAAGAATCGCTCGGATTTCCTCGGTCTTATGGGCGTTGCGGGTGGCGACGATCAAACGTGGCGGATTCGACATGGAGCTTGGCTACTGGTTTTCGACATTTTCCGCCAAGTTTTTTGAATAAACCGGTCACCGGAAACGCTTAATAGACGATGAAACCCATTACATGGCTGGCCACCGCTTCCTTAGGAGTCGTCGCCCTCACCGCTTCCGCATTTGCAAACACGCCCGCCGGCTGGTCGACGGACCTCGAGGCTGCCGTTCAGAAGGCGAAAAAGGAGAATAAATCCGTGCTGGTTGAGTTCACCGGTTCCGATTGGTGCCCGCCCTGCATCATGATGCGAAAGAACGTTTTCTCGAAACCGGAATTCGTCGAAAAGGCTTCGGAAAATTACGTGCTCGTCGAAATCGACGTCCCGAAAGGCAATGAGGAAGTCGCGAAAAAGAACCAACCGATCGCTGAAAAGTATGAGATCGAAGGGTTTCCGACCGTGATTTTGCTCGATGCGGAAGGAAAAGAATTTTCCCGGTTTTTTGCGACGGAGCACCCGAAAGTGGAGGATTTCCTCGCACGGCTCGACAAGAGCCTGGAGAAAAAAGGCCTCGACTGACCCGCCCGATCCACACGGCGATTTTTCACCCCACCCCGTCCGGTATTTCGCCGCGGCGGGGTTTTCCTTTTCAAGGCAAGTGCGATCGACCAAAGTCCGCGCTCCTTTTCCGAACCATGTCCGACGCCCGTAAACCTTTCCCCTTCCGCGATTTCGAGCCCAAATGGCAAGCCCGCTGGGAAACTGAAAAAACCTTCCGCACCCCAGGACCAGGCGATGCGGATTTCGACGCCTCGAAGCCGAAATATTACGTGCTCGATATGTTTCCGTATCCGAGCGGCAGCGGCCTGCACGTCGGCCACCCGGAAGGCTACACCGCCACAGACATCATCGGTCGCTACAAACGGATGACCGGTTTCAACGTGCTCCATCCGATGGGCTACGATTCGTTCGGCCTGCCGGCGGAGCAATACGCGATCAAAACCGGTCAGCACCCGGCGATCACGACCGCCGCAAATATTGAAAATTTCCGCAAGCAACTGAAATCGCTCGGCTTCGGCTACGATTGGGATCGCGAACTGGCGACGACCGATCCGGAATACGTGCGCTGGACGCAGTGGATTTTCCTGCAGCTTTACGGCTCGTATTATGACGAGGCCGAAGCCAAGGCCAAACCGGTTTCCGAATTGGAAGCGAAAGGCTGGACGCGCGATCAGATCGATGAGGTGCGCTTGGCCTTTGTCGCTGACACTCCCGTTTGGTGGTCACCGGATTTGGGAACGGTTTTGGCAAACGAAGAGGTCGAAGAGTGGAAATCCAAAGGCCACACCGTCGAGCGGCGGCCGCTGCGTCAGTGGATGCTCCGGATCACAAAATATGCCCAGCGTTTGATCGACGAACTCGACACGCTGGATTGGCCGGAAGGCATCAAGCTGTTGCAGAAAAACTGGATCGGCCGCAGCGAAGGCGCGACGGTGCGATTTGAGGTCGCGAATTTTCCCTCGCAGATCGAAGTTTTCACCACCCGTCCCGATACGCTTTTCGGAGCGACCTACATGGTTCTCGCGCCGGAGCATCCATTCGTTCCGGAAATCACCACCCCGGATCAAAAAGCAGCCGTTGAAGCGTATCAAAAATCCATCGCTTCGAAATCCGACATGGATCGTGGAGATCTGAACAAAGACAAGTCCGGCGTCTTTACCGGTGCTTTCGCGATCAACCCGGTCAATGGTAACCAAATTCCCATCTGGATCGCCGACTATGTCATGATGGGCTACGGAACCGGTGCAATCATGGCCGTGCCCGCGCATGACGAGCGGGATCGGGAATTTGCGAAACGTTTCCAACTTCCCATTATCCAAGTAGTGATCGATGGAGCGATAATGTCTCATGAGTCATGGGACAACCTCGGTAATCAACTGAAAGAACTCAATGAAACTGGACAGATTGCCCACGAAATTGATCTTAATTCTGATTCACAAGGATCTTGGGTGGTTTCATGGAACGAAGATGCCTTTGAAAAAGTAGGTTTCGCGGTAAATTCCGGTTTCCTTGATGGCCTTTCAACTCCGGAAGCTAAATCGAAGATGATCGATTGGCTCGAAACCGGTGGCAAAGGTTCACGAAGAATCCAATACAAACTCCGCGATTGGTTGTTTTCGCGTCAGCGTTATTGGGGCGAACCGTTTCCAATCGTTTGGAAAAACGGTCGTCACGAGGCGTTGCCGGAATCCGAGCTGCCCTTGCTCGCACCGCCGCTGGAAGATTACAAACCAAGTGGAAGCCCGGATCCCTTGCTGAGCAAGGCTCGCGCGTGGGTCGAGCTGCCAGACGGATCTGTTAGAGAAACGAACACGATGCCACAGTGGGCCGGCTCGTGCTGGTACTACCTGCGTTATTGCGACCCGAAAAACACCGACCGGTTTATTTCGAAAGAAGCGGAAGATTACTGGACCGGTGAAAACCCCGGTATGGTCGACCTCTACGTCGGCGGTACGGAACACGCCGTACTTCACCTTTTGTATGCCCGTTTCTGGCACAAGGTCCTCTTTGACCTCGGCCACCTCCGCACGCCTGAACCTTTCCAAAAACTGGTGAACCAGGGCCTGATCCTCGGTGAAGACGGCCAAAAAATGTCGAAATCCCGCGGCAACGTGGTGAATCCCGACGACGTCGTTTCCGAATACGGAGCGGATGCCTTGCGGCTTTACGAAATGTTCATGGGCCCGCTTGAACAAGTGAAGCCATGGCAAATGAAAGGCGTCGAAGGCGTTTCACGTTTCCTCGCCCGCGTCTGGCGTGTCGCGTTTGAAGAGAAAAATGGCGAATGGCAGATTTCACCCAAAATCAAAGATCTTCCGTGCGAAGATAAGGAACTCCTCCGCGTCGTCCACGAAACCATCAAAAAGGTCGGCGAAGACATCGAGAAACTCAGTTTCAACACCGCGATTTCACAGATGATGATCTGCACGAACGCGTTCACGCAGGTGGACGTGGTTCCGTTGAAAGAATTCGTCGAATTCCTCACGGTGCTGAATCCATTCGCTCCCCACCTTTCGGAAGAAATCCATCTGAAACTCGCGGAAACGTTCGGCAAAACCGCAGCCATGCTCTCCGAATCGGAATGGCCGGTTTACGATCCCGCCGCGCTCATCCGCAACGAGATCGAAGTCGTCGTTCAAGTGAATGGCAAACTCCGCGACCGCTTGTCGGTCTCGAAAGACGCTGACGAGGAAACGGTCAAATCCGCCGCCCTGGCCAGCGCCCGAGTCAGCGAGCACCTGGAAGGAAAAACGATCCGCAAGATCATCCACATCCCAGGGAAGCTGCTGAATATCGTGGCGAACTGAAGAGAGGCTTCCGGATTTCAAAAGCGGGCAACCGGTCACAGGCAATCGTCTGTGACCGGCGCCCCGAAACCTTTTCCATTCCCAGATGGGCTGGCACCTCGCGCTGAAGAAAAGGAGCGATCGACTTCGTCTTCAGAGAGTGTTCAAAAGATCACATTTTCCGAAGAATTAAGCTTGCGCTGGGAGTAGATTTTTAACAGAAAAGTTGGCTAACCGTCTGCTTCTGAAATAAAAGCAAACCCCGACTCGTCCCCCCGTGCGTTTGGTTTTTCTACAATTTCTGATGATTGGAGTGTGGGTTTTCCCGGCACTCTTTGCTCAACCTGTCCGGCCGGAACCGGTTCTGGACGTGGGCCCAGTGGAGCTTTTGAACTCAGGTGAAGCGGACTTTAACCACGGCCGATGGCGGGAGGCGACGACGGCATTTCAGAAGTTCCTGACAAATTATGGTGGCCTTCCGGACACTGCGGCGACGGTGGCGAAGGTCAAACCCTTGCTCGCGATTTGCCAGGTTCGCTTGGGAGAATACGATGCCGCGATCACCTTGTTGGATGAATCCTTGTCTCTCCCCGATTTAAAGCCGAATCAGCGGACGGATCTCTTGTTCTTTGCAGGAATGGCCAAGTTAAAAACCGGTCAGGCAGCCGCCGCCCGCCAACATCTGGGCGCGATTTTTGGAGATCTAAAAGTCGAACGCAGCCGCAGAATGGAGGCCCTGATCCTCGGCGGCATGAGTTATGTCGTGGAAAAAAATTGGATCGAGGCGATTTCCTTTTTCCAAAAACACAACGAGGAAATCCGCGCTCATCAAGCGGATGCAGGCGCCCGGGCGGATCTTCTCCTGCTCTTCGCCTTGATGGAGGAAAAGCGCTGGGAGGATGCAGAGGCACTGGCGCGGCGGATGGGACGGAATTCGGAAGGCATCCGCCAGTGGGTGCAGTTTTCGTCGCTGCTGATCGCACTCGGCAGCCACTTTTTGGAAGCAGGTGAAAGCCATCGGGCGATCATTCTGCTGCGGCAGGTCCTCCCGAAATCGGAGATCCTTCGTCTGCAAACGGACCGGCTTCGAGAAGCGGAGAGCGAAATGAAATTCGCGGAGCAGAATGAACAGATCATCCGTTCCGCACAGCTGCAGGCGACGATCGACGAAATCCATCGGGAACTGGAGACATTTGAAAACGTTCCACAGTTCGATAGTGCGGCGCGTTTGAGATTGGCCAGCGCCTATTTTCAACAGAACCGCGTCCGGGAAGGTTGCCTGATTCTCGACCAAATGGTCCGACAAATGGAACCCGATGAGACGGTGGAATCCGCGACCGCATCGCTCATCCGCGGCTGGATGTCGCTGAACCGGTTTATCCGTGCCGAACGAACGGCGGACTTATATCTTGAGCGATTCGCAAATTTTCCGCAGGTGCCAAATTTACCGGAGGTGATGTTCCTGAAAGCGCAGGCCTTGGAAGGGCAGGTGAAGTATCAGGATGCGTCGAACGGCTATCTGGAAGTTTGTAAAAAGTTCGAACATCACGCGATCGCTCCTCAGGCACGATTCATGGCGACCTATAATATTCTCCAACAGGAAAGATATACCGAAGCGGAGGCGGCATTTTCCTCGCAGATGAAAACTCTCAAACCGACGGATGAAATCTGGCCACACGTCGCGTTCTGGCACGCGATGACTTATTATTTCGACCAAAAATGGGAGGAGTGCCGCAGAGAGCTTGAAGCCTATCTGGCAGCGACGAAAAAACGCGGCATCGGTTCCGAATATGCGGACAACGCCCTTTTCAGAACCGGATACACTTATTTTTCCGAAGCCAGATATCCAGAGGCCATTCGGGTGCTGACCGGTTTTGTTAGTGAATATCCAACAAGCGAGTGGATGGCGGAAGCACTTCTGACATTGGGCGACTGTCATGCCGCAGAAGGAGATCTGAAGGCTGCCGATTCCGCCTACCAACAGATCGGCGAGGAAGCGCCGGGATTTCATGATGAAGGTTGGATGAAACGGGGCAACCTGCGGAAAGCTCAAAAAGACTGGGCTGGAATGAAATCGCTTTTCACCGATTTTCTCAAAAAACGCCCCCAGAGCCCGCGCACGGTCGAAGCCTTGCAGGGGTTGGGTTGGGTCGCCAAACAGGAAGGCGATGTGAACGAGGCGAGGCGAATCTATTGGGAGGCGATCTGGCAATGGGGCAACGAGCCAGCGCGCCCAGGACTTGAAGATATTTTTATCGCGCTGCGGGGATTTTATTCCGGTGAAGATCAGAATTTATTGGAGGAAACGATGCATAACGCCTTGGAAAAATCTCGGGCGGGAAAGACTCATCTTCTCTCGACCCGTCTCGGTTGGGCCTTGGCGCAATTCCATCTCTCCGATCGATCCAGAGATGAGTCGATGGAAATCCGGAAGCAACGTTCTCGTGAGGAGTTGGTACGACTCGCACCCGAGATTGAGCCAAAAGAAACCGCGCCCCGAATTCTCGCCGATTTAGGAGACGCACTCGCGGAAACTGGAGACTCGGAAAAGGCGAAGGAAATTTACGAAGGTCTGCGGAAATGGTGGCCACGGGCGCCGGAAAGAGACCGAGCCTTCGCGGGGCTGGGTTTCATCGCCATGCATGCAAAGGATGAACTCAAGGCGCTTGAGTGTTTTGATCGATACGAAAAATCTTCGATCATGCCAAAAAGCGCACCGGATGAGCATGGCATCTCTTTGATCGAAGGGGAAACAGGCGGAAAGGTCGCGCTCGCCCGCGCGGAGCTGTTAGAAGTGCGGGAGCCCGATCGCTCGCTGGCGATCTTCCTCGCGATGCAGAAAAGCAAAGCGATGCCGGCACGACTGCGAGCTGAGGCATTTTTGAAAACCGGACGACACCAGATAAAACAAGGTCATACCCGGGAATCGCTGCCTTATTTTGAGCAGGTTTATCTCTTGTTCAATCGCTTTCCCGATCTGGTCGCCCAGGCCTATTTCGAACGCGGTGAAGCGCTGGAAAAATTAGGACTCACCGACAAAGCGAGAGAGGTTTATTCCGAACTGGCATCGCGAACCGATCTGGTCGATCTGGAATCTTTCAAAAGAAGCGTTGAGCGTGCGAACGCGCTTGGCGGTGTGCTCCAACCCAAACAACCGGAGGGCGCCGTGATTCCTCCCCAACCGGCAGCACGATGAGATATGTCTTTTGGATCTTCCTCATGGCATGGGCCTGGCTGCGCGCCGCACCGACAACGCCCGAACAAATGGAAGCCGCCTTCAAAGCGCGTCCCGAAACGGATGAGATCCATTGGAAAGATGCTACTCGCGGCGCGCCTTTAAAAGTTCGCATTCTTGAGATCACGGAAAATTCGGTGATCGTGGAAAAACAGCTCCCCTCAGGCCTGACGCGGCGAACGATCCCATTGAACGAACTCACGGATGTGAAATTTTCGCTCACTCCATGGGAGATCTCGCTGCATCGCGAAACCGGCACGGAATCGTTAGCGGCCTTACGGATTTTGTGGCAACGACGAAGCGCCGCGTTCCGATTTCCCAGCTCGGGAATTTTCAGAACGGCCATCGCTCTGGCAAAAACCCTGAGATGGTCCGCCACCGATGACGGATTTGACGAAGCGGAAAAAATTCTGCGAGTGGCATTGGAAGAGGTCGCGGACAATTCGCAACGCACGCTTCTCCAAGGAGAGCTTCATTGTGTTTTACTCAGCCGCGCGATCCGCAAGGAATCCCATGAAGAGGCGAATCGATTGGCTTGGGAGATCACCGAAGAAGCGAGCGAGGCCTCTCCCGATGCGATGTTGTTGGCGACCGGATTTTTAGCCGATCGACATTTTTCACAACTCCGGGCGATTGAAGCGGAACACCCACGGTGGATGGAAGATGACGAGATCAAACCAATCCGTGAACGGCTCTATCACTTGTCGCTCGATTTTGCGTTGTATCCCAGTTTGTTTCACGGACAACGGGAACCCGAAGCATCAACCGGTCTCAAAAACGCGGCGTTGGTTTATCAGTTCGCAGGTGAGACGGACCTTTGGAAAGGCGCTCTGGAAGACTTGATCCAACTTTATCCGGACTCGCCGGCCGCAAAGGAAATGGCACCGGTGTTAGAAAAATTCCACAAATCGAAAAATTCCGCAGCCCCTCCTGATGTGCCCGTCGAGCCCACGGAAGACTTACCGGAAGCCGAACCGGTTCCTTCGCAAAATCCTCCCCCGCCCAAAAATTACAATCTTTTCTCCGACTGATTTTTTCCACTCCCCCCATCATGAGATCGTTCCTTCATATCATCCGCCCCGCGTTGATCGCCTTTGCTCTTTTTATTCTATGCATGGTGATCGTGCCTAAAATCCAAGCGCAGGAATCGACTGCGCCCGCCACCGTCGAGGCGCACCAAAAAAGCCTTCTGGATCTCTACAGCGAAGGCGGGTGGGTCATGCACATGATCGCGCTCACTTCGGTTGGCATGCTTTCCGTTCTGGTATTCTGTGTCGTTCGGATCAACCGCAAGAAAATGATTCCGCCGGCACTGCAATTGAAATTGGAGGCCGCGATGTCAAAACAAGACGTGGTGGAAGCGTTAAAACTCTGTGAGGAAAATGACTCCCCGCTTTCGCAGGTGATTCGAGAAACGCTTTTGAAAGCCGGAGCTGGCGTCGCGGTTTACACCAAAGCAGACCTCGAAGCCGCTGCGTCCGAGACGATTTTCCACGAGGAAACCAAGCTGATGTTATGGGTGAACATGCTGAACGCTTTTGCAGCCGTGGCACCGATGATTGGTTTGCTTGGGACGGTTTCAGGAATGATTCAAAGTTTCGAAAAACTATCATCCGGCGCGGCAAAAGCCTCGGATTTCGCAGGAGGAATTGGTGAGGCGATGGTTGCCACGGCGGCCGGTCTGCTGGTGGCGATCCCTGCGATGTTCGCCTATTTCTTGTTTAAAAATTTCCTGCAATCGTTGATCTCCCGGCTGTCGCATTCGACCTCGACGCTCATCAACCAGTTTGTCACCGGAAGCACGGTAAGCCTTCAAAGCGAAGACGTTTCCCCGGCATGAAAATCAGGCGTCGCCATGTGGAAGACATCGGATTCCAAATCGCGCCGATGATTGATATCACTTGGATTCTTATCATCTTTTTTATGGTGACCACTCAATTGGTCGAGGAAGATTTTGATATCTCGGTCGCACTGCCCGTGGCGAGCGCGGCGGTTGTTCCTAAAGAAATGTCCGGACGAGTCATCGTAAATCTGGATGCCGGGGGAAATTATTATCTCGGAAACGATCGAGTCGACCTGACCGGTTTGACGGAGCACCTCAAACGTCAGATGATCGAATTCCCCCCACTGAAGGTTTATCTGCGGGCTGACGCAAATACTCCGGCTGTAAAAACCAAAGAGTTCTATCGAGCTTGCGCGGAAGCGGGAGCGATCGAAGTGGTAATCGGAACCTTTAACGAAGCCCGCCAGTAGAAAACCGACATCATGCTTTTTCGTCGTCGAGAAGAACAGTCCGTGGAGCTGCAAATCGCACCGATGGCGGACATCGGATTTTTGTTGTTATGTTTTTTCATCGTTTCCTCGAAGCCGCCTCGGCATGAAGCGGATCTGGGAATGACTTTGCCCGGCTCGGTTTCCGATGAAGTGAGCGTGGAAATCCCTGAGGAAATCCGAATCGCCATCCTCGCGGACGGAAGTGTCGAGGTAAACGAGATGATCCTTGGAAAACCGGAAGATTCCCAGATGCCACCGCTGGTCAGCCTGCTGCGCAAATTTAAAGAAGCGGCGGATCTGAACCACCAGAAGGCACTCGTAACTATCGACGCGGCGGGACAAAGCACCCATCAACGCATCGTGGATGTCCTCAATGTTTGCGGGATTGCAGGAATCACCGGTGTGACCTTGGCGGACGAAGCGACGGAAAATTGATCCATTCAGACGGAGCGGTTTATGAAAAAAACGAAGACCGAAGGCAGAGGCATCGCGGGTGCGGTGGTCGGTAGCATCGTCGCTCACGCGGCGCTTGCGGTCATCGCCGGAGTCTGGGTCGTGGCGCATTATATCCGAAACGAACCGCCGCAATTTGTCGCACCCCCGGCGCCGAAAATCAAAATCCCTCCTCAGACGCGGCAACATCGGATGAATCTGGCCGCGCATGCCGGACTGGCTTCGAAACCGGTTTTTAAGCAGCGGCTCGTCAGTTTGCGACCGACTTCCTTTGCGTTGCCGGAAGCTCCGAAGATTTCAATGACGGATCTTTTGGCGCCCGATCCATCGGCGATGGCGACAAGCGTGGTCACCGGTTTGGCAGGAGCAGGTGGAATCGGAGCAGGCTCGGGATTTGGCCTGGGCGGAGCGGGCGGAAAGGGAATCGGCAGTGGGATTCAATTTCTCGGTGTGCAAGCAAACGGTCGAAAGGTTCTGCTACTGTTCGATGTTTCTCGCTCGGTGGTCAACAAAGCCGCCCAGTCATCCATGCCACTGGTGAAGATCAAAGAAGAGACATTAACGATGATTGATCAACTCCCCGCCGATGCGCGATTTGGCATGATTCAATTTGTCCGAAATTACAAACCCTTCGCATCCTCGTTGATCGCCGCGACCAAGCCGAACCGCGATCTCGCTCGCCAATGGGTGGAAACGGAATGGAACGAGTCAGGACAAATGGCGCGCAGCGGCAAATCGGTGATCAGCCCAAGCCCGAACGGACTGCCACCCATTCTGCGTGCGGCCTTTCAGATGGATCCGGATGTGATCTTTATCATATCCGATGGAAGTTTCGAACGCGGGGTGGAAACGAGCGAGAAGATCTCCTCGCAGGAATTCGACGCGTTGCTCGCCGAGCTTCAAGGCGCCCGTGCCATGAAAGTGCCGGTACATTTCATCGGATTTCAAATGCGCCCGGTGGATAAAGAGTGTTGGGAAAAAATCGCCCGCAGATATGGGGGGAGCCTGAAGGAACTGAAATGAGCTTTCACGGATCGATCTTCATGGCCACCAGCCACACCCCAAGTGCCCACGCCGCGCCCAAGGTCCACCCCGCCAGAACATCGGTCGGCCAATGAACGCCGAGATAGACACGACTGACTCCCACCAAAATCGCGATGATGGCCGACAGCGAAATGATATAAATCCGCAACGCCCGGTTGGTTTGTGTCCGCGCGAGCAGCACCCCGAGCGTCAGATAAACAATCGCCGCCATCGTCGTGTGGCCACTTGGGAAACTGGCATTGGACACGACCACGCCATGCGGAACCAAGTCGGGTCGTGGGCGGTCGAAACTGCTTTTCGCGAATTTCATGATCAACATCCCACTGAAAATCGAAACCGCGATCAGCGCCGCGAGCTTCGGTTTTCGGAAAAACAAAGCGACGCCAAAGGTGGCAATCGTCAGACCGGTCAGAATCGTAAACCCGCCAAGCGCCGTCAAATCGCGTCCCATTTCTTCGACCCACTGCGGACCGATCGGATCGGAGGTATCCCCCGGCGTGCGCATCGACAACAGCAAGGTTTGATCAAAATGGTGAACTTCGCGGTCTTCGACAAAATCGGTGAGTTCGATGAAGCCCCACAAACTGCCGGCGATCAGCAGAAGCAGCGCCGGAATCAAAGGTTCGGCCCGCCAACGACCGAGTAGTTCGAGAAAGTGTTTGAGAGATCGAGAAAGCATGGGAACGGATAACCAAAAAGACTGCGCGCGATGATAAAAGAGCCGTCCGGTTATGCAACATCCCAACTTGCGTTCGCAACCCACTGCCTCTTAAATGCGGAATGCGCGCCATTCCTTTATTGCCGATCGCTCTGTTCTCCATTTCAGCGTTGCTGACCGGTTGCGGCGGTTATGGCAGGGTCGGATTGGAGGAGGCGCCGAAAGTCGTCAATGTCTCATCTTATGACCCGAAAGAACGGCAGCGGGCGGGAGATTCGTTTTCGTCCTCCAATGTCTCCGCGCTCCGAAAAAACGGTGCTCTCGGGTTGATCGCCCGCGCCGGAAAAGGACGGAATCTCGACGACAAATGCGCGGATTTCCTCGCCGCAGCCGATCGTCAGGGAATGAAGCTCGGCACTTACTACTTCGTTCTGAGCGGGATCGACCCGGTCTGGCAGGCAGATCAATACATCAACCGGCTGCATCAAATCGCGGCGACCCGGAATCTGAAACACCGCGAAATCCTTCTCGTGGGAGATTTTGACACCCGATCGCGACCTGCGGATTTGGTCGCGTTCATCAATCGGATCGAACAACGAACCGGTAAGCTGCCTGTCGTTTATCTCGAAAACAGTGCGCAACTCCGCGCGGTCCTGAGCTCGGCCTCTCCGGAGGAGAAACGACGCATCCGCCAATGCCCCTATTGGCTCGCGCTCTATTCGCATGAAAGCGGATTCCGCACGCCTGACCGACTTCGAAAAGCTTACGGCATCTGGGACGGATGGGCGATGTGGCAGTACGCGGGCGTCGAGTGGGAAGGCCGATCCGTGCCGAAAGTTTATCATCACGGGCCGTGGAAATCGCCGCGCTATTTCGGCACGATGGATCGACCGATGGAGCACAATGCCTTCAATGGATCGGTGAAAGAGCTCCAACAATTCTGGAGCGCTCATTCGTTGCAAGTTCGCTAAATCCGGACCGTCACGGGAAAAAAACCGGCACGGACCCGGAGAGTCCATGCCGGTTTACCAAGCAAAACAGCGATTATTTTTTCAGAAAACTGAGAATCGCGAAAATCAGGAAAATCACGAAGCAGACCTTTGCGATGGTCGCCGCGATTCCTTCAACGCCACCGAATCCGAAAAATCCGGCGATGAGGGCGATAATGATAAAGATGATGGCGTAACGAAGCATGATTTGTTGGGGGATTGGGGGTTGTGATTAGGCCTTGGCCAACGATCAACCAAGGTCCTCGTAGACTACCCAAACAGGCGGCCATGCACAGCGAATTCCACCAGCGTTTGACGAAGTTTTCGCCTCTTGATCGACCGGTGTTCTTCTGGAAAGACGTTGGAACCCGATGGGAATGAACGGGAAAAATCCATTCTGAGGATCGAAAACCCGTGCGTTTTGCAATCACAACAGCGCGGAGTGAGAAGTTTCCCGCGTCAGCAACCTTCCGTCGCGCACGCCTTTCGTTGATCTGAAAGGACAAAACCGGCCAGGCGGGTCAATGGCACGGTGCCTGCGAAAGACATTCCTGAGCGCGCTACCCGTTGGTGTTCATCACCGCTATCGCGTCGCAACCCATTACCTAGGAATATGAAAACAAAAACAATTCTCCAAATCGCCGCCGGTCTCAGTTTGGCAACCATGGCTCCTTTGGCTTATGCCGAAGCCGAAAAGCCCATGGCCACCGAAGAAAAAGCCGAGCTGACACCCGGTTCACTTGCGACATCGATCCGCGACGGAGCAACCTATTCGATTTTGTTCAAAGCTCTCCACGCGACCGGTCTGGATGCGACCCTCGGCGGCAAGGATATCTACACGGTTTTCGCCCCGACGGACGAAGCCTTTGGCAAACTTCCCGAAGGCACTCTCGACAAACTGATGCTTCCCGAAAACCAGGAAAAGCTTCGTTCGCTCCTGCTTTATCATGTGATCCCCGGCCAAGTGCTGTCCTCTTCCTTGACCGACAGTGAGGTGAAAACCGCCAACGGCGAAAAGGTCGACATCGATGTGGACGGAAAACAAGTCGAAGTTGAAGACTCCAAAGTCGTAAACGCCGACGTCATGGCTAACAACGGCGTGATCCACGTGGTCGATAAGGTCATCGTTCCGGAATCCCTCGATGGATTTGCCGGACTGGACGCGGATTGATCCGATCTTCTTTCAACAAAAGGCCTCTGCGGGATCTCCTGCGGAGGCTTTTTTTTGATCCCCACACCGGTTAGCTCTCCACCGAGGCGACCCGGATTTTCCGGAAAATCCACAGGCTGGCGATGCTCACGCCGATCGCCAGCAGACCCACCCGGTCAAAGTGTCTCAGCTCGCCCCGAGGACCGGACGTCACGATCAGACCGGCAAACGCCGCCGTCAGCCCCGATGCGAGATCTCGTGAACACGAAATCAGGCTCATGTAAGCGCCGCGCCGCGCCGGGGCAACCGCCAGCGAAATCGTCGCCTGGGCCGGAATGAACCGACCACTCGCAAAAATGAAAAACAGCGCAGCAAGGATCAGCACTCCCCAAAGCGGCAGCGGCCCGGTCGAGGTCAGGAACCGCACGACACAGCAGGCGCAAGCAACCAGAACCCCATAAACCCTGAATTTGCCGAACCGGTCTGCCCATTTCCCGATCTGGGGGCCAGTGAAAATCGTGACCAATCCGCCGACCAGATAAACGAGAAACAGGCTGCTTTCCGCCAGCCCCACGTTCCGGACCAAATACGGCGAAAGGTAGGTGATCACGACAAAGTGGCCGAACACCGCCATCATCATCAACAGCACCCCCATCCACGCGTTGCGATCCTTCAACAGCTCGAGGAAATCTTTTCCCGACCGGACTTGGCCGCCTTTCAGGTGTCCGCGCACCGGTGGCATGATCCGGAAAAGCAAAAGCCAGACGACGCTGGCGACCGACGCGATGGTGAGAAAGGGCGCTTCCCATTTCCACCACTGCGCAAGTTTCAGACCAATCGGAACCCCCAACGCCGCGGCAGCGGAAAAGGCAGTCATGATGATTCCCATGCCCCGCGCGCGCCGTTCCGGCGGAACCACGTCAGCGACGATCGCCATCAGCGTCGCTCCGCTCACCCCTCCAAACGCGCCGCACAGCGCCCGCGACAGCATCAGCATCTCCGCCGTGTGCGAAAGTCCACAAGCCAATGTGCCCACGGTGAAGCCGGCGTAACAAAATAACAGCAGCTTCCGGCGATCGAAGCGGTCCATGAAAGGGGCCACCGCCAGACCGACGATCCCGGCGGTCAGAGCAAACGCGGAAATCAAATTCCCGAACTCTTGCGGGGAAATATGAAGTTCACGCATCAATTGCGGGCCCAGTGGCATCATGACCATAAAGTCCATGATGTGAGTGAATTGCACCGCCGCCAGCAGGAGCAGCAACTGCCTTTCCGGCAAGGGTTTCCGAACCACCGAAGAAGAGGAAATGGCTGCCGAATCGCTCACGCGCGGATTAGGTGGTTGGTTTTCAGAACAATGCAAGCCCTGCATCAACCGACGGCGCTTCGTCAATCGGCCGCTAAAACTCCGCCGCGATTTCAACCAGTGAGGGGAAAATCTTTTCCGCGATCGAGAAATCCAAACACGCGGTCACCCGGTTTGGCACGACCCAAACGGGCATCCCTGCGGATTTCGCGGCCTTGACCCCATTGAGCGAATCTTCGATCACCAAACATTCCTCGGACTTCAGCCCCATGCGCCGCGCCGCCTCCAAATAAAGATCCGGCGCCGGCTTGATCCGCTCCGCGTCGCCTCGGCAAACGACTTCTTCAAACCCACCGGTCAGCTTGAGTTTTTCCAGCCAGCCATCCACCCAATGATGGGACGAACTGGAAACCACCGCCGTGCGGATTCCGCCAGCCTTCAGCTTCGCCAACAATTCCAGCACCCCCAACATGGGGCCCTCATTGCCGAGGTCTCGAACAATTTCTTCCTGCCTTTTTTCGTCCAAGTCGTGCCAATCGAACGCCAAACCGGTCAACTCCTCCAAATGCGTCTTCGGCGACCAGGTGGCAAAATCCGATCCGATGCACTGAGTGTAAGTTTCCAACGGCAACGGATGCCCATTCGCCGCAAACGTCCGATGCCACGCATCGTAAATCGCCCACTCGGTATCCACCAGCACCCCATCAAAATCGAATAACACTGCGGAAAAAGCCATGTCCCGGAAATGACCGCCCAACCGGTTTCCCGCAAGCCGATTCCCGATCTCAGGGGGCCATCGCATCCGCACGATCGCGCAGCAACTCGTTCGCTTTGTCTCTCCAGATGATCGATTGCTCGCCATCTTTTCGGTGAAACCAACTGAATCCAGAAGGGTCGAAGCTGTCTTTCCCAGCATTCACCGCAGTATAAGACGTCGCCAACATGCTACGAAAACGTTTCCTCAGGTCGGATTGGCTGACGCGCAATTTTTTCTCCGCCAGCTCCGCATTCATCCGCATCAGGTCGGCAATGACCGGAATATCCTGCGCCTCAACCAGAATCGACACCGCCGTCACGTTTTCCGCAATCTCCGTGTCCAATCGCATGCCCGCAGGGGATGGTTCCAACGAACCGACCGCAAATCCGATGCGAGTCATCCGGTCGTAGGCTTTGATTTGCCGGGCTTCCGCCAAAAAGGTCACCAATGGCAGGGTTTTCCATTTCCACCCATAATTCAGGCGGCAGGCAAATCGCCGAACACCTCCCAAACGCGTGCCTTCCGACCATAGATCCTCGCGCTTTGCCGTCAGGTGAGTGACCAATCCGACCACTCGCCCCTCGTGGCGTTCGATGACCGGGCCACCGCTGTTGCCTTGGATGACCTCGGCGTCGACTTCAATGGATTCGGCGCCCAATCCAACGATTTTCCCGCTTTCGGCGGTCACCACTCCGGCGCCGCCGCCATTTCCAAGCACCATAATTTCCGTGCCGACGCCCATTGACGCGTCCTTCTCCGCGATTTGCAAAGCCGCGTCCGGTTCGTCTCCAATCATTTCCAACCGGATCAAATCCGCACCTTCCGCCGCCTCGAAGGTTCCGAATTTCGTAAATTTCCGCCCATCCGTCGCGACGACCGACAGCCGGGAGTTCCCGCTAAAAACGTGAGCGGCCGTATATAAATAGTATTTTTCGCCGTCCTGGACGATAAAACCCGTCCCTGTCGAAACGTCGCCTTCGATCACGACCACCGCACCGGTCTGCTGCGGATCTTTGTCGGGGTTCAGCAGCTCAGTTGAGCCCCTTTTTGCCGACGTCGTCCCCGGTTTTTCCGGAGTGCCGAATGGGTCGTCCTCTTGGGCGGTCTTGGCCGGTTTACGCCGTACGGTTTGCCGCTCGATGCCCTTTTGAACCATCGAACGCTCTCGCTCCGACTGCTGGCGTTCTTTTTCCGCCTCGATTTTCGCCCGCTCGGTTTCCCGCCGGATGTCGCTCATGTTTTCCCGGCGATGATTGATTTCCTCAGCCAAACGGCGGTTGAGGAAATTCACTTCCGCTTGCAGCTCCTCGATTTTCGCTTTGTCCGATGGTTTGCTGCAACCGGTCAAAACAATCATCGCCACACAGGATGCGACCCTCAAAACTCCGAGTGATTTCCGTCGTTTCACCGCTTGAATCTCTCGAAAAATCCACTTCACCGCAACCCAGAATCGACTGAAAGTTGAAACGAGCGCTCCAAACTCTCAGTTCAAAGCGCCCTGTGGATTCGTAAAGATCACGCTACCAATGCCTTCAGGCGGCGGCAAACTTCTTCGACGTTCGCCCGCGAATTGAAAGCGGAAATCCGGAAATAACCCTCGCCTGCCGAACCAAAACCGGAACCCGGAGTGATGACGACCTGCGCTTCGCCGAGCATCTTGTCGAACATATCCCATGAACTCGAACCGGCCGGGCAGCCGACCCAGACATACGGCGCGTTTTCACCGCCGAAAACCGGCAACCCCGCCTCGATCACCGCCTCGCGCAACAGCTTGGCATTGCCCATGTAGTGCTCGATCAGTGCGCTGACTTGGGCTTTTCCTTCTTCGGAAAAAACAGCGGCGGCGGCTTTTTGAACCGGGTAGCTGGCACCATTAAATTTTGTGCTGTGGCGGCGCGACCAAAGCTGATGAAGCGGCACGCGCTCACCGGTTTCGGTTTTTCCGCTGACGGATTTCGGGATCACGACATACGCGCAACGCACACCAGTGAAGCCGCCGTTTTTCGAGAACGAGCGGAATTCGATCGCGACGTCCTTTGCGCCTTCGATCTCGAAAATCGAACGCGGGATCTCCGGATCTTGGATGAAAGCTTCGTAAGCGGCGTCGAACAAAAGGATCGCGTCGTTTTTCTTCGCATAGGCGACCCAGGCCTCAAGCTGCGCGCGGGTGGCGACAGCGCCGGTCGGATTGTTGGGGAAACAAAGGTAAATCAAATCGGCCTTTTCCGTCGGAACGTCGGCGACGAAGCCGTTTTCGGCGTTGCACGGAAGATAAAGCAAACCTTCGTAAGCGCCCTTTTCATCAGCGTCCCCGGTATTTCCCGCCATCACGTTGGTATCGACGTAAACCGGGTAAACCGGATCGGTGATGGCGATGACGTTGCCTTTGCCAAAAATGTCCAGAATGTTGCCGGTGTCGCATTTCGATCCGTCGGAAATGAAAACTTCGTCCGCAGAAATGCCGAGATCCGCAAATTGGTTGTCGACGATCGCCTGGCGTAAAAACTCGTAACCCTGCTCCGGGCCGTAACCCTTGAAGCTTTCACGGCTGGCCAATTCGTCCACGCCTTCGTGCATCGCTTTCACGATCGCCGGCGGCAATGCTTCCGTCACATCACCAATGCCGCAGCGAATGATCCGCGCCGCTTTGTCGGGATTCGCTTCGGTGTAGGCTTTCACCCGTCGGGCGATTTCAGGGAAAAGATAACCGGCTTTAAGCTTCAGAAAATTCGCGTTGATCGTGGCCATGGCGGCGGAGGTTTAGCGACCCGCAGCCACCCGCGCAAGTTGAGAGTGAAGGATGATTCCGGCCTTTTCCAAACGCAGATGGATGATTTTCCGATTCAAAATCCCAAATCTTATCCGCGTCCATCGGCGGTTAAAAAATCATCTGATCTAAATCCCTGAAAACAACACTTTCCCATCCCGGTCCGCCGCTTCCAACCGGTCGAGCGCGTGCTGGAAATGTTCCAACGCATGGGTCGAATCAACCGGTTGCACGATTTTCCCCGCCGTCACCCGTTCGGCCAGATTTTGGTAAAGCGCATGCACCTCACCGGTTTCCGCGTGCTCCAGCCATTTCGTCACCCACAGCCCGCGGATGTTCAGATTCCGGAAAATCAGCAAGCCGTTCGGCACGGTGAGCGGCCGTCTTCCCATCGCGCCATAGGTGACGTGCGTGCCATTTTCGCGCAGCAATTTCATCAACGCCAACGCGCTGTCACCCCCGACCGAGTTAAAAGCAACCGCCGCGTTTTCCCCACCGAGTAAATTTTTCGCCGCCGCGTGGCCTTCCGCATCATCGAGGTAAACGTGCTCCGCTCCGAGCTTTTGCAGCTCGGGAATCTGGTCGGTCTTTCGCACGAAGGAAATCAGGCGGATTCCCAAATCCCGCGCCAACTGAATCACACACCGACTCACCGCCGAATTCCCGGCATTTTGCACAACCCAATCGTCTCCCCCGAGCGTTCCAAAATCATGCAACAACCGCCAAGCAGTCGCCGGATTGACCTTG
Source organism: Akkermansiaceae bacterium UBA1315 (assembly GCA_002307065.1). Taxonomy (GTDB): domain Bacteria; phylum Verrucomicrobiota; class Verrucomicrobiia; order Verrucomicrobiales; family Akkermansiaceae; genus Luteolibacter. The sequence goes on along the minus strand of DBTN01000018.1, from coordinate 45,413 downwards.
AGCATCGCAGCCTGCAACGGATCGATTTCCGCAGGGACTTTAAAAAGCACCTCGGCCTTCACCGTCGTGTGCGTCGCCCACGTCCCCGCTCGGTATAAAAAAATCACCCGATCCCCGGTTTGAAAATCGGCCGATCCGCTCTTCTCCACCACACCGAATCCTTCGATCCCCGGCGTCGCGGGTAGGGGCGGCTTCACGCCATACGTCCCCTCGATCGTATTCAAATCGGCCGGATTGATCGGCGCGGCGAGGATTTTCACCAAAACCTCACCCTCCGCCGGTTCATCTAGATCAAACCGGTCAACCTCCAAAACTTCACCCGGTTTTCCCGTTTCGCGGAAAATCAATCGTCGTCCCTGACCGGTTTGCTGTGCGGTGCTCATGACGAACTTTCGCACAAACCGGTTGCCCGCGCCTTCTTTAAATCACCAACCGGTTTAAAGTCGGAGTCACGGCGTGTATTGCGAATTTTCCTCCATCTGCCGGACTTTCGCGTCGTGACGCGCGTGATCTCGCGCGCTTTCGGAAAACATCCATTCGTTCGTTTCCTCCCGCGCTGTCCGCCGCCCATCGAGCGGATCCGGTCCGCCCGTGATCGGCTGACAAGCGATCAACGAGGCGAAAATCCCGACGATGCCCCATCTCAAAAAATATCTCGTCATGAACGAACTTCGCTCGTCCGTTCCTCGCGTCACCACAAATTTGCCTTGAAATGAGCGAGATCGGAATCATAGGTGCGGATCGTCAATGCGAAGTTTCCTGACATGGCTTTTGGTTTTCGGCGTCCTCGCCGGACTGAACGCACGTGTCCTCGCCGCTGACGGCCCCCGGATACCGGTTTGCGCTCACCTTGAGCACGACTGTGGCGGGGACAAGGTTCACGACCACGATCACGGTTCGTCGCACAAGGAACATTGCCCGCTTGAGCACCACCATCACAGCGGTTGCTGCCAAAATCTTCCGCTCACCACCGGCAGCGATCTTGGATTGCGCCTGAGCGTCACGGAATCCGCCCTGCCGGTTTTCTCGCACGAAGGCGAGATCCCGCCAGACGGCCCCGCCATCGGCTTGGATAAACCGCCGTTGATTTAATCGGAAAGCCCCACCGGCCGCGGCACCCGCCACGGACCTCCTTCAGGGCGTCTCGTCCTGAGCCTTTCCGATCCAAATCGATGTCTCATGTTCTTAAAAATTCCCGCGTCCCTCGCGGCCATTACTCTCCTTTCTTCCTTTCTGCACGCTGACCCATCGGTCGTCGTCACCTTTTCCTCCATCCACGATCGCGTCCGGAATCAAAACCCGGACCTTGCCGCGGCACGCCTCCGCATTGCCGAAGCACTCGGCCGCGCAAAACAGTCCGGCCGCCTCGAAAACCCGAATCTCGAAACTTCATTCGAGCACAATTCCCGTTTCCGCGAAGGCCGTGCCGAAATCGGAATCTCACAAAAATTCCCCGTCACCAACCGGTTGAGCCTTGAGAAAAACCTCTCCCTCACCGAACTCCAAGCCGCCGAAGCCGAAGTCCGCGAAGTCGAACGCCAACTCGTTTCCCAAGCCCGCCACGCCCTCATCGACGTGCTCGCGCTCCGGCAGCGTCGCGAGCTTCTCAATGAGCAGTCGACGCTCACGACCCAACTCGCGGAAAGCATCACGCAGGCTGCGGAAAAAGGCGAAGGCTCGCTTTTGGACGCCGGCCAAGCACGTGTCGAAGCGATCCGCGCCACCACCGAAGTCCGCCAACTCAACGCCCGGGAAGCCCTCGCCGTCGGAACGCTGAAACCGCTTCTCGGCATGCGCGCCGATGAAGGACTTGTCGTTTCCGGATCCTTACCAAATGCAGAAATCCCGGTGCAAACCGGTTTCAAAAATCGCCCGGACTACGAAATCGCCAAACTCGAATCCGCCGCCGCTGCCCAACAAGTCACGCTCGAACAAGCCGCCCGTTACCAAGATCCCGAAGCCGGAATTTTCGCCGCCGCCGAACGCAGCGAAGACGCGCCCGAAGGTTACGACAACGAAGCGATCATCGGCCTGCGTTTTTCGATTCCGCTGCCGCTTTGGAACCGCAATGAAGGCGCGATCGAAGAAGCCCAAGCCCGGGAAAAACGAAAACGGTTAGAAACCCGCGCCCTCGGTCGGGCGATCGAAAACGAAGCCGAAGCCGCTCGAAACGAAATGGCCGAGTGGCAAAAACTGACCGCCGAAATTTCCACCACGCTTCTCCCGCTCGCCGCCCAACAGGCCGAACAAACCGAAGCCGCCTGGCACAACGGACAAGCGGATTTCCAAACCGTCCTCCGCGCTCGCGAACAACGCCTGCAACTCGCCATCACCCGACTCGACGCCCTCCGCGATTTCCACCACGCCCGCGTCCGCTACCAATCCTCCCTCGGAAATTAATATGAACTCTGCAAAAATTGGACCGCGGACTTTAGTCCGCCTCTTCCTCCTCATCTCCTTCTCATCTCTTCAAGCCGCCGAAACCTCGAACACCGTCATTCTTACCGAATCCGGCATCGAAGCCCTCGGCATCCAAACGCTCGAAGTGACCGAATCCGATTTCGAAGAAACCGCCTTTTCCATCGGACGCATCGAAGAAATCCCGGAAAACCACGGCGTGCTCAGCAGCCGCATCCCCGGTCGCGTCATCGGTCTCGAAGCCCGCGAAGGCGACACGGTCACGGCTGGCCAAACCATCGTCCGCGTCGAAAGCCGCCAACCGGGTGATCCGCCACCGATCATCGACCTGAAAGCCCCGATCTCCGGATTGGTCATCGAATCCCACGTCCGCATCGGCGAACCGGTTGAACCGGAAAAAGAACTCCTCGATATCTCGGACTTGAGCGAAGTGCTGGCCATCGCCCGCGTTCCCGAACATCAAGCCGCGAAACTCAAAACCGGTTCGCTCGCCCGCATCCGCGTCGCCGCTTTGGGAGACGAAACGTTCGAAGGAAAAATGATCCGCTTCGGCACCTCGGCCGACCGCGCCAGCGGAACGATCGACGCCGTTTTCCAAATCCCCAATCCCGGCCTCCGCATGCGCCCGGGCATGCGCGCGGAATTCGACATCATCCTTTCCAAACGGGAAAACGTCCTCTCCGTTCCGAAAGAATCCGTCCAAGGCGATCCCGGAAACCGACATATCTTTGTCAAAGATTTCGACCTTCCCAATGCCTATCTCCGCACCCCGGTGAGAACCGGTCAGACCAGCGGCGATCGCATCGAAATCCTCAGCGGTGTTTTCCCCGGCGATGAAGTCGTCACCCAAGGCGCCTACCCGCTCGGATTCGCAGGTGGCAGCAGTGGCGCCTCTCTGAAAGAAGCCCTCGATGCCGCCCACGGCCACGAACACAACGAAGACGGCTCCGAAAAATCCGCTGACGCAAAAGAGGAAGAACACGATCACGACGACCACGCAGGTCACGATCAGGCCAAACCGGTCACCTCGCTCCGCGAAAAAATCTTCATCGCCACCACCGCGCTCTTCGCCGTCCTGCTCCTCGTGACATTCCTTACCCGGAAATCTCAAACCCCATCGGAGCCATGATTTCCCAGCTCTTTCAAAATCGCTTCGAGAATATCCCGAAGCCTTTGTTCATCGCTCCTAGCCGATTTCATAGCGGCACAGCATCTCTCAAAACGTTTTCCCTAAACCGCGGACGCATGTCCTTGTGCTCGGAAATGACGTCCACCTTGCAGCCCAGCAGGTCGCGGAGATCCATCAGTAATTCTCCCAAATCGAAAAGGCTGCGGCCCTTTTCCATCTTCACCAGCAGATCCAAATCGCTCGATTCATCGTCGTCCCCGCGCGCAACGGACCCGAAAATCCGCAAGTTCGTCGCACCATGTTTTGCCGCCAATGCCAAAATAGCATCCCGGTTTTTCATGACTAATTCGAGCTTCGACACACGCATTTCATAAAGGCTGCCGCAGGCTTTCTCAACAAAATCATTTCACAATGCTCGCCAAGTTCTCCACCTCAACCGCTTCGGCACCAGTCCAATCCATGATCGCTCTACTCCCAAGGATTGAGCAGCGACACTCCGCTTCGCGAAAAATTTCGCACGTTCCGCGTGACCAACGTCAACCCGTGCTCAATCGCCGTCGCCGCAAGAATCGCATCCACGTCGGGAACCGGTTCATCAATTCCCATTCTTCCCCAACGGTCCGCGATCGCCGCGCTAACAGGGAGAATCCGATCGGAAAAATGCAAACCGGTCCGTTCGAGCCAGCGTTCCAAAACTCTCGCCTGTTGCGGATCTTTCCTTTGTTTGGATTCCACGCCGTAACGGATTTCGCCCAATGTCATCACACTGAGGTAAAGATCTTCCGCACCCACTTTTTCAAACCAACTCATCACTCGGACATCAGCCCGGTCTCCCTTCCGGATTTCCGAAAGAACATTGGTATCCAAAAGATAACCACTCATTCGTCAAAGGCCGGGCGTTTGGAAACTCCTCTCGGCCGATCAAACTCGATCGTCGAAGCTGCTTCACTCAATCCCATCAAGTGGTCCTTAAAATTACAGGTCGCACGGCCATCATCGGTGAGTGCGGAAATCAAAATCCGCCGGTGTTCTTCTTCCGCTGATATCCCGTGCTCCGCAGCACGCAGCCGCAGCCGCTTTACCAGTCCCTCGTCCAGATTTCTGACAAGCAGTTGTGCCATGACTCACGGTGCTATCATTGATAGCACAAGTCAAGCCGCCAGCTCTTTTCCTTTCTAATCCCATGCTCGACAAGCTCATCCGCTTTTCCCTGCGCAGCCGCGGAATCATCCTCGGCCTCGCGATCCTTTTACTCGTCGCCGGTTACCGAACCGCCGTCGAACTGCCCGTCGAAGTCCTTCCCGACCTCACGAAACCGACGGTCATCATCCTGACCGAAGCAACCGGTCTCGCACCGGAAGAAGTCGAAAGCCGCGTCACTCAACCGATCGAAAACGCACTCATGGGCGTGACCGGTTTGACGCGACTCCGCTCGAACAGCGACATTTCCTTATCTCTGGTTTACGCCGAATTCGGCTGGGGCACGGATGTTTACAAAGCCCGCACGCTCGTCCAAGAACGCCTGCAAAGCGTTCGCAGCTCGCTCCCGGAAAACGCCGAGCCATTTCTCACCCCAGTCGCCTCATTGATGGGTGAGATCCTGCTTGTCGGCGTCCGCTCCACCATCCCCGAAGGCCAGGAAGGCTATCTCCCACCGCGCGACATCCGCACCCTCGCCGATTGGACGATCCGCCGCCGCTTGCAAAGCATCCCCGGCGTCGCCGAAGTGCTGAATATGGGCGGCGGCATCCAGCAAATCCAGATCCAGCCCGACCCGATGCGCATGCAAGCTCACAGCGTCACGCTCGACGACTTGGAAAAAGCCGCGTCCGAAGCCGCCAGCACACGCACCGGTGGCTTCATCACTTCCGGCCCGCAGGAAATCATGATCCGCAATCTGGCGATGACCATTTCTCTCGATGACATCGCCAAGACGGTTGTGAAAAACCTCGGCGACACCCCGGTCAGCATCGGCGATGTCGCGAATGTCGTCTGGGACATCGAACCGATGCGAGGCGATGCCAGCATCAATGGCACCCGCGGCGTGATCATGAGCGTCACGAAATCTCCCGGTTTTGACACGCTCACGCTCACGGAAAAAATCGAAGCCGCTCTTCAGGAAATCGCCCCGGCACTGCCACCCGGCATCGAAGCCGTTCCGCTTTTCCGCCAAGCGGATTTCATCGAACACGCGATCGGAAATCTCAAGGAGGCGATCCGCGACGGGGCGATCATGGTGACGATCGTCCTATTCCTCTTTCTGCTGAATTTCCGCACCACGATCATCACGCTCACCGCGATGCCGCTGTCATTCGCCATCACGCTGCTGGTCTTCAAAGGATATGGCATCAGCGTGAATTCCATGACGCTCGGCGGCCTCGCCGTCGCCATCGGCATGGTCGTCGATGACGCGATCGTCGATGTCGAAAACGTCTTCCGCCGACTCAAGGAAAACGCCGCGCTGCCCGAACCCAAACCTCGCCTCGAAGTGATCGCCCGTGCTTCTGCCGAGGTCCGCCACTCGATTCTTTATGCGACCGTCATCATCGTTCTCGTCTTCCTGCCGCTGCTCGGACTGACCGGTGTTGAGGGCCGGTTGCTCGCGCCGATCGCCATCGCCACCATTGTCAGCATGATCGCATCGTTCGTCGTTTCACTTACGGTGATCCCCGTACTTTGCTCGCTCATCCTCAAGCCGAAACCCGGAAAAACCCATCAAGACGGCGCGTTCACCCGTGGCGTGAAATGGCTTCTGAAAAAAACCCTGCTCCGCGCCGGCCTGGATTACCCGATCGTCGTCGTCGCCCTCGCCGGCATTTTGCTCGCCGCCTCGCTTTTGCTTTATCCGGCGATGGGCAAGGATTTCCTGCCCGCCTTCAACGAGGAAACCGCCCTCGTTTCCACCACGTCATCGCCCGGAACCTCGCTCGAACAGATGAACGTGATCTGCGATGTTCTTGAAAAACGCCTTCGCGAAATCCCAGGCGTCAGCAAAGTCGGCCGCCGAACCGGTCGTGCCGAACGCGGCGATCACGTGGTACCGGTTTCCACTGCCGAGTTCGACATCGACTTCCGAACCGGTGATGGAAAAGAAGCCCGCCCCCGCGCCGAAGTCCTGGCCGATATCCGCGAAACCATCCGCAGCGTCCCCGGGACGTTCAGCGTTCTAACAGGTCCGCTGGCCGACCGCATCGGCCACATGCTCAGCGGCGTCTCAGCACCGGTCGCCGTCAAAATTTTCGGACCCGATCTCGAAAAACTCCGCGACCTCGGCATCCAGGTGCAAGCGATCGCCCGAGAAATCCCCGGCTTTGAAGACGCGAAACTCGACGTGCAATCGACGATCCCACAACTCCGCATCGAACCGGATCGCGACCGTGCCTTCGCCTACTCGACCACACCCGGCGAGATCAACGAACAGCTTTCCACCCTCCTCGGCGGAAAAACCGTGGCCGAACTCCGCGATGGCCAGCGCTCGATCGATCTGGTCATCCGGCTTCCCGAAACGCTCCGCGACGAGCGCGAAAAAATCGCCGACCTTCCCCTCGAAACCGGTAACGACCGCCGCGTCCCCGTCAGCCTGCTTGCGGACGTCCGCGAAGCGAAAGGCCCGAACATCATCCTTCGTGAAAATAGCCAGCGCCGGTTTGTCGTCGCGATCAAACCGACCGTCCGCGATGTCTCGACGCTCGTCGGAACGCTTCAATCCCGCGTCTCCGAACAAGTGATACTGCCCGAAGGATATTTCATTTCCATCGAAGGCGAATTCCAAGCCCAGCGCGACGCGACGCTTCGCATTACCATCCTTTCCGCCGTGGTTCTGATCGTCATCGCATTTTTGCTAACCGGTTATTTCCGCAGCGCCTCGCTCGCCGCACAGGTGCTTTTTAACATCCCGCTCGCGCTCATCGGCGGTCTGGTTTTCACGTGGTTGAAACTGAACAACATCAGCATCGCCACGCTCGTCGGCTTCATCGCGGTCGGGGGCGTCGCCGCTCGAAACGGCATCATGATGATCTCGCATTACCTCTATCTGATGCGTCATGAAAACGAAGGCTTCACCCGTGAAATGATCGAGCGCGGCACTCTCGAACGCCTTGTCCCCGTTCTCATGACCGCCCTTTCCGCAGGCATCGGCCTGATCCCGCTCGTCCTCGCCGCCGATCAACCGGGCAAAGAAATCCTTCACCCGGTCGCCGTCGTCATCGTCGGCGGACTGATCTCATCCACCCTGTTGGATATGGCCGTCACCCCCGCCATCTTCCGCCTCTTCGGTCGCAAAGCGGCCCAACGCGCCCTCGATCTCAACGCCCCCGCCGCCCACTAAAAAAAATTGGACCACGGACTTTAGTCCGTCTCTTCATTCACCAAACCTAAATCCATCATTCCTAAATAGATGAAAACCAAAATCGCATCGATCCTCTTCGCCGCCCTCAGCTTCACCCCACTCCTCCACGCCGAGGAAAAGCACGACCACGGCCACAGCCATGAGCAAAAAGAAGCCGGACCCAACGGCGGCCGGATCATCACCTCCGTCGATCCCCACTTCGAATTCGTCATCACCGGAGATCGCAAAATCAAAATCACCTTCCTCGACGAACACAACAAACCGGTTGCCCCCGCCGCCCAAACGCTCACCGCGACCGGTGGCGATCGCTCGAATCCAACCCAATTCACCTTCACTCAAAAAGGCGAAACCCTCCTCTCCGATCAACCGCTTCCCGAAGGCCAAAAGCCTCCGATCATTTTACGAATCAAAACCACTCCCGATGCCAAAACCGTCACCGAACGTTTCACCGTCAACCTTGCCGACTGCTCGGAGTGCAATCACAAAGAATACGCCTGCACCTGCGCTCATGATCATTGAGAAAAAAATGGCCTGAAGTGTATCCCGACACTTCAGGCCGATTTTTTAGTTCCAGGCAAAAACCCGTAATACCTGGAAGATATGGAGCAAACCGGTGTATGAGCCGCCTTGCGTGATCACAGAGTGCCTCACTTTCGCAAATTCCGCTAATGACCCCTTGCTCGAAATAGACGCCCCGTTGCGTCTGGAGAAATAAAATCGGACCACGGACTTCAGTCCGTTCTTCCAACTCCTCATCAATCCGCAAATCCTTGTCATCCCGCGAAAATAAAATCTTCCACGGATTTACCAATTATACTGAACAGAACCCCGCTGAGTCTTAAAACTCATGACGGATGACCCTTGACCCATGACTGCGAAGCCCTGCTGCGAACATTGCCATCCCCACGACGACTCCCTCGCCCTCCCGGCGAATCTCCTCGTTTCCCTCTCCGGCGCCTTCATCGCCACCGGCATGATTCTCGGCTGGACCGTTTCTCCACCCGCGTGGCTGCTCACGCTCCTCTACGCGCTCGCCACCCTCGCAGGCGGGCTGCTCGTTTTTCCCGCCGCCTTTCGTGCGTTGAAAAAAGCCAGGCTCGACATCAATGTCCTCATGACCGTCGCGGTCATCGGCGCATGGTTTCTTGGCGAGCAACTCGAAGCCGCCAGCGTCGTTTTCCTCTTCGCGCTTTCCGAACTGTTGGAAAGCTGGGCGTCCGATCGCGCACGCCGCTCGGTCCAATCCCTGCTCGCCCTTTCCCCGGAAACCGCCCACGTCCTCAACCCCGACGGCACGGAAACCGAAACCCCCACCGCCGAAATCCCAACCGGTTCCACCATCCTCATCCGCAATGGCGACCGCATCCCGCTCGACGGCGAAATCCTCTCTGGAAATTCCTCGATCAACCAAGCCCCCATCACCGGCGAATCGATACCGGTCGATAAAATGCCCGGCGACCCGGTTTTCGCAGGAACGGTAAATGGCACAGGCTCGCTCAAAGTCCGCACCACCAAAACCGCCGGCAACAGCACCCTCTCCCGCATCATCCAACTCGTCGCCGACGCCGAAGAACAACGCCCGCCCACCCAGCGATTCATCGACCGGTTTGCGGCCATCTACACCCCGTGCGTCTTCATCGTCGCCATCCTCATCGCGCTCATTCCTCCGCTGTTTTTCGGCCAACCGTGGGACAAATGGATCTACCGCTCGCTCGTCCTGCTCGTCATTTCCTGCCCTTGCGCGCTCGTCATTTCCACACCGGTCAGCATCGTTTCCGCCCTCACCGCCCTTGCCCGACGCGGCGTGCTGGTAAAAGGCGGCGTCCACCTCGAATCGCTAGCGAAACTCCGCGCCCTCGCCGTCGATAAAACCGGTACCATCACCCGCGGCCAACCGGAAGTCGTCGAAATCATCCCCTTCGGAAATCATTCCGCCGATGAAATCCTCCGCCGCGCCGCCGCCATCGATACCCATTCCTCCCATCCGCTCGCCCAAGCCGTCGTCGCTGCCGCTCGCGCGAAAAATCTCACCATCACTCCTGCCGAAAATTACCGGTCCGAAACCGGTCGCGGAGCCACCGCCACCTTGGACGGCCACCCGCATTTCATCGGAAATCACCTGATGGCCCACGCCACCGGCGTCTGCTCGCCCGCCGTCGAAGAACAACTCGCCCGCATCGAATCCAAAGGCCAATCGCTCGCCGTCATCGGCCACGCGCCGCATGAAAATTGCCCCGGCGAAATCCTCGGCATCCTCGCCATCGCCGATCAACTCCGCCCCGAAGTCATCGATGCTTTGAAAAAACTCCACGCCACCGGTTTGGAAAAAATCGTCATGCTCAGCGGCGACAACCAGCGCACCGCCAACGCCATCGCCCAGCAAGCCGGCATCGACCAAGCCATCGGCGATCTTCTCCCCGAAGGAAAAGTCGAACACATCCGCGAACTCCTCCGCACCCATCAATACGTCGGCATGATCGGCGATGGCGTCAACGATGCCCCCGCCCTCGCCCTCGCCACCGTCGGCATCGCCATGGGCGCCATCGGCAGCGACACCGCCATCGAAACCGCCGACGTCGCCCTCATGAAAGACGACCTCACCCGCGTCGCCGAAACCATCCACCTCGGCCGCCGCACTTTAGGCATCATCCATTTCAACGTCGCCTTCGCCCTCATCATCAAAGCCGTCTTCCTAGTCCTAGCCTTCTTCGGCCTAGCCGGATTGTGGATGGCCATCCTAGCAGATACCGGCGCGACATTGTTAGTTATCCTCAACGCCCTCCGCCTGTTGAGGCGGAAATCGTAGTAGAACGATCCAAATGCATTCTTCGTTTCACGTCAGAGCAAGCATTAATGCCTCAGATCGATAGATATCGGACAGTCGAAATATTTTGCTATCTCAGTCTCCCGACAGTGGAATTAACCACCAACTTGCAAAACAATGGAATACGAAAACACTTCCTTATGGCAGAGATCGTTAGAAATGGCTAATGACAATAAAGATCCATTCCGAGATCTTCTGCGTGATGAATTCTACGGATTTAGATCAAGGATTGGGGTACTGCTAGATAAGATACGAACGGATTTTGATAACTTAACTGTCCATGATCTTACTCACGCAGATGAACTCTGGAGGATTGGCTCTCTATTGGCGGGTGAAAATTTCCCGATTAATCCGCTTGAAGGATTTGTAATTGGTGGAGCTTTCTTACTTCATGATGCAGCGCTCTGCTTCGATGCTTACGAAAATGGGAAGTCAGGAGTTCGTTCAACGCTTGCATGGAAGGACGCTCTTGCATTTGAGTCGAACCGTTCCGAACCCTCAGACGACACCACGCCAGAAGATCGCGCTGATTTTGCAGCAGTTAGGCTTCTTCATGCTAAAGAAGCAGCAAATTTAGCTGAAAGAAACTGGAATGAATCACAATCTGGTAGCCCGCTTTTCCTAATAGCCGATTCCCATATTCGCCAACATTTAGGCCCACTCATCGGGCGAATTGCTGCAAGTCATCACTTGAATGTCGAGGACCTTGTTCAGAACTTCCCGGCGACATTTTCGGCACCAGGCGACTTCCCAAGCGAATGGCAAATAGATTCATTGAAGCTCGCGTTCTTACTTCGATGCGCCGACGCACTCCACATCGACAACAAACGGGCTCCGGATCATCTTTATGCTTTGCGCCGACGCAGCGGGATTTCTCATGACCACTGGAGAGCGCAAAATTGGTTAGGACGACCTGACGAAGATCTGGCATGCCCTAAAAACGAGACCGTCATAGTAACTTCCACGCGACCTTTCCCCAAAGAGGAAGCTAGGGCGTGGTGGGTAGCATACGATGCACTATCGGTAGCCAATAAAGAAATTGACCAGGCAAATCGCTTTCTTGGGGAAAGGAACGGAAAACTATCAACGCCATTAAAAATAAAACGCGTTCGCGGATGTGACAGCTTGGAGGAAATGGTCAAACTACTCCCAACCTCTGGATGGCATCCTTGCTCAGCCGCGCTCCACGTAAGTAATATCGAATCACTTATAACATCATTGGGCGGCACAAAGCTTTATGGAGAAAACCAAGAATTTCACGTTTCGATTAGGGAAATTATTCAGAATGCACGAGATGCCGTTTCAGCGAGAAGGGAAGTGAATCCGGGATACGAAGGAGAAATTTTTATTACTTACGACGAGGATAACAACTTGATCAAAGTGGAAGACGATGGGATTGGCATGTCCGAACGTGTTCTTACGGGTCCCCTTTTAGATTTTGGAGCTAGTTTATGGTCTTCCGACCTCGTAAGAAGTGAAATTCCAGGATTAATTTCATCAAGCTTCAGATCTGCCGGGAAATTCGGTATCGGATTTTTCTCCGTTTTTATGGTGGGAGCTTCAGTCTCTATATCCAGCAGACGCTATGAAAATGGATATTCTACTACTGCCACCCTTGACTTTGCTAATGGCCTCTCACTTAGGCCTATTTTAACTCGTGGCCAGGTTGAGGGATTCCAAAGGTCTACACGTGTAGTGATTCAATTAAAGTCGAGGCCGACCTTTTCGGAAGGCACGGACTACGTGCTGCATTCCAAAATTCAGGACTCCGCGAAGATTGATGCAAAACCCAAGATTTCGGTCTTACAATATCTGCTTTCACTTTGCGCTTGTTTGGATGTTCAAGTCAAATTTACCAATGGTAACAGTTCTGAACCTTTACTAATTCACAATAAACTACCTTCGAGCCAAGCGGAATATGTTGATTGGCTAAATAAATTCACTTTCGTTGGCGCGCCACAGTCACCGGAAACAATTCATGCTATTGCTCGCAACATATCTCGCCTTCGACCGATATTTAACAATGGAAGGCAGATAGGGCTTGCCGCTATTTCAGTGTCTGAAACACTTAGACACCGAGTCTCTATAGGAAGACTTACTGCCGATTACTTTCCCTCAAAAATACTTCAGTCGGGGGAGGAAACCATTATTGGCTTTATCGAAACCGGCACAGAAACGGCAAGACGTGGCGCCAAACCGTTATCTCATTCAAATCCGATATATTACGAATGGGCTCTAGAGCAACATAAGCTTCTAGAATCTGAACGACTCAGTATATCCGAAAGGGCTAACGCTGCGAGCACTCTCGCAAAATTCGGAATCGATAGCCGATCGCTAGCTAAGCTTGTCTTATTCATTGACGGGGAACGAAAAGTTGTGGATTTCGATGAAATAATTGAACACCTCAAAACAAATCCTATTGCCTTATATAAATCCCCTTTTGGCAACTTTTTGGAAATTTACAACTCCTTCACTGAATTTCCAGGAGCCGCCCTTCTGAAGATTATCGGCGACCGATGGAACTGGCTGGAGTTTGACGAAAATCTAATCCCCATCCGAGATTGTAGCATAGCTGATTTTATCCAGCGGACAGCAGACGAGTGTGGATTGAAAATAAAATGGGAAAAAAGGTTTGGTGTGCGAAAAATGGATATGATGGGCGAAGTAGACGGTATCCTCGTCTCGCTCGTGAATTAGTTTTTTATAAGAATCATCGTTTAAGCCCGGCCTTGCGGCCGGGCTTTTGGTTTTAGCGATTCTCAGTTTGCCTTACCGGTGGCGGTGGGGCTCCAGGGGCCTTGGCCGGCGGCGGCGACGGCGGCGACGCGGAACCAGTAGCGTTGGTCGGTGGTCAGGCCGCTGACGGTGCAGCGGCTTTTCGTGCTGACGAGCGCCAGTTTCCAATCCGCCTCGGTCGGTTCGGGGACGGTGGCGATTTGGACGACGAACGATTTCGCCCCGCGCATACCGGGCCAACTGAGATCGATCTCGCCGGGGAAATCCCCGCGAGACGGCAGCATGGTGCCCGTGAAAAACCCTCAGCCTTGCCTTCCGTTCATGAAAGTATTCCGCTCTTCAAATCAGACACTCATTTCGTACCGGGTGCTGCGGCCTCCGCCGATGGAAAGAAAGACACCGAGATCGGCGAGATGCTGAAGATCCCGTGTGGCGGTGACCTTGGAACACTTGGTCATACGGCATGAGCCGAATACTATTTTTATCGGCTCATTTCAGCCTTATTGATGAGCCAATTGCGTATTCCGAATGGCTCAAAAAAGCCCGGCCTTTTGGCCGAACTTTATTTGGGGGTGTTAGTGGGGTTATTACAATTCGGAGGTTTTGGCGGTGGCGGTCGGGCCCGGGGGGCCTTAGCCGGCTCCGCCGACGGCGGCGACGCGGATGTAAATCCGTTCATCGGGGGTCAGGCGGTTGAGGGTGCGTCTGCTTCTCGTCAAGACGACCGCGAATTCCCAATTGGCCTCGGCCTTCACCGGAAAACGGCGGAGCAATGTCATTGGCAAGTTTCCACATCTGGGGGGAGAGCAGAGAAAAACCGGACGCAAAAAATCCAGCCCTGGGGACGCATTTCGAACAGTGGATTGTGAAACAAACCAAAAGCCGATGTGGAGGGGGAAGTGGCGGGTCTTTCTTGATGGAGCGCTGGCTTTAGCCGGCGTGTCTGCTTCTGTGCCTGGCCTCACCACGCCGACTAAAGTCAGCGCTCCGTAAAGACTGAGGACATCGCTTCAACGAAGTCGAAAGAAACAAGGGGGGGCGATCTCCGAATCGCCCGGTGCAAAGGTCTTTTAAAAGGGCGATTCGGAGATCGCCCCTCCTTGAAAGCCCACCTTGCAAGCTCGGGTGCGGCGGCTAGCTTGGCGGCATGAGCTCTTGCTGTCATTCTGCGCCGAAACCGCCGAAACCTTCATGCTGCGGCGGACACGATCATGGACCGGTTTCGGCGGCGGAGACGAAGGCGAAACCGGGGCAGTTCACTTGCCCGATGCATTTGGAAATCGTGTCGGATGAACCGGGCGATTGCCCGAAATGCGGGATGGCGCTGGAGCAGGTGCCGGGCGGCGATCCAACGGTGGCGGAGGCCCATTTGAAAAAAGAGATCCGCGATCTTTCGATCAAATTCTGGGTGGGCCTGATGCTAACGTTACCGGTTTTTCTGCTGGCGATGTTGCCGATGATTCCGGGTATCTCTTTGGAAAGCGCATCGCCGGGTTCGAAATGGCTCCAACTGGCGCTGACGACGCCGGTGGTGTTTTGGGCGGGCGGGATCTTTTTTGTGAAAGGCATCCGTTCGTTCAAGGGCTGGAATTTAAATATGTTCACGCTGATCGCGATCGGTGTGGCGGCGGCGTATTTTTACAGTTTGGTGGCGGTGATTTTTCCGCAGATTTTCCCGGCGTCGTTCCGGCATCACGGGGAGATCGGGCTTTATTTCGAGGCGGCGGCGGTGATCACGGTGCTGGTTTTGCTCGGGCAACTTTTGGAAACCCGCGCGCGCGGAAAAACCGGTGAAGCGATCCAAGCACTGCTCGGACTGGCCGCGAAATCCGCCCACCGGATTTTACCGAATGGCTCGGAGGAGGAAATCGCGATCGATCAAATCCAAGCGGGCGATCGCCTGCGCGTGCGGCCGGGCGAGAAGATTCCGCTGGATGGATTTCTAACAGAAGGCAGCAGCCACATCGACGAATCGATGATCACCGGCGAGCCGGAACCGGTGCAAAAATCCGCGGGCGCTGCCGTGATCGGTGCGACGATCAATCAAACCGGTTCGTTTATCATGACGGTGGAAAAAACCGGTGCGGACACGTTGCTTTCACAAATTATCCAGATGGTTTCGGAAGCCCAGCGGAGTCGCGCGCCGATCCAGAAAACAGCGGATACGATCGCCGGATATTTCGTTCCTGCGGTGTTGGCGGCGGCGGTGATCACTTTCATCGTGTGGTCGGTGTGGGGCCCGGAACCGGCAATGGCGCTGGGTTTGATCAACGCGGTTTCGGTTTTGATCATCGCCTGCCCGTGCGCGCTCGGCCTCGCAACGCCGATTTCGATCATGGTCGGGATTGGTCGCGCGGCGCAGCAAGGCATCCTGATCAAGGACGCCGAAGCGATCGAGACGATTGAAAAAATCGACACGTTGATCACGGATAAAACCGGTACGCTCACAGCGGGAAAACCGAGCGTAACCGGTTTCATCGCGATCGATGGCGAAGATAAAAATATGATTCTCGCTGCCGCCGCCGCGTTGGAAAAAGCCAGCGAACATCCGCTCGCCCAAGCGATTGTGGATCGAGCGGGTAAGATTTCTTTGCCGAGCGTGACCGGTTTTGAATCGATCACCGGCAGCGGCGTGACCGGTTTGATCGGGGGCGAGGTGTGGAAAATTGGCAAAGGATCCTTTGTTGCGGCAGACGATCGAAGCGGCTTGGAAAGCACCGCAAAGGATTTCGAAAACCAAGCGAATACCGTGGTGTGGATCTCCCGCGCCGATCGACCGGTCGCGCTGTTCGCCATTTCCGATCCGGTGAAAGAATCCACCGCCCCGGCCATTGCGATGCTCCACAAGCTCGGCATCCGCCTGATCATGGCGACGGGCGATAACGCAACGACGGCAAATGTCGTAGGTCGCGATCTTGGCATCGATGAAGTTCACGCCGGGCTTTCCCCTGCGGATAAAATCCAGCTCGTTCGTGACCTGAAACAACAAGGCCGCCGCGTGGCGATGACCGGTGATGGCATCAATGACGCCCCCGCTTTGGCCGAAGCAAATGTCGGCATCGCGATGGGAACCGGTACGGATGTGGCGATCAAAAGCGCTCACATCACCTTGGTGAAAGGCGACCTCAATGGCATCGCCAGCGCCATCGGCTTGAGCAAGGCGGTGATGAAAAACATCCGCCAGAATTTGTTTTTCGCGTTTTTCTACAATGCCGCCGGAATCCCGATCGCTGCCGGGATTTTGTATCCGATCACCGGCACGCTCCTTAGCCCCATGGTCGCCGCCGCCGCGATGTCGCTGTCGTCCGTTTCGGTGATTACGAATGCGTTGCGGTTGCGGAAAGGGGGAGCACATTCGGGCCAACGGTCCGGGATTTTTTAGCCCGGGCCAGCGGCCTGGGTTACCGGTCTCGGCATCATTTGCGTCCCAACGGGACGCGATAGGGAACCAACGACGATCACCATTCGATCATCGATTGGGTCGAAATCATCCACCGGTATCGCCCGCCGTTGGCGTGCCGGATCTGAGGTCGATGCCATCCCAGGCCAGCGGCCTGGGTTACTGGTTTCAGGAATATTTGCGTCCCAACGGGACGCGATAGGGAACAACGACGATCACCATTCGATCATCGGTTTGGTCGAAATCATCCACCGGTATCGCCCGCCGTTGGCGTGCCGGATCTGGGTTCGATGTCAACCCAGGCCAGCGGCCTGGGTCACTGGTTTCAGGAATATTTGCGTCCCAACGGGACGCGATAGGGAACAACGACGATCACCATTCGATCACCGATTGGGTCGAAATCATCCACCGGTATCGCCCGCCGTTGGCGTGCCGGATCTGGGTTCGATGTCAACCCAGGCCGCTGGCCTGGGCTAAGGAATGATGCACCGTTGGCGCATGAAGATGAGGAGATGAAAGGATGACGATGGTTAACGATAAACGATAAACGATAAACGATAAACGATAAACGATAAACGATAAACGATAAACGATGAACGATGAACGATGAACGATGAACGATGAACGATGAACGATGAAATGACCATGGAACAACGATGGACCGGACATTAAACGGCGATGAACGACGATGCGTCAGAAAACATTCGGGCCAACGGTCCGAGATTTTTTAGCCCAGGCCAGCGGCCTGGGTCACTGGTTTCAGGAATATTTGCGTCCCAACGGGACGCGATAGGGAACAACGACGGTCACCATTCGATCATCGATTGGGTCGAAATCAATCCCACACATACCGCTCGTCATAACTCTGCCGATACTTCTCTAACAATTTACGGTACTCATCCTGAAACGTCATCTTCCGATGATGCTCTTCTTGGTTTTTGATATATTCGATCACCCGCCCGGCATCGGACTGACTGACGGAAAATGCGCCGTATCCTGCCTGCCAATGAAACCTGGCAAACTTTTCGTCTTTCGTTTTGATCCACTTCGACGAACTCGTTTTCAACTTTTCCACGACTTGGGCGATGGAATGATTTCGAGATAATCCGAAAAACAAATGCACATGATCTTCCACACCGCCGACTTGCAATGGCGGGCAATCGATGTGCGTCAAAATCCCGACCAGATAGGAATGTAACTCCGCCCGGATTCCAGCAAGAATGACGGGTTCCCGATCTTTGGTGCTGAAGACGAGATGGGTCAGAACGCGGGAAAATGACTGCGGCATGGGGGGAAGACCGGTTTATATTTAATCTCTCGTTTTTTCAATCATCACGTCGATAAAAACTCCACCGCTCTTCTCTCCGACCAATAACCACCGGTTTCAGGAAAGCCGACGTGGCCACCGGTTTTGGGGATTTCGAAATAGAACGACTCGCTGTTTTCCGCTTCTTCGCGGGGATAACATTTTGTTCCTAAAAACGGATCGTTCGCGGCGTTGACAAGCAGGGTTGGGATGGAAATGGCAGGAATGAATTGCCGGCAACTACTGCGTGTCCAGTAATCGTTCGCATCTTTGAAACCGTGGAGCGGCGCGGTGAAACGATCGTCGAATTGTTGGAAACTCCGGATCATTTCGAGGCCGTCGAGATTGAGTTTGCCGGGGTGCGCTTGATTTTTGACTTGGAGCTTTTTCCGCAAGGATCGCAAAAAACGGTCCATGTAGAGCCGGTTGGCAAACGACGAAAGTTTGTCCGAAGAATCCGCCAGATCGCAGGGGACGGAAAAGGCGACGGAGCGGCGGATTTTTCCCGGCAAACCGGTTCCGCATTCGCCGAGGTATTTCAACGTCATGTTTCCGCCGAGGCTGAATCCGATGAGGTCGATGGATTTCGCTGGGTGGCTTTTCTCCGCATGATCGATCACCGCGGCGAGATCGTGAGTGGCACCGCTATGATAAAACGAAAGCAACCGGTTCGGTTCATCGCCGCAGCCACGGAAATTCCAAGCGAGCACGTCATAGCCGATTTTCACCAGCGCTGCGGCCATGCCTTGGATGTAGCCACCGTGCAGATGCCCTTCGAGGCCGTGGGAAAGGATCGCGAGCTTTGGCCGGTTTCGGCCGGACCATTCGAGATCGAGGAAATCGCCATCGTCCAATTCGAGCCGTTCGCGAAGGCAGGTGACCGGCACGATTTTTCGAAACAACGCCGGAAAGATCGTCTGGGCATGCCCTCCGGGAAGCCAAAGCGGCGGACGATAGGACGATTCGGTGATCAACGGCATCTCTGCCGCGATTCTTAAACCGGCTGGAATCCCTTTTCCACTTTGGAAATTTGTATTCCGCCGAGCGTATCGCTACAACCGAGAAAGGATGGCGCGCACGCTGACGTTGTATCGTTCGACTATCCCTCAAAATCCACCATGAAAATCCATCATCTCTCCTTCTTCGCCGTCGTCTGCGGGTTTGTCGCCACCGCTCACGCGGAACTCAAACTCCCCGCCATCATCGGCGACAACATGGTGCTGCAACAAAAACAGGCCAACCCGATCTGGGGCTGGGACACACCCGGCACGGAAGTCGTCGTCACCTTCGCCGGGCAGACGAAAACCGGTAAAGCCGGAGACGACGGGAAATGGACCGTCACGCTCGACGCCCTGTCGGCGAACGCGACACCGTCGACGATGACTTTCAAAGGCACCGATTCCAAGGTCGTGAAAAATATCCTCATTGGAGAAGTCTGGCTCTGCTCCGGCCAATCGAACATGCAATGGCCAGTCCAACAAACGTGGGACGGAGATCTCGAAATCCTCACCGCGAATGATCCGGAAATCCGTTTGGTGAAAGTGCCGAATGTTGGAACGCAGGAGGCCCAAAAGGATTTCAAAGGCCAATGGCGCGTTTGTAATCCGAGCACGGTTGGCGGTTTCAGCGCGGTCGGTTATTATTACGGTCGCTTGCTTCATCAGACACTCGGCGTACCGGTTGGCCTGATTGATAATTCCTGGGGTGGCTCGGCAGCGGAAGCCTGGGTAAAGCGCGATGTTTTCGATGCGGATGCTCGTTTTAAGGCCGAGCAAGATCAGTGGGAAAAGACCGAGGCAACTTATGATTTCCAAAAGGTGAAAGCGGATTTCGAAATTCAGAAAGCCGCTTGGGATGCAAAAACTCCTGAGGAAAAAGCCGCCGGGCAAGCGCCGCGTTCCCCAAGCAATCCGCTGATCGGGAACCAGCGTCCCGGAAACCTCTACGCCGGTTGTCTTCATCCCATCATCGGCTACGGCATCAAAGGTGTCATCTGGTATCAGGGCGAAAGCAACACAGGCCGCGCCGCAAAATACAACGACCTGATGACCTTGCTCATCGGCGGGTGGCGCAGCGATTGGAAACAAGGCAACTTCCCCTTCTATTTCGTCCAACTCGCGGACTTCATGGCGGAAAAATCCGAGCCAGGAAATAGCGCATGGGCCGAACTTCGCGAGGCGCAAACGCTCACAATGAACACCGTGGAAAACACCGGCCAGGCCGTGATCATCGACCTGGGAGAAACCAACAACATCCACCCGCGCAACAAACGCGACGTCGCCGAACGCCTTGCCCGGTGGGCGCTCGTGAAGGATTACGGCTTCGATCAAATCCCGCATCGCAGTCCGGAATTCAAAAACATGGAGATCAAGGATAACAAAGCCGTCATCATTTTTGACCACGTCGGCGACGGTCTGCGAACCCTCGACGTCGATGAACTCAAGGGGTTTTCGATCTGCGGTGAAGACGGCAAATGGGTGTGGGCGGATGCAAAATTCGTAGCGGCGCAAAAAAACGACACCGTTGAAGTCAGCAGCCCGCACGTCGCCAAACCGGTAGCCGTTCGCTACGCGTGGGCGGATAACCCGGTTTGCAACATCCTCAGCACCGAAGGCCTACCCCTCACGCCTTTCCGTACCGACCGGTCTAGCGAGTAACGCCGCGACCACGGCGGCCCTTTTTGCCGTTTTTCAGCTGATGTGGACGGTCAGTAGTTGGGCGTTTGGATTATAAGTTGGAATTTTTTCCGGAATCAGACATCTTACCCGCGGAATGCTCTTTTTCCGGACCCTGCTGGCGCTGATCTTCGCGACACTCCTCGCGAACCCGGCCTATTGCCGTCCGGGCATCCAGCCGGAAACGAGTTGCCACATGAGTTGTTGCGGCGGGGAATCGGAAAAATCCCCTGCTCACGATTGCTCGTGCCTTTCCCAACTGCCCCCGCAAAACGCCGAAGATCCGCCCGCAACGGTGCCGGCCGGATCTTTCGCAATCGAACCGGTCTTGGAAGCGACACCGCTTCCAACGATTCGCTGGACTCCAGCCCCTGCGATTCTTTCCAGCCCTTCCGTCTGGAATGACACCGGTCCGCCGTCACTCCGGCTGGCATTGCTTCAACGTCGTCTGATTTGAGGAAATCCGCTCGCGATCCGTTCGATCGCTAGAGCTTCGTTTGGCATCCCTTCCGGCACCTTCGTGCCCGAATTTCTGAACCCTTTTCCTCGATCCTGATGAAACCTTTTTTCCTCCTTTTCCTTACTTTGACAACCCTCTCCGCACGGGTGGTCGAACTCGACCTCACCGTCGAGGAGCAACGCTGGGGCCCCGAAGGCGTCAAACCCAGCCGCGCGCTCACCCTCAATGGGACCATTCCCGGGCCCGTTCTCCGTTTCCGCGAAGGCGATACCGCCCGCATCCGTGTTCACAACCGGTTGAAAAACGAAGAGACGTCGATCCATTGGCACGGCCTGCTTTTGCCCAACGTCCAGGACGGCGTCCCGTATGTCACCACTCCGCCGATTTTGCCGGGGGCGACTCATACGTTCGAATTTCCGCTGAAACATTCCGGCACCTATTGGTATCACAGCCACACCGGTTTGCAGGAACAGATCGGCGTTTACGGCTCGATCGTCGTCGAGCCAAAGGGCGGCGAACCGGTGAAAACCGACCGCGAACACGTGCTCGTCCTTTCCGATTGGAGCAAGGAATCGCCCGAGGAAATCATGCGCACGCTCGTCCGTGGCAGCGATTGGTATGCACTGAAAAAAGGCACGATCCAAAGCCTCACCGGAGCTGCAAAAGCCGGAGCGCTTGGCGATTTTTTCGAGCGTGAACGGTCCCGGATGCCGGCGATGGACATCTCCGACGTCGGATATGACGCGTTTCTGATCAACGGTCGCCGCGAAATTCATCTTCCGGGGAAACCGGGTGAAACGCTGCGACTGCGCGTGATCAATGCCGCAGCCTCGACTTATTTCTACCTCCAATCGGCAACCGGTCCGTTAAAAATCGTCGCCGCCGACGGCCCGGCCGTGAAACCCATCCGGGTCAACCGCCTGCTCATTGGGATGGCGGAAACCTATGATTTGATCGTCAGAATTCCACCGTCGGGAAAATGGGAATTCCGCGCCACCGCACAGGACGGCTCCGGTCATGCCTCTGCATTTTTCGGCGATGGAACAATCAACGCCGCACCGGAAATCCCGAAACCGAACAACTACAACATGGACTCCCATCTGATGGCGGCGATGGACGACATGGAAAAGGAACCGGTTAGTGAAAAAGAAGCGCTGGCCGATGAAGAAGCACGCCCGCTTTCACCCTATGCCAGATTGCATGCTTTGGAATCCACCGCATTTCCCGCTTCGCAGCCGCGCCGGACCATCAAACTCCGTGCAACGGGAGATATGGAAAGATATATCTGGTCGTTCAACGGCAAAACCATGGCCGAAGACGGTGTGATTCCGATCAAGCGCGGCGAAGTGCTGCGGCTAGAGTTTATCAACGACACGATGATGCATCATCCGCTGCATTTGCATGGACACTTTTTCCGCGTCCTCGCCGGACAGGGAAATGATGCACCGCTGAAACATACGATCGACCTGCCACCGATGGGAAAACGCACGGTGGAATTCGCCGCCAGCGAAAGCGGCGACTGGCTGTTCCATTGCCACCTTCTCTATCACATGCACGCTGGCATGACGCGCATCTTCTCCTACCAGAACAAAGACTGGCAACCGCCTGAAGGCAAACTCAAGCCAGGCACCAATATCGTCTGCACTGACAATTGCTGCGTCCCGGGCACGACCGATCCCACCGGGAAGATGACGCTCGATCACACGCCACACGCAGGCGGACACGATCACGACCCGATGTATCTGCTGCTCGACGGAAGTTTACAAAGTCATCTCAGCGAAGGCGTCCTGACGCTGATGAATTCGCGAAACGACTTTTACGCGGCATGGGAAACCGGTTACCAAGACGATTTCGAATACGAAGCCGATCTCGCGTGGAAACGTTATTTCGATCCGAATTTCTCCACCGTCCTCGGCTGGCGTTTTACCAATCACCACGATGAAAAAAATCGCGCATTCGCCGGAATCGAATACCGACTGCCCTATCTCATCGAAAGCTCCGTACAACTCGACAGCGAAGGTGACCTTCGACTGGGCCTCGGAAAATTCATGCAAATCACCGATCGGTTGGGTGCTTTCGCAGACATCCAATATGATACCGGCAGCGACTTCGAATGGACAACCGGTTTGACCTACACCTTAACCAAACAATTCTCACTCATCTCCCAATATCATTCCGACTATGGAATGGGAGGTGGCATTTCTTTTCGATTCTGATAACTTAAACTCAATATAAAAATATGAAAACGATCCTTATCTTAACCACCTCCGCGCTCCTCGCCGCCACCGGCGGAAATGCCATGACCGCAGCCTCCGCCAAACCTTACACCAAAAACATCTGCATCGTTTCCGACAACGAACTTGGATCCATGGGCCGCGTCATTATCAAAACCTACGGTGACCAAGAGGTGAAATTCTGCTGCAAACCCTGCATCGGCAAATTTGAGAAAAACCCCGAAAAATATCTGAAAAAGCTGTAAGTCTCGATCTACCCGACAAAAATTTTCAAACCGATCATCACGACTCGGACGGAACCGGTATGTCGATCGATCAAATCCCCGGTCATTCCCCGGTCAAAATCCACCTCCCCGCTTGACGGGACGGTCCGGTAGTGGAGAAACTCAGCCCTCATGGCATGGCGGATCGATGAAGCGGTGACCCACGGCGAAATCGACAACACGGTCGAAGGACGAACCGTAGGAAAAATCTGGCTGGTCGGGCGGAGTGAGCCGTTGGTGCTGAATCTCGAAGGCGATTGCTGGCGTGACCTCGCCGGAACAAAATTGCTTTTCGAAAATCCCGAACCGATGAGCTCGGATGACGCGGATTCGCTGGATGTGAATCAAACCGGTGTGGTCGGCGACATGACCGCTTCGCGAAAAGCCAAGATTCCGACAGTCGGCGAGAATGAATTTCACGCCTATTATCAGGAAGATAAGGAAATTCCGTACGAATGGCGGAACCTGCTTTATCTGGAGTGGTTCAGCGAGATCAACGGACGGGTCGTCGTCGAATCAGCAAATTACCAACTGACCATCTCCGATCACGAATGGGACATGGATGGGGATGCCGAGGAGGCGCAAAAGCTGGCGAATCTCAATTCGATGCGGGATTTCATGACCCAAGTCATCCGCCGCCATCCGGAGGCTCACGACACCGAGCCGTCCGGTGAAATGGATGAGTTCGCCTGGGAAGAACGGCTGAAAGAGTCGGACCGGTTGACGGATGCGTATCAGGAGGTCCTCGAGAAATACATGGAGGATTCCGACAGCGAGCAAAAGGAAGCGTTTGTGATGGGCTGGGATGGGCTTCTGGACGCATTGGCCGAGCGCGACGAAGCAGGAGGAAAAGATTTTTCAGACGAGGAGGAAGACCTCGATTTACTCGAACTGTCCTCATTTTCGGACGAAGAAGATGAGGAGGATGACGAAGAATTTGGCGAAAAAGACGGAACGTCTTTTGACGAGGAAGACAGCCATCCGCTGCAAACCCGGGCTCAGGATCTCGCGCTGCGATCGATGGATCTCATCCCCCAAGACGAGGGCCCCGGAACCGCCTCCTACACGTTGATTTCCAGCCTTTTGCAAGTCAGCGGAAAGCTTGCTGGCGCGCTCAATGGCCGAGGCAGCGGCTACGAACCGGAGACCGGTTACGTGCTGGCGGTTCTCAAGCGATGCCTTGGCTGGCTGAACGAAGCGGTGGGCGCTTGCCAGGAATTGATGAACGCGGAAGAGGACCCGGATCACCGGGCGGCGCTCGAACATTTGCGGTCTTCTGCGTTTGAAATTCGTGACGAAATCATCGAATTACGCCGGGAGCTTAAGCAAAGTTAATCGTTGCGACGAGGCGTGAATCCGCTATTGAAAACCTTATGAAAGTCACTTTGATCCTTTCCGCGATTCTTCTCACCGGGCTGTTCAGCTCCTGCAACACCACCATCGGCGTCGGACGCGACATGCGAATTTTGGGTGAAAACATGGAAAAAGCCGCCGTCCGGGGACAAGGTGGGAGCGGCGGCGAAGATTACTCCGGCGCACCGGTTTATTGATCCCGGGATTTCTCAATACCCGCGCCAGAACAGCAACGCACACAGCAGGGTCGCGACGCCATAAATCAGACCGGCGAGCGAGAGCGCCTTCCATCGGGCCTGGCTGTTCGACGCCCAAGTGACCGCATCCCGGAAAAGATACGGCATTCCGACCCAAAACATCGAAGCGGTCAGCATGGCGTAGGCGAAAATGGGCACCAGCAACCGGGAAGCGGGATCTTTGAGAAAAGCCGCTTCCAAAAGTGGCGCAGCGGCCATCAACCCGACCAGCCCGAGTGCGCGGACGGCGAGGAAATCCCGGACGCTGATGCTGACCAAGATCAAAGCCGCGGGAACGAGCAGGCGCAAAATGGGTTTCGCTCCGTTAAATTCGCCGAAATCCATTCCAAGCGCACTGAGTTTCCCCAGACCTTCCGGCGCGATGAGCAGCCAGAACCAGCCGAGGCCGATGCCGAGGAGGATTTGCCCCAAAAGCTGATTGCGCGGAAATTTTTTGAGAAACCCTTGGATTTGCAGGGGTTTGACGAGCATCACGGCGTGAACCACGATCAGCCAGAGGGCCAACACCACGCCGGCGGTGAATAAGGGAATGGTTTCGTAAGGGTGCCGTGGATCCATGCTTGCACCGGAACTAGGGGGGGAACGAGCAACATTCAAGCGCCAACTTCCGGCGGGACCGGTTGCTGGGCAATGTTTGGCACGGCCGATGGCGGCTTAGGACCCCTCGGAGATTTTTTCCGCTTCGTCGACTCGGTTGAAACCGCGCTGGGCTTCCCGCAGCGAGACCTTGCCGTTTTGATCGCTATCGTAGAACTGGATGATGTCCGCAGCGCTTTCGCCGCTGATTTTCTCGGCTTGCTTGAGTTCGTTCGGGCCAAGCTGACCGTCGCCGTTCAAATCCCAGCGGTCGAATTTTTCGAGTAATCCGATCATTTTGCGCTCTACCGGCGTTTTGGGAACCACGGGACCGGGCGCGCTGCTGCAGGCGGGAAGCAGAAGAAGTAAAGGGAGCGACAGAAGTTTCATCAAGAAATGACATTGGCGCGAACTGGTTCACGGGGCAAGCTCCGAAGCACTTCATGCAAATCCGCTTGATCATCGCTGGAAAGCCCGCGCTCGCTTACGCCAAAACCGGTGTCGACGAGTATCTGAAACGCCTTTCTCGCTTCAGCGGCTACGAAATGGTCGTGATCAAAGCAGGATCACGGGAGGATGTTTCCGCAAGGCTGCTGGAGCGGTCGACCGGTTGCTTTCGCGTCGCGATGGACGAACGAGGCGAGGCGCTGACGACACGCAAATTTGCCGACCGGCTGGAGGCGTTGGAAAGGCGTGGCGAAATCAAGACCGTGGCGTTCTTGATCGGAGCGTCGGATGGCCACACGCAGGAGTTGCGGGACGCGTGCGATCTTGTGCTTTCTCTGTCGTCGCTGACCTTGCAGCACGAACTGGCGCTGCTGGTTTTACTGGAGCAGCTCTACCGAGTCGCTTCGCTGCGGGCGGGGATGCCTTATCACCGGGATTGATTGGGAAAAGACGCGCTCAAACCGGTTTCGGGCATTTCACCTCAAAGGCGCAGCCGTTTTCCGGGCCAACGGTCCGTGATTCCTTAGCCCAGCTCATCCGGCTGGGTGAAGTGCATCCGACGAATTTGCGGCCCAACGGGCTGCGAGATGAGACTGGCCGCTTTGCCGGATTGTGTCGCCGAACCGGTATCGCGCACCGTGGGTGCGCGATGAATTTTGAAGACGGATTCCCCAGGCCGCTGGCCTGGGCTAAAGGGTGATGCACCTTTGGCGCGAAAGACGGTGCGCCCTTGAAAAACAGATTCCATTTAAGAACGAATCCATTTGGAGCAAATTCGGCGGTTTTTTTGGAGGTCAAATCCACCTCGGAGGTAAGATCGGCCTAAGCGACGGCTACGCTTGTGACCAAATGCACTAACGGCGGTATTGGTTCTGGGGCATCATGCCGAACTGGCCCTGACCTTGGCCGGCAACCGGGGTGTTCCAAGGAATCTGGCTGCTCGACGATGTCGGCCCCACCGGTTTTTTCTCCTCTTCCTTCACACACGATGTCAGGCCGAAGCTGATCGATGAGGCCACAACGAGCAATAAAATGGATCCACGCATGGGGTGAACGTAAAACAAGCTCCGCAGCGTGCAAGTCTGCGGAGCTTGTGATTTGAAAATCGCGAGCGCGGCTCTCAGTTCGACGCCGGATTGGCGAGGATCACGCGGTCACCCGGCTGAAAGCGGACGCCGGTGGCGACGCTGTCCGGATCGATATCGGCGATCGTTTGGGTCTTTTCCACCGAAGTCGGAGTGACCCGGCCAATGAGACGGCCATCACGCTTTACCAAAAGTGAAGATTGCGGGGCGAATCCCGAGTTCGAACCCGCACCGATGACAACAAATCCCCACTCCTGATTGACGGCGGTGACGACGGCTTCGAACGCATTGCGGCTGATGCGGACGTTCCGCTCGACGACCCGTTCGCTGAGGCGCTTGGATTCGGCTTTGCTGGTTTCGATCTGTTTCTGAGCGCCTTCGATGAGCGTGTTGAGGTCATCGAGTTTCGCCTGGCGAGATTTCACGTCTTTGTCGATTTCGACGATTTTATCTCCAAGGTTGTCCATGGTGACATCTCCACCGAGACCGGAGAGGATGCCCGTCACTTCGTTGAGTGTTTTTTCGAGCGCGGAGAATTCCTCTTTTTGAACCAGCAATGTTTGATCGAGTTCCGCGATCTCACGCTTGAGGGCCGCTTCGGAAGCCTTCTGCGCGGAAACACTTTGAACGGCGAGTTCACGCTCGTCTTGGAATTTTTTCAGCTCTGCCTGAGCCGCTTTGAGATCCGTCTCGGTTGCTCTCGCGTTGGCGCTGACTTCCGTATTTTGACGGGTGAATTCAACGCGCGCCTCGCTGATTTCCGAGATCTTCTTCGAATGCATCAGAGAGAAGAAAACGGCGCCAGCGGCGAGGACGAGGAGCACAATATTTAAAATGACTTTCATAGGGTTTCTGAAAAAGAAGGGGATTTTTTAAAACTCAAAAAGGATCAGTTGCTGGAGCTTTTGTCCGCTTTCACCGCAGGAATGACTTCATCGCCGCTCATCAGGCTGGTGCCTTCAGGGACGGAATCAGGGACGATGCTGGCGGAGGCGGTGGATGCCTCGACTGCGGTGACGAGAAGCTGTCCGACTCTTTCTCCGTCGCGCATGACGTCGAGAGTCGATCCGGTGATGACGCCGGCGTTGTTTCCATCGGCCAAGGTGACAAAGCCCCAGTTCGGATAGATGGCGCGGATGTTCGTTTGCAGATCCGAGTAGGATTCGCCACGGGAACTGCGCTCGACGTCGGTTTGCTGCTGGGAGACGAGGGTGGAAAGGCGGCTGGTTTCGGAAGTGAAGTTGGCCAGTTTGCTTTCGGACTCGGCGATTTCTTGGGTGAGCGTTTCCAGCTCCCCTTTCATGCTGGACATCCGGCCAGCGAGATCGCGGATATTTCCGAGGGTCGCGGTTTTTTCACGAATCACATCGAGCTTGGCTTTGTTTGGATCCACCTCGGCGGCTTTGGTCGTGCGTTGGGCGGTGAGTTCCTCATTCAACGTTTTTTGTTGAGCCGCTTGTTGCTGCAACTGAGGAATTTCGGCCTTCACGGTAGAAATTTGTTGCTCGGTGGAAGAAAGCGCGGATTTTGCCGTATCCAATTCATCCTGACTCTGAGTCAGCTTTGATTGTTCCTCATCCCGCAAACCGATCTGTTGCTCGGTTGCGCTTTTATTTTTGAGGGCGATGAAAGCACTGATTGCGAGTACGATCGCCGTAAGAATTCCGAAGATTTTTGCCATGGGTTTTGAAATGTGAACTGTGATTTCCGCGTGTGACGAGAACTCTAGGAAGTCTGGTTTCGTGTCGGCAATCCCAAATTTCACGGAGAATCTGTCTTTGTTCCGACTTGGCTTTACAAAGCAATCACACAGAGCCATCCGTGTGCGTCTTTCATGAAATCCATTTTCCGCGTTTTCGCCTACCTCAAAAGTTACCCAGGCCTTGCTACTGCTCAGCTTATCTGTGCCGTGGCGATGACTTTAGCCGTTTTTGTTTTCCCGAATGTCACCGGTCATGTGATCGACGACATTATTCCAAATCCTCTGCGCCATGGTGAATTTTCTTTTTGGATTTTCGTCGCTTTAGGCGGCTTTCTCGCGAAAGACGGGCTGAATTCACTCAGAATTTTTATCAATAACGTTTTTGAGCAGAAGGTGATCTTCGATATTCGGTCGGATCTTTATGAAAAAATCCAGCGGCTCCCGCTGCAGTGGTTCGACACGCGGCGGACCGGTGACATCATGACTCGGGTGGTCGAGGACGTGACGAATATGGAGCGCGTTTTGATCGACGGGATC
Organism: Akkermansiaceae bacterium UBA1315; assembly: GCA_002307065.1. Lineage (GTDB taxonomy): Bacteria > Verrucomicrobiota > Verrucomicrobiia > Verrucomicrobiales > Akkermansiaceae > Luteolibacter. The sequence continues at coordinate 15,663 of DBTN01000018.1, read as the reverse complement.
GAACAGGGCGTGATCGCCGTGCTGCAGGTCCTCGGCATCGGCATTTTCCTTTTTTATCTTAATCCCTCGGTCGCGGCGTGGGCGACTTTACCGGTTCCGCTGCTGGCATTTGGTGCCTGGCTTTATTCAACCTGCGGATTGGACCGGTATAAAAACCAACGAGCGGCGGCGTCCGATCTGAACTCGCTGCTGCACGACAACATTTCCGGCGTCCGCCAAATCAAGGCGTATGCCGCTGAAAAAAACGAGCACGTGCGTTTCAACCAGTTCTCCAACGCGCTCCGGGTCGCCTCGCTGCGGATGATGAAATGGTGGGCGCTTTATTCGCCGGGCATGTCGTTCGTCCGGATGACCGGTTATGTGCTGGTCCTCGCATTTGGCGGTCGCGCGGTGATGGCGGGGACGCTGACGCTCGGCGATTTCACCCGGTTTTTGCTATTTCTTTCGCTGTTCTACGAACCGATCGACCGATTGAACTCGTTGAATCAGATGCTTCTGACCGGTCGTACGGCGGCCGATCGGGTTTTCGATATTCTTGATTCTGAGGAAGAAGCGAACTCGATCGCGGGCGAAACGCTGCCTGCCACGATCCAAGGCCACGTCCGTTTCGATGAGGTTTCCTTTTCTTATCAGGAACAGCCAACGCTTCATCAGGTTTCGCTCGAAGCCCAGCCCGGGCAGACCATCGCGCTCGTCGGATCGACCGGAGCCGGAAAAACGACGGTGCTTTCCTTGCTCGCCCGTTTTTATGAAGCGACGACCGGACGGATTTCGATCGATGGACAAGACATCGGAAAACTGGCGAAATCCTCGCTGCGCGAACGTTTGGCGTATGTGACCCAGGAGCCGTTTCTTTTCAACGGAACCGTCCGTGAAAATCTGCTGCTTTCGAAACGCGACGCGACTGACGACGATCTTTGGAAAGCGCTCGAAGCCGCACACGCCGCGACCTTTGTCCGCGGTTTGCCGAAACAGCTCGATACCAACGTCGGCGAACGTGGTGTGAAACTTTCCGGAGGCGAAAAACAACGCCTTTCCATCGCCCGCGCGCTGCTGAAAAACGCACCGATTCTGTTGTTGGACGAAGCGACTGCATCCGTCGATTCCGAAACCGAGCGTCAAATCCAGGATGCGCTCGACCGGTTGATGGAAAACCGCACCGCCTTTGTCATCGCCCACCGGTTGTCGACGATTCAGAACGCCGACCGGATTTACGTCCTCGAAAAAGGCCGAGTCATCGAGCAAGGAACTCACGAAGAACTCCTCGCCCGCGGCGGGAAATACGCCGATCTCTGTCATAAATCCTTCCTCAGCGTTGGTGACGCCTGAAGGGTCTCACACCGGATTGACGACCATCTGATTTCCTAACATCGACTGGTAGGTGGGATCGGTTTCGCGGAGAAACTCGTGATTTCCGTCGCCGACGATGCGGCCTTTTTGGAAAACCAAAACGCGGTCGGCGATGGTGATCGTGCTGAACCGGTGAGCGATGATAAAAGTCGTCCGGCCTTTGACGAGTTCCGCCAACGCTTGCTGAACCATCGCCTCACTTTCGGAATCCAGCGCGCTCGTCGCTTCGTCCAGAATCAGGATCGGCGCGTTGCGCAAAAACGCGCGGGCGATCGCGATCCGTTGGCGTTGCCCGCCAGAAAGCAAATCGCCGCGCTCGCCGACTTCCGTTTGGTATCCTTCCGGCTGGTTGACGATGAATTCGTGCGCGTGAGCTTTCCGAGCGGCTTCATAAACTTCCTCATCCGTCGCATCCAAGCGCCCGATCCGGATGTTTTCCAGAATCGAACCGGTGAAAAGCGCCGGCATTTGCGGGACGACGGCGATGTAGGAGCGCAGATCTTTTTTCGAAAACTGCCGGATATCCTGACCGTCCAGCGTGATTTTCCCGACTTGCGGGTCGTAAAATCGGGGGATCAGCATCGCAAATGTCGATTTCCCCGCCCCGCTTGGGCCGACGAGGGCGACGACTTGGCCCATCGGGATTTCCAGATTCAGATCGCGCAGAACCGGTTCTTCGCCGTAAGCGAACGAGACGTTTTCGAATCGCAGCGCTTCCCGTGGCGAAACGACTTTGTGCGGAGATTTCACATCCGCCAGATTGTCCGGCTCCTTGAGAATGTATTCGATTCGCTCGATCGCCGATTCGCCCTGGCGGAAAAGCGAGTGAATCATCCCCAGCTTTTTGATCGGTTCATAAGCCATGAAAAGCGCGGTGCCGAGGGCGAGGAAATCGTTTTGGCTCATGCCCGCGCGCACGCCGAGAAATAGCGCCGTCGCAAACCCAAAGGCAGCCACGACCTCGATCGATGGCGAAATCGCCTGCCGGTATTTCACGACTTTCATCGAAAGCCGGAGCATCTGCCGGATCTTTTGTTTAAACATGCCGACTTGGCGTTCCTGCAGATTGTAAGCACGGATTTCCAAAGGAGATTGCAAACTTTCCGCCAAGGCTGCGCTGAGATCGCCGCCGCGGCGCTGCAGTTGCTTGGCACGAGCGGCGAGCTTTTTCCCCGCATGGCGAATGGCCAGGACACAAATCGGGATCGTCAAAAGCGGAATGATCGCCACGTAAAAACTGCTGTTCTGGCGCGCCAAAATAAACAACGCAACCAGCGCCGCGATCAATGTGCCCGGCTGTTTGATCAAATCACTCGATGCCTGAGCGATCACTTGCCGCAGCACTTCCGGATCGCTCATCAGCCGTGCGAGCAAATCGCCGGACTTGTTTCGTTTGAAAAACGACAGCGGCAGCGATTGCAGTTTCACAAAAAGATCGGTGCGAATTCCTTCCAGCACGCGCGATCCACTGTAGCTGATCAAATAGGAATTCGCATAACCCGCCAAACCACGAATCAAGAAAATCACCGGAATCCACATGCAAGTGATCAGCAGCAAGCGATCCTTCGACAACACTCCGAGCTGATTCCTCAGCCAGAGTTCATACGAATTCGTCACTTCCACCGCCCCGGTGCCGCTGGATGAATTGAAAAGCAGCGGAAACACCACATGCGTCATCAGAGGCAGACCCGCACCGCTCGCCGCGGCGTAGACCACCCCTGCGAGAACGCCGAGTCCGAACGGCAGTTTCACCGCTTTCAAGTGCCGGTAATAAGGAAGATACTGTTTGATCACGCGGCGGGAAGCCTCTCTGCCCCGCTCCTTTATCGCAAGCGCGTTTCCACAGAGTGCACTGGACAAGCTTCCGCCGACTGGCAAATCATTAAATCTATGCGCTTCCTCAAATCCCAAGCCGGTGCCGTTGTCCTTTGGCTAACAGGCATCATTCTGCTCGCGGCCGCCATCGTCCCGTGGATTTACCGGTTTGGAAAAAATCTCGCCGCGAAAGCCGCAGCTCAAGATCTCTCCGCCTTTCAAGAATGGCTCGGCGCCTCCGCCGGACGCGCGGAACTCGACCGGTATTTCAGCCGGGCCATGGTTTTTTCCGCGCTGATTCTGCTGCCCTTTCTCCTCCGCCGCCTCAAAACCCTGAAAAAATCCGCCAACCGTTTGGAAGAACCGGTCAAATCCCGGTTGCCTTGGAGTTTGCGAATTTCTCAATGGCTCGCTGCTTTGATCATCGCCGCCGGATTGCTTTGGTCGCTCGGAATCGTGCTAGAACTCGCCGGCGCATACACCCCGCGCCCGGATTTCCCCAAATTTTCCAAACTTCTGAACAAGGCCATCATTCCCGCGTTGAGCGCGTCGATCATCGAGGAATGGCTGTTCCGCGGATTGCTGCTCGGCGTTTGGCTGCGCATCGCCAAACCGGTCGCCGCCTGCATCGGCGTCTCTTTCGTTTTCGCGGTCGTCCACTTCATGGAGCCACCCGCTGGCGCGGAAATTTCCGACCCCGCGCATTACCTCGCCGGGTTCCAACTGCTGGCCGCGATTTTTTCCAACTACGCCAATCCGCAATTCATCGCCGCCGAACTCGCCACGCTCTTTTCCGTCGGCCTGATTCTCGCCTACACCCGCATCCGAACCGGTTCGCTCTGGTTTCCCATCGGCTTGCACGCCGGATGGATCTTCGCCCTCAAAGGATTTAACCTCCTCCACCGCGGAGTCGAAGAAAGCCCGTTGCGCCCACTTTGGATCGGCGACAGCCTGCGCTCGGGCCTGCTTCCCCTCCTCACACTGGGTCTCACCGCCGTCATCTGTTTTTTCGTCCTAAAAATCCTTTCGCCCAAATCCCCCGTCTGATCCGCTAGCCTCTCATCACCGTCACCACGACGACTCTTCGAAAACCCGCTTTTCTGAGTGCCTTCGCGCAGGCGTCCACGGTGGAACCGGTGGTAAACACATCATCAATCAGAATGGCCCCCGCAGGATTTTCCCCGACAAATCGGCGGCCACAGCGAGTGAGAGAAAACGCGCCTTTCAGGTTCTTCAAGCGCTCGGCCCGGCTCAGGCGAGTCTGAGTTTGAGTGGCCCGGTCCCGTTTGAGCATCCGCACAACCGGTTGATTCGTAAGTTTCCCCAGAGCTCGCGCGATTTCCTCCGCTTGATTAAAATGCCGCTGCTGCAGACGTTTCCGATGGAGCGGAACCGGCACCAAAGGCCACCGGTTTTCGAGAGGGACCGCCAGGCGCGGATCGACAAATGCCTCCGCCGCCAGTCGCCCGAGCTCACCAGCAAGGTGCAACTCTCGCCCGTATTTCAACCGGTGGATCATCTCCCGCGCCCGCTCGTCCCACAATAACGCCGGCCGAGCGAACTCAAACGAAAAGGTCAGATCGCTGCAATTCGGACACTCAAACGCACCCTCGATCGCCCCTTCATATCGCTCGCCGCACGAGGTGCAAAACGGCTCGCTCAGTCGCGGCAAACTCGCATCACACGAATCACACAACGACCTCCCTCCCCGCAACGCAGCTTCGCACACGGCGCAAACCGGTGGATAAAGCAGATCCAGCAAACGATCCGCCAGCTTTCGCCAGCCGCGGCGTTCAGGTCGATCGGGGAGAAGAAGCGACATCGGGGGGAGTCAGGAAATACACCAAAAGCCAAACCAAAATCAACCCTCCGAGTGGGATCAACCCTCGATGGAGCGAATCTCCCACCAACGTCCGCACCAGCGCGCTGGTCTGCGGAACGGGCAAGAGCCACTGGTGGAAAAGCGCCATCATCCCGCTCCACGCCGTATGCAGACCCACTGGCATCCACAACGATGCCGTTCGCAACCTCGCGTGCGCCAACAGTCCGCCCAAAACCAACAAAGGAGCCACCTCCGTCACCCACACCCGCGGATCCGCCAAACGTCCCACCAATTTCCGTAAGACCTCCAGCCCGACCCACGCGGCCTCCGGATCGACCACCGTCACCTCCGGCGGCGGCCGCAACGAATGAAACCCCGCGAAAACCACCGCCATCCAGCACACCGCCGCCCTCGGCGTCATCGCCCGCAGAAAAATCCCCATCACCACTCCCCGTAAGGCCCATTCCCGTGCAAACGCCAACCCCAATGCCACCCCGAACATTTTCCACGGCATTTCCGAAAAGGGCCATTGGCCCTCGCGCACCACAAACGTCTTCGTCTGTAACAACGCAAACGCCATCACGATCATGCCGCTCGCCATCACCATCAGACCTTTCATGAAATCCACGATCCCCCGCCGGTTTCTTCGCAAAGGTTGCCCCGTCGCCAAGTCCGCTCGTTCATCCAGGCGAACCAGTGACCACGGTGTATCGCGATAACGAATTTCTCCGCGACCCACCCTCAACCACTCGACGAACGGAAAAAACAACAGCACCGCCGCTGCGGCCATCCCCCACTCAAAAAATCTCCCGAAATCCGCCTGCCGAAAAATCGCTCCCAACCGGTCCACCAACCCATTCGTCCGCTTGTTCACCGTGACCTCCGCCACCGCCATGCACGCGTTGTAAACCCACGGCGAAATCACCGCCCCCACTGCGACGAGCGCCATTCCGTAAATCAACACCTTCCCCACCTCACGCTGAGCCCGATCTCGCACGATTCAGTTCTGCCATCAACCCCTTGGAAAAGAAAGCACCAACCCCGCCTTCTCCCACGGAAATTTCCCGCATCATCTTGCCACTTGCATCTTCCCCCCACTCCCGGCCAACCTTCCCCCATGGAAAGTCACGAATGGCGCGAACGCACCGAAGAAGGAACCCGCTATTATCGCGGAAACTACCACGGCGACCGCTGGACCATCCTCGTCACCACCATGAAACGCGACCCGGTTTGGGAACGCGTCGAAAAACCTACCGAAGAAATCTGGCGCGCCCTCCGCGACGTCGTCTGGCGCAAATACCAACGCAAACGCGGACCGTGGGAACGCATCGTCGACCTCGACAAAATGCTCGGCGACGAACCGACCCCGCGCCCGCACTAACGGCTCCGCCGAAATCGCGCGGGCTCGACATTTACCACTCCATTCAAGGTAATCCCTGCTCGACCTTTACCGAATCCGCGCCCATCAGATCGCGCAATCGGGTGCTAAGCGTCGCCTCGACCGTTTCCAGCAGTCCGCTCTTTTCCGCTTCTTCTCGCATTTGAGCTCGGAGCTCACGGAGGATTTGCGCCCGGTCCGCCGGTTGGACGCGGTTGAGCCAGCCACTTTCTTCACTCAGCACATCAAAATCGATCAACTCGACCGAAAGAATCTCCGGTTTTGGAAAACGGGCGACCGGTTTGCCGTCGATCATTTGCAACGAAATCCCATTTTTCAATCGGTAGCCGCCTTTGACCTGATAGTGACCGCGCACAATCAGCTTTTTCGTCCCCATCGGTAACCCGCCGAGAAATTTCTCCGACCGTTCGATCTCTCGCGTCGCACTCATCCGCATTTCCAGCAAGGAAAGCTCTGCGATTTCCGCCGTTTCGATGATCTCCGCGCGGCCTTCAACGATCTTTGTATCGGACCGAGTGATCGCCCCGAGGACTTTTTCCAAATTCCTTTCCGTCCATGCCTGGGATCGTGAAATGGATTTCTCGAAAGGGCGGACCACCAGAAAATACCCCGCCCCGATCACCAACAAAAGGGTGATCACTCTGCGAACGGTTCGCCACATTTCGACCCGGTGAGGCATAAGATACACTTACACCCTTTTCCGCCGAGGCCCAACCGCGAATATCGGAGGAACCGGGCGATACCGGTGGATGATTTCGACCCAACCGATGATCGAATGATGATCGTCATCGCCCCCTATCGCGTCCCGTTGGGACGCTAATATTCCTGAAACCGGTAACCCAGGCCGCTGGCCTGGGCTAAAAAATCCCGGACCGTTGGCCCGAATGTTCTCTGACGCCTCGTCGTTCATCGTCGTTCATCGTCGTTCATCATCGTTCATCATCGTTCATCGTCGTTCATCATCGCCTATTGTGGATCCTTGGTCATTTCATCGTTCATCGTTAACCATCGCCACCCTTTCATCACCTCATCTTCATGCGCCAACGGTGCATCACCCCTTAGCCCAGGCCAGCGGCCTGGGTTGGCATCGACCCCAGATCCGGCACGCCAACGGCGGGCGATACCGGTGGATGATTTCGACCCAACCGATGATCGAATGGTGATCGTCATCGCCCCCTATCGCGTCCCGTTAGGACGCTAATATTCCTGAAACCGGTAACCCAGGCCGCTGGCCTGGGTTAAAAAATCCCGGACCGTTGGCCCGAATGTTCTCTGACGCCTCGTCGTTCATCGTTAGCCATCGCCATCCTTTCATCACCTCATCTTCATGCGCCAACGGTGCATCACCCCTTAGCCCAGGCCAGCGGCCTGGGTTGGCATCGCCCCCAGATCCGGCACGCCAACGGCGGGCGATACCGGTGGATGATTTCGACCCAATCGATGATCGAATGGTGATCGTCATCGCCCCCTATCGCGTCCCGTTGGCGCTCAAATGATTCCGGCATCACTAACCCAGGCCGCTGGCCTGGGTTGCGTTGATCCCAAATTTGTATCCCAACGCCGGTCGCCGAAAATGACGACCGGTTTTCCTCACGAAATCAGGCTTCCGCGCGACTACCCCCGATCGACCGGTAAACCAGTGCGCCAAGAATACCTCCAACAATCGGAGCCACCCAGAACAACCAAAGCTGGGACAGCGCCCAATCGCCCACATAAACCGCGACCCCCGTGCTGCGGGCCGGATTCACCGAAGTATTCGTGACCGGAATGCTAACCAGATGAATCAGCGTCAAACCGAGGCCAATCGCAACCGGGGCGAAACCTTGCGGCGCGCGGCGATCCGTCGCCCCAAGAATAATCACCAAAAAGGCAGCCGTCATCACCACCTCAGCAACCAACGCGGAAACGAACGAATATTTTCCCGGAGAATGATCCCCAAACCCGTTCGACGCAAAACCGCCCAGCTCAAAACCCGGCTTTCCGCTGGCGATCAGATACAGCACACCGCCCGCCGCGATCGCGCCCAAGGTCTGGGCGAGAATGTAGGGAAGCAGCTTACTTGCCGGAAAGCGCCCCGCAGCGAACAAACCGACCGAAACCGCAGGATTCAGATGGCATCCGGAAATATGGCCGATCGCATACGCCATCGTCAGCACCGTCAGGCCAAACGCTAGAGACACGCCCAGCAGCCCAATCCCCACCCCCGGAAACGCTGCCGCGAGCACCGCGCTACCACAACCGCCCAGCACCAGCCAGAAGGTCCCGAAAAATTCAGCTCCATATTGTTTCATCGATTGATTGTATTTTGGTTCGTTGTTTTCGGGAAAATCCCGCGGATCACCCCGCGGGTTCCGAGACATCGATCCAAAAACGACCCCGACCGATTGGAAGACGGCACGAAAATGCCATAAACAATCGCAGTGTTGGGGGGATTTGAAGTTCGCTGAAACGTGGAACTCCGGGGGGGAGTGCCCGGGTTAAATGAAAAATCCCGAGCTTTGACAAGTTCGAATCAGCCGCCTCCTGCGTCTAACAGGAACGAAAAATCCGCATTCCGAAAAATTTCCAAAAAACCTGCGCTGAACTTCTTGACAATCCCGGCAAATCTTGGCTTTCTTCGCGCCCGCGCTTAGCGCAACGCACCCGTAGCTCAATTGGATAGAGCGTCTGACTACGGATCAGAAGGTTAGGGATTCGAGTTCCTTCGGGTGTACCACTTTTTACCCCTGCAATTCAACGAGTTGCAGGGGTTTTTTGTGTTCGAAAGGAAATCATCGTTCGGACTGCTCCAGGATCGAAATGCGACATCCAAACCCGGCTCGATTGACGTCCATCAAAAGGGAAACGATGCATGACAAACGCCTTTGTCGAACATCCGTGCATTACTAATCCCGTTGTCGTGCACGAAATGCCTCTTCATGCACAGAAAGCAGCGTTCATGGATAACGATGCACGACCACCTCACTTGTGATACATCTTTGATCACTCCGTTCACGACAAATGGCTTTGGAGATCTTATTGGCACTCCATGAACATCAACTCAGGTCGTTCCGTTGATTGTCATCACGGACCTCTTCCGCCTTTGGCAGCAGCCAAGATCTGCCTGCGTGCGATGAATACGTTCGGAGTCAGCCATCTCCAGCTCCGAATCAGGAAGCAATGGAATCCCTTCTGACTTGAGGGGAGGGCTCGGTCGACGGAAACTCACAAAAAAAGCCCGACCGCATTCGCAGCCGGGCTTGGTAAGGTTTTGGTGGACCAGATTCTTTAGATCGCGGCGCGGCGGCGGCGAAGCACGAGAGGCAACGCGGCAGCGGCCAGCAAGAGGGAGCTGGTTTCCGGAACCGGTGTCACAACGGTACCGTCGACGACAGCCAGCACGTAACCTGGAAGCGGGCCGTCTTCTTCGAGACTCCAAGCGGTTTCACGAGTGGTGTAGTTGTCCGCTTCGAAACCACTGTTGGCTCCGTTGCTCAAGACGACCGTGCTCCAAGTGGTTCCTTCCACTCCGAAGAAATTGATGAAGGCGTAAGACTCGCCGCGGTTTTCGCTGCGCGTCTCGGTGCGAGGGTTTCCTTTGTAGGAAGCATCACCTGCGATCTTGTTGAGCAAGGTATCGGTCGAGAACTGCGCAACCAACACACCGTTTTCGTCATAAAAACTCAGAATGTTGGAGGCGTCACCTGCGGACCACCACAAACCGAAGTAGGCGTTAGGAGTGGTGAACGTAAGAGTCGTCGATCCGGCGGTGCCTAAACCTTGCACCGCGTAATTTGATCCATTCGGATTTTCCTCGTCGACCGCGCCACCGTATCTGTCAGCTTTATGAACGAGCAACCGGTCAAACGTACCAACACCGTCCCAGACGACATTGGTATACTCAGTCTGACTCCCGCTCACGACGGCAAGCGAGTTAAAGTCGTAAACGCTGGTTCCAGACAATTGACTATTCACATCCCACGGATCTTCCGCGTAGGTGACGATCAACTGGCCAAAAACCGGTAGCGTGAGAAACGCGGCGACGATTGGAAATAAGAAACGGAATCTAATAGGGGAATTCATGGGGAACAGGAGTTGGGGGCGAAAATTTACTAAAATTACCCGGATAAGTCCATTCGAAAAATGAATGATGCATTTCGCAACTCTCCCGATTTTTCCTCTTATTTCCTAAGGAAAATGGTAACTCGTTACATCTAAACACGAATAATGCCTTTCGAAATTTGCATGCACTATTTCAAAGCAAGAAAAAAAATTTCAACCCAACACGAACGACTGGCGAGAGGGGCCCAATTTGAACAAAATTGCGACGTTTTCCTCCGGAAATTCCTGTCGAAGCCTTAAAGAAAAAATCCCCCCATTCACCCCAAGAGGCCTGCGGGCCCTTCCGCGAAACCAAACGGCCGCAACGCTCCCCAAATGGGCTTTGATCTCGACCGCTCGGCAGCGCTTTGGCAGAACGCGGCGCTGCTGCCTTCAACGATGAAAACAAACCCCATTCTGTTTATCGCCGCTTTTCCACTCGTCGCATTCGCACAAATCCCAGCCCTTGAGCCGCTAGAGGTTCAGGGTAAACGATTCGGAGAAATTTACGATTCGCCCGATGGCAGTGCCACGATCGTGAATCGTGAACAGATGGCGAATTCTCGTGAGAGTTCATTTACCTTTCAAGATCTCTTTCAGACCATTCCCGGGGGATATTCCGGGAACCCGACATCGGGAAATTTCAGTCTTCGCGGAGTCAGCCAGGAAAGTTTTTTTCCCGTTCTGGGCAACTCCTCCAGCCCGATGATCCAAGTTTTGGAGGATGGAGCGCCCTTGTCGACCACGACTTTACGCTATCTGCCACCGGTTCTATGGGATCGCGAATCCGCCACGGTCCTCCGAGGTCCTCAATCCGCCCTTCCTGGACCAAATTCTTTAGCGGGAGAATTGCAGATCCAATCCACTCCAGCCAACGGCGATTGGAGCGGAAGAGCTCTACTCGAAGCCGCCGAATCCGATACCTTACGCATCGGAGCCGCTCAAAACTTCGCGCTCATCCCCGATCAACTTTCCGCACGCTTTTCGTATTTTCACCAAGAATCCGCAGGCGATGCGACCAACGTCACGTTGGACAATGACCGGTTTGCCGAAACTTCGCGCGACCGCTATCAGCTTCAGCTCGCGTGGAAACCCACGGCGACTCGCCCCGATCAAGTTTCTCTCTCCATCATTCAAGAAAGCTCACGCGGAAACCCAAACGCTCTCACTCAAGCGTCCTCAAGCTTCGGATTTTTCGATCGGAAAACCGCCCTCAACACCCCGTCATCTTATCCGGCGGACCGCTGGGCCGCGACCCTCAACACCCGCTTCGAACTGCCGAACGATTGGGAACTCGGCACCACGACCTCATTCCAGCGGCTTGATCTCGGATCGCAGCTCGATTTCGATTCCACACCGCTTTTGCAGTGGTTCATCCATGGCGTCACGGATGAAGAGCGCTTTACTCAAGACGCGCACCTTTCCGAGAAACAAGGGGATTTCCAATGGCAAACCGGAGCCTATTACGAACACAGTGAGTATTCCGTCGATCTCAGCGGTGAAGGCGTGATTCCCGCCCCACCCTACACGCTTCCCTTCTCTCCTTACAGCGTCTTCGGCACTCCTTTCACCAGCATCCTTTCTGAAACGGTGGAAGTCTTCGCGCTGTATGGCCGGGCGGATTACGAATTCACCCGCTCTTGGCATATCAAGGGAGGATTGCGCCTCAACCATGAAGAACGCAGTGCCGACACCTTCGTGCGAATCTCGACTTCTCCTACCAGTACGAATCACGAGAACCTTTCCAGCGACGAATTGCTGCCGGAAATTGCCCTTGCGTGGCAGCCGGACGAGAAAAATGAAACCGGTCTGCGTCTCGCTCGCGGGATGCGCAGCGGCGGGACCGCCCACGCCGCAAGCCTGGGCATCACCCGCACCTACGACCCTGAATACAATCTGGAGCTGGAACTCTACAGCCGCAACCGCATCACCAACCAAGTGGAAATCTCCGGCGGCATTTTCCACTCTTGGATGACGGACCAGCAAGTCGCCTACGATGTCCCCACCGGCTTCCCCGGAATCGACCGTCTGATGACAAACGCTGGCTCCTCCCGCCGCTACGGCGCCGAATTGCAAACCCAGTGGAGCCCCCTCGAGGGCCTCGCCATTCACGGCACCGCCGCATGGGTTCATAGCGAATTCCGATCATTGGAAATCGATGGCATCGACCGGTCCGGCCAAGCGTTTCCAAACGCCCCGGAATGGATGGCCAGCATCGGCGCGGATTACCTTCACTCTTCCGGAATCTTCGGCTCGCTCCTCTACTCCTGGGCGGACTCGACCTACATCGACCCCGCGAATCCGGTCACCACCCACCTCGAATCCCGCAGCCTTCTTTCCGCCCGCCTCGGCTATCAGTGGGAAAAAGCCAGCATCTACCTCTTCGGGACCAATCTCCTGAATGACGAATATGCCGTGTCCCGCGTCGACAATTCCGGCCTCGGCTTGCCCGTTGGCGGAAAAGTCGCGCCGCCTCGGATCCTCGGCATCGGTTGCGAAGCCCGGTGGTGATCGGCTTGGGACCGACGATCCGTTATCCGAAACCAATCCCGCTCAACCCTCTGTGGGCAAACCGGTCAGGCTCTCAAAACCGCAAAACAGTTTGGAAGTCGCAGGGGGCTTTGCCGGAAGGAAACCTCCCTGATCCAGATGCTCGCGACAAATTTGTGCAAAATCCTCGAGCGTTTTCATCCGGCGAATCCGATACTCAAACTCGTCATCCAGCCCGTGACAGATGTAGGCCAGCGTCTTTTTCATCCGTTGGACATGCGCCAACGGGTGGAACTTCCTCGTTTCCCGGGCAATTTCGTCGTTGAGTTCCGTGATATACTCCAACAGGTCCCGCCGCACCGGTTTAAAAACGGCCCGCCCCTCGCTCGTCTCGACAAACTGCCGGAAAATCCACGGATTCCGAATCGCCCCACGCCCCACCATCAACCCAGCGGCACCGGTTTGTTCGAGATAGGCCAAACCGGTTTCCACATCGATGACATTCCCATTCGCGATGACCGGGCAGGGCATCACCTCGACCGCCATTTTAACACAATCCGGATGGACCGGCGTCTGATAACGCTCTTTCACCGTACGGCCATGAATCGTCAGGCCGTCGATCGCATGGCTTCGGAAAATCTCCAGTAATTGGGAAAACTCGCGCTCACTTTCATACCCGAGCCGCGTTTTTACCGTGAACCGCCCCGGGATCGCCTCGCGCAACTCCCCAATCAACCGGTCAACCTTTTCCGGATTTCTCAAAAGCCCGCCCCCCGCGTCCTTGCGGCAAACGATCGGCGCAGGGCACCCCAGATTCAGATCGATCCCCGCGATCGGATGCCGCGCCAACTCATCCGCAGAGCGAATCAAATGGGGAACATCTCGACCAATCATCTGCGCAAAAACCGGCCGCCCCGTCTCGTTTTCATCGATCGATCGTAAAATATACCGATCCAATCGCGAATCCGGGTGAACCCGAAAATATTCCGTCACAAACCAATCCGGCGCCCCTCGACGCGCGAGAACCCGCATGAACGGAAGATCCGTCACGTCCTGCATCGGCGCCAGTACAAGCGCCGTTCGGTGAGATGGTAGAAAATCGAGCATGAAAAATCGGCCGTATTTCGGTCACTCCCGACGCACTTGGCTTCCCGGAATTAAATTGACATTTAACAGGGTGACGCAATCGTCGCAGAGGACCAACACACAAGGAGATTTAAGTGGAAAGTGACCTATTGCACACAGAAAAGATCCTCGCCGATCGGAAAATATTCTTCCTCGATCTCAAACAAAATTCGCGAGGAATGGTGGTCAAAATTACCGAGGATGTCGGCGGAAACCGGGATACCATCATGGTCCCTGCGGAAATTCTCGGAGATTTCATCGCGGCGCTGAGTGATATCAAAGCAACCGCTGACGATCAAGGGTGAGCGGCCTCAACCGGTTTTCCAACTCCGGGATTTCCCCTTGTTGAGCCCTAACGGATGACAGAAACTGCGCTTACGAAAACGCCGATGTCATCCCCGCCTTCCGTCAACGTCGCACGCCTGACGTATCTGTTGGTTTGCGAAATCGGCGGAGTCGCGATCGCCCTCAGCACCGCAGGCAGCTCCATCGAAATTTCGATCGGCCAAGGCCTGCTTTTCGGACTGGGCGTTGCCGGACTTTTCATCTGGATCGAGTCATTGATGAAAAGCTTTACCCTTCGTGGATTTTCCACGGCCTCCTTCGGCTTGGGCGTCGGCCTGTTTTGCGGCTGGCTGCTCACCCGGGTGGAAATTTCCAACCTGCTCGCGTTCGCCTACCGGGACCGACTGGGCGCGCAAGAAATCGATACGCTGCGCTTGGCCTTCGATGTCGCTTTGTATTCCAGCCTCGGATTTCTCGGGGCCGTGCTCGCCCTTCGCAGCAATCGCGACGAATTCGCCTTCATCATCCCTTATGTTCGATTCCGCCAGGACGCCGCGTCCGGCCAGCCCATCGTTCTTGACGCGGAGGCCGTCATGGACGGCCGCATCCCAGGAATTCTCAACGCCGGATTTCTCCACGGACGACTGATCGTGCCACGCTTCGTTTTGCAAAACCTGCAGCTCGCCGCAGACACACCAAACGGGGGAAACCGCCTGCGAGCTCAGCGCGGACTCGATTGCCTCGAGCAGATGCAAAAGTCACCCCACATCCAGATCTCGATCCAAGACAGCCGCAGCCCCGCGGAAAATGAAACACTGGCAAACCGGTTGATTGAAATTTCCCGACTCTTCAACGCCCGGCTGATGACCGTGGATGAAAATCTCACCAAAGTCGCCAAGCTCCAAGGCATCGACGTCCTCAACATCCACGATCTCGACGAAGCGCTGAAACCCTCCGTCACCATCGGGGAAAAAGTGAAAATCGCGCTCGTCCGCGGAGGAAAAGAAGACCATCAAGCCGTCGGATATCTTCCGGATGGTACGATGATCGTCGTAAATCATGCCGTCGAAAAAATCGGCTCCAGCGTGGAAGTCGCTCTGATCAGCACCTTTCAAACGAATGCCGGCACCATGGTCTTCGCCGAACTTTCCTAATCCAAAAATTCTAAGCTGCGAAAGGGCAAACCTTCGCGCCTTGAGGATTCACCCAAAAGAAAACGTCACCGCAGACGACCGGTAACTCACCGATGCCTCCGTGAACGGATGAGTGGACGGCGGGACTTTCCCGAAAAAATACC